>CAZYGJ010000004.1:0-127488 GCA_964646975.1 uncultured Ruminococcus sp.
TTTTATTTTTTGTAGGCTCTATTTGTTCTTACCCCAACTTTTATTATAGAGCCCGAATTTAAACGGGTTTTAAAGGGGTGTTTGAAACACTCCTTTAACTTTTGCCCACAATTTCATATTTTTAGGTTATAAGCTCCCGATTTTCGGGGGCTTTTAATATTGCTCTTGACGGAGAGCTTTAAACACCGCCAAACGCTCGGCGGAGCTTTAATCGCACGGTCTGGCAGACCTTTAAATGCCGTTTAACGCACAATTAAAAATTATTTAACAGGAGGTTAAAACTATGGATTTAATTATAAGACATCAACGCTCCAATTTGGATAGATTTAAAGTGACTGTTCACAGAGATTATGCTAACAAATCTTGTCCATTTACATTCCAGTATGGATAGATTTAAAGTGTAAGATTAACTGCTTCGCCTTGCGTTAGAACAGTAATTTACATTCCAGTATGGATAGATTTAAAGGCTACCCTCAGTTGTGTCTGAGTTAAGAGCAATGAAAATTTACATTCCAGTATGGATAGATTTAAAGTTGCGAAATGATTTGTAATACTTAACTTCTAAAAGATTTACATTCCAGTATGGATAGATTTAAAGTTTTAAGCTCGTTCACGCAAGCATCTTCAACATCAATATTTACATTCCAGTATGGATAGATTTAAAGCCGCTCCCGGAGCAGTTAAAAAGGCAGAAGTTGAAAATTTACATTCCAGTATGGATAGATTTAAAGAAAATATCACTATGTACAGTATAATATCTGTAATTAATTTACATTCCAGTATGGATAGATTTAAAGATTAAGGTGCGTAATAAATACAGATGTTTTTAAATCATTTACATTCCAGTATGGATAGATTTAAAGCCGGAAACCCATAGTTCAAATTGTGTAGTCATTATGTATTTACATTCCAGTATGGATAGATTTAAAGAAATATTCGCATCAATTAGTAAATCCCACGCTAAATTAATTTACATTCCAGTATGGATAGATTTAAAGCGCTTACCCCCGTCAATAATGATGCTGATAACTCTTGATTTACATTCCAGTATGGATAGATTTAAAGTATTAGTGACAATAATATTAGCACTTACTTCTTCAAATTTACATTCCAGTATGGATAGATTTAAAGATTTTTCAGCGTGTCAACAATTTTAACACCCGAAAAAATTTACATTCCAGTATGGATAGATTTAAAGAGGTGGTTTTGACAGATTCTATATAGCAAGATGTCATATTTACATTCCAGTATGGATAGATTTAAAGTGAGAACACGTATAGCGGCGGATTCTGGCAAGTTAATTTACATTCCAGTATGGATAGATTTAAAGTATAGATATTATATTGATGAATTAAGCATACACGGATTTACATTCCAGTATGGATAGATTTAAAGATCTCTCTTTGCAAGAATTGCTTTTTCCTCATCCGTATTTACATTCCAGTATGGATAGATTTAAAGTATTCAAAGAGAAAAACAAAAAGATTAAAAGAAAATCCATTTACATTCCAGTATGGATAGATTTAAAGATTAAAAAGCAGGGCGGAGAGCATTCTATAAATCATATTTACATTCCAGTATGGATAGATTTAAAGAATAATGACGTTGTTATGTTTATAACACCTTTTCAATTTACATTCCAGTATGGATAGATTTAAAGCTTTTATAGACTTGATACCATCAACCCCTCAATATAATTTACATTCCAGTATGGATAGATTTAAAGGCATACATACAACAAAGCAGTATTTATCTTAACTTAGCAGTGCCGTTTTGTCGATGTACAATTAAGATTTATATAATTAATCAGCTTGGCTTTTTAAAAAACTAAAAGCACAGTTAAATTCGGTGTTTTCATCAGTTGTCAACCCACGGAAATTTTTGCGTTATAAGAGGTAGACAATCACAAAAAGTTTGAGGTTTTGTCATCAACCTTGCCCCAAAACTCCTTGCTAAGCCACCTTTCCTCACGGGTATGAAACATAACAACCGAATCTTTATCTTTGCGAATATATTTGTTAAGCTCGTTTTGGAGTTGTGTCGAATTCGGTTTGCTCAAATTTCCCTCAAAGACCGAATTTTGAATATGAGTCAGATATTTTTTGCAGGTTTTAAACACCTTCGGCAATATTTTCTTGCCTTCGTTATCTGTCACAATATCATACACAAGTATTACATACATTTTTACCACCAAATTTCAAAGCCACGGTATTCTTTTTCACCGATTATATGTTTTATGAGTTTATACAGCTCAAGCCTTATCAAAAACTGATATGAAACATCTTTTTTCAGTTCCTTGTGCGAAATCGTCTGTTGCAAACGCTTGTCAAATTCTTCAACAATGGTTCTTGAAGCCTTTTCGGTAAGCTGCAAGCCGTTAAGTCCGCTGACAAAGCTTTTTTCGGTAATTTGGTTACGGTTAAGCAAAGAAAATATCAGTCTGTCGGCTATCAACGGCTTGAACACCTCTGAAACATCAAGTGCAAGCGAAAATCTTCTTGTTCCCGGCTGATGCAAAAAACTGATTGTCGGGTTAAGCTGAGTTTTATAGATTTCCGACAGCGTCTTTGTGTACACAAGCGAATTAACAAAAGAAATCAAGCTGTTAATCATATTGTCCGCCGGATGATAAACTCTTTTGGCAAAATCAACATTTTGGTCAATTATGATATTCCACGCCTTATAATACTCCTGTCTGATGTTGCCCTCAACGCCCATAAGCTCCTCTATTGACGAAACATTATCAAGATGACTACGCAGAGCTTCAATTTGCTTCATATGCTCCGAAACGTTTTTGCCCCTGCCGTTGTAATATCTGAGATTTCTGTAAATATTAAACGACGCAGCTTTTATAAACTCCGTGGCAATTCCGAGTCTGTTTGAATAATCGCTGTAAGTAAGCACCTGCTTTACCAAAAGCTGGCCTGCAAGCTTGCTTTCCTTGGGGCAAAAGCTTCCGATGTAATACTGGTAATAATTGAAAAAATGCACCGTTATTCCGTACCTTGCAAACAAATTCAAAAGCTTTGTCGTAACGTTTGTTTCGCTGAGAAGGTAAATTTCGTTTACGTTTTCAATGGGCAAATCCTTTGTCATTCCGTCGGTAGATGTAAAGCGTATGGTTTTGTCCTTTTGCGTGAGATTGCCTGTTGAAAAAATATAATAACTGTCTTTCATTTTGCCACCTCTATATAACACAAAAATCGTAATATGCACAAGCTTTGCAAATCCTGCTTTGGGTTTGCTTTGGCGGAAGATTTTGCGAAACAATGCTATTGATTTCGGCAAGTATTGTTTCAAGCCTTTGCTCGTCCTCATCGTTCAGCTCTACATCAACGCATTGCTTGAGCAAGGGATAATCAATTCTGCCTTTCAGCCCGCTCACACCTCGATTTTTAAGATAATAGAGATAATACTTGAGTTGCCACACACCGGCTTCTTCGATTTTTCGACTCTTTTTTACCTCATGCAAAACCCTATGCTCGGCAATAAAGTCGATGTTAATGGTATTATCAATCATTATATGCTTGTTTTCACGCTTGTAGGAATTTTCGTCAAGAAGCTTTCCGAGAATTACGTTTTCGTTGCCTTGCTCCATAGAAAGCTCATTTGAAAAATACCACAGCTTGCGTTTGCAGACAAAATAGTAATATACTTGTGTGCCGCTGATTCGTTCGTGTGACATTGTTCACCTCAGATAAACCTGTCGATTTCGTTTTCGGTTTTTGATTTTGTTATTCTGATTCCGAGGCAACTGTCATACTCACAGTTATCAAGAATCGGAATACCCATTTCACTGCCGAATTTTGTGGGTAATCTTTTGCTGCTTGACTCAATATGATATTTTGAAACAGACACGGTAAGCTGAGTAATTGCGAGCTTTGCTTTGAGCTTGTCCTCTTTGGAGGCAGAAGCGTCATTCAAAATATTGAGTGCGTTTTCTATAACCTCACGATTTTCAGCGTTATCATATACAGGTCGCGGAATAACATCTCTGCGGTCAATTGTGCGAAAATCGTCCTTGACGCCAACATAATCATAAGCATTTTCAAAGCAGTTTAGGGCGTTTCTGTAATTTTTAATATACTGCGAACGCCTCAATTTTTTTGTTGAGAGATATTCATCAATAAGAGCGGATTTTTCTTGCTCGCTGATAATTCCGCAAACGGTTTGTATTCCTGCTTTGGACTGCCCATAAATTATCGGGTCGGTAAAATTGTACTTTTTGGCGTTTCCTTGAAGCTCAGTGTAAACAAAGCAGTTAGGATTGGTTTTAAAGTAGCCCTTCATTCCCTTTCTGTTCACTCTGCCGAAACGCTGAAACAAGGAAAACAAATCCGAAAGCTCGGTAAAAAGAATGTCAAAATCAATGTCAAGGCTTGCTTCAACCACAGAGGTAGAAACCCAAATTTCGGTTCTGCCTCTGTTTTCGGAGTTTGAAGCGGACAGAATTTTTGCCTCTTTTTCGGCTCTGTCTTTTTTTATGAATCCTGCGTGGAACATATTTAATTCAATTTCGGAATCGCAGCAAAGCTCATCAAGAGCATTAAATATCTTTGTTGCTGTATCTATTGAATTGCACACGACAAGAAATTTTCGGTTTTCCTCGCTTTTGATGCTTTGGATTTTGTTCCAAATGCTTTCGGCTTTCATTATTTCTTCAATAACCGTAACATTATGCCTTGATTTTCCCTTGGAAGAAAAATCCGCAGTTTTAAAATCATTTCCGAGAGCTTTTGTCAGTTCTTCTCTGACAAAGGGCGGAAGCGTTGCGGTAAGCACCGCAATTTTGCCGCCCGACAGATGGATTAGCTTTATTGCGTAAACTATTGCGGCAAGCAGGTCGGGGGAATACATCTGAATTTCATCAATGATAAATCTTGAATAAGATGCAACCGCCAGCTTGTACTCGTAGCAAGGATATTTTAAGACAAAATCAAAAATCTGATCGGGCGTACAAACAGTAAGCGGAAGCGAAAGCTGTTTGGAAGCATTGAAATAGGCAAAATCGAAGTCCGTGTTTTCGTCGTTGCCCTCTTGAAGATAAATTTCCTTTATATCAGAATGAATAAGTGCAACACGCTCTTTGTATTTTTCGTTTTTGCCGTCGTTTACAAGGCTCACCATTCTGTCATACATGGCGTTGATAGCAGTTTTGAGCGGAAGAACAAAAAAGCACTTATTGTTTCCGCACCACAACAGACCCGCCTCTGTTTTGCCCATACCCGTGGGAGCTGTGACGATTATGTTATCATTTGAGTTTTGCCGGCAAAAGCTCTGCAAATCGTTTAAAACGATGTTGCTTTTGCTTTGCCAGTTCTCGATTTTATCAAGCAAAAAATCATTTGGAAATTCACATACAACGTTACCGCTGGCACTGTAATCACATTTGTGCAAAAGCCCCTTGAGCAAAACGGTACGCTGTTTTTCTTTATCAAAATTTCTTGACAGGGTTTTTGACAAATTCATTGCAAGAACACGAGCCGAGCTTATGTTCGTCAGCGGATAATCAAAGCCTTTTAAATCGTCTTGCAGTCGGTCAAAGCTATCAATGATATGCTCTGAATATTCACTGCCTTTGCGATAATGATGATACAGTACGCTAAAGCAAACCGACTGATAATCACTACATTCAGCTTCGTCTATGAACAAAACCGACAAAACGCCGTGCGGATATTCTGTTTCGGAATCAAATTTGATTCTTTTATTCTTTGTGATGTATTCGCCTATCCTGTACTGAAACCTCGGATTCATCTTGCCGAGATCATGGCAAAAACAGGTATAGAGCAGATCGCTGATCAAGTCTTGATTGACATACCCCAACTCAATAAGCTTTTCTGCCGCCGCAACAACTTTTTGGGTATGAGTCAAAAGAGTTTCGTCGGACTTTGCATAAAATTTGTCCAAATCATACTTTTTAAACAAAAGTTCTTTATCCATAGCTTATACCAAAAACACAAGACGCTCCTTGTCGTCGATAACATCAACGCAAACGTTCTCGCAATTATCGTAAACTCTTATCTTGTTAGTGTAAATAACCGGAATCCGATTGAAAATTCTTTTGCCGTCAGTCACAGAATAATCCTTGTTGAGAAGATATTTTGTACCGTGCATCGGCAAGCCCTCGGTTTTGCCAGTATTTACAACTGCTTCATCTATACATTCGGCAGGCACATAAATGTGAATATCGTCGCTGCTTGCACCGCTTGAGGGAACTCGGGCAAGCTCTGTTTCCTGACAATCAAGCACCTCAACAAAGTCCTCTCCCCTGCCGATTGCCGTAAGGTTTAAGATATTATCGACAATGTCGTTCATCGTGCTTTCGTCGCTTACAATATGAATAATCAGCTCAACATCACAAAGCAGCTCATAGTATTTCGGCACCTTTGAGAGCGTTTTGAAATACGAATACGGAAGCTCGAATTTTTGCTTTACAAGCTTATTAAAGGCGTTTTTAACTGCCTTTACTTTTTTGGCAAAGCTGTCCAGCTCTTCTTTTGTAATGCTTGCGTCGGCTTTCATCGCTTTCAGCTTTTCGGAATATTTCTTTACAACATTATCTCTATGTCTGTCAAAGCGTTTTCTTCGTTTCTTTAAAAATCTGTATTCATCAATAAGCTTTTGGTTAACCGTTCTTACGGTAATGTCCTTTTCAAAGTCATTGCCCTGAGACTTCAACGCAACCGCCGCCACCTCATATGCAGAAGAAAGCATTTCAGGATTGCTCATTTTTACAAGCCAGCCTCTGTCGTTTTGCAGGCTGTCAAGAAAAACATCCTCTTTGAACAACCTTCTTTTTAAGGAGCAATAGTTGCCCTGAATACTCAGCTTCATCGGGTGATACTCGGTGTAGCCGCACGCCTTGTGCAACGCTCCGATAACCGTGGAATAAGGCGGCAAAGGATAGGTCATACGGCAATTTACGGTTTCTTCACGCCTGTAATTTGCAGAGCTTTGTTTTATATGAAGTCTTATCGCTTTCATAAAAATTCATCACCTCAGGCTGAATAGTATTCCTTGACCTGAGCCTTGAGCTTGTTGAAAAACTCCGGAACAGACAACGGCGAAAGCTCACGAACAATGTCGTCCTCGTTTGAGATTTCTCCGTTTTTCAAAATCGCACACATAAAGCTGTCGCCGAGCTTTTGCTTGATGGGTTCAATATTCAGCTTGTTGCCGCTCATAGTCACCGCATTTTCAAAATAGTGGGTTTTGCGAGGAGATAGTCCTCCGACAACAAAAACAGGCTCGGCATTGTCAAGATTGCCCTTTACCACTAGCGAAAGGTTTTCTACTGCATCAAGAAGCCCCAAAACTCGGCTGAGCTTTTCTGCATTATCTGCTTCTGCGTTAAAGTTTTTATCAACACCTATTTCGTCAAGTGCTATTGTCATACTGTAAATTTTGAGCGATTTGTCGTATTCGTAATTATACGGCATAAGCCCAACCTTTGAAGCGTCGTTTTGCACATTTAAGCCATGTTCTTTAGCATAGTTTGTTGCAAGATAAAGGTTGTTGTGAAAGCGTGTGTCTGCAATAAACGGGTTTGCCGATATTGCATCTGTGAGATAGAAAGAGCTGTTGCGAATGTATGTAAGCTCCTTTGTTGACATATATCCGCCCTCAAGTGCCTTGTGGGTTGCGGCATTGTTTTCATTGTTTACCAGCTTTTGCACCGCACCGTCGATTTCGGTATGCAAATCATCATACAAGCCCGACTGAACGCAGATTGCGTTTTTGAGGCTCTCTCTGCTGCGAGTAGCGTATTCCTTTTGATTTTTGTAAACCTTTTGCACGCTTGAAATATTGCCCAAGCTCTCACCGTAGTTGCTTGTCATATTTGCTATGACTGTTAATGTTAACGCATTTTGTTTCATTTTTTATTCCTCCGTGTCATCTTTGTTTTCAATGAGTTTTAATGCACTTGCAAAAGCAAATGCAAGGTCTTTGTATTCTTCGGCATTTTCAAGAAATTTATAAAAGAATCCGTATTCCACCTGTGAATATGCGGAAAGCTTGAGTATAATTTCTTTTACTCTGTCATAATCATGAGCGTTAAGAGAACTGATTATTTTTTGCTGAAAAGAAACGATTTTATTTTCAGCTTTCATATCTCTTAATTTTTTTGCAGTATTATGCCCTGCCGCCCTTGCCATTTTTATATCCTGTTCTAACACTTTATCAAGTCCTTTCCAGTTTAGATTGATATTTGTCAGCTTATCGACAACATAGCTTACATAGCCCTCGACGTTTTCATCTTTAAATGTAGCTTTCATTATGAAAAGAATCGTATCATCAAGCAGCTCGTTGTTTAGGCATTTTTCGTATACCTCGTTGTCCAAGTTGAAGTAGTAGCCATCGTTAATTTTGTAGGTGAATTTTAATTTTGTGTTTTGCAGCTTTTGCAGATATTTTAAACGCTCTGCTCTGACAAACAGGGTTTTGTACTGCTCCTCGTCACGGTTTTTGGAGATGATCTCAACATCGTAGTCGATAAAATCCTTTGCGTTTTTCAAAACCGTAAGCAGCTTGTTTTTTGCATCGTTGCCGTCAATGTCTTCAAGGCGGCGTTGCATATCTCTGTTGGTTTCAACAAGGGTTCTGACCGAATAGTTGTTGTTTAGAAAATAGGTTTCGTACATACTCGGATTTGAAAAAGCAAAGGGTATGAAGTCAAATTCCGGAATATCATTGCCGACAAAGCTGTTTTTGTCAAAGCAAAATCCAAGGCTTTTGCCTTTTCTGCCCTCATCAACCGTGTAGCCGACAAGCCTGCAATGCTTGTTGACTTGTGTTGACAACAGATTGGAATTGCAGTAATCGGCATACATATTTTTGCCGTATCTGAAAATGCTTTTGATAATTTCAAGTCTGTTTTCTTCAATCAAATCCAAAAACTCATTGGCATTAGTACCGTCAAATTTGGTTTTTCCGAACACTTTTTTCAAAACGGTTTTGCTTTTTGCAAGGTCGTTTATTTCTTTGATTGAATCCTTGTCAAATTCATCGGCTTTAAGCAGCTCTTCAAGCGTGATGTGCGTCATATAGTCGAAAAAATATGATTCTGCAAAGTTAAAAAACGCTTCTTCTGTTATGTCGCTTTGATTGTAAATTATGCCGTCAAAGCCTTTGATATAGCCCTGTGGCTTATCGTCAAGATTGTCAAGCACCAAATAATCAATGCCTTCTTCAACAAAAAATTTAACAAGACCTACAACAGCGGCGGAATACCGCCAATCGGTTGGTTGCAAAAGCACGTCATAGGTTTTTCCGTTGCACAAAAAATCAATTTGTTGCTTCAAGGTCATACCCCCTTTCCGTCGGACACAAGCTCAGCAAATCCAAATCCTGCCGATTTGCGTGAGCCTATGCCGTATCTTAAAAAGTAGTTGATAACAGCCTTGTCAGATGCTTTGATTACAAAATTGCCGATGCTACATTCGATTTTGCTTTCATAATGAGTAACTACTGTTTTTTTACTCATCAAGGGAATTACCTCAACGCTTTTAGCGGCTTCATCCGAAAAACCTGCACTCTTTAGCTGACCGAACAAAATCTCACTGCTTTTTTGAGCAAAATTTTCGCTGTCAACCGAATAGTAAACATCTTTGTTTTTATCCTTAAAATGCTCACGCAGGCAAAGCGGACTGTGCATTTTGACAAGCACATTATCGCTGTTGCTGAGCTTTTCGCTGAGCTGTGAACACTCACGCAAGGTCATCTGATTGTCAAGCGGCATAGCAAAAGGCTTTCCTCTTTGAGCAAGTGCAGAAGCAAAAAGCAAGTAGCCCGTAAATTTGTCGCCTGTTGAAATCGTGAGGATAAGCTCGTTCTTGCATAAAAGGATTTTGCCGTTTTCAAACTTTGGCTGTGGAAGATTAACGGCAAAGGTAAACGGACGAGTGTTGGCAGCATTGCAAATTTGCCCGAAGAATTTGCCGTCTTCAGGCTCGGATATCAATTTCTTGATAAACGACATGAAGATTCTTCGGTAATCCGTCGGCAGTGACGGATTTTTCAGAATAAATTTTAATCGCAGTTTCATTTTTCAACCTCCTTAACTACTAAAAATTTATCTTGAATCTATAATATCACTTTAAAAATTGTTTGTCAGCCCCTTTATGTAATTTTTATTATGCCCTTTATATAATTTTTATCTATCACTGTAATATTCTTAGTTGAATTATTGATTGCTTTATGTTATTATTTAATTGATAAATCTATTCAAATTGAAATATAAATTTATGGAATTTATATTAAAACCCTTAAATCTATCCAAATTGGACTAAAATTCATATTGTTTCGTGATTTATTATCATTATACAACGTTTATGATAAAATTTCAACGTTTTTACTAATATTTTTACACAATTTTACAAAATTATTGTCTGCCCTATCTTTTGGCTTTTAATTACTGTATAAACAAAACTGCCTCGCTTTCACAAGCAAGGCAGTTTTTTGTAAAATGATTTATGTAACTGTTAAGCTATCGCAGGCAAAAACAACTCATCATATCGGCAAGTAATTTGATTTAATCGTTTATCCGTAAATTTCTTCAAGTTCGTGCTGAATTTCTTCCGCACGCTTAATCTGCTCTTTCAGATTCCATTTACCGATATTTACACCATCTTTTAAGAAAAACGAGCCACATTGATGGAAGTAAAATTCAATACCTCTTTCTTTAGCTTCTAAAAACAACGCTTTAACCCATTCATATTTGATAGGTCGGACATCAGCCCTCGGAGCCATTTCACCGCCAACGTTTACACACTTGATAAGTCCTGTGTCAAGATACTTGCCGAGTGTTATCGGTGCAATAAGCGGAGAACAAAACACTTCACGATGATTTAAAGGAGCATCTAAAAAATAGGGCAAGCGTTTATCCGCCATTTCTTGATTTTCAATAGAAATGCTTAAATGAAAATGCTCCCAACCGTCTCCCCAATCAGGCGGCAGACAATTTTTAATTCTTTCGGGGCGTTTTGTCGTCGTGACAAAAATGCAGTCATTTCTTCGACGGATAAAATCCCAACAACCGTCACGCCAACTGTCAGCCTCCTCAATAAAAAAGTCAGACGAAAAGCAGAGCTTTACAAGCGAACCGGGAGGACAATTTTTGTCCTTTAGCTCATAGGTTGTCTTGCCCTTGGTGATTATGGTAGTATCTCGACCGTAACGTTGGTCCATTTTATAAACAAAGCAATTCTCGCAGCCGGGGCTTGCCTTTTTGCAACCATGCCACGGATTCCAAGGGACTGCTTTCTCAATTTCTGTATTCTGCATAATTTTACACCTCTTTACAATTCTCTTTTATTATACAGCAGCAAAATGTTATTTTCAATACTTTAAATATAATTGCAGATGTACATCTTGCAAAACTCTGATTTCTGTATATTTCCGCATTTACTTCTGAATAAATCGAAATTATTTGTTAATATCATATTTACTACTATAACTTACTGCACCGCTATTTAACTATTCGGACAAATATTTGATATTGACGGCTATGACAAAATGTATTAGAATATTAGTATATTTTAACTGAGGTGATTTTATGAAAAAGCACTATACTCCGATCAAACTGCTTTGTGCTGCATTTGCTGTAACAATGTCATTGTCTGCTGCTGCCTGCACAAGCAACACAACCGACAGCTCATCAAGCACAGTGCCGGCAGTTACCGTGGGTGCAGACGGATATCAGCTTCCATATGAATATACCGACGGTTATGAAGCTAAGTTTAAAACAATTGACAGCTCATATTACTTAACCTCCGCAACCGACAAAAACGGCAACAAAACAGTTCATTTTAAAACCGACAAAACTCAAGATGAGGTTAAAAGCTTTTATGACGATTACTTTAAAAGCCTTACTCCTGTTGTTCCCAAGGACGAAAACGACAACTCAAAGGGTTATTACGACAGCGAAAAACGCCTTGTAATTTACAACCTTATCGTTTGGGAAGCAGACGGCAAAACAAATTACAAGATGGGTACCCGTCCCTGTGACGACATTAACTCAGACGAGGTTTGGAAGCTTGCAGACAGCGACAACGCAAGCTCTGACACCGAAACTTCCGACAACAAAGCCGACAATAGCTCAGCCGAGCCAAACGAATAAATATAATCAACAAACAGTAAACCGACCGCACAAAGCGGTCGGTTTTATTTTGTATTGCTATTTGATATATGCTTTTGTTTTATTGTTAGTTTAAATATCATAACTCCACTAAACTATGCATAGTTTCAAGCGTTATCTTTTACTGAATATTAATTCAGTAGTCATCCACATTCATAAAGCAAGTTCAATTAAATATCTAATAATGCATATTAAGTTATGCGGTTTTGCAGCCTGATTGATTTTATGCTCCGATGAATGAGTAAGCTACAACAGCAATGATGATAACCAAAATCACCACCAACGAAAGTGTATGAGATAATGCGGATTTATTTTTATCCGTTCTCTTGTATTTCGGTTTTGAAAGCAAAGCAAACACGGCGTATCCGATTATTCCCAAAAAGCTAATGATTTGAAGGTAAGGCAGCTTTGTGAAATAAAAAACAATCACACTAATTGCTGTTGCCGCAAAGCAAGCAACAGCAAGCCAATAATATTTTCGGCTTTGAGCTTCGTCAAGCAACCGCTTATTCTCAACATCATCGTCGGATATTAACTCATCAATGCTTATATGAAAAAGCTCGGATAGCTGCTTTAAGTTATCAATACTCGGATAGCCCTTGTCGGTTTCCCACTTTGAGATAGCTGTTCTTGTTACGAAAATTTTTTCAGCAAGCTCATCCTGCGTAAGCTGATTATCGTTTCTGAGTTTTTTTATTTTTTCGCCAAAAGTCATAATGAACCTCCTTTTTTGTGAGTTCATTATAGCATTACCATATGAAAAAGTCACGACACTATTCGTCACGTCGCATTGCTAAGCCGTTTTTGACAAAATAAATTCCGAATCAACTCGCAAAACAGGGCTTTTTTTCAAAACAGTTGCGTTGGTAATACTCGCCCAATCACTTCGCGTTATGGATAGAATTAAAGCCTTAATTTTCTTTCAAGCATTATGTATTAATTCAACTGTAAGATAACAGAGAACTGCCTCACTAAATTAAGCGATGCAGTCCTAAATTTTTGTTTTGTGTTAAAATGTAGGTTTTAGTAATTTAGTTATCCGATTCAATTATAGTATTAATATTATCTAGAATTGGACAAAAATTTGAGAAATCAATGTCTTTGTACTTATGAATTATAAATTTTGAAAAATGGTCTTTACTGTAATGTTTGCTTTTATCAAAATTTTTTAGATCTCTACAAAACTTTTTACCATTAATTTCTTGATTCAAAATCTTGTCATCAAAGAGGTCTTCAATTTCACATTCGGATAAACCTTTAACTAAAGGATTAGTTAATATATATATATTATCATTTTTCGGTATTTCCAAAAACAATTGCTTTTCTAGAGATTCAATCTGATTTTTTATTCTTAAATGATTACAAAACTTGGATAAAGGCTTATCCTTATCAGATAATTCATTATCAAATAAGAATAAGATTGGTTTTTTTAGCTTTATGTTGTAATCATTTTCAAAATCTTTGCGATAATTCGGTGAATTATTACTTTTATCTTCAGTGAAGTAATTTGATAAATTACAAAGTGCATCTGCACCATCAACACTGACACCAAATAAATAGTTAAGATTTTTAGAACGTTTTAAAAACTTAATTTTAAATTCATGTTTATCTTTTGAATTGCACGTAATTAAGTTTGGATACTTTTCAGCAAGATTTTTTAAAGCTGCTTTTAAATATGTTATATCAGTTTTACCTTCTGTAATAATTAAAGGTATATCATCTGACAAAAACCACTTATAAAACAAAAACTTTCTGTATTCCTTTTCTTTTCCAGAAAGGCTTCTAAAATCGTGTTTCTTAATGATTTTATTATTATAATTCTCGATTTGGTTAATAAATGAAAATCGACCTTCCAACTGGTTCAATGTTGCTTCTAAACCATTTATTTGAAAAGTTCCTGTTTTATATAACTGATGTGCCATTGATTTAGTTTCTTTATAAAAGTTTCTGTTAACATTAATTTTTTTATTAACAACTAAACCTGTAACAACTTGTCGAGAATCATTATATTGCAACCTTGTTTTTGAATGATTAATTCGAAAACCAGCATGCTTAATTATAGATTCTAAATCGCAAACAAACTGTTGTTGTTCATTAATAAATGAACATTTATTTGTTGAAAAAGTCAAATCGTCTGCATATCTTGTATAATCAACTTTATACTTTTTTGAAAGCTTCAATATTTTGTAATCTAAAATTTGGCACATAAGATTAGTTATTATTGGCGATGTTGGAGCACCTTGTGGAAGTTTACCTTGATAACATACCAACTGTGCAATTACGGTTGCAACTTCTTTATTAAAAAGAAAAAATTTATTTTTTTGAAAATAACCACAAACACGTCCGAAATGAAAACTATCAAAAAAATCTTTTAAGTCAAGATTTAGCACAAGTTTTTTATTACGATGTATTTCAGCGTTAGTAATAATACTTTTATTCTTTTCGAAAGCATGCGATATATTTGATTTAATGTTTTCTTCTTCTTTTATTATGTCCATATACTCAATCAAAGCTTGTGCTAATTTTCGTTGAACGTACTTTAGCTCATTGTTTGGTGCATAGATATTTCTCGTTCCACCATTACGTTTTGGAATGGTAAAAGATTTGTATCTAGTTCCATCTTTTTCTACATATAAAATATGAGTTAATACTTTTCTTTTTACTCCAATAAAATCAGCTAATTCGTTTCTAGTTGTAATTTCATCAAATCTTGTCATAAAATAGAGCCTTAAAATAAAATTAAGTATGTGGCAACTCATTATGCAGAAGTCTCTCAAACTATTATACAATAATTAATTTTATTGTTATCAGATGGATATTAGAAGCGTATGTTTCCTAACATTTTTGTCAACACTTGCGATACACAAGCACAAAATCTTGCCACATACTTTAAAAACATTATATTACAAATATTGACAAAAATCAAGATAAAATTTCACACAATATATCTAATCTTAAAAAACGCAAAAACAGAGAGTTAGAAAACTCTCTGTTTTTCTTTAGTATAATATTACAACCATACTGTAACGGCGAAGCCGCCGACATAGAAATAGGGTTTTGTGTAATATTATGTTGGTAACAGCTGATAATAATGATACGGTTTCAAAATGGTTTTCATTGGGTTTCAAAATGGTTTTCATTGGGTTTCAAATTCCATGAAACCATTTTTGGCAAAAATGAAACCATCTCTAAGCAGACAAAACAATACACTTATTGTATGTAGACTTATTGTGTTATGAAAATTAAAATATATGTAGAAATATGTTGAGGTGAAATAATGGATATTATAAAGGTGTTTGGAACGAATGTGCGAAAATATAGAACTGCACAAGGTGTGTCGCAAGAAAAATTTGCAGAACTTTGTGGGTTGCATAGAACTTATATCAGTGATATTGAGTGTTTTCGACGCAGTATTTCTTTGGATAATATCCAAAAAATTGCCGATGCACTTAATATAGAAACACATAGGCTGTTTTTGGAGGATAAGTAATGGGTGATATTATTATTGACAGTTTTTATAGTAAAATGGCAGATGTTAATTTTGATGCGTATGGAATATTAGATTCCAACAATAATATTCACACATTAGGTACGGATTCAAAAATCATTGGTAGAATCTTTGAAATGTTTGCACAACCTATTCTTGAGCAGATAGCATTGGAAAAAGGGTATACCCTAAAAACTCCTGATTCCCAAACGGTGTACCCCGATTTTGTTATGATGAAATCTGAGGATTCTAAAGAAAAAATTGCCATAGATATAAAAACTACATACATTGACTCTGATCAATCAACAATAAAATTTACACTTGGTTCTTTTGGCTCTTATATGAGGAATAACACCAAAAACATTGCATACAAGTATACAGACTATATTAAGCATTATGTGATTGGTTTTGTATATAAGAGAAATGACTGTGCACAAGAAAGTCGTGTCTATGATTATTCCAAACGTTCCGAAATTATATTTCCATACTATGATGTGCAATACTTTATGCAAGAGAAATACAAAATTGCTGGTGATAAACCAGGTTCAGGAAATACTGAAAACATAGGTTCTTTTTCTTCGAAGATTTTTACGGAATTTAAGGCAGGAAATGGTCCCTTTAATGAACTGGGTCAGGATGCATTTGATATATATTGGAAATATTATCCCAAATACCGTGCAGTAGAACGTGCGTATACATCACTTGACGGTTTCTTGAAGTGGTTGCCTTTGAATATTGAGAATATAGAATTGCTACATAAGTTTGATAAAGACATAGTTCTTCAAAAAATTCAACAATATCAACAATCTCACAAATAAGTAAAGAGGAGAGATCGCACTCTCCTCTTTACTATTTTTTTATTGCTAATATTTCAATCATTGGATGCCTATTTGTTTCTTTTGCTCCAATGTGGTAATAATGCTCTTGCTCGTACCAAGTGAAATCTGACCAATATTTAAAAAGGTGTTCATTTCTACGAAATTCATTTTCTTTCCACATTGACAAGCAAACATTTGCAAGTGTATTATGAGCAAATTCAGCTAATTGTATCGCTTCACTTTCGGGCCATTCACCTACATATGATGTATCTCTTCCTATATATGGCGGATCAAGATAAATGTAGTCGTTTTCTGTTAAGTTTTCAAACGTCTCCTGCCAAGGACAATACTTGAATACCCAGTTTTTCCCTTGCATAACCTTCGCTGTATGCTCAACTTGATTGCATATCCTAGTTATATAGGCTTTTGAAAATCTATTGGGTTTTTGACAAAAAGGAACATTAAATTCTCCACGACGATTAAAACGAATCATACCATTAAAATCTGAACGATTAAGAAATAAAAAATAGAGAGGATTACCGTTTTGATTAAAATCATCACGCATTTTTTTATAATATGCAGCACCATGCTGTTCTAATATAGAGCCGTGATATTCAAGAAATTCCCGCACAGTTTTACTTGTGATAGTTCTGTTTTGAATGCCTTGATATAAAGCGATAATGTATTTATTCTTATCACATAGTAAGGCATTTTGCGGAGCAATATTAAACGCAACAACACCAGTGCCGACAAATGGTTCTATCCACATACCGTCTTTGTTTCGCATTACTTTTTCTTTGATAAAAGGTACAATTTTGGTCTTTATACCTTGGCATTTTATTGGCGGAACAAGAATACTACTATTTTCCATACAAATTTCCTATTCTTAAATGTTTTGTTCATTATATCACAATAATTCGAATTTTTCAAGCAATAACAAAGGAACTTGTCTAACCACGATGAAACTTACCCATTCTTTTTAAAACTAACTCAAGGGTAAAGTTTCATTGTGATTTGGTAAAGTAGCAAAAATAGCGTGGTTAAAGTCCTCCAAATTGGACTTTCGTGCAGTTGATTTGTAACAAAAAACAACGGCTTATTCCAAAACGGCAAAAACCTTATGTTTCAACGGCTTTCAGATATAGAAAAAGCACGATGGTTTCGTATCAAAACCATCGTGCTAATATGGTGGAGATGACGGGAGTCGAACCCGTGTCCGAAAATTGCTTGCCAAAACTTTCTACGAGCGTAGTTGTTGTTTTAAATCTCCCTTAATACAACGCCCAACAACAGGCTTTGCACCTTGGCAGCTCCTGATGTGTGACAAAGCTCGGAGCAAGGCTTTATTCACATTTACCACTAATCGACGCCCAAGCTTATGCCGTGGTACTCACAAGCAGGACGAGCAGTGCCTTAGGCAGCTGCTAATTCAACTGTATTTTTGTCAGTTAATTTTAAGTTGCGGATTTTATGGCGGTTCCGCACCGCCGCTCGCTTATTAAGGTTTGCAATCCCCGTCGAAGCCTTTACATCCCCATATCATAGGGCGAAAATTCGCCCTTACATTCTTGATTGATTTTTTATTGCACGCTCTATGACACGTTTGGCACTTCGCTTTGCCATATCCTCACGCTTGTCATAGAGCTTTTTGCCTTTGCACAAGCCTACCTGAAGCTTAACCTTGCTGTCTTTAAAATACAAGCTTATCGGAATAAGCGAATAGCCCGTTTGCTTGACAATTCCGTAGAGCTTGTTGATTTCTTTTTTGTGCATCAACAGCCTTCGCACTCTGAGCGGATCAGGATTAAAAATGTTGCCTTGCTCATAAGGAGAAATGTGCATACCGTTGACAAAAATTTCTCCGTCAACAACAGAACACCAGCTATCCTTGAGATTAACCCTGCCGTTTCTGATTGACTTAACCTCGGTTCCGCAAAGCTCAATTCCGGCTTCATACGATTCTTCGATGAAATAGTCGTGGCGAGCTTTTTTGTTTTGTGCAATAGTTTTCATTGAGCTCATCAGATTTCGTTCCTGCCTTCCAGAGCTTTTGCAAGAGTATATTCATCGGCATATTCAAGGTCGCCGCCTACGGGAATTCCGTAAGCAAGACGTGTCACCTTGACGCCCATCGGCTTTAACAGCTTTGATATATACAAAGCCGTTGCATCGCCCTCAACTGTTGGGTTGGTTGCCATTATAACCTCGCTGACCGTGTCATCGGAAAGCCTTGCAACAAGCTGTTTTATAGTGAGGTTGTCGGGTCCTATGTCGTTAAGCGGAGAAATTGCACCGTGCAAAACATGGTATACGCCCTTGTATTCGTGGGTGTTTTCAACCGCAACGGCATCTCTCGGTGTTTCAACAACACAAATTTGCGAATTGTCCCTCAAAGCATTCGAACACACGGGACAAAGCTCCTTATCCGTGAGGTTACAGCATTTTTTGCAGTAATGGATTTTGCTGTGTGCATCAAGAACCGAGCCTGCAAGCTCCTCTGCCTGTGTTTTTGACAGGTTCAATACATAATATGCAAGACGCTGTGCGGTTTTGTGTCCGATTCCGGGCATTTTTTCAAACTGCTCCACAAGCTTTTCAAGCGGAGCAACATTATACTGAGCCATATCAGAACATTCCCGGTATATTTAAGCCGCCGGAAATTGACTCCATCTTCTCTTCCTTTTCCTTTGCGGCTGATCTCAATGCTTCGTTAGCGGCAGCCATAACAAGGTCGGAGAGCATTTCAACGTCTTCGGGGTCAACAACATCGGGAGAAATCTCAACCTTTGTGATTTCCATTTTACCTGTTACAGTTACAGATACTGCTCCGCCGCCTGCGTTTGAAGTGTATTCCTTGGTTTCAAGTGCTGCCGATGCAGCCTCCATATCATCCTGAAGCTTTTGAGCCTGACGTGCAAGCTGTTGAATATTGTTTGCTCCGCCGCCGTAGCCCTTGGGTAATCTTGCTTTCATATTAATCTTCCTTTCAAGTGTTTGATTATTCCTCTGTCAGCGGTATTCCGCTTTCTTTGATTATATCTTTGAATTTTTCCAAATTATCTGTATGCTTCACGGTTTTGTCGGGACGCTTGTAAGGTCCGAGCTTATAAACCCTGCCTGTAGTTTCCTGAATAACTCTGCGGATTTCATCTCTACGCTTAGGCTCTTTGAGCAAATCAAACGCAATTTCACTTTGAGTATCAATCAAAAGATACGCTCCGCTTTCGTATGCAGTTGAGCCGTCAAACGCTGCGGCAATCGCTCTTGAAAACGGCTTTAGGTTATTTATAACCTCAATCCACTTCGGAAACGGCTTTGCGTTTGAGTAAATTTCGTCGAGATTAACATTCTTTTTGGGTGCCGGCTCCGAAATTTGAGGGGCAGGAGATGTTACGGGAGCTGTTTTACGGACGGGCTCTTGGATTTCCTCCTGCTGGGGAATGTCGGGAATATCAACATCTTCCCTATATTCGGATTGCGGCTCTTTGTCCTCATCATTTGGCTGCTGAGCATCAGACTGCATCTCATTTCTTCTTAAAGCAATACCGCTTTTCACAGCGTTCTCAAGTGCCGTAATCCTTGCCGCAATCGCTTCGGACGTTGCATCAAGCTCAGGTGCAGACAGCTTTACCATTGCGGTTTCAAGCTCTGTTCTGTCGCCTGTTCCCTTGCCCATACGCTGAAAAGCTCGTGAAAGAACATCCATATAATACACTATGTCTGCAAGCGAAAGATAATCGGACTGAGTGAGTGCTTTTTCAAACTCGTCATCGGACATAATCAAAATTTCTCTGGGATTCTTTACCGATTTTATGAGCATAAGTGACCTAAAATGGTCGATAAGCTCGGAGCAAAGTCTTGACATATCCTTTGAACCTGAATATAAATTTGCAATGATTTCAAGCGACTTTGCGGTGTTTTTGTTGATTATGCAGGCGGACAAATCGTAAAGATAAGATTTATCCGCAAGTCCTGCGGCAGACGCCACGATTTTTTCATCGACCTTGCTGCACATTGCTATACATCTGTCAAGCAAGGAAAGTGCGTCTCTCATTCCGCCGTCTGCAACCGCTGCGATGAGCATTGCGGCACTGTCAGAAAGCTCTGCGTTTTCTTGATTTGCAACATAATGCAGTCTGTCTGCAATAGTTTTTGAGGCTATGCGGTGGAAATCAAATCGCTGACAGCGAGATTTAATTGTCTGCATAACCTTGTGGATTTCGGTTGTTGCAAGGATAAAAATAACGTGGCTAGGCGGTTCTTCAAGAGTTTTGAGCAAGGCGTTAAAGGCTTCGGGCGAGAGCATATGCACCTCGTCGATGATATAGACCCTGTATTTGCATCTTTCCGGCGAAAGCCTTGCCTTTGAGATGATGTCACGGATGTCGTCAATACCTCTGTTTGAAGCTGCGTCCATTTCGACAACATCAAGGACATTACCGCTGTCAACTCCACGGCAAATTTCACATTCACCGCAGGGGTTTCCGTCCTTGGGATTAAGACAGTTAACCGCTTTGGCAAGGATTTTGGCACAGGTGGTTTTACCCGTTCCTCTTGAACCGGTAAAAAGATAAGCGTGGCTTACTCTGCCCAGCTTAATTTCGTTTTTGAGGGCAGTTGTTATATGCTCTTGACCGCAGACGTCATCAAAGGTTTTGGGACGCCATTTGCGATATAAAACCTGATACAAAATCTCACCTCCGCTTCAATAAAAAATGCAAGCCGTCAGCCGAAACAACGGCAATCATACAAATAAGAGAACGGCAGACTTGCTGTATCGCATCGGAAAAGCTGCTTAATGCTGCTTGGTTCCCCACCTGACATGATTCACAGACCCCAATCGCACAGGGCCTGCCGTCCGCTTATTTGTATGCAATGACTTCTTGCAATTCTTAGTTATTATAGCATAAGAAATAAATAAAATCAATACAAGACGATAATTTTATTTTCAGTATTTTTCAGCAACCTCACCCAAACGCTTGTAAATTGAGTTTTCGGGAACATAGCCACGCACAAACGACAAGGGATAAATGTTGGTGTTTCTTCCGACAACCGAGCCCGGATTAAGAACGCTGTTGCAGCCTACCTCAACAAAGTCGCCCAGCATTGCACCGAATTTTTTGACGTTGGTTTCAATCTTTTTGCCGTTATACATTACGGTTACAAGGCTTTTGTCGCTTTTGAGATTTGAAGTGATTGTGCCTGCACCCGTGTGAGCCTTGTAGCCCAAAATGCTGTCGCCTATATAATTATAGTGCGGCGTTTGCACTCCGTCAAACAAAATAGAGTTCTTCAGTTCGGTGGAGTTGCCTACAACCGCTCCCCTACCGACAATTGCACTTCCTCTGATGAACGCACATTGTCTTATCTCTGCATTTTCACATACGATGAGCGGGCCGCCGAGGTATGCCGAATCAAATACGGTGGCGTTTTTGGCAACCCAAACATTCTCTCCCCTCTGCTCATAAACATCGGGGTCAAGCGTTTTTCCGAGTTCGATGATGAAATCCTTGATTTTTGGGAGAGCCTCCCATGGATATTCAACGGATTCAAGCAAAGGCTTTGCGATTGTTTTACTGAAATCAAAAAGATTTTTTGCAAGCATTTTTTCATTAGTCATATTATTCCCTCTCATTTACGATTTTTGTTTTGTATTAAGATTACCTGAAAGCTTTTTGTCTAATTCGGTTTTTTTAAAAATGAGAACAACCGAAACGGCAACGGCGATTCCGAGCAACATTCCGCAAAAAACATCGGACGGATAGTGAACATAGTTGTACAGCCTTGAAAACGCAATTAAAAGTGATATTATGAGTGCCGGAATACCGAATCGCTTGTCACGCAAAAGCAAAACGGTCGATGCGGCAAGCGATGAACAGCTATGTCCTGACGGGAAGCTGTAGCTTGACGGCGGATTGATTGAAAGCACAACGTCTGTGTTTACAGTAAACGGTCGCATACGGCAGAAAAGGTTTTTCAGCCCAACCTCACCGATTAAAAAGCCCAAAAGCAATGCACACAGCACCATAGCACCCGTTGCCCTTGTTTTGCGAAAGAAAAGCATTATTACTGCGGCAATAATCCATATTCCTCCAAGATTTCCCACAAAGCTCAGAAAGCTCATTACAGCGTCAAGAAAATCGCATCTTATAGTGCTTTGAATAAAGTCAAGAATTGAAAAATCAATGCTTGTGACAAATTCAATAAAATTCAAAACAACACCTCGGTAATTTTTCTTTTACTATTATATCAAATGTAAAAAGCTATTTCAACAAACGGCAACATTATTCGGCAAGAAACGGCTGAGCCTTGTGATATAGCTGTTCGTCGATTACAGCTTCGATTTTTATGCCGTCGGCTACATATTCCTCGCTTATGAGCGTACCGTTTTGGCGAATTTCATTTGCCAGACCTGCACTTGCAAACGGAAGCAAAAGCTTGACCTTTTTCATTCTGACTGGCAGATTTTCTTCGATTATGTCAAGAAGCTTTGAAACACCCTCACCCGTTTTGGCACTGATTTTTACATAGCTGTCAAAATCCTGCGGCATAGTTTTTTCATCCATAAGGTCACATTTGTTAAGAACATTGATAATAGGCGTGTCGCCGCAATCAAGGCTTTGTAAAAGCTCTTTTGTTACCGCAAGGTGAGTTCGGGCTTCTTCGCTTGACGCATCGCAAAGATTGATGATGATGTCGGACTGAGCCGCTTCTTCAAGCGTTGAACGAAACGCCTCAACCAAATGGTGGGGCAATCTGCGTACAAGACCTACCGTATCAATAAGCATAATCGTAATTCCGCTTGGAAGCTTGAGTGCTCTTGAGGTTGGGTCAAGGGTTGCAAACAGCTTATCCTGTGCAAGCACGCCTGCATCGGTGAGATAATTCATCAGAGTGGATTTTCCCGCATTTGTATATCCGACGATTGCACAAGTGATTACACCGTCCTTTTCACGGCGTTTTCTGAGCATTTGGCGATGCTTTTCAACCTCACAAAGCTCGTTTTTAAGGGTTTCGCATCTGCGTCTGATGTGGCGTCTGTCGGTTTCAAGCTTTGTTTCACCGGGGCCTCTTGTACCGATTCCGCCGCCGAGTCGTGACATTTCTATGCCCTTACCCGTAAGACGAGGAAGCATATATTTGAGCTGAGCAAGCTCAACCTGAAGCTTGCCCTCCTTTGAGCGTGCCCTTTGAGCAAAAATATCCAAAATCAGGGTTGTGCGGTCGATTACCCTTTTATCGGTTTCGTTTTCAATGTTTTTGATTTGATTTGGCGAAAGCTCGGAATCGACAACGATTATATCAATCTCCTGTTGCTCGCAAAGCTCGGCAATTTCCTTGAGCTTGCCTGTTCCCACAAAGGTGGCAGATTCGGGTCTGTCAAGCCTTTGAATAACCGACAGCTCGGGCTCTGCTCCTGCACTTTTGACCAGCTCAAACAGCTCGTCCATTGATGCCTCAGCGTCAAAAGTCCCTGTGTCAACGCTTACAAGCAACGCCTTTTGTATTTTTTCTTCGTTAATTTTAAGTTCCATAGATTTTCCCTTTGCAATGTTTTACTTTATAATTATAACACATTTGCACAAAATATTCCATAAAAAATTGTGAGCAACTTTCATAAAAACATTGATATACAAAACGAAATAGTATATAATAAAGACAAATATTACCATTGGAGGTATTTATATGTTGAATTTAATCAAACAACTGAAAATTAATTTTTGGCTAAGCTCCGTAATCAGCGTGCTGTTGGGCTTGTTTTTTATCATATGGCCGACACAGGTTCAGGGAATCATCGCCGTTGTTTTGGGCATTGTGCTTTTGGTGCTGGGCATTGTTTGGGTTGTTACATTTATCAAAGCTCCTGCGTGGACGTTTGGCAATGCGTTTTTGCTGTTTAGCGGTGCGGTATTTATTGCCGTAGGAATTTGGATGATTGTCAATCCGTTATTCTTTAACAAAATCATTATGAGCATCATAGGCATACTTGTTGCAATAAACGGCGTTATGGCTTTGGGACAGGCGTTTTCGCTTAAAAGCGTAAAATACAACAAGTGGTGGCTTTCGCTTATATTTGCCGTTGCAACGATTATCTTGGCGATTTTGGTGATTTGCTATCCGATTGTATTCGGTGACCTTGCGGTGCAAATCGTAGGCGGAATCCTTATTTATAACGGTGTTTCCGACATTTGGATTGCAACCCGAGTTCACAAGCACGTTAAGAAAATCAAAGCTTCAAACGATATGATTGATGTTGAATACACGGAAGAAACCGTGTCAGATATTGAAGATTGACATTAAACAAGCAACTGCCTCACCGATTTGGTGAGGCAGTTTTATTTTGTAAATCAGTCAAAGAAGCCCAATCCACGAAGTGCGTTTATAAAGCGTTTCATATAATCAAGTGAAGTTACAGGCCAGATAAAGCCCATTCTGTAAAGCACCTGCATTGTAAACCTGTTGCTCTTGCCCACCGAGAAGGTCTTTTGACCGTGAGCCATATTTTGATAAGCAATCATACTCGAAAGAATTTCCGCTTTTTCGGGGTCTTGCTCTGCCTTTTCAAGTGCCGCAAGATATTCGTCGTATTCGGCGGCTTGTGAATGAAGTCCGATTCTGTTCATTTCGGTGTAGAGGTCACCCATAATGAGAGTGTGATTGTTAAACGGGTGGAACACGGTACATTCCTTGGGAGTTTGAGCCAAAAGCAATATTGCCTTTGCAACAAAATCTATCGGAGAAAGCTCAAACGGCATATTCATTGCTTCGTACGGATATTTGCCGATAAGAAGTGTTGACTTAAGTCTGCCCATAAACGTGTTGGTTGTAAAGTTGATCTGGTATTCACCGTCGCTGTTGCGGGCAGCAAGCGTTCCCACACGCATAATTTTGGCATTAAGTCCCTTTGCCGCTTCGCTGAGTATTGCACGCTCAGCAAGGAATTTTGAGCGAGTGTATTTTGAGCCTTGGCGCTGACCGAAGTAAAGATGAGTTTCTTCAAGCTCCTTTACGGGACCAGACTCACCCACATACATTCCACCCACGCTCATTGTTGAAACGTGAACAAGGCGAGTGTTTGATTTTTTGCAAAACTCCAGCACATTGAGAGTGCCGTACAGATTGACGTCCTCAATATCCGTACCCTTTGAAAAATGCTTTACGTTTGCGGCACAGTTGATTACGATGTCTATGTCATAATCAAAAAGCTTATCAAACGAATCTGCTTTTGTAATATCTCCGTTTACAACAATTACCCTTTCCGAATATGCTTCTTTAAGGCTTTCTTCAAAATAGTAGTAATAGATAGAGTTAAGTCTTTCCGATGCAGGGTTATTGTTTTTGTCACGAATCAGGCAATAAACCTTTCCGCTGTAACGGTGAAGAAGTTCATAGAGAATGTGTATTCCGAGGAAGCCTGTCGGACCTGTCAGCAAGACGTTGCCGATTGGCTGTTTTTCGCCGTTTATAAAGCTTTCGATTGTATTGGATTTCAGCAAGCTGTCGATTTCGGAATAATCAAAGGCTTCTGAAATTTCAAGGTCATCTTGGTCAACATCATCTGATTTGGCAACAAGCTTGGCAAGTGCCTGAGGCGACGGGTTTGCAAACACATCGCTGTACGCAATATCCAAATTCTTTTTGCCCGCTTCGATAACTACTCTCGTTACGGTGAGCGACGTTCCGCCAATGTCAAAAAAGCTGCTGTCTGCATAAACCGTGTCAAGCTCAAGAATTTCCGCAAAAATGTTGCAGAATGTCTTTTCAAGCTCGTTTTTCGGCAATGCACCCGTTTGCGACGTTGATGCAAGCGGTTCGGGAAGAGCTTTTGTGTTGACCTTGCCGTTGGGGGTAAGAGGCATTGCATCAAGCTGAATATACGCCGAAGGAATCATATAGTCCGTAAGGTGTTTTTTAAGCTCGGATTTGATTGCTTCGTCATCAAGCGGTGTGTCTGCGGTATAATATGCACAAATCGCATCTGAATTGCCGACCTTTTTGATGAGGGCAACGGCATTTTTTACATCGGTGATATTTGTGAGTGCTTTCTCTATTTCGCCTAACTCAATACGCAAGCCTCTGAGCTTTACCTGATTATCGGTTCTGCCCAAAATCACAACGTCGCCGTTATCCGTCCACTTTGCATAGTCGCCCGAACGATAGGTTCTCTCGCCGTTAAACTCAATAAATGCTTTTTTTGTTTGCTCGGGCAATTTATTGTAGCCGAGTGCTACACCACAGCCCGAAATCAACAGCTCGCCCACAACACCGACCGGCAGCAGGTTATTATCTGAGTCTACGATATACTCACGATAATTGAACAAGGGCTTGCCGACAGAGATTATATCGGCATCTCTCAGCTCCTTTGCGTTTGATGAAACGGTTATTTCAGTAGGACCGTAGGTGTTGATTATAATTGCGTTTGTTTTTTCACGCAGGATTTTCAAAAGCTTGTCGGGGTATTTTTCTCCTCCCGAAAGGATAACTTTGCAATCAGCCATCGCCTCTGCAAAGGAGTCAAGCTCTAAATACTGCAAAAGTCTTGACGGGGTTGAATTGAACGCATCAACCTTGTTCTTCTTGAACAGCTTTGCAAGCATAAGGGGATTGACTGTTTCATCCTCGCTTGCAAAAACAAGTGTGAGTCCGTTGCACAGCGAAAGCAGTGTTTCCTTGAGCGACATATCAAAGGATATTGTAGTTACAGAGCCGTAGACCTTGCAATTGTCAACAACACGCTTAACCTGAATATTGGCGTCGTTGTATGTAAGATAGCTTGCAATACCGATGTGTCTGAGCATTACGCCCTTAGGCTTTCCGGTTGAGCCTGAGGTGTAGATAAGATAAGCCAAATCCTCCTTATCAACATCAACATCAGGTCTTGAATCGTTTGTGCCTGACAACAATTCCTCTACGTCAACAGTGTTTTCGTACTCGGAAAGCAAACTTTCTTCGGTAATGATGAAGTCGGCGTCGCTGTCGTTTATAATACTTTCGATTCTTTCTTTGGGATAATCGGGACAAGTCGGGATAAAGGCACCGCCTGCTTTGAGAACGCCGATAAGAGATGTGAAAAACCTCGAAGTGCGTTCAAGCAGCAACACAACTCTGCCACCCTTTTGCAAGCCCTTTTCAAGCAAGCTGTTTGCCGTGATATTTGAAAGACGCTCAAGCTCCGAATAAGTAAGCGATTTATCACAAGCAACCAACGCTGTAACGTCGGGAGTTTTATCGGCTTGGTTTTCAAACATTTTATGCAAAAGTGTTGTTTCAACAGAGCCGAGCTGAGTTGTTGAAAATTCCTTGACCTGCTTTAGCTGTTCGTCAGAAAGCAAAGACACATTTCGGATTCTTCCGTTTGGATTAGCTATGATATTATTTGCCGCACAAGCAACAGACTGTGCCAAGGTTTGCATCAGTCCTTGACTATACAGAGCATCGTTGTACTGAACAACAACGCTTGGCGTGCCGTTATATTCCTCGATGTGAATTGCAACCTTGAATTTTGAGGTGTTCATTTCAAGGTAATCACGCTGAATTTTGCTTCCGTCAATTACAAGGTCATCAACAACACCGAGCTGATATTCATAAACAATATTCGGTGCGTATCCGTACTTGGAGCAAAGCTGTGAATACGGATAAATTTCGTTTGCGATTGAATCGGTAAGCACGGATTTGCTCTTTTTTGCAAACTCAATTGAAGATATGTCATCAACATCAACAGCTATTGCAAGGGTTTTTACAAACATACCAAAGCAATTTGTCAGTCTCATATCACTTCTGCCGTTGCTTATGGTGCTGAGATAAACGTTGCGGCTGTTTGCAAAGCGTGACACCGTGTAAAATGCGGCTGCAAGGAAAAGATGAGCCGGAGTAAGCTCGTTTTGCGAGCAAAAGCTCTCAATCCGTTTCATATCAATCGGAACGGAAACCATCGACAAAGCCCCGTCCTCAAAATGCCCGTGCAAATCGGCTGTGATTTCGGTTGAGGCTTCAAAGTCTTTGAGCATATTGTCAAAGTATTCCTCGGCTTTTCGGTACTCTTCACCGTTTTCGGCGGCTGTTTCGTTCTCGATATAATCAAAATAAGTGTATTCTTCGGGTTTGATGCTTCCGCCCTCGTAAAGGGTTTTTATCTGCTCTGTAAACAACGCAACAGACGCACCGTCAAAAATTATGTGGTGGAAATCCGTGAGCAGATAAATGTTATTTTCGGTTTCAACAAGCGTTATGCCGAACAACGGAGCTTTCATCAAATTATGAGGCTTTACATATCCCTTTTTAAGCTCTTCAAACTGTTGCTGTGAAAGCCTTTGCACGGGAATTTCAAGCTCGGCTTTATCAACATAAGCCTGCATAATGTCGTCATTATCAAACGAAAGGTGGGTTGCGATGTAAGGATGAGCCTTTATAACCTGCTTTACGCAGTCGGCAAGCCTGTCTGCATCAAACGATTTCGGGAATACAAGGTATGAGGGAATGTTGTAAACCGTGCTGTACGGGTTTTTCATACAATCCAAGTACACACCGAGCTGAGTTTTGGAAAGCGGATACAGCTCCTTGTGTATCTTTTTTACCTTCTCCTGCTCAGGCTGAGCAGCAGCGGTTGCCTTGGTGAACATATACTCTTGCAGCTCATCTTCAATTGACAGTATTGTACAGCCCTTCATCATTTGCTTAACGTTTGCTTCAAAGCCAAACGCTTTGTTAAGCTCTACCGCAAGCTTGATTACGGACAGCGAGGTCATTCCGGCACTTATAAGATTTTCGGCAACATCAAACTCATTGTGACCGATTATCTTTTCGACAATTTCAGAGATTTTCTTTTCAAGCAAGGTCAGCTTTCTTTCCGTGGGAGCGGTTGATTTCTTTTGTGATGAAGCCGAAGTGATTTGCGGCAGCTTTCTCTTGTCAATCTTGCCGTTTACATTGAGCGGAATTTTATCAATTTGCATTGTTGCGGCAGGCACCATATACGGTGGCTTGGTTTGAGCAATAAACTCATTTAGTTTTTCGATGTCGATTTTTTGCTTTGCCACTATATATGCGTTTATGCACATACCGCCCGCAGGAAGCTTTTGAGCAACCACCGTGGCGTCGGTTATTCCGTCATACTCACGAATAACCTTTTCAACCTCGGAAAGCTCTATGCGGAAGCCTCTTATCTTTACCTGACCGTCATTTCTGCCGACAAAATCAACTCTGCCGTCGGGCATAAATCGAACGATGTCGCCTGTGCGATACAGCTTTTTGTACTGTGCTTCATCGGAAAACGGATTTTGGCAATATGCCTTTGCGGTTTGCTCGGGACGGTTAAGATAACCTCTTGAAACCTGACGACCTGATGCACAAAGCTCGCCTAAAGCACCGACCGGCAAACGCCTGTTGTACTTATCGATAACATAGAGCTTTAGGTTTGTGTTGCCCTTTCCGATAGGAATTCTGTGGTAGAATTTATCAACAAGCTGACCTGTTATACAAACCGTACATTCGGTAGGGCCGTAAAGGTTATACATCTTGTAGCTCATTTTCGGCTCAAACGGAACAAGCCTTTCGCCGCCTGTCAAAAAGTATTTGAGCGATTTGTTATCAATCTCGGTTGCAAACTGTCTTGCCACCTGAGTTGTCATAAACGCATGGGTTACACCGTTGTCTTCATAATACTTATTCACCTTTACAAGGTCAAGGCGAATATCCTCGTCTATGATATGAAGCGTTGCACCGCTTGTGAGTGCAGGGTACATCTCACAAAGGCAAGCGTCAAAGCCATAGCTTGCATACGCCGAAACCACGCTGCTTTCGTTTAACTCAAATGTCGTTCTGTACCACTCGCAAAAAGCAGCAATATTGCCGTGTTCAAGCATTGCCCCCTTTGGGGTACCCGTTGAGCCGGAGGTGTAGAGCATAATAAACAAATCACTCGGTGCGGGTCTTTGGATTTGCTCGGACAGCTTTGGCAAAGCAGGGATGTCCTTGGTGAGCAAAACCTCTCCGTTGTATTCGGGAAGAAGATTTAAAAGGCTTTCATCTGCAATAAGCAGCTTGGCAGACGAATCCTTTATCATAAACTGAAGTCTTTCGGGAGGATATGACGGGTCAAGCGGTTGATATGCGGCACCCGACTTCAGCACGCCTATTGACGCAATCGCCATAAATTCACATCTCGGAATCAGAACGGATACAACGTCCTCCCTGCCGATTTTTCGGGTGTGGAGGAAGTCTGCAACTCGGTCGGTTATTCGGTCAAGCTCAGCATAAGTAAGCTTTGTTTCTTTATAAACCACCGCAGTGCTGTCGGGGGTTTTCTTTGCCTGCTCATCAAACAAATCTATTATCGTTTTGCTTAAATCATAAGGCACTTCGTTGTCGTTAAATTCATCAAGAAGGGCTTTTTGTGAGCTGTCAATAAGCTCAATTTCACGCAGGTGCTTTTTGCACATAAGCTCCTCAAGAATTTTAACATATGTGTCGGCAAAGGAACGCACGGTTTCTTCGCTGTACAAATCACTTCGATACTCAAACCTAAGCTCAAAGCCGCCCTCGGTCTTGAATATCATAATGTTCAGCTTTGCAAGTGAGCTTTCAACGGGAATTGAATTCAGCTTCAGCTCAACATCTCCGAGCTTAAAGCTGTTGAAAGCATCGGATTGATATGCAAGCATAATGTCTGCCGAAATATCATATTCTGACGCAAGCTTTACAAATGGGTATGAATCATGCTTTATTGAATTTTGAAGATTATCCTGCACGTTCAACAAAAAGTCGGAAATCTCAATTTCTTCGTTAATATTTGAATAAAGCGGCAAGGTTCTTACCATCATACCCACCGTGTTTTGCATACGGCTGTCGTGTCTGCCGTGATTAACGGTGCAAATCACGGTTTCGGATTGACCTGTGAATTTAGACACTGCATATTCATATGCACCGAGGAAAAGGGTGTTGACCGTTACGCCGATTCCGTGTGCAAAGCTTTCTGCGTTTGCGGCAGAAAGCTTGTCGCTTACAAACACGCTGAATTCGCCGCAAGGCTTGTTTTCAACATTTTTGTCCTCGGCAAAATCCGCCGTCAGCTCACTTTTTGCGTCAACGCCCGAAAAAATGCTGTCATAATACGCCTTTGCATCGGTGTATTTTTCCGTGTTTTCCACCTTTTCTTCGTATAAAGCCAAGTCAAGCTGAGTAAGCTGTTCGGGAGGAATATCCTTTCCGTCGTAAGCAAGTGAAATTTCCTTGCAAATTACAGATACGGAAGTGCCGTCAAATACAATATGGTGAAAATCCATTGCCAAAAAGCAATCGTCACCGTTCTCAAAAATTGCAAATCTGAACAAAAGGTCCTTTTGAATGTCAAACGGCTTTACAAAATCAATTTTTGCCTGTTCGATATTATCGGTTTTTATAAACGGCACAACGACCTCAAAATCGTTTCTCGGCTTCATCATCGGAGAACCCGATGAATTATCAATATATATTTTTAAAGCGGCATGGTTTGAAACGGCTTTTTTGATTGCGTCAATTAGCCGTTGCGTATCGACCTCATGCTTTTTAAAAGCGTAACCGCCCGGTGTGTTGTACATAGTTCCGTTTGGATTTTGAACGCAGGCAAGGTAAACACCCATTTGGCTCGGTGTCAGGGGATATGAATCACGCTTTTCCGATAAGCATTGAGCAAAAATATCCTCTCCGCCTTGTTCAAGCAAGCTTGCTATGCCGCAAGGGGTTTTGCCCTCAAAAATAATCGCTGTCGTAAGACACGAAATGCCACATTCGTTTTGCAGCTTCATAACCTTGATTGAATCGCCGCCAAGCTCAAAAAAGTTGTCGTTGATTCCGATTTTGCCGCAATTGAGAATTTTTTCAAAGCCGTTGCAAAGCTTTTGCTGAGTTTCGGTTTCGGGGGCAACATATTCAGACTTAAAGTCGGACAAGGTAGGTGCGGCAAGTGATTTTCTGTCAAGCTTGCCGTTTGAGTTAAGCGGGAAGCTCTCAACCTGAACAAAAAACGACGGTATCATATAATCGGGCAAGTTATTTTTAAGATGCTCTTTAATTTGTTCGGCGGAAATTTTTCGGTCTGCCTTATAATAATCAACAAGATAATTTTGTCCGTATTCATTTTCAAACGCTTTTACCACCGCAGTTGAAACGCCGTCGATTTGGGTGGTTTGGATTTCTATTTCGCCTGTTTCCACACGCTGACCGTTGATTTTGACCATCCAATCCTTGCGGTTGAGATACAAAACATTGCCGTCGGGAAGCTTTTTTACAATATCGCCTGTGTGATACAGCACTTTATCGTTTTCTCCCTTTGAAAACGGATTAGGCACAAACACTTTTTTGGTTTGTTCATCAAGACCGATATATCCTTGTGCAAGGTTTTCTCCGCATACACAAAGCTCACCCTCTTGACCGTCGGCAACCTCGTTTCCGTTTTCATCAAGAATATAGGCAGAACCGTTTATAAACGGCTTGCCGATTGGGGTGTTTTCGTATTTTTTATCAACGCAAAAATACATCGAGCCGTGAGTTTCGCTGGCACCGTAGCAGTTGATTATACGATAATCGTCACTGTATTCGTTTGACAATCTTTCTCCTGTTGAAACAACCTGCTTGAGGCTCTTGCTCTTGTTTTTGAAAACCTTGTGCTGTGCAGGGCTGATAACGGCAATTGTTATGCCGTGCCGGAGTATATAATCCTCAAGAAAATGTATGTTTTTTCTTTCGTCATTCGTCAAAATATGCACGCTCGCACCTACCGAAAGCGGCATATAATATAGCTTTGAAGCAATAAAGCTGTGAGTTACGGTATCAAGGTAGACATCATCGCTGTTTAAGCCGAAAACAGGAAAGTTTCCATCAACAAAAGCGTTAAATGACCTGTGGGTGTGGTGAATACCCTTTGGGTTTCCCGTTGAACCGGAAGTAAACACAAAATAAGAGCTGTCTTCGCTTTTAACCTCTGCCCAAGAGGTAACCGGTTCGTTATTCTCTGCCCTTTTAATAAAATCTGTGTCAATTACAATTTCACTTTTGCAAAGTGTTTTGATGTATTGCACTCTTTCGTCGGGATACTCCGTAATCAACGGCACAAACGCACAGCCTGCACGCATAACAGCAAGCTCAGAAGCGATATATTCGGCACATCTGGGCAAAAGTATCGGAATTGCCGAGCCTTTTTGACAGCCCGATTTCAGTATTTCGGCAGTGATTTTTCCGATTAACTCATCAAGCTGTCCGTATGTAATAGTTCTTTTGCCGCCACGGTCAACTATTGCGATTTTGTCGGGAGTGTTTTGCATATAAGAAGCGATTGTTTTTAATACATTTTGCATAATGTCCTCCTTGTGGCTTTATAAAGTAATTATAGTCCTGTTAAATCCGAGAGCTTGGGAATATTCAACCTTCTTTGAAATTGCTCTGATAACATTCATCGGGCTGATTTCGTCATCATTTTCATCTATAACAGTCGGGTCGAAGAAATCGCCGTTATCTCTTATTGACACAATCATATCGTCTTTGTCGACAAAAACTCTGATGTCAATATCTGCGTCTTTCTTCTTGTCAGACATACGTTGTGCGGTTTGAGCCGCAGTTTCTTCAACAGCAACAGCTACTCTGTTTGCCTGATTTTTGTCAATTCCGTTTGCCGTTAAAAACGAAGAAAGATACAGCGACACCCCCACGGCGTTTTCGTTTGTGCCTTTGATTGAAAGCGAAAGCAACTCGTTGCTGTCACTTTCCTCAAGCAAATAAAAGCTTTTGTATTTCCCTTTTGACTTCTTTTTTATTACAAGCGTTATAAAGAAAATGGCAATAAGAGTTCCCATCTGAGTTACAACAAGCGAAGCCCACACGCCCGTGATTCCGAATAACACCGACAAAATCAATGCCGACGGAATTAAAATTCCTATGCCGTTGATTATTGAAATTGCTGTTGAAAGCGACTTTTTTTGTATAGCCATATAGTAGTACAAAAACAAAAATGAAAAAGCAAGCCCAAAAAACGAAAGCGAGTTGATTCTTAATGCGGGAATCGTGTCGGCTACCTCCTGTGCGGTTGTTACACCGAAAAATCTTATTATCATTTCGGGAGCCGCCCAAATAAACAACGTGATTACAACACTCGAAATTGCAAGCACCTTTGCTGCTCTGATAAAGGAATATTTAACACCGTCATAATCCTTTTCTCCCAAGCAAACACCGATAATCGGTATCATCGTCTGACTTGCTCCCGTTATGAACATTGACATAAATATCTGACTTTGAGAGCATACGGAATATGAAACCATTGCCGAGCTTCCGCCCGTGCTTTGAATAAGGGTGTTTAAAAACAGCATTTTTACCGTAATCAGCATTGTTCCCAAAGCACCCGACATTCCGACTGCAAGCATATTTGTGCAAAGGCGGAAAAACTGCTTAAGATTTTTGAGAATTGAAAAATCAAAACGCAGCGTGCTTTTGCCCGAAATAAAATGCGTTGACATTATTATGAATCCGACAACATTTCCCAGCACGGTTGCAACAGAAGAACCTGCTATACCTGTTTTCAGCACGCCGAGAAACAGCAAATCCAAGAGAAGATTCACAACATTTGCTATGATGATTATATTTGAAGCAAATTTAGGTCTTGCGTCGGTTCTTACAAAATGAATTGAGCTGAGCAGTAAAAGCGTAAACGGAGTTCCGATTATGAACGGAATGTAGTATTGATATAAAAGCGAATGAAGCTCCTCGTCGCTTGTCAAAAGAGAGCAAATATTGTCTGCAAGCGGAAGCTGAATCGCAATGAAAACAACGCTCAAAAACGCAAGTATGATAAACGCCGATGTGAACACGCTGTTCGCCTGAGATTCATCACGCTTACCCTTTGCGTATGACACAATTGACGAGGCACCCAGCCCAAACAAAATTGTTATTGAAAAATAGAGCTGGGTTATAGGTGATATAAGGCTGATTGCGGCGAGCGAGCTTTGTCCGAGAATATTTCCCGCTATGACCGAATCAACTATTGTTGAAATATTTGTTGCCATAGCAGTTAAAACCGTGGGCAAAAAATATTCACTGTACTTTTTGTTGACGGTTGCGGAATTTCTTGTAAGTGAAGTGTTGTCCATAACTCACCACCGATTATGCTTTTTCAATATCAAGATGATCAGCCATTCCCGTCATCTTAAAAAGCTCCATTATTGTGCTGCTGACATTGACAATTTTCAGATTTCCGTTTTGACTTAGGAGCATTTTGTAAAGCGACATAATCACTCGCAAGCCCGAGCTTGAAATATATTCAAGCTCACGCATATTAAGCGTGACAGTTTCAACATCATCAAGAGAAGTGTTATTGATTTCCTCTTGAAGCTGCGGAGCTGTCATTGTGTCCAGACGTCCTTTGAGCGAAATGATTACGTTTTGGTTGCTGATTGCTTTGTTGATTTCCATAATAATTTATCCTCCGATGAATTTTGATTTATATAACAGAATCCGAATTAATGCCGCTTTAACTGAACAATTAAGCGTAATATACATTATCAATGTGACGGATTCTTTAAAATGCCGTAAAAATTATGTTAAATATTTAATAAAAGTCAGCTTGTTTGTTTCATTGTCATTGCTGTAATACAGCTCGTCGGTCAGCTCTTTTACAAGATAAATTCCAAGTCCTCCGATTTGCCGCTGTGAAAGCGGACTTTTGACGTCGGCGTCGTCTTTTGCAAGCGGATCAAAGGGCTTGCCGCTGTCAACAAACGAAACCTTTAAGCCTTTATTTGAGATTTTAAGGCTGATTTTTGCATCTCCTTTTTTGTCTTCGTAAGCATAGTTGCAGATATTGACAAAAATTTCTTCACACACAAGCTCAATAGCATTTTTCAGCTTGTCGTATTCTTTAACCTTGGGAATATACTTGGTTACAAACGACAAAACCTCAGGAAGATTTTCGGTAACGGCTTCAACATTCAAAGAAGTTCCGTCGCATCGGCTCGGCTTGAGTGCAAGCATCGTCATATCGTCAAACTGTTCTATTCCCTCCGAAAAATCATATGCAGATTTCTCAACCGAATTTACCATTTGGTATGAAGTCATATTTTGCGAATTTTCAAAAATATCAAGAAGTCTTTGCTCACCGAAAAACTCACCGTTTTTATCATTTCCCTCGGTTACGCCGTCGGTGTATAAAAACAGCGAATCATTATCGGTTAAAACGATTTTGTCCTGCTCGTAGGTGATAAAATCAAGGCTTCCAAGCATAAATCCCGCCTTCAGCTTCATAAATTCAGGCTTTCCGTTTTTGCACAAAACGGGCGGATTGTGACCTGCGTTTGAATATGTAAACTCGCCTGTTTCGCAGTCATACACGCCTACAAAAGCCGTGACAAACATATCCGCACTATTATGCTCACAAATGTATTTATTTGCAAGTGTCAGCGTTTGTGACGGAGTTTTTCCGCTGACAAGGTACATTTCAACAACCATCTTCGTCATTGACATAAACATTGCAGCAGGCACACCCTTGCCCGACACATCGGCGATAACAACTGCAATTTTGCCGTCGTCGGTTTTGAAGAAGTCATAAAAATCTCCGCCGACGGTTTTGGCAGGAATCATATCGGCGTAAATATCCGCACCGAGCAAAGTGTAATCGTCAAAATTGTGCGGAAGTATTCCGAGCTGAATTTTGGAAGAAATTTCAAGCTCTGATTTTACACGCTGACGTTCCTCGGTCTTAATCTTGATGTCCTCTGTGTAAATACCGATGTCTGTAAGCATCTTTACTATTGAAGCTGCCATTTTTGAAATTTCGGTTTTATTGCTTTCGTAGCGTTTGCATTTTTTGATGATTTGCGTACTGCTTTTAGCATAATTATTTGTATCGTATTTTGAAACCGCATCGGTAATTTCGTTCACAGGTAATGTTATGCCTTTTTCCATAGATTTAAGTGCAACAACGGCAAGTGCAAAATAGCATATCATCGCAATGGAGATATTGAGGCACACGTCCTCCCAGATATGAAGCAAATCGTCTGTTATTGCCGAATGCTCGCAATATCCCATCACACCGATCAGCACGCTGATTACAACGCCGAGCATCGTAAAGCTGATTACCATTTTTTCGTTAAGTGTGATAATCGAGGTGTTTGAATTTTTGGTAATTCGACACGGAAACAGCGGTCTGAGCCAAAGTGCCGCACAGGTCATAATCGTTATAAGTATAAATATGCAAAGCAAGCCCTTTATGCTCAGGTCAAAGTATCTGTACATAACAGCCGCCGCTATAATCATTGCAAATGACAAAACCAAAAGCACATTGCTGAGCATAGAACAAGCCTTGCGGTTTTTACGGCTTTTGCGAAGCCTGAATCTTCTCGGAGTAACGAACGGCAAATCAAGCTTTGTCAGCACAGCCAACAGCGGAAAGCCCAGCAAAATCCCGAAAATAAATTGGTTAAAAAACACAATAATGGTTCTGTTTGCAAACAACTGCTCGGATTCAAAAATGCAAGTTAAAAATCCAATCATAAACGCACAAAATACCGAGGTAATAAAAACGGTAACACCGTATCTCAGCACATTGTAGGATTTGGCAAGCGACGGAAACGATGATTTTTGCATCATACCCTTTTTGCGTACACGGCTGTACCACAAAACATAGGTCATATAGCTTGTTGCCGTTTGAATAAAAATGCTTATGGCAGAGGTGATTAAATCAGTTCCGCCTACAAGGTCCGCAAAGAAATTTCCGATTGCACAGCCGAACGCTCCCCAAAAGCCAAAAAGCAGCCCGCAAACCGGCAGCATTACGGAGATGGGGCGTACAACGCTCAAATTTAAAAGAGTTAATATGTATTTAAATACCACTGTCAAAATAAAATAAGCTGTAGCGGTAAAAAACACTGTGCAAAATCGTACTTTTTTACTTTGCATATCACAAATACTCCTGTATTAAGTAATGATTATTTATTAAATTATACCTTATTATTAATCAGAAATCAACAATTTTCAACGGTGTTTAGCCAAATTTATATAAATAATTTCCGATTATTCCAAATTTAAAGTTTTTTGAGAACAAATCAAGGGATTGCTTCTTTAAATGAAACAATCCCTTTGTTTTATGAACGTTTTTTGAATTTATATGCAAATATCAGAGCAAATGATAGTGTAAAAATAATTAATATTGCAGGCACCTGTGAATTTGTATTGACTGCTCCGTTATCGGATTTATCAGTTTTGGTATCCGCATTAGCTTCGTCCGCTGTTGCCTTCGGCTGTTCGGTCTTATCTTGAACAGGCACAGTTGTGCTTTCGGTCGGCTCAGTGGGTTGGTCATCCTTTTCGTCTATGTCGTCTGCTTTTGTTTTATCGGTTTTTATCATTCTTTCAGCAGTAACGCTTTGCAAAATAACGCTCTCGTCCTGCTTAAAGTATTCAATAAGTGCTTCATCGCAGGCAGAGTATTCGCCTGCCTCCTCGGCATCTGCTATTTGAGGATAATACTGAGAAACAGCAACATAATTATTTGTAGCAACAGTGTAAAGCCTGTTTTCGTCAAGGGCTTCACCGCCGACCTTTACCGAAATAACTCTGCTTCCGTAATCAAGCGAAAGGTTATACTCGACGGTTATGCCGCCTGTTTGCAGATAGCTTCCGCTGCTTGACGGCCATGCACCGTCGTCGCCTCTTTCGTATGCAGCAATACACTCGGATTGAATTTGTATTGAAGCTTCAAGAACCTCCAACAACTCCTTGCCTGTGATTTGCTTTGTAACAATATAGTTGCCGTAAGGACTCACACCGATAACATCGCCGTAGGTAACATCACCTGCGGCAATGGAGGCACGAATTCCGCCGGCATTTTCAAAGGCAACATCTGCACCGGTTTCAAGCAAGTACGCATCTGTTACAGCTCTGCCCAAATTTGTTTCGTCAATTCTCAGGTCGTACCAATCGCCGTCAAGGTCAACAGGAGATGTTCCAACAACCTGTTCAAGTATAACAGCCTGTTCGCTGTTGATTTGAGTGAGAACATCGCTTACCTGTGCATTGTTTTCGTATATTGAAGCTTTTTCGTAATCATAAGAATCTCTTTTACAATCAATGCCGATAACCTCGCCGTCGGAGTTCAGCTTGCAATCAAGCTCAATTAAACCGACGCTGTAAAGATAATATCCGTCCTCAAACACATATGCCGTTGAGCCGTCGGGAGTAGTTACGGAGGAGCTGATGCTGATATGCTCATGTCCTGCAAGCCACAAATCAACGCCGTTTACGTTTGACGCAAGCTCGGCAGGGCTGTATGTGTGAGTCAACGCAATCACAACGTCACAATCCATTGCCTTTAACTCAGCAGCAGCTTTATTCGCATATTCAACAGAATCGGTAAATGAAAGTCCCTCAACATTTGTCGGAGCGGTTGAGCTGTAAATTGATGGGTCAATCACACCGAAAATGCCAACCTTGAGAGATTGACCATCAACTTCAACGCTTTCAGTATAATATGAATTATCAAAAAATTCATTGCCGTTTTCGTCAACCACATTTCCCGTGAGCATTTCAAGGTCGGACATCTTGGAAAGCTCCTTGAGTCTGTCTTTACCATAGCTCCAATCGTGATTTCCTGCGGTCATGGCATCATACCCGCAAGCCCTTACAAGCTCCGCTATTGACTCGCCTTTTACAAGAGTTGCAATCGACTGACCGTGGAACAAATCTCCCGAATCAAGAACCAAATCCATATCGGCATCGCTTGTGTAATTATCAATTATACTTTTGAGCTTAGGCATACCGATGATACCGCTCTTGGCGTTTTCTTCCACTCTGGCGTGAATATCGTTTGTGTGAACGATTTTTATTGAAACTTCGTTCGTCGGTGTTTCAACAGCAAAAGCAGAAATCGAAGCCGACAAAGCTATTGCCGCAGAAAGCAACATTGAAATAAGCTTTTTCATAATTATCCCTCGCTGTCAGTGTATTTTATATTAAATATAATACTGCAAACAACCTGAATTGTCAACAAATTACTTGTGATAATATATTGATTTAGGTGCATTTTTAACAAAGGCATAAATTGACTTATAAGCTTATATAACGAAACCGATGTTATACAAATCCTTTAAAAATGAATTTATCGTGTTTTTGAGTGTTGTGTTACTCTTAATGAAATACATTAAGATAAACGAAGCCTCAATATGCTGGGAAGTTGGTACACTGTAACTACTCACCTACTCCGGTGACGGATATGGGTTCGTAACAATGTTACACTCCAATGGTCAGCAGGGATAGGTCTCTATGAGACAAGCCCTCACAGTAGCGACAACAGGTGGTCACGGTTATATGAAACGATGCCGTGATAAGATGCGCTCGGAACTGCCGAAGTATGACGGTTTAATAGTAGAAATCTTATCTTCTTCTATCATACACGCTTGACCGTATGACATAGCGGTGATAAGAAATGTCAATAAAAGTACAGTTTTATAAACAAAACTGCTCTCTTGCTTGTAACAAGCAAGAGAGCAAATATTTACCATTTATATCCACAGTTATTACACTTGAATTGCGACCTTGCGGTTTTGCTGAACAATCCAAACATAGCACCACCCATTACTTTCGATGCGGTAGATATTTTGCTTATATTTGTAGAGTCACAGGTTGGGCATTTGGGTGTTTTATTATTTTTTATTACTTGATTAAAATATGGGTTAGTAGCATTAGCAGCATGAACCTCATTTCGCCATTGTTCAAAATACCGTTTGGAAAGTTCTTCATCAAACAATGGATTATTTCTTGCTTCCTCTAATAAAATACTATGTGCTTCTTCTTCCGTAACATTAAATATATATTTTTTATTATATCTTCTTTGTGCTTCTTCCCGATAATATTGATGTGGGTGTATAGATTCTACCATCTCAATTTTGTTTCCACACCAATCACAGGTAGTATTTTTAGCCATTTGTCTATCCATCCCACAAATTGGGCAATAGTGTGTTTTAAGATTCATAAATGACACCTCTAAAATTGATTATTAGTAATTGTTTACTATGACTATAATATCGTGAATTTTTCTATCTGTCAATAGTATTTATATAAATGTCAATAATATTTTTTATTACTGTTCATTTTTTTTGCAACATCACACCTTCATTTATAATTATCAAGCAATAGCAAATAGTTCGGTATTCAATACAATCGAAGATGAAGCAAACCTTAGTAGAACAAAAATTGTTTCCATATTTGGTAAAGCTGCAAAACAAATAAGTGAATTATTTTTTGAAATTAAATCCAAGAGTGGCATATCATATGACTCACATTTCACAAACACATTAAAAGACGATTCAAGTGCAATTGAAAATTATATAAAAACTGTCACCAAAGGCACTTCTACAATTGAAGCAGCCAACTTGCACATGAGAGAAGCTTCTAACGAGGCACAATTATACATTCAAAACACAAATTTTAAGAACTTGGATGTTGATGATTATATTAAAAGCCAAAACAAATTGTATGTAACTCAGTTAGCACAGGAAAAAACTCTTGGAAATGCAAAAAAGTTGATTAATGAATATAACAGTTCTTTAAAAGAAAATGCAAACGGATTAACAGACTGCGGATTAACGCAAGAAGATTTTGTCAATTCTGTGGCAAAATCCAATTCAACATTAGGCAATTACTTATCAGGTCTTGATGGAGCTGAAGCTTCGCTGACAAAATACGTAAGTTCTCTCATTGCATCAAAATTAGCTACAATCGGTCTTAAAATTGCAACAACTGCTCTTAATGCTGTTGTTGGTATGGGTATTGGTTTAATAGTATCGTGGCTTATGTCGGGAGTTTCTGCAATTATTGAAAACATCAAAGAAAATTGTAAATCATTAACCGAAAAAATAAGTGATGCAAACACTAAACTTAAAGAAATATCGGATAGTGCTCAAAAATCAGCGAAAGATTTTCAAAACTTAAAAAAGAGCATCGATGACGTGATGCCTCGTTTTGCAGAACTTGCAAAAGGTGTAAACGCTCTCGGAGAAAACGAGTCATTGTCTGATGAAGAATATTCTGAGTTCTTGTCTCTGCAAAATCAGATAGCTGAGCTTTTTCCCGATATTGATATTGGACTCGACAATGACGGCAACCATATGCTTGCTCTATCTTATTCAGCAAATACATTAACGGAATCTTTAGAAAATTTGTTAGAAGTCGCACGGCAAAATGCAAATGTAGAGATTGCTGACGGTATGAAAGACACTCTCGATACTGTTGGCAAACTTGAAGATTCTTATGAAGAACAAATCGCAAAGTTAGAAAAAGAGAAAGAACTTCATAAATCTGTTGTTTTTGTTCGCAATATACTTATATTTAGAGTTAAGAAACCGATAATTTAATCTTTTAAAACAAATCATCCGTAATTTTTAACGGTTCATAACACTTATTATGTATGGCAAAATTAAAAAAGCAAGCGACAGAATCACATCTATCGCTTGCTTAGAGCCTTTAGGCTTTCCGGATAAAGCCGAGCATTGATTATTTGGACTCAAAAGTGAATTTATTGTCCTTAAAATCGCACACAACGTCTGCGTTTTCGGTGATTTTTCCGTCGAGCATATACTCGGAAAGAACATCCTCAATCTCGCTTTGAATTGCTCGGCGAAGCGGTCTTGCACCGTAGCTTTCATCAAACCCCTTATCGGCAACGGCTGTCACGGCTGCGTCGGTAAAGGTGATTTTGATATTCATATTTTCAAGACGGTCTGCAAGAGATTTTAGCATATTGCCCGCAATCTGCTTTATCTCGTCTTGAGTAAGCTTGTTGAATACGATTATATCGTCAACACGGTTCAAAAATTCGGGGCGGAACACATTGCGAAGCTCGCTCAAAACAAGCTCCTTTGTATTTTGCCGGGAGCTGTCATCACTGTCGTTTCCGAAGCCGAGTGAGCTTTGCTTTTCGGTGATAAGCCTTGCTCCGACATTTGAGGTCATAATGATTACCGTATTTTTAAAATCAACCGTTCTGCCCTGAGAATCCGTAAGTCTGCCGTCCTCAAGTATTTGCAAAAGCATATTGAACACATCGGGGTGGGCTTTTTCGATTTCGTCAAACAAAACCACCGAATACGGCTTTCTTCTCACCTTTTCGGTAAGCTGACCGCCTTCTTCAAATCCCACATATCCCGGAGGTGAGCCTATGAGCTTTGAAACCGTGTGCTTTTCCATAAACTCACTCATATCAAGCCTGAGCATTGCGTTTTCGTCACCGAACATTGCCTGAGCAAGTGCCTTGCAAAGCTCGGTTTTACCTACACCGGTAGGACCGAGAAAGATGAATGAGCCAACGGGTCTTTTGGGGTCCTTCAGCCCTACTCTGCCTCTGCGAATGGCTTTGGCAACAGCCGAAACAGCCTCGTTTTGTCCGATTACCCTTTCGTGTAGCACATTTTCCATATTTAGCAAACGTTCGCTTTCTTCTTTGGTAAGCTGAACAACGGGCACACCCGTCCAATCCGAAACAATCTGTGCGATAATTTCGGGAGTAACCTCGCCCGATTCGGATTTTTGCTTATCCTGCCAATCTTTTTTTGCCTTTTCAAGCTGAGCTTGAATTTCCTTTTGCTCATCTCTGAGTTTTGCGGCTCTTTCAAAATCCTGCTCATTGATTGCACTTTCTTTTTCTTTTTCACAGTCTGCAATTCTGTCCTCAAGCACCTTGACATTGTCAGGGGATGTGAGTGACGCAAGTCTTACCTTTGAGCAACCCTCGTCAATCAAATCTATTGCTTTGTCGGGGAGAAAACGGTCTGCGATATATCTTGCGGAGAGCTTAACCGCCGACTCTATTGCTTCGTCGGTGATTTTCACCTTGTGGTGAGCCTCATAGCTGTCACGCAAGCCCTTCAGAATCAGCACAGCCTGCTCTTGGGTCGGCTCGCCTACCTTTACGGGCTGAAAACGACGTTCGAGTGCTGCGTCCTTTTCGATGTATTTTCTGTATTCATTCAACGTGGTCGCACCGATAACCTGAAAATCGCCCCTTGCAAGCGACGGCTTGAGGATATTTGCGGCATCTGCACTGCCCTCTGCCGCTCCCGCTCCGACGATTGTGTGCAATTCATCAATAAACAATATTGTATTTTTGCTCTTTTTGACCTCATCAACAGCGGCTTTGATACGTTCCTCAAAATCGCCTCTGTATTTTGCACCTGCAATCATACCCGTGAGGTCAAGGCTTACCACCTTTTTGTCCTTTAAAATTTCGGGAACATTACCCTTTGAAATTTCAAGTGCAAGTCCCTCTGCAACTGCGGTTTTGCCGACGCCCGGCTCACCTATTAAAACAGGGTTGTTCTTTGTGCGGCGAGAAAGAATTTGAATAACTCGTTCGATTTCCTTTTCACGTCCGATAACAGGGTCAATCTCACCGCCCTTGGCGGCTTTTGTAAGGTCTCTGCCGAATTTTTCAAGAGCCGAGCCACTCTGCTTGCCTCCCTGTGTTAGTCCGAGACTTGCACCGTCCTCGGCAAATCCGCCGTCACCCGAAGTATTTTGCAGGCTGCCCTCAATAGCCTTAACTATTGAGTCTGCACTTGCTCCCAGCTCTCTTAGAAAAGCACAAGCGTAGCTGTCACGTTCGGATATAACAGCTAAAAGCAAATGCTCTGTACCTACATATCCACTGCCAATTTTAGCGGAAATAAGCATTGCGGATTTAAGCACACGCTTTGTGCGTGGCGTAAAGTCGTCGGGAGTCAGACGGGTTTGAGCTGACTCGCCGTCAACAGCTTTGATTTTTTCAACAAGAGCTTGCTCGGTGACACCGCATTGCAAAAGTGCGGCGGCAGCGACGCCCGTGCCTTCTTTGAGCAATCCCAACAGGATATGCTCTGTACCGACATAGGTATTGCCCATATCCTGAGCTGCTTCAACAGCAAGGTTCAGCGAAGTGTTTGCTTTTTGAGTAAAGCCTCTGAATTCATACATAACATTTTCCTCCTGTCTTTATGCTGTGTAAATTAATGCGATTTTATTTTACGACAAAGCCGCTTTTATCAGCTTTGCCCTTTCAATATCTCTTTCGTGCGGCGAAAGCTGTTTGTTAAGATTCACCGTAAGCGTTGCAGGTTCAACCGCCAGCATCAGCTTATCAACGGTTTCTGCACTTATGCCTGTGATTTGTCCCGACACTATGCCCAAGCGAACATTTGAAAGAAGTTTTAACGCTTCATCGTGAGAGATTACAAGAGCCGAGTTAAGCAAGCCCAAGCTACGACTGATTGCATCTTGAATGTCAATGCTTGAACAAAGCCTTGTCTGAGCTTGGTTTTCCTGTGAAACAAGCTGCATTGTGATATTTTTCAAATTTTCCGTTGCCGCCGTTTCCGAAATTCCGAGTGTGACTTGGTTAGAAAGCTGATACAACGCACCATTTGGCTCTGTTCCCTCGCCGTGAGCTCCTCTGATTGTCAGCCCAAGCTTTGAAAGATTGCCTGCGATTCTGCCGACAGCCTTGCTTTTTTCAAGAGCAGGCAGATGAAGCATAACCGAAGCACGCATACCTGTTCCGAGATTTGTGGGACATTGGGTGAGATAGCCCAATTTTTCGTCAAAGGCAAAGTCCAAATTCTCATCAAGCAAGGTATCCAGCTTGTCGGCAACATCATATGCTTCTTCAAGCGATAAGCCTTTTTTGATAACCTGAAGCCTTATGTGGTCCTCCTCGTTTATCATTATACTGATGCTTTCGTCCTTGCTGAGAAGCAACGCCCTGCCCTGCGACTCGCTGATAAATTCCGGGCTGACAAGCCTTCTTTCAACAAGCGACACACCCTGCTGAGGTGTAAGCTCGGACATTTTGATAAAAGAAAACTCTTTTGAAATGGGGCTGTTGCTGTTTTCAACGGCATTTTTGACCTTTTCGATTACCTTTTCTTTATCTTGGGCATTAAGCCTGCACGGAAAGGGAAAGCTTTTTAGATTTCTTGCAAGCCTTACTCGTGTTGAAATTACCGATTCGTTACTCATTTTTATGCCTCCATTTCCTTTATTTTATCTCTAAGCTCTGCGGCAAGCTCAAAATTTTGTTCCTTTACGGCTTTTTCAAGCTCTGATTTGAGTTGCTTAATCTTATCCTCTTTAGTCTGCTCGGCAGGCTTTTGATTTCTTGTGTTATCGGCTTTTTTGCTGTTTTTGCCGCAATGGGTTGTGTTTCCGTGTATCCTGCGAATTGACGGATAAAGCTCATCGGCAAACACATCATAGCACTTTGCACAGCCGACATGACCAGTTTTGGCAATTTCGGGATAGGTGCTTCCGCAAAACTCACAGCGTGTTGCCTGAGTTTTGGCAGGAAGAACATTTCCGAAAAAGCTACCGAGGAAGTTTGAAAACTCATCCTCCATATCGGCAAATACATTTGTGTAGCCCATTTTCTTTGCACAATCACTGCACAAATCGTATTCCTTAAATTCACCGTTAATTATAGTTTTAATATGTGTATTTGCGTTGTTTGCACCGCATTTTTGACATTTCATAATTATACCTCCGTTCAACTGTTTAAAGTCAGCAGCATATTTTTAAAAAGGTCTGCACGAACTATGTCTCTAAGCTCTTGGTCAATGTGCGTGAGTGTTCGGTCGGATAGTGCCGCCGCAATGATTTTTGCCGAGCTTAAATCCAATATCTGCCGACCGAGCATATTATGCAGCATCGCTTCGGCCGTTGCTTTGTCAAGATTATTGCCGACCGAGTTAATTATATGCATCAAAGCCGTTCCTCTATCCATTTTTACTCGGCTTATTCTGATATATCCGCCGCCTCCGCGTCTGCTTTCAACAATATAGCCTTGTTCGGGCGTAAAGCGTGAGGTGATTACATAATTGATTTGGCTTGGCACACACCCCAAGCTGCCTGCAAGCTCGTTACGCCGAATCTCGGCACTTCCGTCCTGTTCTTCGAGCATTTCAAGGATATATTTAGCTACTAAGTCGCTCATTCTCATTTTAGTCGCCCCTTTTCCGCACAATGCTTGTGCTTTGTTCGGTTTTTAACCTTTGATTGTATTTTAACTCAATGGTCAGATAAAGTCAAAGTCAATTAAAGTCAAATAATACAATTCAAACTCTGAAATTCTCTTAAATGCTTTGATATTCTCTTGTTTTCTTAAAAATAAAAATTTTTTGACTTTTTTTGACCTTTGAATTTACGCAAAAAAATCACGGCGAGTTTCCTCGCCGTGTACAGAGTAAAAATATATTTTGATTAAAATATTATTCAACCTCTGCCTTTCTTTTTGCGAAACATTCGCTACAATAGTATTCCTTACCCTCCATAGGCTTAAACGGAATTTTTGCGGGACCGCCACATTCAGCACAGGTTGTTTCAAAATATTCGCGTCCTGCTTTAGCAGCATTTTTGCGTGCCTGTCTGCATTCCTTGCAGCGTTGGGGCTCGTTTACAAAACCTTTTTCAGCATAAAATTCCTGCTCTCCGGCTGTGAAAACAAATTCATTTCCACATTCCTTGCAAACGAGTGTCTTGTCTTCGTACATTGGTTTTACCTCTCTTTGGTATAATATAAATTATTGCCCCGTGCGGAGTTGCACCGCATAATCTCATCAGGACATATTTTCGTTGCAGAGCTTTTTTCGCACTCTGCAAAGTGCATTATCAACCGATTTTTCACTTATTTTGAGCCTTTGAGCAATTTTTGAGTAGCTCAACCCGCTTGCATACAGCATTATTACCTCATACTCACGCTTTGATAACAATGCTTTGAGCTTTGCCGTCACAATTTCCAAATGCTCTTTCATTGTAACAAGCTCTTCGGGAGTCAAGGCGGAGTCCTCAACACTTTCACCGAGGTTTTCAAGCTGAACAAGGGCAGAATCGGGAACTGCCTTTTTGGCGTTGGAACGACGTATTATCGAAACAAAGCGACGTTCTACAACCGTTGTCATATAGCTTTTAAATGATGCCGAGCCGTTTTCGTCATATGTACGACAAGCATAAAACAGCCCCAAAAGCCCCTCCTGCACAAAATCATTCTGCTCATAGCCCTGAGCCGTGTACTTGCGGGCTGTAAAGCCGATTGCACTTATGTAACGCATAGACAGCTCATCAAAAGCCTTGTCGTCACCGCCTTTAGCAAGTTTTACAAGGGCAACATCGGATAATGAGGAGTAGGAGTTATTTGAAAAAGGCATTAACTCACTCCAATACACAAAACTATATATTAAGATAATATATTATTTAAGACCAAATGTCAATGAAATTTTATATTTTCTGTAAAAATGTAGAATATCATCAATACTATTTGTGCAACATTTATAGGAAAATGTTTGATTTTGATTGATTATGTCACTTGTAATGCTTGTATATTAATGATATAATATAGCAAAATCAGTAAATTCTTGACAAAATTATGGCAAATCGGAGGAAATTATGGTTGTTAAGTGCAACAGCTTCGGAATAAACGGTATTGACGGCTACAAGGTCGAGGTTGAGGCGGCAATTCAGCTTGGATTGCCTGCTTTTGATATGGTGGGACTGCCCGACGCCGCCGTAAAAGAAAGCCGTGACAGAGTTAAAAGTGCATTGAAAAATTGCGGGTTCAAGCTTCCGTCGGCTCACATCACTCTAAACCTTGCTCCTGCCGACATCAAAAAAGAAGGTCCTATCTATGATTTGCCGATAATGGTTAACCTGCTCAAGCTCACAGGGCAGATCATCGGGGATACCTCCGACTGTGCTTTTGTGGGTGAATTATCGCTGAGCGGTGATTTAAGGGGAATTAACGGCGTTTTGCCGATGGTTATAAAAGCCTGCGAATGTGGAATTAAAAGAATTTATGTTCCGTATCAAAACGCAAGTGAAGCCTCGGTTGTTGACGGAATTGAAGCCTACGGCGTTAAGGATATTGTTCAGCTTAAAAATATGCTCAACAATCCGCAGGATTTTTTGCCGGTACCTCCGCTTAAACACAGCGAAAGCTCCTCAACAGAGTTTTTACCCGATTTTTCTCAGGTAAAGGGACAATTTGAAGCAAAGCGTGCACTTGAAATTGCGGCGGCAGGAGGACACAACATTTTGCTTATCGGGCCTCCCGGCTCGGGCAAAAGCATGCTTGCAAAGCGAGTGCCGTCCATTCTTCCGGATATGTCATTTGAAGAAATGATTGAAACCACAAAAATTCATTCAATTTCAGGATATTTGCACCGTGACGGTCTGATAACAGCTCGACCGTTTCGCTCACCGCACCACACGGTTACTCCCGTGGGCTTGGGCGGCGGCGGAACAGGAATGATAAAGCCGGGCGAGGTATCGCTTGCTCACAACGGAGTGCTGTTTTTGGACGAGCTTCCCGAATTTTCACGAACGGCACTTGAGGTTTTGCGTCAGCCCATTGAGGACGGTATGATAACAATTTCACGGTCGGGGCAAAACTGCACCTACCCCTGCTCCATTATGGTTGTGGCGGCAATGAATCCCTGTCCGTGCGGATATTACGGCGATGAAACACATCATTGCAGTTGCTCCGAGCAAAAAATCCAACGCTATCTTAACCGAATTTCAGGTCCTCTGCTTGACAGGTTTGACATTCACGTTGAAGTGCCGCCTGTGAAATTTGACGAGTTGAGAAGCACGGAAATCACCGAAACCTCGGCTGAAATCAAAAAGCGTGTTGACAAAGCAAGAGAAATTCAGCGTTATCGTTTTCAAAACACAAGCACGCTTTGCAATTCAAAAATTAACGCCGAGCAGTTTGAAAAAGCCTGCATAATTGACAAGGAGGCGGAAGCCACGCTTAAAAGCTCCTTTGAAAAGCTCGGCCTTACGGCAAGAGCATACGACAGAGTTTTGAAGGTTGCTCGCACAATTGCAGACCTTGAGCAAAGCGAAATCATACGCTCCGAGCATGTGCTTGAAGCTGTGCAATATCGAAGTCTTGACAGAAAGTATTGGAGCAGAATATGAACAAGGGCAAAATAAGCCTTTAAATTTTTGTAACTTGTGTTATAATAAGAACAGTAAAAACAAGGAGGTTTTTATAATGGAAATAACAAAGAACTCTATCATCGGTGATGTTTTGGACAAGTATCCCCAAACAGCGGAGATTTTCTTCAGCATCGGTATGCACTGCTTGGGCTGTCCTGCATCAAGAGGTGAAACCATCGAAGAAGCTTGTGCCGTTCACGGTGCAGACGTTGACGCCCTTGTTGCGTCATTAAACAAGGCTATCGGCTGATGACTGCAAATCTTGACGCCAGACTGAGTCTTTGTGCAAGATTTGTTCGCAACGGTGCAAAGGTTGCCGACATTGGCACCGACCATGCGTATTTACCCGTGTGGTTGTGCCAAAGCGACAAATGCCCGTCTGCAACGGCAGCGGACATAAACCCCGAACCGCTTAAAAGGGGCTATCAAACCATTGCTGCCGCAGGGCTGTGTGACAAAATAACCACACGACTTTCGGACGGGCTGAAAAACATACGCTCAGATGAAGCCGACGACATTGTTATTGCCGGAATGGGCGGCGAGCTGATTGCCGAAATTATCACAAACTGCCCCTTTGCCAAAGACAAATCAAAGCATTTTATACTTCAGCCGATGACCAAGAGCGAACATCTTGTGAAATGGCTGTGTCAAAACGGATACGAAATTATCGCTCAGGATTGTTGTGTGGCTGCACACAAGTGCTACACGGTTATCCTTGCGGAATATACAGGCAAGCCTGCCGAAAAGGATGAGATATATTACTACCTTGCAGAGCTTGACCCCAATAACGAAACGCATCTTCGTTTTCTGAAAAGTCACATTGAAAGGCTTAAAAAACAGGCAAACGGTGATGTGCGTTTTGTTGTGCTTGCAAAACAGCTTGAGGAGATTATCAATGACAACAATTAATGATATTCTGAACTTTTTCGAGAGCTTTGCTCCGCTTGAAAGTGCAATGGATTTTGATAACTGCGGTCTGCTTGTCGGCGACAAGGACACGCCTGTTTCAAAGGCTCTTGTGTCGCTTGACATAACAACAGACGTTGTAAACGAAGCCGAAAAGCTCGGCTGTGAGCTTATTATAAGTCACCACCCCGTGATTTTCAGCCCCGTAAGGCAGATTGCCGAAAGCAGTCCTGTGTATTCCCTTATCTCAAAGGGAATTGCCGCTGTTTGTATGCACACAAACCTTGATTTGTCCGAAAAATTCGGCGTAAACACCTGCCTTGCCAAAGCAGTCGGTTTATCTGAAGTGCGACGCTCCGCACACGGAGAATGTATGTTTGTCGGAAAGCTTAACCGCACAACGCCGACGGCTGAATTTGTCAAAAGCGTAAAATCGGCACTTGACTGCAACGGACTAAGATACACGGAAATAAAAGGTGAAGTCAAAACCGTGGCTCTTTGCTCGGGCTCGGGCGGAGACCAAATTTTTGCCGCCGCAGAAGAAAATGCAGATGTTTTGCTGACAGGCGAAATCAAGCACCACGAAATCAACGCCGCAAATACACTCGGCATAAATATAATCGACGCAGGGCATTTTAAAAGTGAAGACATTGTAATTTTGCCGCTTATAAAGAAGCTCTCCGAAGAATTTGAGGGCGTTTTGTTTACAAAATCGACAACATACAATGATTTTATTAAATTTGCTTAATTATATCGTCATTTGCACAAAATAAATATTGCATATTTTGTTACAATTTGATATAATAAAATGTAAATATTTTAAAATAATTCTTTTGTTTATGAGGAAATATGAGAATCAGAAAAAAGAAATGGGCTGAGCCGGAGCTTTCGGTGTGCGACTTTTATGTTAAAAATCCCGAAGCATATGCAGGAAAATGGCAAACCGCTTTTAAATCAGAACAGCCGCTCCATCTTGAAATCGGCTGCGGAAAGGGAACTTTTGCCGGAAAACTCGCACTTCTTCACCCCGAATACAACATAATTGCACTCGACATAAAAATAGATATGCTCGGCGTGGGCAGACGAACTATTGTAAAGCTTTTTGAAGAAAACAACAAAACTCAGCAGGATATTTCAAATCTCCTGCTTGTAAAATATAACGTTGAACAGCTTGATAATATCATCAAGCCCGAAGACAAAATCGAAAGACTTTACATCAACTTTTGCAATCCGTGGCCTCGCAAAAAGCATAAAAAACGCAGACTTACATATTATAAAAAGCTTGAAATGTATAAGATCTTTTTGAAAAAGGACGCAGAAATCCGCTTTAAGACCGACGACGATGAGCTGTTTGATGAAAGCCTTGAGTATTTTGAGCAAAGCGGATATGAAATTCTTTACCTTACAAGAGATTTGCACGCAAGTGATGTTAAAGAAAACATTGAAACCGAACACGAAAAAATGTTTTCTTCCGAGGGAATAAAAATTAAATACTGCATTGCAAGACAAAAGCAGTAAAGGAGGCAGTGACTTGAAGCTGAAGTATTCCGTTGCGGCTGCTGTTATCGGAGCTTTGTTTTTGATGTCTGCAAGCGGCTGTGATTTTACCGACTTCAGCACTGAAAGTATACTCAGACCGCCGAAAACCATGGGCGACGACGCTGAAATCGAACAGCTTATTGCCGACACCGCAAAAGGTGCTTACACACTCAAATACCCGAAAAACGGCAACTACCGCAGTGCTATTATTATGACCGATCTTGACGGCGACAACGTTGACGAAGCTGTGGCTTTTTACCGCAAAAAAAGCGATGTTACGGGAATCCATATGCTTGTTATGTATGAAAACGAGGGCAAATGGATGCTTTCATCTGACTTCGTGACCGAAACAACCGATGTTGACAGCGTTGATTTTGCCGACATCGACGGAGATAAAAACCTTGAAATCCTCGTCGGCTATTCAACCTACACGATAAACGAAAGCTTTTTGTCGTGCTGCTCTTATTCAAATGGCGAAACAGAAACCATAAACGCAGGGCAAAGGTATTCTTCCTTTTATTGCGGTGATTTAAACGGCGACGGCAAATATGAGGTTATTGCCCTTTCCCTTTACAGCACTGAAAACGAAGCAAAAGCCACGATGCTGGAATACAGCGAAACCGGTAACTCTTTGTATGTAAAGGCAACCGTGCCGATGGATCCGAACGTTATAAAATACAAAAGTGTTGCCGTGTGCGATTTGAATCAAAGCGTCAAGGGACTTTTGGTGGACGGCTCATTTGCAAACGAGGACATCAACACTCAGATTATATATTATAATAACGATTTGACCTTGCTGAGAAATCCTCTGTACAAGGAAAAAACCAAAAACGCCACACAACGCAGCGTTCCTGTTGTGTGCTCGGACATAAACAATGATTTGATATATGAAATTCCGATTATCAGCTCCCTGCCGCAGCCTGCGGAGGACGAAAGTATAAACAGCGGAATTAAAATCGCATGGAACACCTTTGACGAAAACGGTGAAAAGCTCGTTCCGAATGTAAATATGATTGCCGACCAAAGCCTTAAATATACCATTAAGATGCCCGAAAGCTGGCTTGGCAATACGGTGACTGCCGTTTGCGTACCCGACAATAACACAACAGAGTTTTATGAATGGGACGGCGACTTTGGCGACAAGCTTTTTGAAATTAAAATGTTTGACGTTTCAGAGTGGGATATGGGCAAAAGCAATGATGAATACACGCTCATTTATAAGGATAACAAATACGCTTATACCTTTATCAACTCAGACAGCGACAGCAATTATGCAATGACAGACGATGAAATAAAAACCGCTTTTTCGCTCCTTGACGAAATCGTGGTTTAACACTACCAAACGGAGGTTTTGAATATGAAAAAAATTCTTGTTTGCGAGGACGAGGCTGCAATCCGTGATTTTGTGGTAATCAATCTCACCCGTGCAGGCTATGACGTTGTTGAAGCAGACTGCGGAGAAACCGCACTTAAAAAGTATGATGAAAACGACGGCGACTTTGATATTGCAATCCTTGACATTATGATGCCCGGTATCGATGGCTTTCAGGTTTGCAAGGAGCTGAGAAACCGCAACGGCGGCATCGGAATCATTATGCTTTCGGCAAAAACTCAGGAAATGGATAAAGTAACCGGCCTGATGCTGGGTGCAGACGACTATGTTGCAAAGCCGTTTTCTCCAAGCGAGCTGCTTGCAAGAGTAGATTCGCTGTACAGGAGAGTTGCTTTGGCTCAGTCACACTCCGAAAACAACTTTAAAGAAGAACTCAAATCGGGCAACTTCACGCTGAATCTTCGCAACCGTGCTTTGCATAAAAACGGCAAGATGATTGAGCTGACTCAGGTTGAGTTTCAGATTATGGAATACTTCTTCTCAAATCCCGGAGTTGCACTTGACAGAATTGATATTCTCAATCACGTTTGGGGCGATGCTTATGTGGGCGAAGACAAAATCGTTGACGTAAACATCAGACGCTTGAGAATGAAGGTCGAGGACGAACCCTCAAATCCAAAGCATATTATTACGGTTTGGGGTCTCGGATACAAGTGGGATTCGGGCGAATAACAGGTTATTTATTTTGAGCAACCGTGTTGCTCGCTGATTTTTCATAAAAGGAGGGCTGCAACAATATGTTTAGGGGCATTACGAAACGCTGGATGCTTAACACTCTCAGCGTTATTCTGACCATTATTGTCTTAATTGTTGTCAGCCTTATTTTTCTTGTTACATACCTTTTTCAAAACAACGTTGAGCAAAAGCTTGCTTCGGCTACAAGCGAATTGTCGCTTGTTTTTTCGGGATATACAAGCGACAGCTCAACAGCCTTTACCTCTGCTGCCCGTGATTATGTTGAAAACTTTGACAAAAAAGAGCAGATGGAGGTTATGGTTATCAACTCAACAGGCAGAGTTGTTATGACGTCAACGGGATTTATTCCCTCGGAAGAACAAAAGCTGACTGATTTTGAGCAGGCAAAGGCAAACGGAGAGGGTTACGCTTTTTGGAACGGCAAGCTCAGCACCAACGAAAAGGCTATGAGCGAAACCAGAATCATCACAAACGACAACGGAACCGTTGTGGGAGCTATAAGATTTATTGTATCAATGGACCCGATTAACGAACGAATAATGATTGTGTCGGGATTTATCATACTAATTGGCATCATTATTATTGTGCTTGTGGTTTTGTCGGGGCTTATGTTTATCCGCTCCATTGTAAAGCCCATCAGAAAGCTTTCCGAGATTTCGGCTCAGATTGCACACGGCGATTTTTCGGCTTCCGAGAAAATCGACCATAAATACGATGACGAAATCGGTGATTTGTGCGACGCTGTAAGCGATATGGCAAAAGATTTGCAAACCACCGAACAGATGAAAAACGACTTTATCTCCCGTGTTTCACACGAGTTGAGAACTCCGCTTACCGCAATTAAGGGTTGGGCGGAAACTATGCAGCTTTCCGAAAGGGGCAAGCTTGACAGACGCACCTTTGACAAGGGTATGGGCGTTATTATTAAGGAAAGCGGCAGACTTACAAGCATTGTTGAGGAGCTTTTGGACTTTGGAAGAATCCAAAGCGGCAGAATGGTGCTTATGAACGAAAAAATAGATATACTTGCCGAATTTGACGAAACCGTGTATATGCTCAAGGAGCGTGCGGTCAACGAGGGGATTCATCTTTTGTATGACGATCCCGAAACCGTTTTTCCACCCGTCTACGGCGACCGAAATCGCCTTAAGCAGGTTTTTATTAACATTCTTGACAATGCTTTAAAATACACTCCAAAGGGCGGAGTTGTTGCAGCTCAGGTTATTTACACAAAGGATGATCCCGACGTTATTAAAATCATCGTCACGGATTCGGGCTGTGGTATTTCCGCCGAGGATTTGCCGAAGGTTAAAGAAAAATTCTACAAGGCAAATCAAACCGTGAGGGGTTCGGGCATCGGTCTTGCCGTTGCTGACGAAATTATGAATTTGCATCACGGCTCACTTGACATCGAAAGCGGTGAGGGCGTCGGCACAACCGTTACGCTGACGTTCCCTGTATATAAAGAGGGCGAAGAAAACTCTTTGCCCGAAAACATTAAATTATAATCGGAATAAGGAAATACATATGGCTAAAAAAAATTCAAAAACCTCAACTAAAAAAATCACCTCAATAGGCGGCAGTGCCCTTATTGAGGGAATTATGATGCGTGGTCCGCAACGCACCAACGTATGCGTAAGAACGGGCGAAAACGAAATTTACAGCGAGGACATCAGCATAAACACCATTCCCTCAAAATGCTCGTTTTTCAAGCTTCCGTTTTTCAGAGGCATCGCAGGACTTATCGACTCAATGCGACTTTCGTACAAATCGCTTATGATGTCTGCCGACAAAGCAATGGAAGCAGGCGAAATTGAGGAAGAAGAACCGTCTAAATTTGAAAAATGGCTCGATGATAAATTCGGTGACAGCCTTGTAAAAATAGTTATGGTAATCGCCTCTGTAATCGGAGTGGCGTTTGCGGTATTTATGTTTTTCTTCCTCCCCTCTTTCCTGTTTGATTTAACATCTAACTTTGTTCCGGCATTTAAAGACGAGGGCGAAATGACCGTGCTTTGGAAATCAATTTTTGAAGGCGTGTTAAAGCTCGTTTTGTTCTTGCTGTACATAATTGTTGTGTCACAAACCACGGAAATGAAACGTGTGTTTATGTATCACGGTGCCGAGCATAAAACTATTTTTTGCTACGAAAACGAAGAAGAGCTTACTGTTGAAAACGTAAAAAAGCAAATTCGTTTTCATCCGAGATGCGGAACAAGCTTTATGGTTATTATGCTTATAATCGGCATTTTGGTGGGACTTTTTGTTCCCGTTGCTCCGTTTGGAATTGCGTTTTTACGTCCTGTGTTCAAGATTCTTTTGCTCCCTGTTTCATGCGGTGTAGGCTATGAGCTGATTAAAATTTGCGGAAAGCACGACAACCTGTTGACAAGAATCATTGCCGCCCCCGGACTTTGGGCACAGAGAATTACCACAAAAGAACCCGACGACAAAATGATTGAGGTTGCAATCAAGGCTATCAAAGCGGTTATTCCCGAGGACGGCTCGGACATTGTGAACAAGTAATGACACTTAAACAAGCATATGCAAAATGCAAGGAGCTTTTGCGTGAAAATAATTTTGAAGAATATGAATTTGAGGCTCGAACCTTGCTTGAAGCCGCAACGGGAGCAAGCAGAGCCACGCTTATCGCAAACGGCGACAGAGAGCTTGATGCCAAAGAAAAATCCACGCTTGATGAGCTTTTGAATCGACGTTTAAAGCATATTCCCCTGCAATATATATTAGGAAGCTGGAACTTCTGCGGCTTTGATTTCTTTGTCGGAGAGGGTGTGCTTATCCCCCGTGACGACACCGAGGTCGTTGTTAAGCTTTGTATTGATTTTCTTAAAAATCGAAGCGGCAAAGCCACACTTGATTTGTGTGCGGGAAGCGGTGCGATTTCGGTGGCATTGAATAAGCTTGCAAACGCAGAGGTTACCGCAGTTGAGTTAAGCGAGAAAGCATTTATATTTCTTGAAAAGAATATTAGTCGTAACAATACGGATATAAAAGCCGTAAAAGCAGATATTTTCAGTTGTTATAATGCGTTTGAGAACGGTGCATTTGACTTGATTGTGTCAAACCCACCCTACATTAAAAGCGATGAAATCGACTCGTTGCAACAGGAGGTTCTCTTTGAACCGAGAACGGCACTTGACGGCGGCGAAAGCGGATATATTTTTTATGAAAGTATTATATCAAATTGGAGCAAAAAGCTGAAATTCGGCGGTGCACTTGCCTTTGAGCTGGGCGAAGGACAAGCTGATTATGTGGCTTCGCTTATGCAAGCCTCAGGGTTTGGTAATATACGAATTGAAAACGACTTTGGCGGTATTCAAAGGGCAATAATCGGGACAATGCTCAATAAATAGAAAATTTGTTCGATTTATTGTATTGGTTTTATTGCAATTTTAAATAATTTATTTTATAATTAAAGCTGCAAACTCACAAAAATATTTTGTATATAAATTCCGAGTATGCTCGGAATACGGAGGTAATGAAAATGGCAGTTGACAAAATGAAAGCACTTGATACGGCACTTGCACAAATCGAAAAGCAATTCGGCAAGGGTGCCGTTATGCGTTTGGGCGAAAACAAGCATATGAATATAGAACATATTTCAACAGGCTCGCTTTCACTTGACGTTGCACTCGGCATCGGCGGACTTCCGAGAGGAAGAATTGTTGAAATATACGGTCCCGAATCTTCGGGTAAAACCACGCTTTCTCTGCACTGTATTGCAGAGGGACAGAAAAACGGCGGCAACGTTGCTTTTATTGACGTTGAGCATGCACTTGACCCCACCTATGCATCGGCTTTGGGCGTTGATGTTGACTCTCTGCTGGTTTCTCAGCCCGACACAGGTGAGGATGCACTTGAAATTGCCGAAGCACTTATCCGAAGCGGTGCTATCGACGTTATTGTAATCGACTCGGTTGCAGCTCTTGTTCCCAAGGCAGAAATAGAGGGCGAAATGGGCGACAGTCACGTTGGTTTGCACGCAAGACTTATGTCGCAGGCGTTAAGAAAGCTGGCAGGTGCAATTTCAAAATCAAACTGCGTAGCTATCTTTATCAATCAGCTTCGTGAAAAGGTCGGCGTTATTTACGGAAATCCTGAGGTTACCACGGGCGGACGTGCGTTGAAGTTTTACAGCTCCGTTCGTATTGACATAAGACGAGTTGAAACAATCAAAGTAAACGGCGAAATGATTGGTTCGCACACAAGAGCCAAGGTTGTTAAAAATAAAATTGCACCGCCGTTCAGAGAAGCTGAATTTGACATTATGTACGGCGAAGGAATATCAAAAGAGGGCGAACTGCTTGACCTTGCCGTTAAAGCCGACATCGTGCAAAAGGCCGGTGCTTGGTTTAGCTACAACGGCACACGTCTCGGACAAGGACGTGACAAGGTTAAGGAGCTGTTTAAGACGGACAAAGACCTTGCAAAAGAAATCGAAGACAAGCTGTGGGAAAACATTGATAAGCTGTATGACCGCAAAAAGCCCGCTCCGAAAGCAAAGGTTACAGAGGTTGCACCCGAAAAGCCTGCCGAAAAAGCCCCTGCAAAGAGCAAAGCAAACATTGACGTTCTTGTTGAAGACTGATGTTGATTACAGCTATTGAACCGAGAAGAAAGGCTATGAGTGCGTTGTATCTTGACGGTGAATTTGTTATGAATCTTGATACAAGGACACTCATAGAAAACCGTTTTGATGTCGGCAGAGATATTAATGATGATGACCTGCACGAAATCATAAAGCTGAGTAATGAACGCCGTGCAAAAGAAAAGGCACTTTGGCTTATCTCCTACCGCAACCACTCAAAAAAGGAGCTTTCGGACAAAATCAAGCGTACCTGTGACGAGGAATCGGCAAGCAAGGCTGTTGAACGTATGGAGGAGCTTGGACTTGTTAACGATGAAAGCTTTGCGGAGCAATATGCACGCAAGCTGATTTTCGGCAAGCATATGTCAAAGTCGGCGGCAGTTTACGGACTTGCTCAAAAGGGTATTGACAAAGAGCTTGCACATCAGGTGCTTGATGATATTGAGGTTGACGAAAAAGAACAAATCAGAACGGTGATAGATAAAAAATATCGTAATATCTGCGATGAAAAAATCAAACGGCGTGCTGTTGCTGCATTGCAGCGGCTGGGCTATCGCCACAGCGATATAAAAAGCGTACTTGCAGAATATACAGAGGAAGATTTTTATGAATAATAAGGTCGGTATTGTTTCGCTTGGTTGTGCAAAAAATCAGGTTGACGCCGAAATGCTTTTGTTTACTCTGAAAAACAAAGGATATATAATTGTAAATGACCCTGCCGACGCAGATGCGGTGATTGTAAACACCTGCGGTTTTATTGAATCGGCAAAGCAAGAAAGCATTGATGAGATTATCGAGCTTGGAAAGCTCAAGCTTGAGGGCAAAATCAAGGCAATTATTGTTACGGGCTGTCTTGCCGAAAGGTATCAAAACGAAATCACAAAACAGCTTTATGAGGTTGACGCCGCAATCGGAATCGGTGCAAACGAACAAATTGCAGACGTAGTGGAAAAAGCTCTCAACGGCAAAAAAACCGAGCTTTTCCCCGACAAAATGTGTTTACCGCTTGAGGGCGGAAGGATTCAGTCCACTCCCCCCTACACCGCTTATCTTAAAATTGCCGAGGGCTGTGACAACCGATGTACCTATTGTGCGATTCCGATGATAAGAGGCGGATTCAGGAGCAGAAAGCCCGAAAATATCATTGCCGAAGCCGAAATGCTTGCTAAAAACGGCGTTAAAGAAATTAACGTTATTGCACAAGACACCACCCGCTACGGTGAAGACTTGTTCGGTGAGCCTTACCTTGCAAAGCTGTTGCAGATGCTTTGCAAAATCGAGGGCTTGGAATGGATAAGGGTTTTGTACTGCTATCCCGACAAGCTGACAGACGAGCTTATTGACACGATTGCAAATGAAGATAAGATTGTAAAATACATCGACCTGCCTCTCCAGCATTGTAACGGAGAGGTTTTAAAGCGTATGAATCGTCACGGCGACAAAGAAGCCCTGACATCGCTTCTCAAGAAAATCAGAACCAAAATTCCAAATGTGGTGCTTCGGTCAACGTTTATCACGGGATTTCCCGGTGAAACCGACGAACAGTTTGAACAGCTTGCACAATTTGCAAAGGATATTAAGTTTGAACGCCTCGGCTGTTTTGCATATTCCAAAGAGGACGGAACTCCCGCCGCACTTTTGCCCGACCAAATTGATGATGAAACAAAGCAAAAGCGTGCCGATATAATTATGGAGCAACAGCAATTTATTATGGCTGAATACTGCGAAAAGCTCATCGGCAAGGAAATCAAGGTTCTTGTAGAGGGCTTTGATAAGCTTGCAGAATGTTATTTCGGAAGAAGCTATGCCGATTCACCTGAGGTTGACGGCTGTGTATTTTTCACCTGCGGCGACAAAAAGCCGAAAGCAGGCGACTTTGTAAGCGTTAAAGTAACCGATTATATGGACTGTGACCCTATCGGTGAAATGATTTAATTTTTGATGGTTAGAAGGCAACAAAATGAATTTACCTAATAAACTGACAGTAGGGCGTATTGTGCTTGTTCCTTTTTTGGTGGCTACCCTGCTTATTGATTTTCCTCTGAATAATCTTGCGGCATTGTTAATCTTTGCGGTTGCTTCCGTAACGGATTTACTTGACGGTAAAATTGCCAGAAAGCAAAATCTCATTACAGATTTCGGAAAATTTGCCGATCCGCTTGCCGACAAAATTTTGGTGCTTGCGGCTCTGCTGTGCTTTGTTCAAATGGGCTATTGCGACTGCATTGCCGTAATCATTGTGTTGTTCAGAGAATTTGCGGTTACCTCCATCAGGCTGATTGCAGCCTCAAAAGGAAAGGTTGTTGCCGCAAATATTTGGGGCAAGGCAAAAACCGTGTCGCAGATGATTGCCGTGATTGCAATTATGGCGTTACAGATTATTATTGATATAACACAGCTTGCAAATTCATACTCCGCTGACGTTGCGGCGGCATTTTGGATAGTCAACGAAATCCTCTTGTGGATTTCAACCGTATTCGCAATAATTTCGGGAATTATATATATAGTTCAAAACAAGGAATTTATATCAGAATTTTAACCCGCTGACTGGAAGTGATTATTTGTTTGAAACATTAAAATCAGATATTAACGCCATTCTCGAACGTGACCCTGCCGCAAGAAGTAAGGCTGAGGTGTTTTTCCTTTATTCGGGATTTAAGGCAGTAAGGTCGCACAGAAAGGCACATTGGTTTTATAACCATAACCATAAATTTATTGCACGGTTTATTTCTCAGCGAAGCCGTCACAAAACAGGAATTGAAATCCACCCTGCTGCAAAAATCGGCAAGGGCTTATTTATCGACCATGGTATGGGCGTGGTTATCGGAGAAACCACAGTAATCGGAGATAACTGCACTATCTATCAAAACGTTACCCTCGGCGGCACGGGTAAAGACACGGGAAAACGCCACCCAACCCTCGGCAACAATGTTCTTGTCGGCTCCGGTGCAAAGGTTCTCGGCCCGTTTAAGGTGGGCGACAACGCTCGAATTGCCGCAGGTGCGGTTGTTTTAAGTGAAGTGCCTGCAAACGCAACGGCAGTAGGTGTGCCTGCAAGAATCGTAAAGCTCAACGGAATAAGAAGCGAAACCCTTGACCAGATACACGTTTCGGATCCCGTTGCACTCGCATTGTGTAATTTTGACCACAAGATAAGTGAGCTTCAACACGAAATCAAAGAATTGGAAGATTCTGAAGAATTGAAAAAGCTAATCAACAAGGAGTAATCTAATGATTTTATATAATTCGCTCGGACAAACGAAACAAGAGTTTGTTCCTCACAGCGGCAAAAAGGTAAATATGTACACCTGCGGACCAACTGTTTATCATTTTGCCCACATTGGAAATTTGAGGACATATATAATGGAGGACGTTCTTGAAAAGTATCTTAGGTTTTCGGGATATGACGTCAACCGTGTTATGAACATCACCGATGTAGGTCATCTTACAAGCGACGCAGACACAGGCGAGGACAAGATGCTCAAGGGTGCAAAGCGTGAGCATAAAACTGTTCTTGAAATTGCGGGATTTTATACAGACGCCTTCTTTTCCGATTGTGAAAAGCTCAACATTAAGCGTCCAGACGTTGTTGAACCTGCCACAAACTGCATTGATTTGTTCATTCATATGATTTCCACCTTGCTTGAAAAGGGCTATGCTTATATTGCCGGCGGCAATGTTTATTTTGACACCTCAAAGCTTGAAAATTACTATGTTTTCGGAAATATGAACGAGGACGACCTTGTCGTGGGCGTTAGAGACAGCGTTGAAGAAGACCAAAATAAACGCAACAAAACCGACTTTGTGCTGTGGTTTACAAAATCAAAGTTTGATTCTCAGGAATTAAAGTGGGAAAGCCCTTGGGGACTTGGTTATCCGGGCTGGCACATTGAATGTTCCTGCATCAGCTACAAGCACAACGGCGAATATCTTGACATTCATTGCGGCGGAATCGACAACGCCTTCCCCCATCACACCAACGAAATTGCACAAAGCGAAGCGTTCCTTGGTCACAAATGGTGCAACTACTGGTTTCACGTTCTTCACCTTAATGACGCAAGGGGCAAGATGAGCAAATCAAAGGGCGACTTCCTTACGGTTTCCTTGCTTGAAAGCAAAGGCTACAATCCGCTTGTTTACAGAATGTTCTGCTTGCAAAGTCACTATCGCAAGCCGCTGACATTCTCTTATGAAAGCCTCGACAACACGGCTATTGCTTATGACAAGCTGATTAAGCGAATTTCAGCTTTATCGGCTGACGGTGAACCCGACAAAGACGCTGCAAAGCCGCTTATTGCGAAATTTGAGGAAGCTATGGATAACGACATCAACACCTCTCTCGGTCTTACCTGCGTTTATGACGCTCTTAAGGCTGATGTAAGCGACGCAACAAAGCTGTATGTCATCAGCGAATTTGACAAGGTTTTATCACTCGACCTTATTCGTGAAAGCAAAAACGAAAACACAGACAGCGAAGCTAACGCCGAGGTTGAAGAGCTTATTGCACAAAGAACAAAAGCCCGTGCCGAAAAGGATTGGGCTACTGCCGACGCAATCAGAGATAAGCTAAAAGAAATGCACGTTGTTCTTGAGGACACAAAGGACGGCATAAAGTGGCATTTTGAATAAAGAATAAAGAATAAAGCATAATATAAAATCCCCTTCATATAATTTATCGGAGGGGATTTTATGCGTTTACTTATATTAACAAAACGTAAACTGATTTCAATAGGTATTTGCCTTTTGGCAGGAGGGCTTGCCACGGCGTTGGCTGTATCATCAACGGAGAAGGCTGTCAAAACCGCAAACACGCCTCGTGAGATCCCTATTTACCACGTTGACACAGACAAAAAGCAGGTTGCTCTGTCGTTTGATGCCGCTTGGGGTAACGAGCAAACAGAAAACCTTTTGAATATTCTTGACGAATACAATGTGAAAACCACGTTCTTTTTGGTGGGTGCGTGGGTTGATAACTTTCCCGAAAGCGTAAAAGAAATTGCAGACCGTGGTCACGATGTGGGAAATCACAGCAATACTCATCCGCATATGACGCAAACCGCTGTTTCAAAAATGCAAGAAGAAGTTGAAGAATGTAACAACAAAATTGAGGCAATCACCGGCTGTAAGCCGACTTTGTTCAGAGCCCCCTACGGTGACTACAACAATGATGTTGTAAAAACCGTAAACGGCTGCTCAATGTACTGCGTTCAATGGGATGTGGATTCGCTCGACTGGAAAGACCCAACCCCCGAACAGATTACGCAAAACATACTCTCAAAAATTCAAAACGGCAGTATTATCCTTATGCACAACGGTGCAACCAACACACCCGAAGCGTTGCCGATGGTGATTGAGGGCATAAGAGAAAACGGATATGAGATTGTGCCTATTTCCGAGATTTTGCTCAAAGGTGACTATTATACTGACGTTCAAGGGAAAATGTGTGCTAAAGAATGTGAAACAACAGCAATCGATTAATGTTCGATATTAGAATTATAACAGATTATTATTCCTTAATAGAATTTTTATATCACCCATCTATCACCTAACCGCGGTTATTATTCTTATAAGGAATTATAATGCTTTGGTTTTAATTCTATATCAGAATTATCATTTTAATATATTTCTTTATTAGAATTATATAACAAAATACGGACTATATCACAAATCCGGTGATGTAGTCCGTATTTTCTATATTAGAATTATATTTTTGCTTAAAGTTATTTTACTTCTTTTTTAGAATTATATTTCTATATTACTTCAACTTCTTTTTCTTTGCTTTTGCCTTTGCAAGAGCTTCTTTTTTTCTGTTTGTTGCTTTTGCAGGCACAATCGGCTCAAAAGCAGAGCTTGACTGACGTTCTCCGCCGTTTTCGACAGATTTTCTTACCTCCGCTTTCAATCTTTCAAACGGAGTATCCTTTTTGTCAATAATTTCCTTATGTCCGAGCGTTTTGGGTTTAAGGTTAGAAGCACCGCTTTGAGTGTGCATTTGAATTACAATTTCTTCGTGCTGGATAAGTGCAAATAATTGGCTGAGCGACTGACATTCATCAATAGCTTTCAGTAATTGCGACTTAGATTTTTTGCTGTAACCGCTCACATTTGCACTGTTCACCTTTTCGCCTCCTTGAAAATTGTCGATACAACTTAGAAACACAAGTCTATTATACTTAATTATGCAATTATTTTCAATACTAATTTTGTTCAATGTAGTTTACATCTTGAAAAAATTGTGTTATTCTGTAATTAGATAGAGGAAACGGAGAATTTAATATGAAAAGAATTACAAGCCTTTCTTTGGCATTTTTCCTTGCTTTTTCTGCAATTTTGTCAGGCTGCTCCGGCAGTAAAACCTCAAACAGCTCAAGCTCGGTCGCATCAACAGAAGCTACCGACACAACGGTTAAGACAACCGGCTCAAAAATCCATATCAATGACAACACCTTGGGTGAAATTTGGATTACAGAGCTTGAGGGAGTTGCTGTAAACAAGCTGAAAAGCGAAAATTTCTCGGCTGACAATAATTTTAAATATTATAATGAAAACGGAAAGTCCGCTTCAAAGGTGGGCATCGACGTTTCATCATTCAGCGGCAGCATTGATTGGGACAAGGTCAAGGCAAGCGGAGTGGATTTTGCGATGATAAGAATAGGTGGCAGAGCCTACGGTGACAGCGGCAGTATCTACACAGATGATATGGCTGTTCAGTACATAACCGAAGCTAAAAAAGCAGGATTAAAGGTCGGCGGCTACTTCTTCTCGCAGGCAATCAACAATGCGGAAGCGATTGAAGAAGCCGAGTATGTCAAGGAAGTTCTCGGTGACATAAAGCTTGACTACCCCGTTGCCTACGACTGGGAAATCGTAAAGGACGATGACGCACGCACCGACAGCGTTACCGCCAATCAAGCAACTCAATGTGCAAAGGCGTTTTGCGAAAAAATCAAAGAGCTTGGCTACAAGCCGATGATATACTCTCCAAGCAGAGAGCTGTATTTTAAGTATGACCTAACCCAGCTTGCCGACTATGATATTTGGTACTGCGAATACTCGGACGTACCCACATTCTATTACGAGTTTTCTATGTGGCAATACTCTGCAAGCGGCAATATTGACGGAATTGACGGACCTGTTGATTTGAACGTATGCTTTACGCAAGTAGCCGATTATGATTAAATCAAATAAAATATCGTTTACGAAAAGAGATTATTATGAAAAAAATTGCAAGCTTTACAATCAACCACAACACACTTATTCCCGGTGTTTATATTTCTCGCATTGACGGCGACATTACAACCTATGATATGAGATTTATAAAGCCCAACACTCCCCCATTTCTTCCGAATCCCGTTATGCACACCATTGAGCATTTGTTCGCAACCTATGCACGCAACAGCAAATATGCCGACAATGTAATTTACTTTGGTCCTATGGGTTGCAGGACAGGTTTTTATTTCCTTGTAAGAAATTTAACGCATGAACAGGCTCTTGAATTGATTAAAGATACAATTAAAAAGTGTGCAGAACACAAAGGAGAAATCCCCGGAACAACTGCCGAAGAATGTGGAAATTACAAGGAACACGACAAAATCGGAGCTGAAAATGCTCTCAAAGAATATTACGCTTTGTTGAATAATTATTCTGTTGATAACTTAGAGTATAATTAATTATTAGAATTATTATTAATTACGACTGCAATTTTGTAAATTGCAGTCGTTTTTTTGTTTCTTTTCACGTTTTTATTTTCTTCTATTGAAATTTGATTACAATTTGATATAATTAAAGCATTGAGTTTGTTACAAATATGTAACAGTTAATGAGATAGGAGAATTTATTTTGAATACCAAATTCATCGGCATCGACGGTTTTGACGAAATCGAATGTCTTGGCTCAGTAAATAAAAAGTCAAAAAGAAAAGACAATCTTAATACAGCTCAAAAGGCAGTTCGCTTTGCAAAAAGAGCAATAAAGCTTTGCAAAGCAAAGAAAAAGTCACCCACCGCAAAGCAGGTTAAGTCTGTCGGCAAAAAGCCTCAGAGCAATATGCTTGATAAGGTTTACAATCATAACAGACAGGGTTTGGGAGATGAGTTTAACAGCTCCGCCAAAGAATCTATCACACGCATCGTTGCTGTAAATAATCGCAAATACGCACACAGCGAAGCCGTTAACGGATATCGTACTCACACTTTGCTGAAAAAAAGAGCGGTTTTGGCAGTTGTTGCGTCTTTGACAGCATTAATGATTTCGTGTGTTACGGTTGCAAGTGCTATTGACCAGCCTGCTTCCGTTGAAGCTGCACCGTCTGTTGTTACGGTTAAGGCAGAAGAAAACGACGAAGCCGAAAATACACTTTATTTTGCTTCTTCAAGCGACGAAATCCAAAACGAAAACATTGATCTTATCAATCCGGAGTTTTTTGTAAGCACAGGCGTGTCGGGATTGTATATTGACGGTGAGCTTATCGGTGCAACAAGCCACGTTTCCGAGCTTAACAAAGCTCTTGAGCAGGTGCTTGTTGATTATCGAAAAGACTACGACTCACAAACCACAACCGAGTTTGCAAATGATGTAAAAATCAAGAGCGGAAGCTTTGATGACAACCAAATGATGTCTGTTGAGGAAATTATGGCAGCCGCAGACGGCAAATTTTCAATCTCACTTGCAACAGATATGTATTATACAACCGAGCTTCAGTACGATACCGAAACCGAGTATGATGATACGGAGCTTTCAACCAATGAAACCGTTAAAACCGAAGGCAAAAACGGCGAGCAAAAGGTTTTGTTAAGAGTAACCTTTACAGACGGCGTTCAAACCGACGCTGTTGTAACGGGAACTGAAATTACAAAGGAGCCTGTTAACGAAGTTATTGTAAAAGGCTCAAAGGACGGCGAATATCCGGCAGGCTCATCTTCGGCAGGAACTTCTGTCGGTCAATTTATGTGGCCTCTGCCCTACACTCACTCAATCTCAAGTCCTTATGAATGGCGTTGGGGCAGAATGCACTGGGGCGTTGATATTGCCGACAGCGGAGTTTACGGTCAGCCGATTGTTGCATCAGACGGCGGCACGGTAACCTTTGCCGGCAATGACGGCGGCGGCTACGGAAACTATGTTGTAATCGACCACGGAAACGGCTATCAAACCATTTACGGTCACGCAAGTGAGCTTGCGGTAACAACAGGACAGTCTGTTGCTCAAGGCGACACCATTGCTTATGTAGGTTCAACAGGCAACTCCACCGGACCTCACCTTCACTTTGAAATAGTTGAAAACGGCGAAAAAATCAACCCGCTCAACTATGTATGCTGATAAATTAAATTCATAGCTAATCCCCTCGGATTTTCCGAGGGGATGTTTGTTATCTGAACATATATTGAGCGGTGTCCATAATATTCTCAAAGGTTTTGAAAGCTCGGTTAGCTTTTTTCTTCAGCTTTGGATTATCGTCAACCGCCTTTTTGCCAACATAGCCGACAGCCATTCCTGCGGCAAGACCGATTGCCGCACCTTTTACCAAATTCATCATAGGATTTGCAGTCATCTTTTCATCTCCTTATCGTTATTCACCGAAATTTCGGTTTTTGTCTTGACAAGAAAAATATCTTGCTTTATTATTGTTTGCGATTTAAAATATAATAAAACAGATTTTCAGAAAAACGGAGTGATAATTCTTGGCAAAACTAAATCTTGTGCTTGTTGAACCCGAAATTCCTCAAAACACCGGCAATGTTGCACGCACCTGTGCCGCAACAGGAGCAAAGCTTCACCTTGTTAAACCATTGGGCTTTGCAATTGACGATAGAAAGCTCAAGCGTGCGGGACTTGACTATTGGCATTTTTTGGATATTACATATTATGACAGCATTGACGACTTTTTTGAAAAAACAAAGGGCGGCAGCTACTTTTTCTTTTCAACAAAAGGCACACACCGCCACTCGGACGTAAGCTATCCCGACGACAGCTATCTTTTGTTTGGCAAGGAAACAAAGGGACTACCTGAGGAGCTTTTGCTTAAGCACCCAAACAGCACGCTCAGAATCCCGATGATTGACGAAGCAAGAAGCTTGAATTTGTCAAATTCTGTGGCAATAGCCGCATATGAAGTGCTTAGACAATGGGATTTTCCCGAATTGCTCAACAAGGGCGAGCTTCATAATCACAGGTGGAGCGAAGCAAACAATTTGCAGGTTTAAAATTAAAAACGAGAAGTTTTTAACTTTTTTTAATAATATGCCCTGTCTGCAATAAAAAATTGCAGATTTCTATTGATAAAATCTACATTTTGTTATATAATAATTTTGTATGTGAAAATACTAAATTTTTACAATATTCTTATAAGACGAAAGGATTGAACCTAATGAAACTTAACAAAGTTACAGTTGACGACATTAACGTAAAAGGCAAAAGAGTGCTTGTTCGTGTGGATTTCAACGTTCCTCTTAAGGACGGCGTTATCACAAACGACAACCGTATCACCGCTGCACTCCCCACAATCAAAAAGCTGATCGCAGACGGAGGCAAGGTTATTCTTTGCTCTCACCTCGGCAAGCCGAAGAACGGCCCCGAAGCAAAATTCTCACTTGCTCCCGTAGCAGTAAGACTTTCCGAGCTTTTGGGCAAGGAAGTTGTTTTTGCAGACGATGACAACGTTGTTGGCGAAAACGCTAAAAAGGCTGTTGCTGAAATGAACGACGGCGACGTTGTTCTTCTTCAGAATACACGCTTCAGAGCAGAAGAAACAAAGAACCTTGAGCCTTTCTCAGGCGAGCTTGCTTCTCTTGCAGATGTTTTTGTTATGGACGCTTTCGGCTCGGCTCACCGTGCTCACTGCTCAACAGCAGGTGTTACAGACCACATCAAGGATACCGCAGTAGGTTATCTTATGCAGAAAGAAATCAACTACCTCGGCAACGCTGTTGAAAATCCTGTTCGTCCGTTTGTTGCAATTCTCGGCGGTGCAAAGGTTGCAGATAAGCTCAACGTTATCTCTAACCTCCTTGAAAAATGCGACACTCTCATCATCGGCGGCGGTATGGCTTACACCTTCCTCAAGGCTCAGGGCAAAGAGGTTGGTCTTTCACTCGTTGATGATTCAAAAATCGACTACTGCAAGGAAATGATGGAAAAGGCAGAAAAGCTCGGCAAACAGCTTCTTCTTCCTGTTGACACAACTATCGCAGCAAGCTTCCCCGACCCCATCGACGGACCTATCGACGTTAAGGTTGTTGACGCAGACAGTATTCCGGCAGATATGGAAGGTCTTGACATCGGCACAAAAACTCAGGAATTATTCGCTGACGCTGTTAAGAACGCAAAAACCGTTGTTTGGAACGGACCTATGGGCGTGTTTGAAAACCCGACTCTTGCAAAGGGTACTATTGCCGTTGCAAAGGCACTTGCAGACACCGACGCAACAACAATCATCGGCGGCGGCGACAGTGCGGCTGCTGTTATTCAGCTTGGCTTTGCAGACAAGATGAGCCACATCTCAACAGGCGGCGGTGCTTCTCTTGAATATCTTGAGGGCAAAACCCTTCCCGGCATTGCAGTAATCGCTGACAATTAATTTTTGAAAGGCTGAATATAATAATGGATAAAACTAAAAGAAAAGCCGTTATAGCCGGCAACTGGAAAATGAACAAAACTCCCAACGAAGCAAAAGAGCTTCTTGCAGCTATTGTTCCCGCTGTTAAGGACGCTGATTGCGAAGTTATCGCTTGTGTTCCCTATGTTGACCTCAGCGTTGCTATTGAAGCAGTAAAGGGTACAAATGTTAAAATCGGTGCAGAAAACTGCCATTGGGCTGAAAGCGGTGCTTTTACAGGAGAAATTTCAACAGGTATGCTCAAAGAAATGGGCGTTGAATATGTAGTTCTCGGTCACAGCGAAAGAAGGCAGTATTTCGGTGAAACCGACGAAACAGTAAACAAGAGAACTAAGGCTGCTCTTGCAGCAGGTCTTAAGCCGATTGTTTGCGTAGGTGAGCTTCTTTGGGAGCGTGAATGTGACATTACCGAGGAGGTTATTGCAAGACAGATTAAGCTTGACCTCTTTGATGTTTCGGCAGAGGATGTTGTTAAGACAATCATCGCTTACGAGCCTGTTTGGGCTATCGGCACAGGCAAAACCGCTACTGCTGACCAAGCTGAAGAGGTTTGTGGATTTATTCGTGCAACTCTTGCAAAGCTTTACAGTCAGGAAATTGCAGACGCTGTTACAATTCAGTACGGCGGCTCAATGAACGACGCAAATGCCGACGAGCTTCTTTCAAAGCTCAATGTTGACGGTGGTCTTATCGGCGGTGCTTCACTTGTTGCAGAAAAATTTGCAGCAATCGTAAAAGCCGCAAGCAAATAATTTTAACGCAAAAGAGGGCGTACTTTGTACGCCCTTTCTGATTAATAAGCAATTTCATCTGAAAGGATTTTGTAAATGAAAAAACCTTTGATATTAATGATACTTGACGGCTTCGGAATCGGAAAGAACGACGAAAGCAATGCGATTTTCAATGCCGCAACGCCAAATATTGACAAGCTGTTCTCATCAAATCCGATAACACAAATCGGTGCTTCGGGTATGGACGTTGGCTTGCCCGACGGACAGATGGGCAATTCCGAGGTTGGACACACCAACATCGGTGCAGGCAGAATTGTATATCAGGAGCTTACAAGAATTACCAAGACAATCAACGAGGACAAGCTCAAGGATAACCAAGCAATAATCGCCGCTATGGACAGTGCTGTTGAAAACGGCACAGCGTTACACCTTATGGGACTTCTCTCAAACGGCGGAGTTCACAGCCACAACACCCACCTTTACGGCATTTTGGAGCTTGCAAAGAAAAAGGGACTGAAAAACGTTTATATTCATGCATTCCTTGACGGACGTGATGTTCCGCCGTCAAGTGCAGCGGATTTTGTTGACGAATGTATGAAAGAAACCGAAAAAATCGGCGTAGGTAAAATTGCCACCGTTATGGGAAGATACTACGCAATGGACCGTGACAACCGCTGGGATCGTGTTGAAAAGGCATATGCAGCTATGGTTTACGGCGAAGGTGTTGAAGCTGAATGTCCTGTTTGTGCGGTTAAAAGCTCCTATGAACAGGGTGTTACCGATGAATTTGTTGTTCCGTCGGTTATCAAAAACGGTGCAACAATAAAGCCTAACGACAGCGTAATTTTCTTTAACTTCCGCCCCGACAGAGCAAGAGAAATCACAAGAGCTCTTGTTGACCCCGATTTTAAGGGCTTTGAAAGGAAAAACGGCTTCTTCCCTCTCAACTATGTTTGTATGACGCAATACGACGCAACAATGCCAAACGTAGAGGTTGCATTTAAGCCGCAAACACTTGACAACACTCTGGGTGAGTATATTTCAAGCCTCGGTATGCAGCAGTTAAGAATTGCCGAAACCGAGAAATACGCCCACGTTACCTTCTTCTTTAACGGCGGCGTTGAAAAACAATATCCCGGCGAGGACAGAATCCTTGTAAAATCACCGGCTGTTGCAACCTATGACTTACAGCCCGAAATGAGTGCTTACGAGGTTAGCGAAAAGCTTGTTCCGGCTATCAAGAGCGGAAAATACGATATGATTATTCTCAACTTTGCAAACTGCGATATGGTTGGACACACAGGCGTATTTGAGGCCGCTGTTAAGGCTGTTGAGGCTGTTGACACCTGTGTTGGCAAGGTTATTGATGCTGTCAGGGAAATGGACGGCGTTGCACTTATTACTGCCGACCACGGCAATGCCGATAAGATGATTGACGATGACGGCGAGCCGTTTACAGCTCACACAACAAATCCCGTACCTTTCTGCGTAGTAGGCTATGACTGCGAGCTTAGAGAAGGCGGCAGACTTGCAGATATTGCTCCTACAATGCTGCAAATTATGAAGCTTCCCCAGCCCGAAGAAATGGACGGCAAAAGCCTTATTAAATAAGCTAATCATATTTTTAAAGAGGCGGTGTAAATCCATCGCCTCTTTTTTATGTTCAAAATTCAAAATAGTTGATGAACTGAAGATTTTGGTGTAAAATAATACATAGAAAATATTTTGACGGGAATTTGAAATGATTAGATTAAGAAGATTTTTAAAGGATTACAAAAAAGAATGTATCATCGGACCGATATGCAAGCTGATTGAGGCTATACTTGAGCTGTTTGTTCCTCTTGTTATGGCAAGCATAATCGACGACGGCGTAAAAAACGGCGACTCTGCATATGTAATTAAAATGGGCGGATTAATGGTTTTGCTTGCGGCATTGGGACTTTCGTTTGCACTTGTCTGCCAATATCTTGCTTCCAAAGCGTCACAGGGCTTTGGAACAAAGGTGAGAAGCTCGCTGTTTTCGCACATAAACACACTCTCGCACGCAGAGCTTGACAAGCTTGGCACTCCGTCGCTGATAACACGAATGACAAACGACATAAATCAGGTTCAGCAAAGCGTTGCAATGTCAATTCGTCTGCTCACCCGTGCTCCGTTTATTGTTGTGGGAGCACTTGTGATGGCCATGACGATTAATTTGAAGATGTCGATAATATTCTTTGCTTCGTCACTTTTAATAGCAGTTACGCTTTATTTTGTTATGAGCAAAAGCGTACCTATTTTTTCGGCAATGCAGAAAAAGCTTGACAAAATCGGACTTATTTCAAGAGAAAACCTTTCAGGCAACAGGGTTATCCGTGCCTTTTCAAAGCAAAAAAGCGAAAAGCAGCGAATTGATTTTGCAACAGAAGACCTTGCAAAAACTTCCATCAGGGTAAGCCGTCTTTCCGCCTTGCTCAGCCCCGTGACCTATGCCGTTACCGACCTTGCTATTGTTGCAATTGTGTGGTTCGGAGCCGTAAACGTAAACAACGGCAGCGGTATGCTTTCGGGCGACATTATCGCACTTGTAAACTATATGACGCAGATTTTACTTGCAATGGTGGTTGTTGCAAACCTTGTGATTTTGCTGACAAAGACAAGTGCCTGTGCAAAACGAATTGACGAGGTGCTGAAAACTCAGCCGAGCGTTGTTGAAAAAAATCACGAAAGCATCGAAATTTTTGACGATGCAAATACACCTAAAATAAGCTTTAACGATGTGTGCTTTACCTATGGTGACGGTGCAGACGAGCTAAACAACATAAGCTTTGAAATCAAAAGAGGACAAACCGTCGGCATAATCGGCGGAACGGGAAGCGGAAAATCAACTCTAGTCGGGCTTATACCGAGATTTTACGATGTAAAAAGCGGCAGCGTGTGCGTTGACGGCGTTGACGTCAAGGAATATCCGTTTTTACAGCTCAGACAGCAAATGGGCATTGTTCCCCAACAATCTGTGCTGTTCAGCGGTACAATCAGAGATAATATGAAGTGGGGCAACAAAAACGCAACCGACGAAGAAATTATCGACGCTCTTAAAATCGCTCAAGCATATGACTTTGTGTCAAAGCTCCCCAAAGGGCTTGACAGCTTTGTTGAGCAGGGCGGCAAAAATTTCAGCGGAGGACAAAAGCAAAGACTGTGTATTGCAAGAGGAATTGCATCCAAGCCCAAGATTTTGATTTTGGACGACAGCTTTTCGGCACTTGACTTTGCAACCGACGCCGCTCTCAGACTTGCACTTAAAGAAAACACGCAGGATATGACGGTTATCATCGTAACACAAAGATGCTCAACCATTAAAAACGCCGACCTTATTCTTGTGCTTGACGACGGAGAGCTTGTCGGCAAGGGTACTCACGAAAGCCTGTTTGACAGTTGTGAAACCTATCGTGAGATATGTCTTTCTCAGCTCAGCGAAACGGAGGTTAAAAAATGAAAAACAAATCGGCCGTTTCAAAGGTAATCAAAAAAATCAAGCCCTACTCAGGCTATCTTGTTATTGCTCTTTTAAGTGCAACAATCAGCGTTTTGCTTACGCTGTATATTCCCGTGCTTGTCGGTGATGCGATAGACAGTATTATCGACGTCGGTAACGTAGATTTTGAGAGCATTGCACGCATATTGATTTACATTCTCATCGGCATCGTCGGCGTTACTGTATTCCAATGGATAATGAACTACTTTGTCAACATTATCAGCTACAAAACCGTTCGTGATTTACGCAGGGATGTTTTCAAAAAATTCAACAATGTTCCTCTCTCCTATATTGACACCCATTCTCACGGAGATTTAATCAGCCGAGTTATCAACGACATTGACGCTGTGGGTGACGGACTGACACAGATGTTTTTACAGCTTTTTTCAGGCGTTGTAACAATCATCGGCACTCTTGTTTTTATGCTGTTGATAAATTGGAAAATCGCCATTGTTGTTTTCGTCCTTACGCCGCTCTCTCTGTTTGTTGCGGCATTTATCGGAAAACTGACTCACAAACGCTTTGCCGAGCAGCAAAGCTTGCAGGGTGAAATTTCTTCATATGTTGAGGAGCATGTCGGAAATCAGCGTATTGTTAAGGCATTTTCATATGAACAGCGTGCATTTGATGACTTTCAAAAATACAACAACGAGCTGTACACGGTGGGCTTTAAGGCTCAATTTGCAGGAGCTCTTGCAAATCCAAGCACAAGATTTGTGAACGCAATAGTATATGCCGCAGTAGGCGTTATCGGTGCATTAGCTGCCATAAGCGGTCCGCTTTCCGTAGGCCAGTTGTCGTGCTTTTTAACCTATGCCAACCAATATACAAAACCCTTTAACGAGGTTACGGGCGTTTTGACACAGCTTCAAACAGGCATTGCGGCTGCCGAAAGAGTATTTGAGGTGCTTGAAGCAGAGAACGAAAAGCCCGATACTTCCGCACCAAAGGCTGTCATCGATTGCCGAGGCGACATCAAAATTGAAAACGTCAGCTTTTCTTATTCAAAGGAAAAGCCGCTCATCACCGATTTTTCGCTTGATGTTAAGAGCGGAAGCCACATTGCAATCGTCGGTCCGACCGGTTGCGGAAAAACAACTTTTATCAATCTCCTTATGCGATTTTATGAAACCGACAGCGGTAAAATCACCATTGACGGGGTTGACATTAAGGATATGACTCGTGACAATGTTCGTAAATGTTTCGGTATGGTTTTGCAGGAAAGCTGGTTGTTTTCGGGAACAATTATGGAAAATCTGCGTTACGGCAACGAAAACGCAACCGACGATGAGGTTATTGCCGCAGCAAAGGCGGCGTATGCACACAGCTTTATCAGACGTATGCCGAAAGGCTATGATACGATTATCAGCGAGGGCGGTGGAAACCTGAGTCACGGTCAAAAACAGCTTTTGTGCATTGCAAGAGCAATGCTGACAAATCCTCCGATGCTTATTCTTGATGAAGCAACATCGTCGATTGACACGCTCACGGAAATTCGTGTTCAAAAGGCATTTAACAAGCTGATGAAGGGCAAAACAAGCTTTGTTGTTGCTCACAGACTTTCTACAATAAAAGAAAGCGACGTTATTCTTGTTATGAAAGACGGCAACATCATTGAGCAGGGCAGTCACGATGAACTGATAAAGCAAAACGGCTTCTATTCCGTACTGTACAACAGCCAATTCAGCAAAAGCTGATAAACTTATGAAAACCTCCGTAGGTCTTGCCACGGAGGTTTTGATTTGTTTTGTATTAAATTTGAATTATAACGTCACATATGTGTTTCGGTTTTCCAAAGCCTTGTAATAGCTTGTTGTAACACCTTGATTTACAAAACCGTTTTTCTCATAAAAATGCTGAGCCACTTTGTTTGAAATTGCGGTATCGGTGTCAAATTTTGTAATTCCTTTGCAAAACAAATATGACTTCAGAGCGTCCATACATTTTGTGCCGATGCCCTTGCTGCAAATATTTTCATTAACATAAATCCATCTCAGATATGCAATATTGCCCTGTTCAAGAAAATGCACCTCGCAGCCGCCAACTGTTGAAGCATCAAGAATAAAATCAAAATACTGTTGATTGCCCTGCGTTATGCTTTGAGGAGCAAGTGTGACCTCCGAGATAATTTCGGCGTTTATTGATGATGAATAAAACACATTTTTATGCTCTACGGAAAATCCGTTTTTCAACAACAAGTCATTTATGTATTTGAAGCCCTCAAATAATTTTCCGTGCCTTGCATAGCACGACATACCGAAGTAGTGAAAAAATGCATATATTCTGCTGCTTTCACCGTTTGATAAAGCATTTATCGCTTTGCTTAGCAAGGAGTTGCCGACTTCGATTAGGTCTTTGTCAAAATACAGACTGCGTATAATCGGATAGGAAACAGCGTTTGAAAGCTCTCCGTCATCGTCAAAACCAAATGCAGTCCTTCCGTATTGAACAAATCCAACCAAGCTTTTGCCCGAATATGCTCCTAAGGCTTCCAACTCTGAAAACAAGGTATTGCCGTTGCCGTCAACATCATTCAGAAAAGAGTTTTCCCATATATTATACTCTGTTTTGTAATTATACGGGAATACCTCTTTAGCCATATAATCATATATTTTTCTCGGCTCTTTAACTTTTTGAAATTCGATATTCATTTTACCTCTATGCATGCGACAAGGTTTGGAAGATTATTTTTTTGTCGTCGAGCGAAAAATCTTTTAGAAACAATGTGCAATCTTCTTCAAAATATTCCTTAACATTCCAACCGCTTGCATCACACGGAGTAAAACCGAGCGTTACGGTTTTTATATCCTTGCCGAACATTTTTACAACATCGTCGATTGTAACCTTTGTTGAAGACAAAATCATATGAATAAAAAGGCTGTCGTTTTCAACATCGGCAACAACATATGCACCGCTCTGCTTGTCAAAATACACGCTGTTTTGCATATAGCCCGTGATGTGGAACATCATCAAATCAAAATTGTTCACCATATCATAGCCGCCATGAAAAGCATTTGAATCAAAAGCGTTTTCAAGTGCCTGCCATTTTTCAGGTGTATCAGCAGGAAAAGCTTCGATTGATTTTTCGCAGGTTGTGTCAACGGCTTTTGAGTATTGATATTCCTTTGTGGCTGTAAAGCCGAACTTCGGATAAAACTCTTTGACATCGTCGCCGGCAAACAAGTATATTCCGTCAACCTTTTCGCCGTAATCCTTGAAGATTTCATTCATAAGGATTCTGATATAACCTCTGTTGCGGTATTTTTCATCAGTCATAACCGTTCCAAGCTGAATGTAATGCCTGAGCGTGCCGTAATCGTTTATATCTACGATATTAACAGAAACATTTGCGATAACCTCGCCGTCCTCTACTAATGAATAGGGTATGTATTTATCGTTCCAAAAGCCTTTGTCATACCAACCGTCAAAGGTAAAGCAAAAAACCTTTTCGGTAAGTCTGTTAAAGCTCGCTCTGAGCGTGTCGTTATTGCGATAATTTTTTATAATTTGCATTATTATCTCTCCCTTCAATTTTATTATATCAAAGATTGATTCGGGAATAAACCTCATTAATTTTTAGAAAAAAGTTTGAGCCTGTGCATCAATGCACAGGCTCTTGGTTTTGATTCTTCATATCACGAATAATTCTCTGGATACTTTTATCAGAAAGACAGTATTTATCGGCAAGGTTAAGCGTGCTGACACCAAGCAGATAGTCATTGAATATAGAGCGATTTCTTGTTTGAAGCTCTTGCTTGATACCTGATTTTTTGCCCCACTCAGCTCTTTCATTATTCCTTTTTGGAATATAAATACTTTCTCCGTCGATATACTGCTGTATTATTGCGATAATATTTTGCGGCAGAACCTCGTCTGCCTTAATATAGCTCATTGTTGCCTCCTTAGTTTTTACTCTCAAGGATAAGCAATGGCTATAACAATATCATTTTAATTGCACAGCCAAAGCTTATGCAACAATAACATATCTTTTCAAAACGCACCCCTCCTTATACTCCTAATATATATCATCAATTTTGCTATGTCAAGAAATTTATACAGTTATTTCCAACAAAATGTTGTCAATGCCGGACACCGTGCTTTCATAATAACCGTCGCCCGTTGTCCTCGGCCCGCTTATAACACGAAAGCCGTCTTGCCGCAGATTTTCGGTTATAGCGTCAACATTTTCTTTGCTACCGACGCTGAATGCTATGTGTGCATAACCAACCAACGGTCGTTTGGTTTGAACAGCCGACAAAGACGGTAAATTCATAATTTCAATCCTTGCTCCACTGTCAAAGGTTAAAAAATATGAGCTGAAATTTGTTTTGGGATTATGGTACAATTCACCGCATTCGGCAGCAAAGTATTTTTCAAAAAACTCCTTTGTGTTTTGCAAATCTTTTACATAAATCGCAACGTGTTCAATTCTCATCATCTACTATACCCCTGTCATTGGCAAACAGGAGTGCCGAAGCACTCCTGCAAGTATCATTATTCTTCGGCTTCCTTTTTTGCCTGCTCAATCACCTTTTGGGCAACATTTGCAGGAGCGTCCTCATAGCGAACAAAGGTAAATTCATAAGAACCTCTGCCCTGAGTAATTTGTCTGATAAAGGTTGAGAAATCTGCCATTTCAGCAATCGGCACTTCTGCCTCAACAACCTGCATTCCGCCGTCGGCAGGTGACATTCCGAGAACTCTGCCTCTGCGTTTGTTTACCTCACCCATTACATCGCCCATATTTCCGTCGGGAACGGTGGCTTTAAGGCTGCCGATAGGCTCCAAAAGTGTGGGAGAAGCGTTTGGAATACCGTTTTTATATGCTAAGCTTGCTGCGGTTTTAAACGACATTTCAGACGAGTCAACAGGGTGATATGAGCCGTCATAAAGAGTTGCTTTTATTCCAACTGTGGGATAGCCTGCAAGCACACCCTTTTGGATAGAATCACGCAGTCCCTTTTCAACCGCAGGGAAAAAGTTTTTAGGTACAGCTCCGCCGACAACTCTTTCGGCAAACTCAAGACCGTCGGTATCAAACGGCTCAAACTCAATCCAAACATCACCGAACTGACCGTGACCGCCCGACTGCTTTTTGTATCTTCCCTGAGCGGTAACCTTTTTGCGGATTGTTTCTCTGTATGCAATCTTCGGCTTTTGCAAGCTTGCGTCAACGTTATACTTTGTTTTAAGTCGTGAAATTACAACATCAAGGTGCTGTTCGCCCAAGCCCGAAACAAGCATTTCGTGTGTTTCGTGGTTATTTTCAAATTTAATCGTCGGGTCTTCGTCGGCAAGCTTTGAAATTCCCTGTGCAACCTTATCCTCGTCACCCTTTTTGGCAGGATAAATCGCCATTGTATATGAAGAAACGGGATAATCTATTCCGTCAAGCACAACCTTCCTCAAAGGTGAGCAAAGCGTATCGCCTGTTTTTGTGGAGGCAAGCTTGGGGATTACGCCGATGTCGCCTGCACCGATATATTCGGCGTCAATTTGCTTTTTACCGCAAATATACATAACCTTGCCGATACGCTCCTGTGTACCGGTACGCATATTTATAACAGGAGTGTCGGCAGAAATTTTGCCCGAAACTGTTTTTATAAACGAAAGTCTGCCGATAAACGGGTCAACCACTGTCTTGAAAACAATGGCAGCAGCGGCAGCACTGTCGTTTATTGCAACCTCAACAGGCTCTCCGTTCACATCAACACCGATTTCCTCGCCCTTTGCGGCGGCGTTGGGGGCAAGCCAAGTGAGGCAGTTAAGAAGCTGGTCGATAGCGAAGGTGTTGTGAGCGTCACCGCAGAAAACAGGACAAATCGTGCCGTCCTTAACACCCTGACTTACGCCGAGAATGATTTCCTCAGGTGTAAACTCCTCACCCATAATGAACTTGTCAAGCAATTCTTCGCTTGTTTCAGCAACAGCTTCCTTGATAGCTTCTCTCAAGCCCTCAAGTCGTGTACCCATATCAGGCAAGGCTGTCGGAGTTACCGAACCATCCTCGCCGTATTCATATGCCTTGTAATCAAAAAGATTAACATAGGTGTTTGCCTTGCCGTCTACAATATACGGAACAACAACAGGACAAACAGCAGGACCGAAGGTTGCCTTGAGGTTTTCAAACACACGGTAGAAGCGTGCGTCCTCGTCGCAAAGTCCGTTTACGAAAAACACCTTTGTCAAGCCTGCCTTTGTGGCGGCGGCAACAGCCTTTTCCGTTCCTACGTTTACTCCGTCCTTGCCCGAAACAACTATAAGAGCTGTGTCGGCAGCACGCATACCCTCTGAAACTCCGCCTGCAAAATCAAACAAACCTGGGGTGTCGATAAGATTAATCTTTGTATTTTTCCATTCTATCGGAGCGACCGCTGTCATAATTGAAGCCTGACGCTTGATTTCTTCACCGTCAAAGTCGAGCGTTGTGTTTCCGTCTGCAATCTTTCCCAAACGCTCCGTTGTTTTTGCAAGGTAAAGAATCGACTCTGCAACAGAAGTCTTTCCACAGCCGCTGTGACCTGCCAAGGCTATGTTCAAAATTTTGGTAGCATCATATTGTTTCAAAAATAAAACTCCCTTCTTTAGCTAATGATAGTTTTGATAATAATATGATAAATCCGTAAATAATATATATTATTCAGCAATATTATAAATTAATTATACTTAATTATATCATATTTGTATAATGTATACAACAAAAATAGAGCAAAATAAAAAAATTCACCCTTTGACCAATATATCAAAGAGTGAATTGTGCAATTTGCTTTTTTTATTTACTTATTATGTTGTATTTGGCAAAAATTAATTGCTTGATTTGTGCAATTTAATTAATCACTCAAGCACTGCACCCTTGGTACCCGAAGTAACAAGCTTTGCATATCTTGCAAGGTAGCCCGTGGTAATTCTCGGCTGACGAGGTGACCAAAGTGCCTTGCGTTTTGCAAGCTCCTCATCGGAAACAAGCACCTTGATTGAGTTTGAGGGAATGTCAATTTCAATCGTGTCGCCCTCCTCGATAAGAGCAATAGGTCCTCCTACTGCCGCTTCGGGAGAAACGTGACCGATAGCCGCACCTCTTGTTGCACCCGAAAAACGTCCGTCGGTGATAAGTGCAACGCAATTTCCTAAGCCGCTACCCATAATTGCAGATGTGGGGTTGAGCATTTCTCTCATACCGGGGCCACCCTTAGGTCCTTCGTAACGAATAACAACTACGTCGCCTGCGTTGATTTTGCCGTCATAAATTGCGTTGAGGGCGTCCTCCTCGCAGTCAAATACACGAGCAAAGCCCTTGTGGTGCATCATTTCCTCAGCAACGGCACTTCTTTTTACAACACAGCCGTCGGGGGCAAGATTGCCCTTTAACACGGCGATTCCGCCTGTTTTGCTGTAAGGCTCATCATATGTACGGATAATCTCGGTGTTTTTGATTTCACAGCCGTCAATATTTTCACCTACGGTTTTACCTGTGCAAGTGAGGATGTCCGTGTTTAGCAAGTCGTGCTTTGCAAGCTCGTTCATAACAGCATAAATTCCGCCTGCCTCGTTAAGCTCCTCAATAAAGTGTTCTCCTGCAGGAGCAAGGTGGCAAAGGTTAGGAGTTTTTGCGGAAATGTCGTTTGCAATATCCAAATCTATGTCAATTCCACATTCGTGAGCAATTGCAGGCAGGTGAAGCATGGTGTTCGTTGAGCAACCGAGTGCCATATCAACCGTCAAGGCGTTTTCAAAGGCTTTTTCGGTCATAATGTCGCGGGGGCAGATGTTTTTATTTACAAGCTCCATAATCTTCATACCCGCATGCTTTGCAAGCAGTAATCTTTGTGAATAAACGGCAGGAACAGTTCCGTTGCCCTGAAGTCCCATACCGATAACCTCGGTAAGGCAGTTCATACTGTTGGCGGTAAACATACCCGAACATGAACCGCAGGTGGGGCAAGCGTTGTTTTCGTATTCGGAAAGCTTTGCTTCATCAATTTCCCCTACTTTAAAGCGGGACACAGCTTCGGACACCGTGGAATAGCTGATTTTTTTGCCGTCAACTCGTCCTGCAAGCATAGGACCTCCGCTTACGAATATCGACGGAATGTTAAGCCTTGCCGCCGCCATAAGAAGTCCGGGAACATTTTTGTCACAGTTGGGAATCATAACAAGTCCGTCAAAGGCGTGTGCCTTTGCCATAGCTTCGGTTGAATCCGCAATAAGCTCACGGGTAACAAGCGAATACTTCATTCCCTCGTGACCCATTGCAATGCCGTCACATACTGCGATAGCCGGAAAAACTATCGGAACGCCGCCTGCAAGAGCAACGCCCTGCTTTACAGCTTCAACCACCTTGTCAATATTCATATGTCCCGGCACTATGTCGTTTTTTGAGCTGACAATACCGATTAAAGGCTTTTTGATTTCTTCATCGGTAAGACCCAAAGCGTGCAAAAGCGTGCGTTGGGGTGCGGCATTAATGCCGTCTTTTATAACTGAACTTTTCAATTTAATCATCCTTTCGGCTGTTGCTTATTTACAAATTACATTTTACCATTACAGCGGAGTTTTTGCAAGGTCGATTTTGCTTTTATACGGCACAATGTACTACTCGGCTGTAATCTTCCACGCTTCATACAATCTGTCAAGCGAAAACGCCGCATTTGCAGGGCTTGTTGACGGCAGCTTTATTGCTTTGATTCTCGTGGTCGGATAAATGTATTTTTGATAGATGTTATATGACGTTGCACCGTTTGCAAAAATCCTGTCCACCTTGCTGTTATCCAAAATCACAGATAAGTCATTGGGAACAACATCCTTGATTGAGCTGTCGCTTGAGCCTGTAACAACGCAGGAGTGAATTGAATCCCAAAGAGCAAGGTTGTGCGACAAAACAAGCTGCTTTTTTTGCTCAACGGTATGTGGTGCTTCTTCGTCAAAGATTTTTGCCATCAATCGCCAAAAGCGGTTTTGCGGATGCCCGTAAAAGAACATTGCTTCTCTGGATTTTACCGAGGGAAAGCTGCCCAAAATCAAGGTTTTTGAATTTTTATCAAAAAGCGGAGGTATGGGGTGAATCACAGCTTCAGCCATTTTTCATTCCCTCCTCGATAATTTTCAATGCTATTTCGGCGTCCGTTTCGCTTAATTGAGGGGTGTCGCCCAGCGGATAATCAAAGCCGAGATTTTCGTACTTTGCCTTTCCGAGTGTATGATAAGGCAAAACTTCGATTTTTTCGATGTTGTTATACTTGCTCAAAAGCCTTCCGAGTGACAAAAGCTCGTTTCGGCTGTCGGAAAGATTCGGCACAATTACACGGCGAACACGCATCTTTACGTTTTTCTCGTTAAGATAATCGGCAAACGCAAGAATATTTTGATTTGAATGTCCCGTCAGTTTTTTATGCTCGCCGTCATCAAGATGCTTAATATCCAGCATAACAAGGTCGCAAACCTTTATCAGCTTCTCAATTTTCTGCATACGCTCGGAATTTTGCATATCAAACATAATTCCCGAGGTATCAAGACAGGTGTGAATATTCTGCTTTTTGGCAAGAGTAAAAAGCTCAATCAAAAAGTCAAGCTGAAGCATTGGCTCACCGCCTGTTGCGGTGATTCCGCCGGTTTGATAAAACACAAGGTTTCTCGTCATTTTTTCAAGCACTTCTTCAGCCGTGAGCCTCATTCCCGTGTTAGTTGTCCAAGTGTCGGGATTGTGGCAATAAAGGCAACGCATCGGGCAGCCTTGAAAAAAAACAACATAGCGTATTCCGGGGCCGTCAACCGTGCCGAAGGTTTCTATTGAATGTATATATCCGTACATATTCACCTCTAAAAGCTCAGGGCGGATAAGCTCCGCCCTGTTTCTGTTAAATAGACGAATGGAATGTTCTTGAAATAACCTCGTCCTGCTGTTCCTTTGTTAGCTTGATAAAGTTTACGGCATAGCCCGAAACACGAATTGTAAGCTGAGGATACAGCTCGGGGTGTTTTTGTGCATCAAGCAAAAGCTCTCTGTCAAACACATTTACGTTAAGGTGATATCCGCCCTTGAGTATATATCCGTCAAGCAGCGAAACAAGGTTGTGCTTGCGTTGCTCCTCGGTTTTGCCGAGTGCAGACGGAACAATGGTAAAGGTGTTTGAAATACCGTCCTGAGAATCCATAAACGGGATTTTGGCAACCGAAGCAAGAGAAGCAACCGCACCGTTGCTGTCACGTCCGTGCATCGGATTTGCTCCCGGAGCAAAGGGCTCGCCGTATTTTCTGCCGTCGGGAGTTGAGCCTGTGTTTTTGCCGTATGAAACGTTTGAAGTAATCGTCAAAATCGAGGTTGTGGGAATACCGCCGCGATAGGTGTGGTTTTGACGCAGATAGTTTATAAAGGTATGCAAAACCTCGTTTGCGATTTCGTCAACACGGTCGTCGTCGTTGCCGTATTTTGGGAAATCGCCCTCGGTGATGTAATCAACAACAACACCCTTTTCGTTTCTTACGGTCTTAACCTTTGCATACTTAATAGCCGAAAGTGAATCGGCAACAACCGAAAAGCCTGCAATGCCCGTTGCAAACCAACGTGTAACGTGCTTGTCGTGAAGTGCCATCTGCAAACGCTCGTAGGAGTATTTGTCGTGCATATAATGAATGATGTTAAGAGCGTTGACATAAACCTGTGCAAGCCACTTCATCATATTCTTGTACTTTGCCATTACCTCGTCATAATCGAGATATTCGCTTGTAATCGGGCTGTATTCGGGAGCAACCTGAACACCCGTTACCTCGTCAACACCGCCGTTAATTGCATAAAGCAAGCATTTTGCAAGGTTTGCTCTTGCACCGAAGAACTGCATTTCCTTGCCGATTTTCATTGAAGAAACACAGCAGGCAATGCCGTAGTCGTCACCGTGCAAAGGACGCATAAGCTCGTCGCTTTCATACTGAACGGCGTGGTGCTTAATTGAAATTTCGGCACAAAACTGCTTAAACTGCTCGGGAAGCTGGGGTGACCACAAAACGGTCAGGTTAGGTTCGGGAGCGGCACCGATGTTGTTGAGAGTGTTAAGGTATCTAAACGACATCTTTGTTACAAGCGGACGGCCGTCTGTGCCGATACCTCCGATAGATTCGGTTACCCAAGTCGGGTCGCCTGCAAAAATCGAGTTGTATTCGGGAGTACGGGCAAAGCAAACCAATCTCAGCTTCATAATAAAATGGTCAACAATTTCCTGAACCTCTTTTTCGGTAATTGCACCCTCCGCAAGGTCACGGAAAGCATAAATATCAAGAAAGGTTGAGGTTCTTCCGAGGCTCATTGCCGCACCGTTTTGCTCTTTTACTGCCGCAAGATATGCAAAATACACGGCTTGCACAGCTTCCTTAAGGTTTGAAGCGGGCTTTGAAATATCACAGCCATAGATGTTTGCAAGCTCTTTGAGCATCTGCAACGCTCTGATTTGCTCGGAAAGCTCCTCACGCTCACGAATTACGTCGGAATACATAATAACTCTTGTTGTATCCTTTTGCTTTTGCTTGTCCTCGATAAGCTTGTCCACACCGTAAAGAGCAACACGACGGTAATCACCGATGATTCTGCCTCTGCCGTAAGCATCGGGCAAGCCTGTGATGATATGATTTGAACGACAGCGACGCATTTCCGGTGTGTAAGCGTCAAACACGCCTGCGTTGTGAGTTTTGCGGTGAGATGTAAAGAACTCGGTAACCTCAGGGTCAACCTCATATCCGTTATCCTTGCATGCCTTTGCAGCCATTCTTATGCCGCCGTAGGGCTGGAGCGAACGCTTGAGCGGCTTGTCGGTTTGAAGTCCGACGATTCTTTCCTTGTCTTTATCTATATAAGCCGCACCGTGCGAGGTGATTGTCGAAACAATCTTTGTATCCATATCAAGCACGCCGCCTGCTTCGATTTCCTGCTTTTTAAGGTTGCTTACTTCTTCCCACAAATCAAGAGTATCCTGAGTCGGGCCTTCAAGAAAGCTTCCGTCACCGAAATAAGGGGTGTAGTTTCTGTGAATAAAATCTCTTACGTCGATTTCATTCTCCCATCTTCCGCCTTTGAAATCTCTCCATTCATTTCTCATAAAATAACCTCCTGAGATATTATAAAAAAATTAATCGGATTTATCCGAATGTGATAATTTGCAAAATCAAGTAAATAATATTTACATAATATTACAAATAAAAAAGCCGACTTTATCTGAGCATTCGCCCAGACGGTCGGCAACAATCTGTTATACTTCACTGTGGTAAGCTCCACATATCCGTCAGTCATATAACACCATTAAAATAACATTTTAATTGCAGTTTGTCAAGCAATTTTCAGCATTAAAAAATCTTCTGCGTTTAGCAACAAATTAACCCTTAATTCGATTGTTTTTTGAGCAATTTTCTGATATATGCAAAGGTAATTTCTTCCCCTTGATCTCTGAGCATCTCAAGCAGTCTGTTGAGCAGCTCCTCTGTGGCGGGGTGCATACGATTTTTCCCTTTTATTCGCAAAAAATATTGATACGGGTGAGCATCGGTATAATCCTTGCCGTTGTAAATCTTGCTTGCCGCTACCCTGTCGCAAAACATTTCAATCACAAATCTCAACGGCATTTCAACGTTTTCAATCCGCTTTGTTTTCGGATTGTAGTCATTCCAATACTCATAATGATGGCGATTTCTTCCCTTGTGGTGCATCCACGCAAGCGAACAGCCATACAGCTCTCGCTCCTTTTCATTAGGACTGCGTGTTCCTTGAAAATACTTTGCACCGGGTATAAACTCGGTGGGAGAATACTTTGAAAGGTCGTGCCTGAGTCCCTGCCAAAAAATCCCGGCTTTTTTGCAATTTGAGATGACCTTGTGCCTGTGTTTTGTAATTGTTACAAAGTGTTTTATGGGATATGCCCTATTCATATTTAATCACCGAATTTATTTTATCATATTTTCGCAAATATTCAAATATCTCTTGCCTTATTTATCAAAAAAAGTTATAATGAGTGCGGTTAAAAAACTGTAATATTCTTCATTGGAAATATAACCGAAAATACAAATTTCAGGAAGTGACTAAATGAATAAATTCAGAAAGAAAGTATTGTTTTTATTTGCACTTACCCTCATCATATCAATTTGCTGTGTGGTAATCGGATGTCAAAACGAAAGCCTGAATAAGGCAAATTCAAATACAGTTCACGCAACAATTAACAGCTCAAGCCAAAGCTCAACCGAGCCCACCGAAAGCCTGCCTCCGGATTTTTCGGACAAAGCCAACGCAACTGTTGAGGTTGGTTCATCATATATTATTCAAGTATCCGATAACGAGGATAAATACATTACAAGCTGGACAAGCAGCAACGAAAGCGTTGCTGTGGTTGACGACGGAGGAAAGGTTGACGCACTAAACCTCGGAAACGCAACAATCACCGTAAGCTATAAAGACGGAAAATCCAGCAAATGCGAAATAAGCGTTGTTGAAGCAACGGACAACAACGACGATATTTACTCAACCTGCATCACGGCAAACTCTGATATTTTGGCTGAAAACCTTATGTCGAATATGCAAAATCCGTATGAGATTTACGTAAACCGCCAAATGAACACAGTGACCGTTTACACCTATGACGAAAACGGCGATTACACAATACCGGTAAGGGCAATGGTTGCCTCCTGCGGACTTAATGACGGCACAATAACGGGAGAATTCGGCATTTATTTCAAAAACGAATGGAACGCATTGTATCAGAACGTATACGGTCATTATGTCAGCGGTATTTCGGGAGATTATCTTTTCCACAGCGTCCCCTATCTTCAAGCCGATGCTTCCACGCTTGAAACCGAAGAATTTAACAAGCTCGGTGAATTTGCCTCTCTCGGATGCGTAAGACTTGCGGCAGGCGATACAAAATGGATTTTTGAAAATTGCGTTGAAAACACATATGTTAAAATCTATGACGACGACAACCCCGGTCCGCTCGGAAAGCCCGACACCATCAAGATTTCCGACCATTCGTGCGGTTGGGATCCCACCGACAATGACCCCGAATGTCCGTATGTTAACAAAACTCCCGTTATCAGCGGTGCAAACGACATTACCATCAAAAAGGGTGAAAGTCTTGATTTGACAAAAGGAATAAGTGCAATAGACACCTGTTCCAATGATATAACCGACAAAATGGAAATTATCGGCAATGTGGTAATCTCTCGTGTGGGAACGTACAGTGTTACCTATTCGGTAAAAGATGCTCTCCACAGAACAGATGTGGTTGACATCACCGTTACCGTTACCGATTAAATCAGAATGGCCGAGGCGAATAAAATGACCGAAAAAGAAAAAATGCTGAACGGGTTAATTTATAATTCTTCCGACAAAGAGCTTGGCGTAATCAGAGAAAAAGCACACAATCTTTGCAAGGATTATAACTGCACCTACAAAAACGAAACAGAAAAACGCAACGAAATTTTAAAAGAGCTTCTGCCCAATTCAAGTCGAAAAATTCATTTGGAAGGCCCGATTCAATTCGATTACGGCGAATTTACCGTTTTCGGAGAAAAGTGCTATGCAAATTTCAACCTTACAATCTTGGATTGTGCTACCGTAATAATAGGAAGCAATGTTTTGATAGGCCCCAACTGCTCGCTTGTTACTCCCGTTCACCCCACTCACCCCGAAGAACGGCGAATCAGAACAGCCCCCGATGGTTCTTGGTATGATTATGAATATGCAAAGCCCATAGAAATCGGAAATGATTGCTGGCTTGCATCAAACGTTACCGTTTGCGGAGGCGTTAAAATCGGCAACGGCTGTATTATCGGTGCAGGAAGCGTTGTTACAAGGGACATTCCCGACAACTGCTTTGCCGCAGGAAACCCGTGCAGAGTGATAAGAAAAATCACCGAAAAAGACAGAATACTTGACAAAGAAATCAACGAATAATACAACAAAGCCGAGAAGCTACAAAAACTTCTCGGCTTTTGATTATATGTTTATTTTGCTTTAACGGCGTCATCGCTGAACAGCTTTTCAAGGGTTTTGTTGTCAGCCGTGCCTGTTTCTTCAATACCGTTTTTCTTTTGGAAGTCACTGACAGCCTGCTTTGAAATGTCGCCGTAATAACCTGTAATGTTTTCCTCGTCGTCAACATAGCCCAAGTCATACAATCTCTGTTGCATAGCCTTAACGTTATCATTCTCCTGCTCATATTCAAGCGAAAGTCCGTCAAGCTTTATTCCGTATTTTTCCGCTACCGAGGGAGCTGTGGCTTGAGTATTGTTTGCCGAAGCAACAACCGCTTCATCGGATGTTGATGGCTTTGCAAGCTCAGGGTGGATAAATCCAACCATTTTGTTCAATGTATTGATTGCAGAATAACCCTGACGGTTCATTTCGTCATAAGTAATCATCATTGTTTTGTTTTCTTTAATTGCAGTAAGCTGTGAGAGCATTGGATCAGCCTTAACAACATTAAGTGTTGCTTCGTCGGCATAGAAAATGTAATTGGGATTTGCAACGCTGAGAGTGTTGGAGGGAACGCTGCTTTCTTCAATATTAACTGCAACGTTTACACAGCCTGTGTATCCGAGCAGCATATCTCCGTATGTTCCGCTAATCAAAAATCTAAGCACATCGTTCTCATAATAAAGATAGCAAACCGTGCTTAACACACCGGTATTGTCAATTGCAGTTGCGGAATCCTTAATATTTTGCATATCACCAAGCAGGCTGTTATACGCTGATTCACCCTTTTCGGCACCTTTGATATTACCGCCGAGAACCTTTCCGATGGTTATGTAGGAAGTTTTCATACGTTCAGGAGTGTTTGCAACAGTCATTCTCACAACCGTGATTCCGTTATCCTCAAGCTTTTGCTTTGCGTTGCTGTCAAGCGTATCATCGGCAAAAACAACATCGGTGTCAAGGTCTATGATGCTTTGAACATCGGGATTTGAAGCAGAGCCTACACTCGGAGCAATGCTGAGGCTTTCTTGGTCAACGCTGTCGCTTCGTCCGACCATTTTGATTTCATATCCGATACATTCGATAATATCAGCCGTGTTTGCATCAAGAACCACAATATTCTTCGGTTCATCTTTGATTTCAATATTTGCAACAACAACGGGATATTCTTCATCGCCGCCACAGCCCGCAAACAGCACAACCGAAGTCAGCACAAGCATTGCCGCAAGAGCTGCGGAAATAATACGTTTTTTCATACTATACCTCCATTAAGTTAACAAAAAAGTGATTCAACATATTGCTTTGCACACCGAGGAGAACGTCCGCCTCTTGCAAGAGCGAACTGCTCTGCACCCAAGGCAAGCTCCTCTGGGGATTTGTTAATTCCTTTTTCCTTTGCCATAGCGTAAACGATTTCCAAAAATTCCTTTTTGCTTGGAATCGAATAGCACACAGAAAGCCCGAAACGGTCGGAAAGCGAAAGACTTTCCTGCATATTGTCACGGGTGTTTACGTCGTCAAGCTCAAACGAGCGGTCGCTCATTTTCTCTTTTACAAGATGCCGTCTGTTTGACGTTGCGTAAATCAATGCGTTTTTCGGGCGAGCCGAAACACCGCCCTCCAAAACTGCCTTTAGCGTGGTGTAGCTTTGGTCTTGGTGCTGAAACGATAAATCGTCGATAAAAATTATGAACTTCATCGGAAGTGCGGCAATTTTATCCACAAGTATCGGAAAATCAATGAGCCGCTCCTTTGGAATTTCAACAATTCTCAAACCCTTTTTGCGAAATTTATTTGCAACAGCCTTGACAGTTGAGCTTTTGCCCGTACCCATATCACCGTAAAGCAGGCAATTATTACAGCTTTTGCCCTCCAAAAACGCCTTGGTGTTGTCAACAACCTTTTTACGCTGGATTTCATATCCCGTAAATTCTTCAATATCAATGCTGTCGTAATGCAAAACAGGCTGAATATCACCGTCACGCCACACAAACGCCTTGTATCGAGCAAACATTCCGCAGCCGTTTTCTTCATAGTAACAGGCAATGCTTTTCAACGAGCCGTCAAACATTCTGAAGCTCTCGGCACATTCGCCTGCATACCACCTTGGAAGTGTGTCGGCAATATCCTTTATTTCATTATAAAATTTACAGCTTTCAATTACTTCGTTCGGAGTAAGCGACGACGCCGCCAAAATAGCCTCACAGTCACGCTTGACAGCCTTCAGCACCTCGGCAGGCAAATCATTATATTTGCCTGCGGCGGCGGCACGGGTAAAGCAGTTTTCGTCAAACAAAGCCGCCTCTGTAAAAGAATAAGCAAGCCTGTCACTGCAACCTCTTTCGCTGATTAGCGAATAAAACCTGCCGTAATTCTCCAAAAATTCCTCAGGTGTGCTTTCAAGCGAATTTAACAGCTCAAAAAAAGCCTTGGGAACACTTCGGTTGAGTATTCCCCGAAACACCGACAAAGAGGATAAAAGCAATCGAGTTTTAATGACATTATTCATCACAATCATTCCAATCAAATTTAATTGTACCCTTTTTTTGCGATTTAGTCAACATTTTGCAATACAAATTTATCAATTTTTCAAACAAAAACAGAGCGGAAAACTCCGCTCTGAAACAAATCATCTTTTACTTGGTTTTTTAATTTGTATTCCCCAAATCAACTTGCCCGTCGCAAACATCAGCAAAATTTCCGGCACGCATTTTACGGCTTCGCTCAAAAATCTTATGCCGAGATACACATAATACGGCGAGGCACTTGATGAGCTGTACAAAATGCAAAGCCACAATGCGGCAAGGAAGGTTTCAACCGCAAGCATATTAACAGTCCAACCGACAATAACACGGGGCAAGCTTATTTTGGTTTGATAGAAGCAACAGCCGTAAATAATGCCCGTAAGCACACCGCTTATTGTAAAGCCCGGAAAATACATTCCCGTGGGGTTGATAAGAAATGAGATTATATCCCCCAATCCCCCGACAAGTGCCGCAGGCACAGGTCCAAACAACGCTCCTGTTGCCATAATCGGCAAAAACGCAGGGCTGAGCTTTACGGTGTTGCCGAAAATCGGCAAGGTTGCGTTTGCAAAAAGCCCGAACACCACCCTGAGTGCAAGAAGCATTGCTATAAGGACAAGTGAATAGACGTTTTTTAATTCTTTGCAAGAATTATCGAATTGTTTTACAAGTGACATATTTACCTCCTGAATACGGTGTTGCTTCAGGAAAAAAGCGGGCAGAAAACTGCCCGCCGATAAATCGTCCCAAAGTAACAGCGGGATGCGAAACCTGTACCGCAGGAGCAAGCTCCTTTCGTTTTTGCGGCAACTCCCCGTCCGCAAAACACTTCACGCACAAATTTCTACTCTGTGAATATATCGACCGAAATTCGGTCTTTGTCTATTATATCATTTTGTCGGCTTTTGTCAACACGCAATCATATCACGTCTGCAAAAATCAGCAAAACAAATACAAGAGTCGCCACAACCAACGCAGAAACGACAACAACTGTTGCTGTGTTTGCCCTTTTGTTCAAGCCGTCGTTGCTTGCCCTTGACGGCACAAGATGCGACTTTCTCAGAGCTGTTACAACGCCCTTGTACAAAAGCAAAACGAGTGCGGAATTAAGCACCGCTTTGATTGTGTTAAACGGTATGAGCAAAGGAAAAAACAAAGCAAGCACTTCTTCACGGGGGATGCCCATAAATATCGGGGTCATAATATAATTCCATAAAAGCATTATAACAATCATTGAACCCGAGCCTGCCACAAGCCCGATTATGGCTCTTGACATAGTTTTTTTACGCTGATAAATCAATGATGCAACACCGACAAACACAACCGATGACAAGGAGTTCATCAAAAGCCCGATAAAGCCTGTACTGCTAACCGAAATCATTTCGATAAAGCACACTGCAATCGACATAATTATCCCCGGCACAGCACCGAAGATAAAGCCACCAATAGTCAAGATTACGTCCTTAGGCTCATAGGTGAGGAATCCGCCGATGTTGGGCAGTCGCAAAAACACGTCTGCCGCAACTGCAAGTGCCGTAAGCATAGCCATAGCACAAAGCGATTTGATTTTGTTGAGTGAATTTTCTTTTGTCATAAAAAATGACCTCCTCAAAAAATTAAGAAAGTCATCGGGAAAAAGAAATCCCGCTTAAACAAGCGGGAGCGTATGTGTTACACACTATCTTCTTTCATCCGGACTATAACCGTCGGTGCCTGAATTTCGCAGGCTCGGCAAGCAAAGGCTTGTTCGTGGACTGTACCACCGGTGGAGAATTTCACTCCGCCCCGAAGACTGTTTATTTGCGGCAATTTATCAGTTGCCTTAGTACATAGTATCACCGAAGAACACATTTGTCAATCTTTTTTAATAATACTCCGTTTTTCCACAAGAATTACATTTACGTCCTGTAATTTTAGTTTCGTAGTGTGACTTTTCAGGAACGTTTACTGTTTTGGTGCCAACTGCTACGTCGATAACTGTACCGTAATAACCGCCTTTGCCGCCATTAAGTGTGTGTTCTCGTAAATGCACTATAAGTTCAGAATTTGACATAAGGTCTATTCTTGCTCCGCAGTCTTTGCAAATCAACGCATCTACGTATTCATATATCGTTTCCTCATACGAATATGCTTCTTGGTCTACAACTTTAACCTGTTTTGTTATGTCTGTCCAAGAATGAGTATGCTTAGTTTCCTCCTGCTTTGGTGGAGTATAATTTGATGATGAACCGCTGTTGCCTGAAGAACCGCTGCTTGAAGAACCACCTGAAGAATTATTGTTCTTGTTTGAGCTTGAGCTGTTGTTGCTTGAAGAACCATTGCTCTTATTGGAATTGCTGTTTGAGCTGTTGTTCTTGTTAGATGAGCTATTATTCTTATTGGAGCTGCCACCCGAAGATGAATTTCCACTTGAGTTATTGTTGCTATTGTTAACACTCTGAATTATAGCATTTGTGGTTTCAACGTAGGTCTTGTTGGTGTTAGCTGTCTTAACGCTGTCTGTGTCAACCTTGATTTCCTTGCCACTTGCGTCCTTGATTGTAACCTTGCCGTCCTCGGAAGGCTCTATCTTCTTGCCGTTCTTATCAACAATGTCGCCCTTTTCGTTTACGGTTAAGCCGTTGTCAACGATTGCTTGGTCTTTATTACTCAAAGTAGCGAGTGTCGCTATCTCATCAGCGGTTGCTGTGGTAGGCACGGTTGTTGCCTCGTCCGGCGTTGCTGTATCGTTATTGTCGTTGCAACCTACAAGCAGCAATATCAAAATGATGATTGCTACAACTACAACCGATGCTGCTGTTCCTAAAATGATGTTTCGCTTCTTGTTGTTAGATGTCTTTTCAATAGCTGTCTGTTCGTTGTTCACAGCATTGCTAATGTTTGTGTTTTTCATAAAATTCAACTCCTTTTTGGGTACCAATTAGTACCCTAAATAATATAAAATAGTGTAATTTGCGTTTCTTATTTTCATTGTAGCCGATTTTTAACCGTTGTCAAGCCGATATTTGCATATTTCGCTCATTTTTATGTTATTCGTGAGCGTTCGCAGATTTGTAAACGTACAAAAAATGCCCCACATTTGCCAAAGCAGGCTGTGTGGGAGTTCAACTTAAAAAGCTTAGATATAAATTTGCACAAAAAAATCAGCGTGAAAGCTATGCCTACACGCTGACTATATAAAGCTATTGATTAAACATTAAAAAGCATTTCGCCGTATGACGGATAAGGCCAATACTCCGAGGCTGTTTCGGTTTCCATAGAATCGCCCACAGCTCTAAGCTCCTGCATAATTGCAAACACGGTTTCACGGTAATATGCAGCATATGCAAGGTTGTCGTCGCTGTAATCGTTTGCCTTGATAACAGCCTCCTCAAGCTCCGAGGTTTTCTTGGTGAAGCAAACAAGCTTGTTTGAAAGGCTTGTGATGAGGTCCTCCTCTACGCTTGTGGGAATGCTTTCGGAAAGTGCTTTCTTGGCAAGTGCGGTTTCGGTAAGCTCTCTTACAAAGGCAGTAACCGACGGAGTGATGTCTTTCTTTGCCATTTGAATCATAGTCAGAGCTTCGATGTTTATCTGCTTTGAATAATTTTCAAGCTCGATTTCATATCTTGCACGCAGCTCCTGCTCAGACATAATCTTGTTTTTAACAAACAAATCAATGTTCTTTTGGTCCATAAAGTGAGCTTCTGCATCAGGCAGAGATTTAAGATTGAGAAGTCCTCTTTTCTCAGCCTCCTCAACCCATTCTGGTGCATAGTTGTCACCGCTGAAGAAGATGTTTTGATGCTCGGTAAACACTCTCTTGATAAGTGCGTTAACCGCAAGCTCAATATCATCGGCATCCTTAAGCTCATCATAAAACTGAGAAAGCTCCTCGGCAACCATTGTGTTGAGCATATAGTTGGGGCAGGCAATGTTGAGCGACGAACCAAGCGAACGGAACTCAAATTTGTTACCTGTAAAGGCAAAGGGTGATGTACGGTTGCGGTCAGACGTATCCTTTTTGAAGTCGGCAAGCACGTCAACGCCGGTTTTCATCTTGACCTTGCCCTTGCTTACATATTCCTTATCATTAATAATTGAATCAACAAGTGCTCCGAGATCGTCACCCAAATACATTGAAATGATTGCGGGCGGGGCTTCGTTTGCTCCCAAGCGATGGTCGTTTCCTGCGGAAGCAACTGTGATTCTGAGCAAATCCTGATATTCGTGAACAGCTTTTGCAATGGCAGCCAAGAAAAGCAAAAACTGAGTGTTGTTTTCGGGAGTTTTTCCGGGGTCAAGCAGGTTTTCACCCGTATTGGTGGTAAGCGACCAGTTGTTGTGCTTACCCGAACCGTTGACACCTGCAAACGGCTTTTCGTGAAGCAGACACACAAGGTTGTGCTTTTCTGCGGTCTTCTTCATAATTTCCATAGTAAGCTCATTGTGGTCGGTGGCAACGTTTGCGGTTGCATAGATGGGAGCTAATTCGTGCTGTGACGGAGCAACCTCGTTGTGCTTGGTTTTTGCAAGGATTCCAAGCTTCCAAAGCTCCTCGTCAACATCCTTCATAAACGCCGCAACTCTGGTTTTGATTGAGCCGAAGTAATGGTCGTCAAGCTCCTGTCCCTTGGGGGCTTTTGCTCCGAAAAGTGTTCTGCCCGTAAAAATAAGGTCCTCTCGCCTGTCGTACATTTCTCTGTCAATGAGGAAGTATTCCTGCTCTGCACCAACTGTTGTGATAACTCTTGTAACCTCGGTTTTGCCCAAAAGCTGTAAGAGCTTTACTGCTTCGGCGTTTAATCTTTCCATTGAACGGAGAAGCGGAGTTTTTTTGTCAAGGATTTCACCAGTATATGAACAAAATGCGGTAGGAATATAAAGCGAACCGTCCTTTACAAAAGCGTATGAAGTCGGATCCCATGTTGTGTAGCCTCTTGCTTCAAAGGTTGCACGAATACCGCCGCTCGGAAACGACGAAGCGTCGGACTCGCCCTTGATAAGCTCCTTGCCCGAAAATTCCATAATTACCTGACCGTCGCCGTTGGGAACAATGAAGCTGTCGTGCTTTTCGGCTGTAACGCCGGTCATCGGCTGAAACCAATGAGTGTAGTGGGTGCAACCAAGCTCAATAGCCCAATCCTTCATAGCATTTGCAACAACATTTGCCACGCTCAGGTCAAGAGGCTCGCCGTTCTGAATTGTTTTTTTCAGAGCCTTGTAGGTAGCCTTGGGAAGTCTTTCCTGCATTTTCTGATCGTTAAAAACCATACTGCCGAAAATTTCGGGAACATTTGCCATAATTACTCTCTCCTGTCAAAAACTTGAATTAAACCCAAAAAGACGCCGTAAGCCCATAGCTTACAGCGTCCTTGCTGTCTATGCTAACAGTATATTCTAATTTTTAAGCTTTGTCAATAGCTTTTTAAATTTAAAAGCGTATTTGCAAGAATAATTCACAATCTTGCAAATCTTGCGTTTATTTTGTGGCAAGATACCTAATAATTGCTATTATTTGAATTATATTGAATTAATATTGCAAAATAATTTAACTTTTTATTGACAAACTTTGCTGTCAAATAGTATAATTAAGTCGTTAAATGAGATTTTGAGTCGACAATTTGGAGCTTTGCAAAGTTTTTGTTTATAAATTACAAAATTCCACAAACCCCTGCTTTCTACTCTTTTTGGTATAATATAAACAGCAGCGGAGCTGTGCCGTTTTTGGTGCAGCTCCGCTGTTGCGTATTGATTATTCGGCATTAAAATGTTAAAATATGTATATCATTAAAGCTAACAGGTGAATTATGAGTAAAAGCAAAGAAAATATAAAAAACGGAAGCTGTCCCGTATACAAAAAATGCGGCGGCTGTCAGCTTCAAAATCTGACATATCAAAAACAGCTTGAATTTAAGCAAAACAAGGTTGAAAAGCTGTTGAAGCGTTTTGGCAAGGTTGAGCCGATTATCGGTATGGAAAATCCCTATAACTACCGCAACAAGGTTCAAGCGGCTTTTTACACCGACCGCAGAGGCAAGATAATTTCGGGCGTTTATCAATCCGGCACGCACCACGTTGTGGGCATTGACAGTTGCCAAACAGAGGACGTTACCGCCGACAAAATCATCGTTGCCATTCGCAAGCTTCTCCCCTCCTTTAAGCTGACAACCTACAATGAGGACACCCACAAGGGATTTTTGCGTCATGTACTTGTAAAACGTGGATTTGCCACAAATCAGGTTATGCTTGTGCTTGTTACGGGAACACCCGTGTTTCCGTCAAAAAATAATTTTATTAAAGCTATCGTTAAGCAATTTCCCGAAATCACAACCGTTGTTCAAAACGTAAACCCCTACAACACAAACCTTGTATTAGGAGAAAACGAAAGGGTGCTTTACGGCAACGGATATATTGAGGATATTCTTTGCGGTTGCAGATTCAGAATTTCACCCAAAAGCTTTTATCAAATCAACCCGATTCAAACAGAGGTTTTGTACGGCAAGGCCGTGGAGCTTGCCGCCCTCAAGGGCAACGAAACCGTGCTTGACACATACTGCGGAATAGGCACAATCGGCATTATCGCCGCCAAAAGCGGTGCAGGCAGGGTTGTGGGCGTTGAGCTGAACGGCAACGCCGTTCGTGATGCTGTTGCAAACGCCAAGGCAAACAAGCTCAAAAACATTCGATTTTACAAGGCTGACGCAGGCGATTTTATGCTTGAGGTTTCGCAGGAAAGCGAAAAGCCCGACGTTGTGTTTATGGACCCTCCGAGAGCCGGAAGCAGCGAAAAGTTTTTGAAGTCACTTATCAAAATGTCACCTGAAAAGGTCGTGTATATTTCCTGCAACCCCGAAACGCTTGCAAGGGATATGGAATTTTTGATAAAAAACAGCAACTATTCCGTGCAAAAAATCCAACCCGTGGATATGTTTCCCCACACGGCACATATAGAGACGGTCTGTTTGCTGTCGAGGAAATGATTATCGAGGTGCTGTAAATGATAAAACACAAAATTTTCGGAGTTAAAGAAAATGTAAAATATTTAGATCGAGAAGGTGTATATCTTATCCCGTTTCAAAATAATCAGGTTGGGGTAGTGAAAACACCCAAAGGATTTTTTCTTTTAGGCGGTGGATTAGAAAAAGGAGAACATCATACAGATTGTATTGAACGAGAGTGTCTTGAAGAAAGTGGATTTCGTGTTTATGTTAAAGATAAAATTTGTTCAGCAGAAACATATATGAAACATTCAACGATTGGGTATTTTCATCCGGTTCAAACATATTACTTTGGTGAACTGCTTGAAAAGGTGTCGGACTCCACAGAAACAGACCATATCTTTTGTTGGATTGAACATGAACAATTAAAGGGAAAGATGGTTTTAGAAATGCAAAATTAGGCATTGGAACAATTATATGAAAGTGTGTCGAGTAAATAGATACATTCCCTACAACATAGAGAGTGCATTTGTTTCCGTCAACCTATGACATTAACAGCATTGTCTCGACCCATATAGAGTTCGTGGTGTTGCTTGAAAAGGCGAAAAACAATTAATCTATTGCAGGAGATATTATGATGTCAAAACTACTAATAAAACAACTTAACAATAACGAAATTGAAAACGCACTTAGCCTTGCTTGGAAGGTGTTTATGGAATATGAAGCACCCGATTATACTCAAGAGGGCATTGACGAGTTTTATAAAAGTATTCACGACGAGAAATTTCTTTCTATGTTATCTCTATACGGTGCGTTTTCAGATGATGAATTAGTCGGGGTTATTGCAACAAGAAGCAACGGGAAACACATTGCGTTGTTTTTTGTAGACGGAAAATATCATCGACAAGGCATTGGAAAACAATTGCTTAAAGCGGTGCAAACAAACAAAATGACTGTAAATTCATCTCCGTATGCCGTTTCGATATATCGCAAATTAGGCTTTGAATCCACGGACACAGAGCGGGTTGTAAACGGTTTGAGATTTACACCGATGAGGCTTGTAGAATGATATAATACTTAAAAATTAACGACAAAACGGCGGCAAGGAGCTTTCCTGCCGCCGTTTTATGTTACATAAATTTATACACTTTTGCCCATTTCATACGCCTGAGCCATTGCAGGGTGATTTTGAATTTCACCTTTTTCGTACACACCCATACCGTAAACAACACCCATTTCCTTTGCTCCCTCAACGCAATCGGCATAACCACGGAAGAACGCAAAGAAATAGCGATCAACTTTTCTGCCTCGGATTGCAAAAATCCGAGGCTTTTGCTTTATTGAAAAGCAGAAAAATACAGCCCATATTATCAAACACCGTTGACATAAGTACGAAATCATACTATAATATGCAGATATGATTTCATATTCGGAGGTATTATATGAAAAATATAAATTATGACAAGGTACAAAAAATCAATTGCTTGTCAAACGATATGAATTTGCTGTATCATCAGGCGGCACGAAGGCTCGGAGTTTCGGACAGCGTTTTATGCGTGTTATATATGATTAACGAAAAAGGTGACCGCTGCCTGCTTTATGACATTTGCTGTGAAAGCGGAATCAGTAAACAGACCATTAATTCCGCAATCAGAAAGCTTGAAAGTGAAAAAATTCTTTATCTTGAGCAGGACAAGGGCAAAACCAAACGGATATGCTTGACTGAAAAAGGCAAAAAATACACCTCGGAAACAGCGGCTTGCCTTTTTGAAGCCGAATGTAACGCTTTTAAGGATTGGTCCGACGAAGAATTTGATTTGTATTTGAGCTTGATGAAAAAATACAACGACTCATTTCGAGTTCAGGTTAAAAAGATAGAAAGGAAATCACTATGAAGATCATCACAATAAGCCGTGAATTCGGCAGCGGAGGCAGAGAACTCGGCAAACGACTTGCCGAATTGCTTGATTACGACTATTATGACAGCGAAATAATTGCTATGGTTGCAAAAAAGAGCGGATTGGATGCAGATTATGTTGAAAACACTTTGAGCAATCACGGCTGGAAAAATCAAAGCATCACATTTCGTGCAACGCTGAGTTCATCAGCGTATGTTCAATCAGCCAAGGTAAGTCTTTTGCTTGACCAAAAAAGAGTTATCGAAGAAATTGCAGCTCTCGGCAAAGACTGCATTATTGTCGGACGCAATGCAGATATTATTTTGCGTGAATACAAGCCTTTCAACATCTTTGTGTGTGCCGAAAAGCAAGCCAAAATCAAGCGTTGCCAAAGCCGTGCTACACAGGGAGAAAAGCTTTCTGAAAAGGAGCTTGCACGCAAAATGAAGCAAATAGACAAGCTTCGCAGCGAAACCAGAGAAATTATGTCGGGGTCTGCGTGGGGACAGCGTGATGCGTATCACCTTACAATAAATACAACAGATTGGGAAATTAAAGAGTTAGTACCTGCGGTTGCGGATTTTGCAAAGCGTTGGTTTAACAGGAGGGAAAAATGAAAAAGCAAATTCAATTATCTGATCACTTTACATACGGACGCTTGTTCCGATTCACTTTGCCGTCTGTCGTTATGATGATTTTTGCTTCCGTATACAGCGTTGTAGATGGATTTTTTGTGTCAAATTTCGCAGGAAAAACGCCGTTTGCGGCAATAAACCTGATAATGCCGTTTTTGATGATTTTGTATACAGTAGGATTTATGTTCGGAACAGGAGGCTCTGCTATTGTAGCTAAAACCTTCGGGGAAGGTGACAAGGAAAAAGCAAATCAATATTTTTCGCTGTTTGTTTATCTCACTTTCGGGCTCGGAGTTTTGTTTGCAATTTTAGGCATAGTCTTTATCCGCCCTATTGCAATTTTGCTCGGTGCAAAGGGCGAAATGCTTGAAAATGCGGTAGTTTATGCACGAATCATTTTGATTGCACTACCGTTTAACGTAACACAATTTTTATTTCAGTCGTTTTTTGTAACAGCAGAAAAGCCAAAGCTCGGTCTTACATCAACCTTGATTTCTGGCGTCACAAACATTGTTTTGGATGCCGTGCTTGTTATGCTTTTGCCACAAGAGCTTAAGCTTGCCGGTGCGGCTGTTGCAACTGCCGTAAGTCAGCTTGTCGGAGGAATTATTCCTCTTGCTTATTTCGGAAGAAAAAACAGCAGTATTCTTCGTCTTTGCAAAACAAAGTTCAGCGGCAAGGCTGTTATTCAAGCCTGCACAAACGGTTCTTCGGAATTTATGAGTAACATATCTATGAGCATTGTGGGAATGCTGTACAACATTCAGCTTATGAAATACGAGGATGAAAACGGAATTGCGGCGTATGGTGTTATGATGTATGTCAGCTCGATTTTTGCGGCTGCCTTTCTCGGATACATAATCGGAATTGCTCCTATCGTCGGCTACAACGACGGCTCAAAAAACTATGTGGAATTAAAAGGTCTGTTTAAGAAAAGCCTTATTATCATTGGCGTTTTGGGAATTTCGATGATTGCCGTTGCCGAAATTTTCGCATATCCTTTTGCAAGGATTTTTGTGGGCTACGACACAAAGCTTATGGAATTGACGGTTTATGGATTCCGGATTTTTGCATTATCGTTCTGCTTTATGGGATTTGCGATTTTTGCCTCAGGATTTTTTACAGCTCTCAACGACGGCATAACCTCTGCGATAATTTCGTTTTTGCGTACTCTTGTATTTCAAATATCTGCAATTCTTATTTTGCCGATATTCTGGGGAAGCGACGGAGTTTGGGTGTCAATAGTTCTTTCTGAATTGATGGCTGTTGTCGTGGGAACGATTTTTCTTATCGCCAAACGAAACAAATATCATTATATTTAATATAAATTTAAATTAGGTATTGACAAGCCTGTTAATATTTGGTATATTTTTGGTAAAGATACCAAAATAACATATAAGGAGGTGCAATGTGGCTCAAATAAACAACTCTTCCTCTCCGAGGAAGAAAGGCAAAGACACAAGACAAAATATCCTTGCCGCCTGCGTGCGTTTGTTTTTGGAGCAAGGATATAACGCAACAACATTAACGCAAATAACCAAAGAAGCCGGTGCTTCGGTTTCATCTGTTCAAAATTATTTCGGCAACAAAGAAGGAGTTTTGACCGAGCTTGTCGGTATTATGTTCAAAAAGCAGTTTGAAGCGGCAAACAGCATCGGCAATCAAAAGGTCAAACCGCTTTTGGTGTATGCAGTTGAAACCTCAATCCAGCTCACGCTTACCGAGCTTAACGAAAGCCTGAGGGAGGTATATGTTGCCGCTTACTCAAACGATGCCGCTGTTGAGTACATATACAAAAAAACCTCGCAGGAGCTTTGCAAGATTTTTTCACCATATAATCCCGACTTTACCGAAGGCGACTTTTATGAATGTGAGATCGGCTCGGCAGGAATTATGCGAGGATTTATGGCTAAAAAATGCGACCAATACTTTACGCTTGAAAAAAAGCTGACAAAATTTCTCACGATGACGCTTCGGGCATATAATGTACCGACTGCGGAAATCGACAAAGCAATCGCCTTTGTTCTTTCGCTTGACATAAGAGGCATTTCAAAGTCTATTTTGAGCAAGCTTTTTGACTTGCTTTCAATGCAATTTAATTTTGAATTAAGTGCAGCTGTAAAGCAAGAGAAATAATAATTTTTTTGAATCGGAGGTCATGCTAAATGAAAAAACGTATTTTAAGTATGCTTATTGTTCTGTCTATGGTTATATCAATCATGCCGCTCTCGTCTCTTGCGACATCGGCGGCAACAAGCGATGAGCTACAAAGCTTGAAAGCGGCACCCGAAAGCGTCAAAGAAAGTGCGGATGATTTTTACGGATTATCCAACGCAAATGACGACGAATGGATATCCACTTCCTGCAGTTTTATCAGCGACGCATTGTCTACTCTTCCGGTAAGCGGAATATATGAAAAAATAGGTGCTTGGGCGGGCAAGCAATTTCTGAATATTTTGATGGGTTCAAACGATACCGACCGCACCGATGAAATACTCGACGCAATTAAGCAGTTGAACAACCAAAACCAAACCACATTATTAAAGCTGGATCAATTAACCGATTTAGTAAAAGACCAATATCAACTTAACTACATCAACAAATATTATAACGGCGAAAATGAATTATATGCTTTGACAAAGCTTTATATGGGAGCTTTGCAAGACAACGAAGGTGAAAGCGAACGCAGGCAAATATTAACCTATGATATTCCCGAAAAATCTTCTTCCGATATAAATTCACTGAGCTCGCTGTCGGATTTTGATAAAAAGGTGCTTGCTTGGGGAGGAGAAATCAAATCCACAGTATACCTTAATGACGGAACCTGCAGCGTGATTGAACTGATGAACAACTACGCACTCAAGCATTTTAAGTGGGAGCATCAGGGCTATGAGATGCGTGAGAATTATTATTCTTCGCTTATAAGCCTTTATGTAAGCTCTTCAAATTTGATGCAAGCGTCTTTGAACGCAAGAATCGAAGTTTACGAAGCTGCAACAGGCAAAGAAGCAGCTACACTTCGTCAAGCACTTAAAGACCTGTGCGAATTAAACAAGGAAATCCAGAAATTGGGAAAAGCTGCCGAAGTCAACCGATTGGATGATAATATCAGACATTATCAGGTCAGCGGACATGATGTTTATATGTATGCAAAAACAACAAAGCAGATCTTGCCTTACAAAAACGCAGGAAGACGTGAGGATTTTAAGTGTCCCGACGGCAGAAAAACCAACAAGCATTGGGATTCATTCTATATGTATACAGACAGCAAGACCGGCACAGTAATTGAAGGTCTTGAGTCAAAGTATTACAAGAGTATTTTTGACGACTATAACCCGACCGGTTCAACCGAAACGATTTCCCTATACGATATTTTCTTCTCACCCGAAGAAGGTAATATGACCGCACCCGAGGGAATTGATTATTCGGGAAAGGTTACATTTGTCAGCAACGATATAAAAACCGAATATTGGAGAAAGAAAGATATATTTGGCGGCATAACAGATGAATCGTGGACAGTTAAATGTAAATTGTATGAAGCATACGATAAAATAAGCGATACAGAATATAGTGTTGCAAAATTTATGGACGCTTACACCCAGTATTGGAATTACATTCCCGACGAGTATTTGGAAAGCTTTATCATGGTTATTCCTGCTACTATACAGAATGATGAAGTCGGTGCAGGTCAAGGTGAAATCGTTACCGAGGAGATTGTACCGTTCACCGTAAAATTCGATGCAAACGGCGGAAGCGTTGACATTGAAAGCACCGTAACGGATATGAACGGCTATATCACCGAGCTTCCTACTCCGACCTATGCGGGATATGAATTTGAAGGCTGGTATACAGCTCAAAACGATAAAATCACAACCGACACGCAAATTACAGAGAACACAACAGTCTATGCAAAGTGGAAAGAAATTGATGCAAAAGCACACACACACGACAGCTTAAAGCATACAGAAGCAAAAGCCGCCACAACAGAGGCTGAGGGAAATATTGAATATTGGTACTGCAAGGATTGCGATAAATATTTCTCCGACAAAGACGGCAAAAACGAAATCAAGTTATCCGATACTGTTGTCGCAAAGCTGACAGGCTCATCGGCATTGCAGACAGGCGACAACAGAAGCATTGCCTTGTTGCTTGCAGTCCTCCTTGTAAGTGGCAGTGTGTTGTACGGAATTGCTGTTTTAGGCAAAAGAAAGGCTCAGATTAAACCCAAGCAAAAATAATAATCCGCAATAATTTATAAATTTTGCGATTTACTCTTGTAATTTGCGGAATTATGGTATATAATAATCAACGAAAAATAAATATTTTCTTATCAAGAGTGACTGAGGGAACAGGCCCTGTGAAGTCCGGCAACCTGCTTATGCAAGGTGCCAAATCCTGCGGTTTTACCGAAAGATGAGTAATCCAAACGCCTTTCGGTTGAAAGGCGTTAATTTTTTGCAATTTTAGGAGGAATTATTATGGCTAAACACTTTTTTACTTCCGAATCCGTAACAGAAGGACACCCCGACAAGGTTTGCGACCAAATTTCGGACGCAATTCTTGACAATATTCTTGAGCAGGACAAAAACGCTCACGTTGCCTGTGAAACCACCGCTACCACAGGTATGATACATATTATGGGAGAAATCTCGACAACCTGCCATTATGACGTTGCACAAATCGCAAGAGATGTAATTGACGGCATAGGCTACAACAGTGCAGATTGCTGTTTTGACAGCTCAAGCTGTGCCGTAATCGCTTCAATTGACCGTCAATCCCCTGACATTGCGATGGGCGTAAACGAAAGCTATGAGCATAAGGACGGCAAAACCGACGAAAACAACCTTATCGGTGCAGGCGATCAGGGTATGATGTTCGGATATGCCTGCGACGAAACTCCGGAGCTTATGCCCTTGCCGATTTCGCTTGCTCAAAAGCTTGCAAAACAGCTTACCAAGGTCAGAAAAGACAGCACTCTCCCCTATCTTCGTCCCGACGGCAAAACTCAGGTAACCGTTGAATATGACAACGACAACGCAATCAGAGTTGACACCGTGGTTGTATCAACTCAGCATGACGAAAATGTAAGTCTTGAGCAAATCAGAGCCGACATCATAGAATACGTTATCAAGCCGATTATCCCCGAAAACCTCTTTGACAACGAAACAAAGATTTTTGTCAATCCGACAGGCAGATTTGTAATCGGAGGCCCTGCTGCCGATTCAGGCCTTACGGGAAGAAAAATCATTGTTGACACCTACGGCGGATTTGCACGTCACGGCGGCGGTGCATTCAGCGGCAAAGACCCGACAAAGGTTGACCGCAGTGCCGCTTATTACACTCGCTACATAGCAAAGAACATTGTTGCCGCAAAGCTTGCAAAAAAATGCGAAATTCAGCTTGCCTACGCAATCGGCGTTGCAAAGCCCGTTTCTATTATGGTTGACAGCTTCGGCACTTCAAAATACAGCGATGAACAGCTTGCAAAAGCCGTAGAAAAGGTGTTTGACTGTCGTCCAAACTCTATTATCGAGCAGTTAAAGCTGAAAGAAACCAAGTATCTTCCGCTTGCGGCCTACGGTCATATGGGCAGAGAGGAGCTTAATGTTCGCTGGGAGGACACCGACAAAACCGACGAGCTTATCAAAGCTTTGAGCGAATGAGGCGGTATTGACTTAATTGATTTTAAATGCTAAAATGTTCTCATAAAAATGAGGACGGTATGAAATATGAATACTAAATCAGCAATTTCGCTGCTGTGCGTTATCTGTAATGTGTTCATCATCCTTGCATTTACAGGCTGTTCAGCCAATGACAACTCTGCCGTTGTGGGCAAATGGATACCCGTTTCCGCTACCGTAAACGGAAAAACTATTCAATACAGCGAGCTTGACGCCGACCAATCACAGTTCATTCTTGAATTTACTTCCGACGGAAAATGCAACGCAACCCTCGGCGGAATTGAAAGCAGCGGAACTTATGTTTTCAACAACACGTCTGTTGACGTTGTTCTTGACGGCAAAAAAGAAAAGCTCAAGTATGACAACGGCGACCTTACAATGAACTTCAATTACGACAACGCAAGCACCTCAATCACCTTTACAAGGCTGGCAAACTAAACAACTAAACTGCAAATTTTCCGCTCCGATATTTTTACGAACACAAAAATATCGGAGCATTTTTCTTTTTATTGAAAAATACCGCTTGATATGATATAATAACAGAAATATACATTTTTCAAAGAGGTAATGTTTATGTCCGAAAAAACCGTAAGAACCAGATACGCACCAAGCCCGACGGGTTTTATGCACGTTGGCAACCTGAGAACAGCATTGTATGAGTATTTGATTGCGAAATCACAAAACGGCAAATTTGTTTTGAGAATAGAAGACACCGACCGTGAACGACTTGTTGAGGGAGCGGTGGATTTTATCTATAATACACTCAAGCTTGCAGGGCTTAACCACGACGAAGGCCCCGACATAGGCGGCGACTACGGTCCTTATGTTCAATCGGAACGCAAGGATATGTATCTTCCCTATGCCGAACAGCTCATCAAGGAGGGCAAGGCTTACCGTTGCTTCTGCTCAAAAGAACGCCTTGAAAAGCTTCAAAGCGACACCGTAGGCGGAGGCTATGACCGCCATTGCAGGGATTTGTCGGAGGAAGAAGTCAACAAGCTGCTCGCAGAGGGCGTTCCGTATGTAATTCGCCAAAAGATGCCGCTTGAGGGAACAACCACGTTTGTTGACGCCGTTTTCGGTGAAATAACCGTTGAGAATTCAGAGCTGCAGGACCAAATTCTTATCAAAACAGACGGATTTCCTACTTATAATTTCGCTAACGTTATTGACGACCACACAATGAACATCACACACGTTGTTCGTGGCTCGGAATACCTCAGCTCAACCCCGAAGTACAACCTGCTTTACGAGGCTTTCGGCTGGGAAATTCCCACCTATATCCACCTGCCCTTGATTATGGGTAAGGACGAGGACGGCAATGTGTCAAAGCTTTCAAAGCGACACGGTGCAACAGGCTTTTACGACCTTATCGACGACGGATATTTGCCTCAGGCTATAATCAACTACATTGCACTTTTAGGCTGGTGTCCCAAGGATAATCAGGAAATCTTCACGCTTTCCGAGCTTGAAAAGGAGTTTGACATAAGCGGAATCAGCAAATCTCCGTCGGTGTTTGACTATGACAAGCTTTCTTGGTTTAACGGCGAATATATAAAAGCTATGAGTGCAGAGGAATTTACCGAGGTGGCAATGCCATACTATAAAAAAGTATTCGGTGACAAAGAAATGCCTTTTGAAAAGCTTGCTGAAATTCTGCAAAAGAGAACAACTCAGCTAACACAAATTCCAGAAATGATTGATTTCTTTGCAAAGCTTCCCGAATACACAACCGAATTGTTTGTAAACAAAAAGAGCAAAACAAACCTTGAAAATGCTCCCGTAGTTTTAAAAGAGGCGTATGAAAGGCTAAAGGCTTTGCCGTCATGGGACAACCAATCAATCCACGACTGCCTGATTAATATGGCTGTTGAAAAAGAGCTTAAAAACGGAACGGTTATGTGGCCCGTAAGAATTGCCGCAGCAGGCAAAACGGTTACTCCGGGCGGTGCTGTTGAAATTCTTGACATTTTGGGCAGAAAGGAAGCTCTTACAAGACTTGAAAAAGGACTTGCAATGCTGCAAGCGTAACTTTAAAATTTTACTACTGTCGGAGGGTAATATGGCTGACGAAATTAAAACCACAGAAAACGAAGCGGTTATGCAGGGCAATTTCATCCACGATTTTATTGACGAGGACATTGCCGAGGGCGGAAAATACGAGGGCAAAAAGGTTCACACACGTTTTCCTCCCGAACCGAACGGATATTTGCACATCGGCCACGCAAAGGCTATTTGCATTGACTTTGCCACAGCCGAAAAATACAACGGAATCTGCAACCTCAGAATGGACGACACCAACCCTACAAAAGAGGACGTCGAATATGTTGACGCCATAAAAGAGGACATCAAATGGCTCGGCTTTGATTGGGAGGACAGATTCTATTATGCTTCTCAGTATTTTGACCAAATGTACGATTACGCTGTTGAGCTTACCAAAAAGGGACTTGCCTATGTTTGCGAGCTTAACTCCGAGCAAATGAGAGAATACAGAGGCGACACTCAAACTCCCGCAAAAAGTCCGTATCGTGACCGACCGATTGAAGAAAGCCTTGATTTGTTTGAAAGAATGAAAAACGGCGAATTTGAGGACGGCAAAATGACTTTGCGTGCAAAAATTGACCTTGCTTCGGGCAACTTCAATATGCGTGACCCTGTAATCTACCGCATAAACCGCCTCACTCACCATAGAACAGGTGACAAATGGTGTATCTATCCTATGTATGACTTTGCTCACCCGATTGAGGACGCAATTGAGGGCATTACTCACAGCCTTTGCACTCTTGAATTTGAGGCTCACCGTCCGCTTTACGATTGGGTTATCGACAACATCTCAACACCCAACAAGCCTCGTCAGATTGAGTTTGCTCGCTTGGGAATCAACAACACGGTAATGTCAAAACGCAAGCTCAGAGAGCTTGTTGAAAAAGAATATGTCAGCGGTTGGGACGATCCGAGAATGCCCACTCTGTGCGGACTTCGCAGGAGAGGCTACACCCCCAAGTCAATCCGCAGCTTTGTTGACCAAATAGGCGTATCAAAGGTTAATTCTATCGTTGAATACAGCTTTTTGGAGCATTGCTTGCGTGACGACCTCAACGATTGTGCCGATCGTGTTATGTGCGTAATCCACCCGATAAAGCTGATTATCACAAATTATCCGGAGGACAAGACCGAGGAATTTGAGGTTGAAAACAACCCGAATCGCCCTGAAAACGGTACTCGCACCGTAACCTTCTCTCGTGAGTGTTGGATTGAAGCCGAAGATTTTATGGAAGAACCCATCAAAAAATATCAGCGTCTTTATCCCGGCAACGAGGTTCGCTTGAAATCAACCTATATAGTAAAATGCACAGGCTGTAAAAAGGATGAAAACGGCAACGTTGTTGAGGTTTATGCCGAATATGACCCCGAAACCAGAGGCGGCAACACTCCCGACGGCAGAAAGGTCAGAGGCACAATTCATTGGGTTGACTGCAAAAACTGCTGTGACGCCGAGGTTAGATTGTATGATAATCTGTTCACCGTTCCCGACCCCGATGTCGGCGACAGAAATTTCCTTGATTATCTCAACCCCGATTCTCTTGAAGTGCTGAAAAACTGCAAGGCGGAAAAATCTCTTGCTGAAGCTGTTGCACCCAAAAGCTTCCAGTTTATGCGTTTGGGATATTTCTGTGTGGATAACAAAGACAGCACAAAGGAGCACCTTGTGTTCAACCGCAGTGTAAGCCTAAAGGACGGCTTTAAGAAAAAAGGCTGATAAGCCGCTGGTGATATAGATGAAAACCGTGTTAATAACAGGTGCATCGGGCGGAATAGGCTCGGCAATCGCCGTTGCGTTTGCTCAGGCGGGCTTTGATGTTGCCTTGAATTACAATAAAAACAAAGAAAAAGCCGAAAATCTTGCAAAAATCCTCTCTGACAGCTATGGCGTAAACGCCGCTGCGTTTTTCGGTGACGTTTCAAGTTCAACCTCGGTAAACTCAATGTTTGCCGAGATTGACAAAAGCTTCGACAAAATCGACGTGCTTGTAAACAATGCGGGAATCGCAGAGCAAAAGCTGTTCACCGACATTTCCGACGAAGATTGGAAAAATATGATTTCAACAAATCTTGACAGCGTTTTTTATTGCTCCAAGCAGGTCTTGAGCAGATATATGCTAAATGCTCACAACGGAGTTATTTTGAACATAAGCTCAATGTGGGGACAGGTCGGTGCGTCGTGCGAGGTGCATTACAGTGCGGCAAAGTCGGGCGTTATCGGACTTACAAAGGCACTTGCCAAGGAGGTTGGCTTGTCGGGCATCAGAGTAAACTGCATCTGCCCCGGTGTGATAATGACCGATATGATGAAAGAATTTGACGAAGAAACAATTTTACAGCTCAAAGAAGAAACTCCGCTGAATTTGCTCGGCACACCGAAAAATATAGCAGACACCGCCTTGTTTTTGTGCAGCGAAAAAGCTAAATTTGTCACCGGTCAGGTCATCGGAGTAAACGGTGGATTTGTGATTTAATTCTTTGTCAGAATTATCCTTGCAACGCCGATTAACAATGATCAATTTAAAGCATAAATTTTTAAAAATAAATCAGAAAATGTAAAAAAAGGTATTGACTAAACCTTTACAATATGGTAATATTATCTTACCTCTGAAAGGGGCTTTATTTTTTGTGCCCTTTTGAGGGAGGCTAAAATATTCCGAAATAACCGGGAGGTGCCGTTATGAGAGTTAAAATCACATTGGCCTGCACAGAGTGCAAACAGCGAAACTACAACACAATGAAGAACAAGAAAAACAGTCCCGACAGACTTGAAATGAACAAGTACTGCCGTTTCTGTAAGAAACACACTCTTCACAAAGAAACAAAATAATGGAGGTACATTATGGCTGACACAAAAAAGGCAGATGCTAAGAAATCTGCTAAAAAGAACAAAAAGCCTAACGTTTTCAAGCGTATACTCAAGTACCTCGCCGCTTGTAAGGGTGAGCTGAAAAAAATAACCTGGCCCACTGTTTCTCAGACAACAAAGAACTTCGGCATAGTTATTGCCGTAATCATTGTTATGAGCTTATTCATATTTGCCCTTGATCAAGGACTGTATGCTCTGCTCGGTCTGGTTATGGAAACATCTGCTTAAAGAGCGTTATCACTAAGCTTACGAAAGGAAGAAAGTTGTAATGCCTGAAACAGATGCTAAATGGTATGTTGTTCATACTTATTCGGGTTACGAAAACAAGGTTGCCGCAGACCTTATGTCAACAGCGGAAAACAGACAGCTTCAGGATATGATTATCGACGTAAAGGTTCCGACCGAAATCGTTACCGAAACAGTCGGTGAAAAAACCAAAGAGGTTGAGCTTAAGCTTTATCCGGGCTATGTTTTCGTAAAAATGGTTTATACCGATGAAACCTGGTATGTTGTCCGCAACATTCGCGGATGCACGGGATTTGTCGGACCGGGATCAAAACCTGTCCCCCTTACTGATACTGAAGTTTACAGAATGGGCGTTGAAACACGCAGTACAAAGGTAAATTATTCTGTCGGCGATTCAGTACGCATTATTGACGGTCCGCTTGAGGACTTTGTCGGAGTTGTCGAAGAAATCGACGCCGACAAAAACTACGTTCGTGTAACAGTATCAATGTTCGGACGTGAAACACCGGTTGAGCTTGAACTCGGTCAAGCTGAATCGATAGAAGATTAAATCGGTAAATAATCAGCCACACGGCTTTTTATTGGGAGCTTGCTCCCTGTGGGAGGGACCCTACACAGTGGCGTTCCGCAATTTACCACGAATTTTGGAGGTTAAACACAATGGCTCAAAAGGTAGTAGGCTTAATTAAGCTGCAGATTCCTGCCGGAAAAGCTACTCCGGCTCCGCCTGTTGGTCCTGCATTAGGTCAGCACGGTGTAAACATCGTTGCGTTCACTAAGGATTTTAATGAGCGTACAAAGAACGATATCGGACTTATCATTCCTGTTGTAATTACAGTATATGCCGACCGTTCATTTACTTTCGTTACAAAGACTCCGCCTGCTGCGGTTCTTCTTAAGAAGGCTTGCGGCATTGAAAGCGGTTCAGGTGTACCGAACAAAACTAAGGTTGCTCAGATTACAAGAGAACAGCTCACAAAAATTGCAGAGCAGAAAATGCCCGACCTTAACGCAGGCTCTCTTGACGCTGCTATCAGCATGGTTGCAGGTACAGCAAGAAGCATGGGTATTACAGTAGTTGACTAATTTATCCGGGTGGGAGGAATTTTCCGATTGACCACCTAACAATGGAGGAAAAGTAATGAAACACGGTAAGAAATATGTTGACGCTGCTAAGCTCGTTGACAGAACTAAATTATATGACTCAAAAGAGGCACTTGAAACAGTTATCAAAACTGCAACTGCCAAATTTGACGAAACAGTTGAGCTTCACATAAAGCTCGGCGTTGACAGCCGTCACGCTGACCAGCAGGTCAGAGGTGCTGTTGTTCTTCCTAACGGTACAGGTAAAAACGTAAGAGTTCTTGCAATCTGCAAGGGTGCAAACGTTGACCTCGCCAAGGAAGCAGGTGCTGACTATGTCGGTGCCGAAGATATGACAGAAAAGATTCAGCAGGAAAACTGGATGGACTTCGACGTTCTTATCACAACTCCCGATTGCATGGGTCTTGTAGGACGTCTTGGTAGAGTTCTCGGTCCCCGCGGTCTTATGCCAAACCCCAAGGCAGGTACAGTAACACCTGACATTGCAAAAGCTGTTAAGGAAGCAAAAGCAGGTAAGATTGAGTATCGTCTTGACAAAACAAACATCATCCACTGCCCCATCGGCAAGGTAAGCTTCGGCCCTGACAAGCTTGTTGAGAACTTCGACACACTTATGGACGCTGTTGTTAAGGCTAAGCCTGCTGCTGCAAAGGGTCAGTACCTTCGTTCGGTTGCAGTAACATCAACAATGGGACCGAGCGTAAGAGTAAGCACAACAAAGTTTGGTGCTTAAAAATAAATAGTTATTAGCACAATGTGTTAATATAAATTCGCTGTTCTAAAGACAGCAGGTGCATTGCGTAAGGGGCTTGCCCCGCCTGCCGAGGAAGATGCAAATTACTTTGTATTTTTGCAACCGTCCGAGGTATGTTCGGACGGTTGTTTTTTGAACTGCGACAAAAAATTTTGGAGGTGAAAAATTTGCCAAGTCAAAGTGTTTTAGAGCAGAAAAAAGCGATTGTTGCTGACCTTTCAGACAGACTTAAAAACTCTATCACAGGCGTTATCGTTTCTTACGAGGGTATCAACGTTGAAGACGACACAAAGCTCAGAAAAGAGCTTCGTGAAAACGACGTTAAATATTCGGTAGTTAAGAACACATTGCTTTCTCGTGCTTGCGAAGAAGCAGGTCTTGAGGGACTTAAGGACGTTCTTGAGGGTACAACAGCTATTGCAACAAGCGACACAGAATATGCTGCTGCTGCAAGAATCCTTTGCAACTATGCTAAGGACCACGACAATTTCAAGGTTAAGTCAGCATATCTTGACGGTGCCGTAATTGATATGGACACCATCATATCGCTTTCAAAGCTTCCTTCCAGGGAAGTTCTTCTCGCAAACGTACTCGGTGCATTCCAGGCACCTATCGCTTCCTTTGCACGTGCCGTACAGGCTATTGTTGACAAGGGTGGTGTAGAAGCATGTGCTCCCGCTGAGGAGACTGCTGAAGCAGAGGCTCCCGCTGAGGAAGCTCCTGCAACAGAAGCCGCAGAATAATCTGCAAAACAATTAAAAATATCAATTTAAAATATCGGAGGTAAATTAAAATGGCATCAGAAAAAATTACTGCTATTATTGAAGAATTAAAAGGCCTCACAGTTCTTGAGCTTTCAGAGCTTGTACACGCTGTAGAGGATGAGTTTGGTGTATCCGCTGCTGCTGCAGTTGCAGTTGCAGGTCCTGCTGCTGACGGTGGTGCTGCCGCTGCTGAGCAGACTGAGTTTGACGTAATCCTTAAGGGTGCAGGTGCAAACAAGATCGCTGTTATCAAGGTTGTTCGTGAGCTTACAGGTCTTGGCCTTAAAGAGGCAAAGGCTGTTGTTGACGGTGCTCCTAAGACTGTTAAGGAAGCAGTTGCTAAGGACGAAGCTGAAGCTATGAAGTCAAAGCTCGAAGAAGCCGGTGCAGAAGTAGAATTGAAGTAATTTTACTCAAACATATTAAAGCTGACTTGCAATGCAGGTCAGCTTTTTTGTTATTGCAATCAAAAAGGGAGCGTCGCTTAATCCAGCCGCTCCCCTATTTTATTCGTATTGTTAATCAGTCTTTGTTGCCGATAATCTGAATCAGTAAGTCAAGAATCTTTACATAAAGCCAAATAATCGTAAATGCAAGCCCGTAAGAAGCACGCCATTCATACTTCTTGGGGTAGCCCTCCTGAACAACTGTGTCGATAGTTGCAAAATCAGAAATCAGGAACAAAGCGGCGATTATTATTGAAATCACGGTTAGACCTATTGAAATCAACGGATTTGCAAGCATCTGAGCAACAACCGGCCTTGTGAACGGAATAAAGTAGCAAATCGTCATCAAAAGTGAAGCCGCTACAACTGTTGCAAACAAGGTAACCATTACCATCTTAAACTTTTTAGTGACTTGAATTATATGCTTTGCATACAGAATATTCATTATGAATACCACAAGCACGGTTGCAATCAATGCCAGCACGCCGATGTATTCATTGCCGTTAAGGATTTTAAACAGAGTAAACGAAACAAAAAATCCCTCGCAGATTGTATAAAGAGTACCTGCAACCGGAATTGTTGCTCCTACAAAGGCGGCAAGAATCTGGCAAATGATTCCTACTAATAAGGTTATGCCGAGTGCAATACATTCAATCGGAGTAACTGTGCAATAAAAGCCTTCATATTCTAACTCAAATGCACCTGACATATATTCGGGAGCCGTGAATATAAACTTGTTAAGCACAAGATAAAGCATAATACCCACAACTGCCATCAAAATAAAATATGTGGTTTTTACTGCAATTCCGCCATAGCTTGCGGTTTGAGCATCAACCGAAGAACGCTCGCTAACCTTGTTCAGCCCGTTCATAACAGGGTTTGACCTGAAAACCGTGCCTTTGTTTTGTTGCTTATTGTTTTGTTTGTTGCTCATTGAGCATACCTCCTTTTATATATTATTTTCGTTCATACGCTTTTCAAGCTGTGTGAGGGTAACCTCGTAGCCTGCACGTTCAAGCGAAAGATAATCAGTTGTAAGGGTTTTTGATTTTGTAACAAGCTTTGCCAGATATTCGAGAAAATAAGGGTTTTTGATAAGCACGGGACCTGTTAAGTGAGTGCCGAAATAATTATTCTTAACTATTCCCTCTTTGCTGTCGCCGTCTTTATTGCCAAGTCCCATTTTCACGCTGAACAGCGGGGTGTCAATTCCGCTTATCTCGCTGCATTTGTTGACAAACCCAACCAAAGGCTTATCGGAAAAATCTGCCGTAAATACAGCGTCGGCAGTAACACGTCTTGTGTTCTGTTCAACAACGTCAAAATCGAAAATACCAAGCCCGTCAAATTTATTTCCGTCTGCATCGGTAATGGTTTTTCCGAGCATTTCAAAGGAATTGCCCGTCATAAGAATAACCTTGCCGTCATTTATCAGCTTTTTGAAATCATCCGCATATTTGCGTAAATCGTTTAATACAACACGCTGATTTCTTTCTGTTCCTGAACCTATATATATAAAATCATATGCCGACAAATCAGCATTGTCACAAATCGAAAGCTTATCTACTGTGCAATCATATCCGCTTTTTGATAAAATCCTGTGCATGGCGAGAACATTTGCATATTCTCCGTAAAGGTTCATAATGTCGTGATAGAGATGTAAAATTTTCATATGTCTATTCCCCTTTTATTCTGCTGATAAATTTATACTTATCCGAGAAGCAGGTGATGACATAGATATATTCATCCCCGTCGTTGTCAAGAAAATCAACAGCCTTGTTTATGTCTTCAATAACAGTAACCTTGTCCGTGGGAATATCGGTGTATGAAAACCTGACCGCAAGGTCATTGCAATATTTGCCCGCAAGCACAATATGATGAATATTTGGATTGTTGAGCATCTCAAAATCAATATCCCAAAGCCACGACACGTCGCTTGTAAAGTATTTGCGGCTGACTGCGTCAACAATAAACATCACGTCGCAACCACCCTTTTGAGCGGCGGCCACTCGAATTGATTGGTCATAAGAAATACTGTTTTCGTGCTTTGAGGTAAGCAATGTTCCCTTTCGCTTGCCAAGCTCAAACGTAACCACTCTGCCGTTTTTCAAAACATAGTTGTTCATATCCGACGCAATTTTTTCCTCGTCTACGCCAACCATTGACGCAACGGTAAACGCCGCAAGAATGTTGTAGATATTATAAAGAGATTTTAAAGCAAGCGAGATATGATATTTACCGTTGATAACGACCTCTCCCCTGTCAAGGTCAACAGAGGTAATGGTGTAGGAGGTGTCGTGACGTGTGTAACCGCAGGAGGTGCAGTTGTAGTGTCCGATATGATTATAATGATAAGTTGAGTATGTCATCGGTGATTTGCAATGAGGGCAATAAGCTCCGTCGTTGTATGCACTGACAAGCTGAGAGGAATCAGTTGAAAGCTTGTCCGCACCAAACCAAATTATGTTCTCCTTACCGTAGCCGAAATGCGAAACAAGCGGATCGTCGGCATTGAGAACCAACTGAGTTTCGGGGTGAATGCTTTGTTCAATCGCATCATAAACCCATTCAGGATGACCGTTGCGGGTAAGCTGATCGCGATAAAGGTTTGTAATAACATAATGGGTGGGCTTAATGTATTTAAAGGTATACTTTGCAAAACGCTCGTCGCTTTCAATCAGCAAAATATCACTTTTAATCTTTCCACTCAGCGTAGAATTGGCAAGAACAAGTGTTGTAACACCCTCAATTTGGTTTGAGCCTTCCCTATTCCAAGCAACCTTTTTGCCGTTTTGAAGCAAAATGTGAGCAATCATTTCAACGGTTGAGGTCTTTCCGTTGCTGCCGGTTACAGCGATAATGTATTTAGGGAGCTTCACCCTGCTCAAAATATCGGGACAAAGCTTGAGAGCCACCTGACCGGGAAAGCTGCTGCCCTTTCCGAAAATTTTTGCCGCAAATCTTATCAGCTTGCAGATGATTATGGTAAATACTAATTTCATACTAATTCTCCGTGTGATTATTCTGTTTGCTTTGGTCATAAGTAGGTATAAATCTGACTAAAACTGACTAAGGTAGTCAATACATAATCATTATAGCCCGAATTTGAAAAATTTTCAACAGTATTATGAATAAAATCATCAAACCTATTGACAAACGCACGGTTTAATGATAAAATAATGCTTGAGTTGAAAAGCACACAGCACTTGCAATTTAATATAGGGGTATAGCTCAGTTGGTAGAGCAGCGGTCTCCAAAACCGCGTGCCGAGGGTTCAAGTCCTTCTGCCCCTGCCAAGTCTGATGAAAAACAAATAGTTGAGTAGTCAAAGAAATAACCGTCTTGTACATTGTACGAGACGGTTATTTTGTCATTATATACTTTTATTTCTTTTACAAAAATTTCAATCAGTTTTTCACGAAAATAGAAATCTTTAATATCGCCTTTTGCAAACTGTTCCAAAAAGAGTTTTACTTTTTCAACCGAAAGCACAGGGTATCGGGTTCCTTCTTCCGCAATTTCTTTTTCAACTTCTTTGATTTCAGTATCAACTTTGTCAAGTTCGTTAAGAAGAATATCTACGGCTTTGCCGGATTTGATTGCTTCCAATAGATTTCTTTCTTGCGAGTGTAACTCTTTCAGTTTTCCCTCAAGAGCAATCAATCCGCTTTTGTTTTCTCGCTCTTTTCCACACAACTTGACAACAGTTTTTGCAATCCTGTCTATTGTTTCGGGTGTCAAAAGTTCCAATGTCTTTTGCACTACTAAATCTTCCAAGTCATACTTGCGGTTAGATGTCAGTTCACATTTCTGCTTTTTGTTTTGAGAACTACAACGATAATAAAAATGTTTCTTGCCTGTTTTGCTTGTTCCCGATATACCGATTACAGATCTACCGCAGTATCCGCATTTTGCAATACTGCTTAACAAATATCGTTCCTCTAAAGCCTTTGCTCTTGCAGGGGCTTTTTTCTTTTCTTTTAGTTTTGCCTGTACTTGATTGAAAAGTTCTTCGGATATTATTGCAGGTATTCCGCCTTTTGTTTCTGTGCCCTTATAAGTATAGTACCCAGCGTATCGCTTGTTCGTCAAAATATAATAAATGTTATTTTGCTTAAACTCTTTGCCATATACGCTCTTTATATGATGACTATTTAAGTATTGTAGGATTTCTTGCGGTGTGTAGTTCTTAGCGTACATCTCAAAAATTTTCTTAATTGTGGGAGCCGTTTCTGGATTTATAACATATTTCTTGTTTACAATATCATAGCCGAGTGTTCTGTTACCGCCTGTACACAAACATTGTGCAGCATTTGCGTCCATACCTCTGCGAACATTTTGTGATAAGTTTGCGGAATAATGCTCTGCCATAGCCTCTAACATAGATTCCAATATCATCCCTCGGGACCGTCTACAATACCTTCCATTGCAGATATAACTTTCACACCATTATTTTTAAGAATGTCCTTATAATAAGCGCTCTTGTATCGGTTACGGAAAAAACGGTCGGTTTTATATACAATTACATATTGAAATTGAGATGTTCTGCTGTCCGAAATCATACGCTGTAAGTTGGGTCTTTTATCATTTGTTCCTGTTTTGGCTTCGTCACTGTAATGCCCGACAATTCTATACCCATTGTCCTTTGCATATTTTTCGCAAACATTATATTGCTGGTCTATTGATTGTTCGTTTTGTCCACGAGAACTGTATCGTGCATAAATAACGGCATTTTTTTGTTCGAGCATTACTGTTCCTCCCTTTTGCTTTTTGTGCTTCTTCTTTTCTTGGGAATATCAAATAATTTCTTTGATGGGTGGCGTACCTTTTCAAAAACTTGGTCTAATGTTTCCTTGAATAATTCGCATAGAGAGAACTTTGCAATCTCAAGTTCTTTCCTTTCAAAACCTAGATTATTTTTTCGTTCACTAACTTCAAAGAAATCTGAAACAAGAGGGGGAAAGTCTTTCCAAAAATCATCATCTTCCAATAAGCAGTTGACAACTTTCAGCAGAATAGTATTGTTGTTTTTCAATGATTTTAAGCGATCCATTGATTTGTCCGTCAGTCCGAACTTTGTTGCGGTATGCTTGTCGGTAACATTTGTGCTTTTGCTATCGTTAATACCAAGTAGATATTCGATAGAAACATTATAGAACTCAGCAAGTGCTAACAAGTTATTTACGCTCATCGCTTCTGTGTTGCCAAGTCTTTCGTATTTATTAAGTTGAGAATGAGATATAGATATTCCTGTCTTATCGAATATTTCTTCAGAAAGTTGAACATATGTTAATTTGCCTTTTTTTCTCTGTGTTCGCAAATCGCTTAGATGTTCTGCCAAAATATCAGTATCATATTTCATAAGTTTTCCATATACTTCGTAGTTCATAAATGGTCTCCTATCAAGTTTAGTTGAAATTTTCACCTAAAAAAGTTCTTTTGTGCGTTTTCGCTGTTTTTTCAGGAACAGCGATTTTTTGTTGTATAATGAACTTGCAAAATCAAGAATACAAGATTTCTATAAATATTATAAAGTATTCTTTAATTTTTGTCAAGACAAAATTTCAAAAAAGGAGTGATAAGCCATAGAAGAGAAAAAAGAACAAAATTGCTATGACCTCTTTGCGTGGCTTATCTATAAGGAGGTAGAACAGTATATCAATGAACATTCAAATGAATACGAAGCTCTACTATGCGAGAGAGCCACCGACATAAACGATAATGAGTCGGCTTGATACAGTACAAATAATTTATTGCTTGTGTTTTCGTAGAACTTTAGAAAGGGGCTGAGCAAAATTAACGATAAACCGTGTGCTACTTCTGATGTGGCACTTGCTTGGGAAGATATAGATTTCCGCAAGGCAGAACGCCATATCATAAAGCTACAAAAACGCATAGCCTTAGCCTACTCCAATAGATGTTTTGACAAAGTTGATATGTTGCAACACACATTGATACATTCTTTCTGTGCTAAAGCCCTTGCTGTTAAGATTGTTACTTCTAATAGAGGTAAATTGACACCGGGTATAGATGATGTTATCTGTATGACACCTGATGAAAAGTATCAACTGATCTCTGTGTTGACACGCCGAGGTTATAAAGCGTTGCCTTTGAAGCGGATATATATACCGAAGTCAAGCGGTACGCTACGCCCTTTGAGTATTCCCACGACGAAAGACCGAGCAATGCAGACTTTGTATAAGTTTGCTCTTGAGCCAATCGCTGAATTGACCGCAGATGATTGCTCTTTCGGTTTTCGTCCCGAAAGGAGTGCCAGAGGTGCGATTGTCCGATGTGTCGATATACTGACAGATAACTCAAATATGAGTTGGATACTAAAAGCCGATATTAGATCGTGCTTTGATAACATCAGCCATAAATGGATATTGGATAACATTCCTGTGGATAGAAAGATTTTAAGCAACTTTCTAAAATGTGGATACATAGATAACGGTATATTTTATGAAACCGCTAAAGGTGTACCACAGGGTGGTTGCTTATCAACGGTCATTTGCAATATGACACTTGACGGATTGGAAAAGATACTTGCCGATGAGGTAGGTACATCTGTCCGTATGGTGCGTTATGCCGATGATATAGTCATCTTTGGAGAGAGCAAGGCAATTTTGGTGCAATCCGTTTTGCCGTTGGTTAGTCGTTTTTTAGCCGAGCGTGGACTTGAATTGTCTATAGAAAAGACTTCACTTTTTCATACAGATACGGGGTTTACTTTTCTCGGCTATAAGATAATCCGAGAGGGTAAAAACACCGTTGTACTTACGACAGAAAAAAGCGTTGCTTCTCTGCTGACCCGTATTGACGGAATATTGAAAGGAGATTTCGTTTTCTCTTTTGAGAACATTTGCAGAGAACTAAATCAAGTGCTACAGGGTTGGTTTAACTACTATCGAGGTATTGCTACAGACCAATCCTTATACGGTGTCGAGTACGATATAATGACACTCTTATATAACTTTAATGGTGACAAACGGATTGCAGATTTTATTAACAAATTATTTTATTTATTATGGAGGAAATAATTATGTCAGAAAATAATGTAATAACAATATACAATACTATTGACCCCAAAACTCAGCTTGAAATATTGCGAGAACTCGCAATGGCAAAGGACTGTATAACCAATGCACAACATTATCTTTTTGTTAGCGATAACAAAAGAGATGCATTTTACAATGATTTTTGGCAAGATTTGAACTTTGCATATACAGCAGTAAACGAAGCGGAATTTTCACTGTATGATACTGGGAGTGAAAAGGAGTCAGAGGAATGATTGATGTATCGCCCCTTGTTGCATTTATGTACGCACAAGACAATATCTCGGATGCTGAACAGAAACTATCTGACCTGCCTGATGAGATATTAATTAAACTTAATCAAATACATATGTTATTGTTTGAAATACAGGAGTATCTAATTGACAATAGTAACATTTGTAGTTGATATATTAAAAGCCATTGGAACTGCAATAGCGGTTTCAATGGCTTTTACCTTTATATGAAGCGAATTATAAAAGGCTAATCTTAGGTGACAACATTATATGTCATATCGCCAATGGTAAAATCGCAAGTGCCGTCTGCTTTTTCAACTGCGGAAATGGACTGCTCTTGCAATTCAAGGATAGTCATTAACAGGACAAGTACATCTGCATTACTGTATCTTGCCACGGTTGACAGTTCGGCTGGCTTTTGCGTCCCCGTCCCTGTGTCTGCTGTAATCGTTCTTCGTACTCTTTTCATAGTGATGTCCTCTTTCTGTAATCTGACACTAAAGAGTAATACATCTCGGTTAGATGTTCCATGCGGTTGCAACTCTGCGACAGTTTCAGCCGAATTACCAACAGACAGAAAACAGTATCTTTTGTGCCTTCAATTATATTAAAGGTTTTTAGGGTTGCTCACCCGATCGCAAAGGCAATACAAGGCGAAAGGCAAATACCCCGATAATTTATACTGTTATAATTAAAATGGCAGACAGGCGGTTTTATGCCTTATTCTGCGGTGTCCTCGTCTATGCCTAAAAGAATATCCACAGCCTGTTGTAAATCTTCTTTCGTGCGGTATGCTTTGATAACTTTCTTTTCGTGTGCGTTCAGCTCGTCATCGGTCAAGTGAACATCAAGCAAATCACTCGGAGATACATTCAATGCTCGGCAGATTTTACCGATAATATCCGCATCGGGTCTGTTTATGCCTTGCTCCCAATTTGATACACGGCTCTTGGTTACATTTATTTTCTCTGCCAACTGCTCCTGTGTCAGACCGCTTTCCTTTCTGTACTTGCGTATTCTATTTCCAATCTCATATTTCAAGAAAATCACCTCACTTATAGATATTATACACGAAAATAAAGAAAAAGCAATGATTTTATCAAGAAATTCTGTACTTTTATATTGACTTAGTTGTTTATCTGTGATATGATATAAGAAAGTACAGAATTTCTGTATTTAAGGAGGTGCAGATATGGAAGTTTACAAGAAAGTGAGGGCATACATTGAGGATAACGGCTACAAACAATTAGCCGTAGCACAGAAAGCAGGTATATCAAAAGTTACATTCAATGCAATGATGAACGGCAAACGGACTATGTATGCAGACGATTTAAGAGCCATTTGTTTGGCTTTGAATGTCAGCCCCGAGGTATTTATAGAAGTCCCTAAAAACTGCTGATATATAAAGAGGGGTGATTTTCTTGAAAAACATTGATAAAGTTGCAAACGCTGTTTTACTTATGGATAAACAGTTGCGTGAAGAACTGCTGATTAAAGACGGAACATTACAAGCCAAAAAACTGTGGGAAAATACACATATCAAAAAGCAGATAGACAAGCGAGAGAACGGCGGTACATTTACGATCCAAGACCATATTCGTGCTATGGTCTATTCTATGCTGACTTCGGGTGCTTCTTGGAGCAGAGTTGAGCCGAGCATAGACATTGAAACAGGTCGGGTAATGCTGATTGATGAAATCTTTTATCAGTATGATGTTGATACTCTGCTGAACACAGACCCTATGTATTTAGTCGATAGGGTCAAGCAACATAAACTCGGTACACAGTATATTAAAAATCAAATGATTGCACTTGTCGGTACTAATATCGGTAAAATGCTTTCACTTGAAAAGGAATACGGCAGTATAGATAATTTTTATCAAGAGTTCATTGATACTGACCCCACTTTGAAAGCATTAGTTAAAGTATTGTCTGCCGAGGGTAAACCGCATAAGTACGCTCAAATGGGCGAAGCCTTGACAGCGGAATACTTAAAAAATGTCGGCTATGATATTGCCAAACCTGACAGGCATATACGCAGGATTTTAGGCAGTAACATTCTCGGCTGTTCCAATAGCGAAATCGCACCGATATATGAAGCCTTTGACCTTGTGGCAGAGATAGCAAGGGTAACAGGAAAACGGATCGCCGAGGTTGACTATATTTTGTGGTCTTACTGTGCCAACGGCTACGGCGAGATATGTACGCTAAACAAGCCTAAGTGTGATATATGCGTAGTAGAACATTGTAAAAATAAATCTATATAAATTTAGGAGGATGTCATTATGTTTGACAGCAAAAAACTATTTGAAAAACTGAACAATACCGCAAAGAAAGTTGTTGACGGTGCGGGGCAGGTTATGAGCAATGTATCGGATAGCCAAGCCAACAAAGAAGCAGAAAACAACACTTCGCATACTATGTACGAAGTATTTACCGCCGCTTTTGGTATGGGCAAAAAATTCGTCATTACCGAAAGTTCCTTGATATACGGAACTGAGGAATACACTTATTCACAGCTTACACCTATTCGCATTGTCAATCCGCCTATGCCTTTATCTAATGGTACGGCTTCTACTGTTGCCAATGGCAAAGAGTTGGTATTGGCTTTTGAGTGTAGCCAGAAAGACCGCTTTGCAAAGGCTATGACCTATGCCAATGAACAAATTGATTTAGCAAACGGCACAGTAAGAAACTATAAATATGTGCTTCAATCCGAGCAAGGCACAAAGATAGAGGTCTATGAAGATTATATCTTGCTTTATGCGTTAAAATCGGGTATCGGCAGTATTGTAGGAAATTCTATGCAAGGTGGCTCCGGCGGTAAAGTAATCTATTTTACGGATATGACTATATCCTTGAACGAAACCGCAGAGAACATTGTTTTGCAGATCGCTCCGCAAAATGCTGATATTGTTTCGATAGTTCTCAATACGGCACAAAAAGAATTGGCACAGAATATTATTGCATACATCAATGATGTGCTTAAAACGGAAGCAACACAGACAGAGTTTGTCCCCGAAGCGTGGGAACAGGTAGTTGGTGCGGAAAAGCAGTTCACCTTGAATGGCAAGACACTTGTTATTCCTGCCAATATGGACGCATTTAATACTTACAGAACCAAGTTCTATGAATTAGCCCGTGTCTGTGCAGACAACGCAAGAAAAGAATACGATAAGAAAGTACAGAACTTGACTACATATTTAGAGTTCTTCCCCAAAATCTACAATAAGCATTTGGGAGTAGTTACACAGCGTGCTACGGATATTCTTATCTCGGAAAGTATATGGACGGTTACGAAAGAATCGTTTACCAATCAGCATATAGACAATTTCCATATGGCGATTGAGGAATATATGGTTACAACCGAAAGCGTGGAATTAACCGTACAGGCAAATCAAAACAGAGTATCAACCGCTATGAGTTTTGTACCTAATTTGGTAGGTGGTGGCTTCGGTGTAAAGGGTGCTGCCAAAGGTATTGCTACGGCAACCGCTTTCAATTTAGTCCGTGACGGAGCAGAAGCGGGATTGCTCAAAGGTGCAAGTCAAATCAATCAAGCACAGCAACTTGAACTTTATCAGCGTATCAATCCCGACAATCTGTTTGAATTGGTATTCATTGATTTTTGGAGAGTATTCCTTTCGCTCACATTTACGCTTAATCAGAACGGCAAGGCTATTTGGTATCCTACTGATGATTTAGCACAACAGGCAAGCAACATTTTTCAAAATCTCTCCAATCCCAATTTCCCACAGGATAAAGTTCTCGATGTGTTCTTTGATATTCTCAAAACTAATCCCTATGTCGAAGATTATCATAACTTTATGTTTGCTAAATTCGGGGACACAGCGGAAACACAGGCAATTAAAAACTACTTTAATGTATAAGTTTTCCCCTATAAAAACAAACATCTCTTTCCGTTTATAATTTTATACCGCACAGAAACA
>CAZYGJ010000005.1:0-105273 GCA_964646975.1 uncultured Ruminococcus sp.
TTTTGCTTTTTTATTATTTTTATTTTTTGTAGGCTCTATTTGTTGCTACCCCAACTTTTATTATAGAGCCAAATGTTTTTCTTGAAGCCTTGCGATTGAAAAGTAATTTGATATAATTAATTGCAGAGGTTGTTATTTATCTTAGCTTTACAATTTGATGTATTTGAAACACTTTTCTTCAATATGTCCGGGTAGCCGAAGGTATTTAATAACTCTATAACAAGTAAATGTTATATTTTAATAAATGAAAAAAGGAAGTAGGACTAAGAATGGCAAAAATCTTAATTGTTGAAGATGAAAAGTCGATTAATGATTTAATTTTAATGAATTTGTCATTAGTCGGTCATATATGTAGTCAGGCATTTGACGGCAATGAAGCTTTCAGTGCTTTGAATGAATGTAATCCCGACTTAATTTTATTAGATGTAATGATACCTCATAGGGATGGGTTTTCTTTAATGCAAGAAAAGGTGTTTAAAGAAGTTCCGGTTATTTTTTTGACTGCAAAGGATTCTGTTGCCGATAAAGTAAAGGGTTTGAATCTCGGAGCCGATGATTACATTACAAAACCCTTTGAAGCAGTTGAATTAATTGCACGAGTTGATGCGGTTTTGCGTCGAACACAAAAATATGAAAAGTCAGAAATTCTAATCGGCAATGTTTCTGTTAATATATTAGAACGAAAAGTCAAAGTAAATAATACAGAGGTTGAACTTACAAACCGAGAATTTATGCTTCTTGAAGTTTTGATTAACAATAGAAATATTGCATTGTCAAGGGAAAGACTTTTAGATTTGGTTTGGGGATATGATTTTGAAGGTGATGCACGAACAGTAGATGTTCATATCACAAAACTGAGAAAAAAGCTTGGGTTGGGGAAATATATAAAAACAATATACAAATTAGGCTATCGCTTGGAGATATAAAATGAAATTATGGAAGAAAATATTTTTTGGAGTATTAATCTTGTTTTTGATTGTTTTTGATATTGGAACTTTTCTTTTGACTTCTTTTGCTTATGATTATAACCGAGAAAAAGAAATAGAAACAGCAATTCGTGAACAGAGTGTTATTTTGTCTTCTGTTTCAACGTCTGTTTTAAGAGCAGAGGAGTTTAATCCTGATTTTTCGCAAGACAAAGAAAGGCTTGCTGATATTATAATATCACTTGCAAAATATTATGAAACTCAAGGAGTACAGCTTGCTTTGCTGTTGAATGATGAAATTGTTTACTCAAATATACCATATATTGACAGTGATGTTTTATGTTTTGCTGATTTGCAGGGCAAAAATGTAAAAGATGAAATAATCGAAGATAAAAGGGTTTTGTTTGTGTCTTCAAAAGTTCCGTCATATTCTGAATTAACATTTGTTTATGCACGGGATATCAGTGATATTGATACTTTTCGTAAAAGCATAGGTGAATTTTTTGTTTTAATAAATATTATTGCTTTTCTTTTAATGGGTGTTTTGCTTTGGTTGCTTTTAAAATATATGACTAAACCGATTTCGCAACTGAGTAAAATAACTGCTGAAATTGCCGGTGGCTCGTATGATAAAAGGGTTACTGTGAAGAGTAGTGATGAATTAGGCGAATTAGCTGATAATTTCAATAGTATGGCAGATTCTGTTGAAAACACAATGATATCTTTAACAAAAGCAGCTGAAGATAAGCAAGAGTTTATTGATGATTTAGCTCATGAAATGAAAACACCGATTACATCAATTTTAGGATATGCCGAGTACTTAAAAAATACAAACAGCAGTAAAGAAAATAAAATTATTGCATTGGAATATTTGTATGACTCAATGATGAGATTGCAAAATCTTTCAGCGGAGCTTTTAAAACTAACTTTATTGAGAGAAGAAAAAATAGAGTTTAATAAAATCAATATTTCCGATTTGTTTGATGATTTACAAGTAACTATGCAACCTGCTTTACAAAAAAGGAATATAAAATTAGTAAAGATAGTGAATACAGAGCGTGTGTTTGGCGATGAAACGCTGTTGTTATCGCTCCTGATAAATCTTGTTGAAAATGCTGCCAGAGCCTCAAAAGAGAACGCTTCAATTACAGTAAGAGCGTATTACAGCAATGCTCCTGTTATTGAAGTGAAGGATAACGGAATTGGTATGAAACAGGAAGAAATCGAGAAAATAACAGCTCCGTTTTACAGAGTTGACAAATCTCGCTCTCGTCAGTTCGGCGGTGCGGGATTGGGAATGAGCATAGTTTCACGGATTGTAAAATTACATAATGCAAAATTAGAAATTAAATCCGAGGAGAATAAAGGAACAGTTGTAAGAGTGATTTTCATAAATTAATAACAATTTTATATTAACTATAAAATATAGAAGTATTAGTATATATATGCAGTCGAAAGTAATGAAGTTGAATTTTAGATTTTTAAATTATTTGATACCGAATTCATTGCGATTAGATAATATGCTTGTTTATTTTATAATGAGAAAAGGATGATTATTAATGAAAAAGAAACTTGCAACAAAGAAAAAAGTGTTCTCAATTTTATTCGCTCTTGCGGTAGTTATAATTGTTGTGATAAATGTGACTTTGTTTCCAAGACTATTACAAAAGACTCCCGATTCATCAGAGATAATTACAGCTACTTATGATGAGCTTGAATTGAATAGCACAAACGAAGTACTGGGTAACATTATTACGGAAGAAACTGCTTTAAACATTGCCGATAAAAATATAGCTGAGGAAGAATTGCCTTATTCTTTTGATTTTGATTCCGCAACAGTAGTTACAAAGTATGTATATGATACTTCGTTTCCGGCAAAAAATCCGGTATGGGTTGTTGTGTATATGAATAGCTACGAAAATTATGATTTGCAAATGCCAAAAGAACTTGAAAAAAAGATTTCAGAATCTGCTTGGAAATCAGGACTTGTTTGGAAAAATGATAACGGAGATGTATTTGCCCATTATGATAAATACGTGGGATACATAATTGTTGAGGTGGACGCAGTTACAGGAAAATATAATGGCTTTAATTATATGGCAGATGAAAATTATGTTACATATGAAAATTCCGTTGCTGCATATTTAAAAGATTTATATAATGTAGATTTTTTAGAGAAGTAATGAATTATGAGGTATGATACTAAAAGAATAATATCAATAAACCATTGTTTTTTATTTTAGGAATTTATTTCGTAATTGTTATACTGTGACTTTCGGGCATAAAAAAACTCCTATGATAGTTTTATTCTACCATAGGAGTTTTTTATTGCTCGTTTTTATCGGTTTTTTTACCTGTAAAAGCTTGCACCGCTGATTTATATTTCTCTAAGCTGTTTGACGTTTTCGTTGTAGAGCGTGTCGTTAATCGACATTTTTTTGATAATGTTTTTAACGGTAACGTCAAGTCCCGTGTTCACTCTGTAATCGGCAGGATAAATAAAATCAACCCTGCGTTTTTTCAGCAATTCTTCAACCTTGCTGTCCTTTTGCTGATAAACCGCAATCGAATATCCGCCGTATGCTTTCATCATTTTCATACACGGCACATCGGAAAGTCCGTCGCCAATGTAAATCATATTGCAAAACGGAACTCGTTTGCTGTCGTCAGGCATAGAGCGGTTGAGGTCAACATCGTTTGAAACATCAAGCACGCCCTTGTTGATTCTGTAAACAAACTGAGTTTTGTTTGTATAATTTACATCGGTTTTCGGCCAAACGCCGTTTCCGTTTTCATCATACAAAAATTCGCAGGCAAAAATACTCTTAAAAAACTTGCTGATTTTTGTGCCTTCTATAATTTCCTTCATACCCGAAGAAATAACGTAATGCTCAACCTGCATACCGTGACTTTTGCCGTAGCTTGCAATTCTTTCAAACCATTCGGCAACTCCGTCAAAAAGCTCAACGTTTTTTCCCATATCAACAAGCGTTTTCCTTTGCAGGGGAATGTTTTTATCGCGTGAGATTTTAACCATAGCGTACATATACGCAAGAATAGAGTCCATATGCTCACTTGTGCCAAGTGAATTTGCATACTGCCAAAACTCGTTTTCGGTCATTCCCAAGCTTGGAATAAAGCTGTAATCCTGCATATCCTTTGTGCAAAGAGTTTTATCAAAGTCATACATTATCGCAACAACAGGCAATTCTTCCATACTTAACTCCTAAGAAAGCTGAGATTGAAAATTATTTTTTTGAATAAGTCTTTATATCAATGCTTTCAATAACAATATTTTCAATCGGTTTATAACTTTCGTCAACCTTAACGGTTGCAATTTTGTCAACAACATTCATACCGTCAATTACCTGTGCAAAAACGGTGTTGCCTCTGTCAACTGCATTATATGCACCGTCAAGATTCGGGTTTCCACCGTTTGCTTCGTAAAGCTTGCGGATTTCATCGCCCACAATGTCGGTATTGTAGCATTTGTCGCCGTTTTCCTGAATAAATGCCGACAAAAGTGTAGAATCCTTGTAGTTTACAAGCTGAGTTTTAACATTACTCCACCATTCTTCGTATGAACTCCAGCCGCCTTCCTGCGAAAAAGTCTCAGCGTCGGTTTGGTTAATAAAGAATTGGCTTCCGTTTGTGTCGTTAGAGGTGTTTGCCATCGAAACAGCACCTCTGATGTTAAACAGCTTGTCGCAAAACTCGTCCTCAAACTGAGTGCCGTAAGAGCTTGTGCCGTTGGGATTGTTTGCATCGTTGCCGACGTGACCCCCCTGAACGATAAAGTCGTTAATCACACGGTGGAACGTTGTGCCGTTGTATTTACCGTCCTTGGCAAGATTAATAAAGTTTGTTACAGCCTTCGGTGCCTGTTCGGGGAAGAATCTCAAGGTGATGTCGCCCTGTGTTGTGTGAACAACGGCAATAGTGTCACCCTCGTTGGGCATATCAAGCTGAAAACCGATTTTGTCGGCTTTGTCATAGTTGATATTCGGGTTGATTCCAAGTGAGCTTGGGTCAATACCCAAAGCTTCAAGCCCACTCACAGCGTCGGCTTCATCATCCGTGCTGACAGGCGTTGCGGTAATTTGTTGCACTTCGTCGTCTGTTGCGGATTGTGTTGTAGTGCTTTCGCATCCTGAGAACGAAATAGCCGAACAAACACAAATTCCGGCAGCCATAAAGACACACAATGCTTTCAGATACCTTTTAGTGTTCATATTCTGTTTCCTTTCGGGATTGGATTTAAAACACACACCTATATATTATCATAATATGCGAAAAATTGCAAATTTGAACGCCAAGGTCAAAGTCATAACTCTCCTTTTTGCTTCATATGCTTATATTACCAAGAAAACGGAGGTTATAAAATGTCAGAATATCTGCCCGAAGGAAAGCTTGCTTCAACGCAGGAGAACATAAATATACTCAGCTCACAGGCACTTTTGTGTGAGGCAATGCGTGACGAAACAATACTTGAGGCAAAGGCGGTAGTGTGCGATTCACGTCATAATCTTATTGTCGATCTCGGTTCAATGAAAGGAATAATTCCCCGTGAGGAGGGTGCAATCGGAATAAGGGACGGCTCTGTGCGGGACATTGCGGTGATTTCACGAGTAAATCGAATCGTCAGCTTCATAATTACCGATTTACGACTTGACTCAAAGGGAAACAAATACGCCGTGCTTTCACGGGAAAAGGCACAGCGAAAGTGTATGGAAAACTATATTTCCAAGCTCAAGTGCGGCGACGTGGTAAACGCAAGAATCACACACCTCGAAAACTTCGGTGCTTTTGCGGACATCGGATGCGGAATTGTAGCTCTTATGCCGATAGATGCAATTTCGGTTTCACGAATTGAGCATCCCCGTGAGCGATTCACCGTCGGAATGGACATCAGAGCAGTTGTCAAATCCATTGAAAACGGTCGCATCAGCCTCAGCCACAAGGAGCTTTTAGGCACTTGGGAGGAAAATGCCGCCAAATTTTGTGCAGGAGAAACCGTGTCGGGCATAATCAGAAGTGTTGAAAACTACGGAGCGTTTGTTGAGCTTTCGCCCAATCTTGCAGGACTTGCCGAAACCAAGGAGGGCGTTAGGGCAGGTCAACAGGCAAGCGTGTATATAAAAAGCATAATTCCCGAAAAAATGAAAATCAAGCTCATCATCATTGACACCTTTGATTATAAATACAATCCGCAAAAGCCCGATTATTGTACCGATGCCACGCATATAAGCAGATTTTTGTATTCGCCCGAAAATTGCTCAAAAACAGTAGAAACCTTGTTTGATAATTGACATTGTATTTTTGAAATGATATGATAAATGTAATAATTTGTACCAAATCATATTGTTTCGGAGGTCATAATGTCAGAGATTATAATTACAGCCATATGCTTGTTATTGCTTTTGCTAAGTGCAATCACGCTGATTATTATTCTCAAAAAGAAAAATAATCCCGATAAGCAAATTACGGTGGAAGAAATCACTACAGCCGTCCGTGAAGAAATTGTTACACAGCAAAGCACGCTTCGTCAGGAGCTTACGTCACAAACACAAAATTCCGTCAAAGTGATGGGGGATATGTTGCTTGAAAATCAGCGTAGCTTTTCTCAGCATCAGTCTGAGAAAATGACACAGCTTGAGGAGCGTATGAAAACATTTTCGCTTGAAAACGAACAAAAGCTCGAAAATATCCGCCAATCAATGGAAAAACGTTTACAGTATCTTCAAAACGACAATAACCGTCAGCTTGAGGAAATGCGAAAAACAGTTGACGAAAAGCTGCAAAAAACCCTTGAAGATAAGATGAACAAGTCATTTGCACTTGTAAATGACAGGCTTGAACAGGTTTATAAGGGACTCGGAGAAATGCAAACTCTTGCCGTGGGCGTGGGTGATCTCAAAAAGGTTCTTTCAAATGTAAAAACAAGGGGTATTTTAGGTGAAATTCAGCTCGGAAGCATCTTGTCGGAAATCCTTTCTCCCGAACAATACGATGAAAACGTTGCCACAAAAAAAGGCTCAAAAGCTGTTGTTGAGTTCGCAATAAAGCTCCCTGCCGACGACGACGGCTTCATTTATCTGCCAATCGACTCAAAATTTCCGGGCGATACATATGCTTCCCTGCGAGATGCCGTTGAGGAGGGCGACAAAGCCAAAATCGACGCTGCCGCAAAGCTGTTGATTGCAACGATTAAAAGCGAGGCTAAGGATATTCACGATAAATACATCGACCCGCCCAACACAACCGAGTTTGCAATAATGTTTTTACCCTTTGAGGGCTTGTACAGCGAGGTTGTAAACAGAGGTCTTGTTGAGGTGCTTCAGCGTGAATATAAGGTGAACATTGCAGGCCCCAGCACAATGGCGGCACTTTTAAATTCTCTGCAAATGGGCTTTAAAACACTTGCTGTTCAAAAGCGTAGTGCCGAGGTTTGGGAGGTATTAGGCTCTGTAAAGCAGGAGTTTGACAAGTTTAACGATGTTCTTGTGCTTACTCAGCAAAGACTCGATCAGGCAAACAAGGAGCTTGATAAGCTTGTCGGTGTCCGCACACGTCAAATTCAGCGTAAGCTCAAAAACGTTCAGTCACCTACAAAGGCAATCACCGATTTTTCCGATGACGACGAATAACACATTATCTTTGCATACAAAAACCGCCTGCGTAATGCGGGCGGTTTTTCTGCGTAAATCACATATAATAAGAGGCGATATTTCTCAGCTTTCTTCGTGCGGCGTTAATATGCCGTGAAACGGTCGAAGCGTTTACACCAAGCTCATCAGCAATTTCTTTGCCTGTTTTTTCGTTCAAATAATGCTCAACAATGCAGAGCTTTTGCAAATCGGTAAGCTCGGTAGAAATCGCTTTTAACAGAATCTTCTTCATTTTGGCTCTGCTTTCGGAATTGGCAGAGCCGTTTTCCGTATACCGAATATAACACAGCTTGTTTATGTTTTTGTCGGTAAAATGAATAACCTTTGTTTTCATTATGCCACACCCTTGTGCCTTTCAAAAAGAAGATTTGCTGTTTGCATACATTCATAATAAACCTCTCTGTATTTTGTGATCTTCAGGTCAAGCTCCTTTTTTTCGGAAAGCTCGGCGTTTTTTCTTTTTAATCTAAGTGCGTAAATTATATTTTCAATTTTCTTTGCCGTGTCATAGTATTCCTGCGACCATTCAAAATAGTTCATTCACATTCCTTCTTTGCTGTTTATTTATTCATTCTTGAAACGAGCGGGGCAAATCGTTTCGGCGGTGACTATGTGTCACCGAGATGGCGTTTTTACCACCTAATTTAATTATATTTTATTTTTCGCTCAAAAACAAGAACAAATGTTCGATAAATTGTAACGCCTATGCCAATGTTTCATTGTACGGACTTTGCAGATTGAATACCATTAAAATTTGCAATACCACAATTATTCAAAATCCGTCATAAATTAAAACAGTAAACAAAAATCCAAAATAAAATTCGTCAGAATAACCATTACATTTTTTAAAAAAATAAGCTATAATATATTTAATCGTGTAGCTTTGAAAGCATAAGTCCGGATTGCTTTCAAAGCTGCACTTTTTTTGTGCAAAAACGGAGGTAAAAATGAAAAACGCAGTAGAAGATTTGCGGCAAATGAACGTTATGGGAACTGCCGACATCAAAAAACTCACACTTAAAATGGGCTTGCCTATGATAATTTCGATGGCACTTCAGGCATTGTATAATATCGTTGACAGCTATTTTGTAAGCTGTATGCCGTCAACTGCCGAGCTGCCCAATATAAGCGATTTGGCTGTAAATGCCTTAACGCTTGCATTTCCTGTTCAAATGTTGATGGTTGCAGTCGGGGTCGGCACGGGTGTGGGCATTAATGCCATACTCTCACGCAGCTTGGGCGAGGGCGAAAGCGAAAAAGCGGCAAAAATTGCCGGAAATTCAATATTTCTCGGCTTGTGTATGTTTGTATTGTTCCTTTTATTCGGAATTTTCGGAACTGAGGTATACATAAAATCACAGACCTCAGACCCTAATATCATAAAAATGGGCGTTGAATACCTGCAAATCTGTACCATCGGTTCGCTCGGCATCAGTATGTATATGACCTTTGAAAAGCTTTTGCAGGCAACAGGCAAAACAATGCAGTCAACAATCGCACAAATTACGGGTGCGATAGTCAACATAATTCTTGACCCGATAATGATTTTCGGCTTGTGCGGTTGTCCCGAAATGGGCATAGCAGGTGCCGCATATGCAACGGTAATCGGTCAATTTGTATCCTTTATCCTTGATGCTGTATTTCATTACAAATACAATTCAAAGGAGTTTTCAACAAGCCTCGGTTTTATAAAACCACGGCTTCAAATTATCGGTCAAATTTATCGCGTCGGCATTCCCGCAATAATAATGCAGGCGTTGATGTCGTTTATGACCTACGGAGTAAATGTGATTTTTGCCTTGGTGTCAACCGAAGCCGTAACAGCATACGGAATCTATTATAAAATTCAACAGTTCGTATTTTTTGCGGCGTTTGGAATGAACAACGCAATGATTCCGATTATCGCATTCAACTACGGTATGAAAAGCAAGCAAAGAATTAAACAGGGCATAAAATACGGAATGATATACACCCTAATCATAATGCTTGCAGGCGGAGTGTTACTTCAAGCCTTGGCAAATCCGATACTTTCGGTATTCACGCTTTCTGACAAAACTCGTGAGCTGTGCGTGCTTGCAATACGAATTGTCACAACGGGATATTTGTTTGTCGGTGCAAACATCGCCTTTCAGGGAATTTTTCAGGCACTCGGCAACGGTACAAGCTCACTTGCTTTGTCAATAGTCAGATTGATAGCGATTCCCTTACCACTCGCTTATGCTCTTACCTTTGCTTTAAATGCGGAAAGCCTGATATGGCTGTCATTTCCAATCGGTGAATTGTGTGGATTCCTTGTGTCGCTTGTGCTGATGAGGTGTATCAGCAAGCGGAAAATCGCTTTGCTTGACCGAAATACAAGTGAAAAACAGCGGAATTGAAAACAAATATTTTGTATCTTATGCTATTTGAAATTCCAATAAAGAAAATTAATCTTTTGTTTATGGATTTTATGAAAAAATGTTGCACAAATCTCACTTTGAAAAATTGTGTAAAACGTCGTTTTTCCTGTTTAGAAAAGACAAATCAAGCTTTTTGACCTTGAAACGAGCGTTTTTTTGTTGTAAAATATGACTAATAAATAAAGCTTTTATTTATTGCTTTAACATCGGAAAAATGCAATGATTCTTTACGAACATTCATTTTCATAAAACACACAATGCAAAACAGACCGTCGGATGACGGTCTGTTTTGCATTTGGTAAAGTATTTTATTATAAAAGCTTTGCTCTTAATTCCTCGGCTGTTTGAATACTCAACATAGCAGGAGGAATATCAAAAACAGTCTTACAGCCTGTTTCTCCCTTTGCTGCCATTCTGTAAGCGGCTCTTGCAAACGCCGCAATAACAGATGCGGTAAATTCGGGGTTGGAGTCAAGCTTCAAGCTGTATTCAATAACGTGGGTGTTTTCCTTGTTTGCCCCCGTTTTGCCTGTGCGTATCACAAAACCGCCGTGGGGAATACCGCTGTGGTTTTTCTTTAATTCTTCCATAGAAATAAAATGCACGGTAGTGTCATAATCCGCAAAATAGTTAGGCATTTCCTTGATTTCTTTTTCAATACGCTCTTTGTCGGCACCCTCGGCAGCAACCACATAACATTCACGAATGTGCTTTTCACGGGTAGTAAGATTAGGCTGTGAGCCGCTTCTTACTGCGTCAAGTGCGGCTTCAACGGGTATCGTGTATTGCTTTCCGTCCAACACACCCTCAACACGGCGAATAGCGTCGGAATGACCTTGGCTTACGCCCTTGCCCCAGAATGTGTAATCTTCGCCATCGGGAAGCACTGCACTTGCATAAAGGCGGTTAAGCGAAAACATACCGGGGTCCCAGCCAGCCGAAATGATTGCAACATTTCCGCCTGCCTTTGCGGCTTCATCGACATTGTTAAAATGTTCGGGGATTCTTGCGTGTGTGTCAAAGCTGTCTATAACGGTAAACAGCTTTGCAAGCTCAGGCGTCTGAATAGGCAAATCGGTTGCACTGCCGCCGCAAAGCACCATTACATCAATTTTATCTTTATAATTCACAGCTTCATTGATATGCTTTACATCAACACCCTCCGTTGCAATTTTCAAGCTTTCGGGCGAACGTCTTGTAAATACTGCAACCAACGTCATATCGGGGTTTTGGCGAATTGCGTTTTCAATTCCCTTGCCCAAATTTCCGTAGCCGTAAATACCTATTCTGATTTTCATTGTCATCAATCCTTCCTTGGACTTTGTTTTAAAAATAAAACATATGAATATTTTAACTCCATATTTTAATGTTGTAAATAATTTTTAAAGAAAAAATTTTAAATTTTATTGTTGTCGGCAAATGTCGGATAGGGAAAACAGCGTTATAATTCTTATAAAGAAATATGATTATTTTTTGCGAACCAAACGTTTTTCACCGCAAATTCTTTGCCGTTTAAGTAATTCAAAAGCCCTGCGTCCTCGCTGAAATTGAATTTCAGCTTATAGCTGTAAAGTGCCTGATACTTAAAGTCATCGGGTGCTTTTTTTGTTTTGCCGTATTTAGTATCACCTGCCAGCGGATGCCCTATTGATGCCATATGGGCCCTAATCTGATGAGTTCTTCCTGTCAGCAGCTCAACCTCGGCAAGGCTGTATTTACCGTCAAAATCAAGGATTTTGTATTTTGTGCGGATTTCTTTTGAATTTTCAACCTGATTTTTAAAAACGCTTACCTTGTTTTTGCTTTCGTTTTTTGTCAAATAACCGCAAAGCGTGTCGCTGTCTTTTTTCGGCTTGCCGCAAAGCAGACAAAGGTAAAGCTTTTCAAGCTCTCTTGTTTTCATCTTTTGATTAAGAATACGCAGACTCTCGGAGTTTTTGGCGGCAATCACAATTCCTCCCGTGTTTCTGTCGATTCTGTTCACAAGAGCAGGTGCAAACGCCTTGTCCTCGTCGGGGTTGTATTCACCCTTGTCATAAAGATAATGCTGAATCCTCGTAACAAGCGAATCAAAGTGATAGCTTTTGTCGGGATGAACAATAACGCCGGGCTTTTTATCAATGAGAATTATGTTTTCATCCTCATAAACAATCTCAAGCTTTGTCGGTGCTTTCATAAATTCATATGCTTTGGGCTGAGAGCTTTCAAAAAACTCATCTTTAATGTAAAACGTCAGCACATCTCCTTCGCAAAGCATAGTCTGAATATCGCATTTTTTGCCGTTTAGCTTAATACATTTTTTTCTGATGTATTTATACATCAACGATTTCGGTAAGGTTTTAAAACGCTTTTGCAAAAATTTGTCAAGTCGTTGTCCTGCGTCGTTTTTATTTATTTCAAGTGTCCTCAAAGTCGCACCCCATTAGTTATGTCCAAAATTTCTACATATATCTTATATTAAAACAATTCAAAATTCAAGCTGTTTTCATCACACAAAAAAATAAAGTGTATACAATGATAAAGGGTGATACGGTGAATTGCTGTTCAAACAAAATCAAATGGGCGGTTGCGTTCGGTCTCGGAATGTTGACTGCAACGGTTTTGCCGACAAAATGCGTGTTGATTGTAGCCGCCGCCGCACTAATAATCGTGAGCATATCTTGCATCAGGAGGTAACTATGAAAGTTGTACTTATTGTGAATCCCAAATTTCTCGGACCTGTTCTTCGTAAAATCTACGGAATCAAAAAGCAATCGCAGACAATATAAGGGTGCGTTGCACCCGTACATAAATTTAGGTGAGAATATATGTCATAAATCAACAGGGGAGGTAATATATTTTAGTATAAAAATAAAAGGAGAGATAAATATGGAGTTTAATCAGGATAACCGTTCATTCTGCACCCCTGTAACAGTGCTTGATACGGTTGCCGAACAGCTTGCGGATGTGGATTTGACATTACCCGATTATTGTCCGGATATTGAAAAAATTTTAAAATGCACGCTGACGCCTAAAATCCAATCAAAATCACTTTCGGGAGGTCAGCTTCAGGTTGACGGCTGTTGTGTTGTTACAGTGCTTTATGTTGAAAGCATAAACAAAACAATTCGCTGTTGCGAACAGAGCGTGAATTTTTCTCAGAGCTTTTCGGTAAAAGAAACCCCCGATAATCCCGTGATAATCACAAAAACCAAACCCGAATATATAAATTGCAGGGCATTAAGTCCCCGCCGTCTTGTTATGCACGGGGCGTTTTCGCTGTATGCAAGGGTTTATTCTGTGAAATGTACCGATATATACATTCCATCCGACGATGCTCTTGAAACGCTAAAAACCAATGTGTGCTGTGCGGATTTAAAATCCTTTTGCCAAGAGCAATTCAATGTTTGCGAGGAAATTTCCGTTTCCGACAAGCCCGCAATAGAAGCAATCCTGTATTCAAGCGTAGGTGTTGATGTAATTGACATCAAGGCGGTAACGGGAAAGCTTATGATTAACGGCGAGATAAACCTCAAAATGTTCTATCTTTCCGATGTAGAGAGCGGAGCAACCGGTAAAATAGACTATCTTTTGCCGTTCAATCAAATTATCGACTGCGAAGGTATCAACGAAGAAACCGTTAACAGCGTAACCTGCGAAATAATGTCCTACGACATTCGCTTGAAAAACGATATGCTTTCCGAGAAGCCCGCCGTTGTGCTTGATGTAAAGCTATGTGTAACAGAGGAGGGCTATCTTATAAACGACGAGGTGATAATATCCGACGCTTATTCGGTAAATTATGCGTCAAGTCCTCGGTTTGAACAGATGACGATTCAAAGCGATGTTGTTCCTATGAGCGAAGCTTCAATGCAAAAGCTATCGGTCAAGGTGGATGACGGAAAAATCTCGAAAATTCTCGACATATATGTTGACGTTGTTTCGTGCGATTGCACCGAGCTTGAAAACGGTATAAAGGTTTCCGGCAAGCTCAATATATGTATGCTTTCCCTCAACGAAGACGACTTTCCGGTGTTTATTGAACGTTCCTCCGATTACGAGCAAATTATCACATCGTCGGGCGACTGCAACGCACTCGGCAATCTTAATGTTACTGCATCAAGCATAAGCTATCGCCTTGCAGACGACAGCACGGTTGAAATTCGCTGTGAGCTTAAAATAACAGCTTGCGGCTTTAAGCGTGAAGTAATGAAAGCCGTGTCCGACGTTGAAATCTTTGAAGACAAACCGATTGCACCCGAAAAATTCGCACTGACCTTGTATTTTGCAAAACGAGGAGAAAATCTCTGGAGCATAGCAAAATCCCACAACACTCGCCTTGATATGCTCAAAACAGAGAATTCTCTTGACGATATGGTGCTTTGCAACGCTCAAATGCTGCTTGTGCCGAGAATATAGGAGGGTAGAACAATGGAAGAAAGAAACGTGTATCAGGACATTTCTCAGCGTACCGACGGTGATGTTTACATAGGCGTTGTCGGACCTGTCAGAACGGGCAAATCAACCTTTATCAAACGATTTATGGATGCTTTGGTGCTTCCCAACATCAATGATGAAAACATCTACAAACGCACGGTTGATGAGCTTCCGCAGTCATCGGCGGGCAAAACCATAATGACAACCGAGCCTAAATTCATACCCGAAGAATCGGTGGAAATAAATCTCGGAAACAACGCAACCTTCAAGGTGAGAATGATAGATTGCGTGGGATATATTGTTGAAAGTGCTATCGGCTACAACGAGGACGATATGCCCCGAATGGTTAAAACACCGTGGTCGGATGTTGAAATTCCCTTTGACGATGCGGCGGAAATCGGCACCAAAAAGGTTATCACCGACCATTCAACCTTAGGGCTTGTGATAACAACCGACGGCTCTTTTTCCGAAATTCCCCGTGAAGATTATGTGGAAAGCGAGCAGAGAGTGGTAAACGAGCTAAAGGCAATTAACAAGCCCTTTATAATACTGCTCAATTCAATAGAACCCGAAAGCGAGCGGGCGATGTCCATAGCCGATGAGCTGTCAAAAAGATACGAAGTGCCTGCTTTGCCCGTTAGCTGTATGGAGCTGAGCGAAAATGAGATAAAACGCATCTTGGCACAGCTTTTGTTTGAATTTCCAATCAAAGAGATTAAGGTTGACATTCCCAAATGGGTGGTACAGCTTGAAAAGGACCATTGGTTAAAATCATCGTTGTTCAACTGCATAAAAAGCTCAGCCGAAAAGGTTGAAAAGATAAGAGAGGTACAGCAAACAATTCGTGAAATATCCGAATGTGAATTTATCACGGATGTGAGAATATCTGGGCTTGATTTGGGCAGGGGTATAGCTTCCGTTGCAATAGCCATTGCACCTCAGCTTTTCTATCGTGTGCTTTCCGAGCAAACAGGTCTGAAAATCGAAGACGAGTGTGCGTTGCTTTCCTGTATAAGCGACCTTTCTCAAAAGCAAAATGAGTTTGATAAAATCGCTCAGGCATACGAGCAGGTAAAAGAAACAGGCTACGGAATAGTAATGCCCACCATAGATGAGCTGTCGCTTGAAGAACCGCAAATAATCAAGCAGAGCGGAAAATACGGAATCCGCCTAAAGGCAAGTGCCCCGTCAATCCATATGATGAAGGTGGAAACCAAAACCGAGGTCACGCCGATTGTCGGCTCCGAGCAGCAGTCCGAGGAGCTTGTGTCATACTTATTAAAGGAGTTTGAAGAAAATCCCGAAAAAATCTGGGAAAGCAATATTTTCGGCAAATCCGTTCACGAGCTTGTCAACGAGGGCTTGCATAATAAGCTGTATCGTATGCCTGCCGATGCACGCAAAAAGATAGGCGAAACGATTGAAAAGGTAATAAACGACGGCTGTAACGGCTTGATTTGCATAATACTGTAAAAAACAAAACTCACAAATGAAAACTTAATATAATTTCAAAATTTGTTGATTTCAACGAAAAAATTTTCTCCCCATATTTGTTATTGAAAAAAAACACATAATAACGTATAATATTCGTGTATGCAATACAAATATGGGGGCTTTTTTATGAATATTTCATCCATAAATATACTAAACACCGTTGCCGAGCTTTCTCTTGCAGAAAAAGGCATTGAATCGGCAAAGGTAATTCTCACGGGTTTTGTCGTGGTTTTTGCTGTGCTTTTCCTGCTTATCGGCATCATTATATTTTTCGGCTTTGCAATCGACAAGGTGCAAACAGCCTCGGAAAACCGAAAGAACAAAAAGCTTAAAGAGAGCGTTAAAGAAAGCGTTTCGGATGAAAAACCATCTGCTTTAGCCCAAACCGAACAGTCTGATGTTCAGCCTGTTGCCGATGACGGAGTTCCGCAGGAGGTTGTGGCTGTAATATCGGCTGCTGTTTCAACAATGTATTCACCCTCACAAAAGGTGAGAGTAAAAAGTATAAAGAAATCTAATTCCGGACGTTCTGCGTGGGCAAACGCAGGTGTGTTTGACAACACACGCCCGTTTTAAGAAAGAGAGGACGATAGAAAATTATGGAAATACTTTACGGCTTTTGGGAAGCTATTGTCGGACTCTATGAAAGCTCCGGTTTGCTTACTCTTAATTGGCAAAACTACATTATGATAGGTGTATCAATATTTTTGCTCTATCTTGCAATCAAAAAGCAGTACGAGCCTCTTTTGCTTCTGCCTATTGCATTCGGTATGCTTCTTGTAAACCTTTACCCACCGATTATGAATCCGCCTGTCAACGAATTGCTCACACTTGAGCAATGTGCCGAACAAGGTGTTGCGGTTTCAGGTCACGCACAAACGGTAATCGACGGCGTAACCTATGTTGAAAACACAACCTATGGCGGCTTGCTTTACTATTTATACCAAGGCGTTAAGCTTGGAATTTATCCTCCGCTTATCTTCCTCGGCATCGGCTGTATGACCGACTTCGGTCCGCTCATTGCAAATCCCAAGAGCCTTATCCTCGGTGCAGCCGCACAGATTGGTATGTTTATCACCTTTATCGGTGCTATCTTCCTTGGATTTACCCCTGCTGAAGCAGGAGCCATCGGCATCATCGGCGGTGCAGACGGTCCGACCGCTATCTATGTTACAACAAAGCTCGCACCGCATCTTCTCGGTTCAATTGCGATTGCGGCATATTCGTATATGGCACTTGTGCCAATCATTCAGCCTCCGATTATGAAGGCATTGACAACCAAAAAGGAACGTTCGGTGGTAATGAAGCAGCTTCGTCCTGTTTCAAAGCTTGAAAAGATTATGTTCCCCGTAATCGTTGTAATCCTCATTTCAATCTTCCTGCCAGACGCCGCACCTCTTGTAGGTATGCTGATGCTCGGCAACCTGTTTAAGGAATCGGGAGTAGTTGAAAGAATTACAAAGGCTGCTCAAAACGAGCTTATGAACATCATTACGATTTTCCTCGGAACAACAGTAGGTGCTACCGCATCGGGTCAAAACTTCTTGACGCTCAGCACAATCAAAATCATTGTTTTGGGCTTGTTTGCTTTCTGTATGGGTACAGCCTTCGGTGTTATCTTCGGAAAAATTATGTATAAGCTCACAGGCGGCAAGGTTAATCCGCTCATCGGTTCGGCAGGCGTTTCTGCTGTTCCTATGGCAGCTCGTGTATCACAAAGAGTTGGCCAGCAGGAAAATCCGGGCAACTTCCTGCTTATGCACGCAATGGGTCCGAACGTTGCAGGCGTTATCGGTTCTGCCGTTGCAGCAGGTGTACTTTTAAATGTAGTTTAATTTCATTAATTATAAGGGAGGCAATGCCTCCCTTTAATCTTTAATATGTTATTTTTCTTATAATTCTAATTTAGAATTATTATTCTCTTGCTATATAATATAATAAATAAATAAAAGTTTTGCGAATATTCTTGTGTATTTTACATATTGGGGTAGAGGAGAGCCGATAATGGCAAAGAACGTTACAATACAAAAAATAATCAGTATTCTTTTGCAGAGAATAAAATTCATAGTTTTGGCAACGCTTATTGTGGGCTTGCTGTTCTTTCTGTATTCAAAGGTTATCGTAACGCCGATGTACAACACTTCTGCTATGATTTACATACAGAATTACAGTAAATCAACCTCAGCAAATGCCAACTCACCCAACGCCACTTCATCGGCAGAGGGTAATAATGAAAAGGCTCAAAAGATTTACAGCTCCGACATCAGCGGTTCGTCAAACCTTGCCAATGTCTGCGTAACGCTTTTCAGAAATTCCGATGAAATAACCTCGCTCTATGAAGGCTGTACCGTAAATATTTCGCTCAATGAGGACACCTTTTTCATCACAATAAGTGTTGACGGCACAGATCCCGACAAATGTGCCGAGGTTGCCAACAATATTGCCGAAGCAGCCGAGGGTGTGTTCCACAACCATTTTGATTACGGTCAAATCGGCTTGATAAGATCAGCCAAAATTCCTGCCGCACCCTACGGACCTAATAACTTCAAGAACACCCTTATCGGTCTTTTGGTAGGATTGGCAGCGTCTTGCTTGATTTCAATTCTTCTTGAGCTTATTGATACCACGGTTAAATCCGACGATGACTTGCAGAAGATTTACAATCTGCCTGTATTTGCGGAAATTCCGGATTTTGAAAGTCAGGGCAGGTGAGCATTATGAAGATTAAATTGTTTAAATCAAAAAACAAGTCAAAAAACACAACAATGAAATCATTTGAGCTTTCGGATAAAAGCAAATTTGCAATCGTTGAATCCTACAAGCTTGCCCGTACAAACATAATGTTTTCGCTTTCGGCAGATGATAAAAAGATTTTTGCCGTAACAAGCCATTCAAAGGGTGAGGGCAAAAGCACGGTTTCGGCAAACCTTGCAATATCTTTTTCAAAAATGGACAAAAAGGTTTTGCTTATCGACTGCGACCTAAGACGTCCCAATTCGCACAATATTTTCAAGGTTGACAACAAATCGGGTCTTTCCAACATAATCGGAAAGATGGTTTCGTTCGATGAAACGGTTAAGCGTGATATTCTGCCTAATCTTGATATAATCACGGCAGGCACAATTCCGCCCAACCCGTCCGAGCTTTTGTGTTCCGCAAAGTTCACCGAGCTTATGACTCTTCTTGAAAATGAATATGATTACATCATTCTTGACACACCGCCTATCGGTGTTGTTTCCGACGCACTTTTGCTCAAGGACCTTATCGCAGGCTTTGTTGTTGTAATCAGAGAAGGCTCAACTACCCACGGCGACATCGGTGAATTGCTTGACAGCATTAAGCTTGCCGATTCAAAAATGCTTGGTTTTGTTAAGGTGGGCTGTAACGTCAGCAAGAAAAAGAACGGCAAAAGTTATTATTACTATCAGTATTATTAATTTTTTGACTCAAATTTTTTAAAATACATGAATTATAAAGCAACAGACTTACCAACTTTTTCCTTATAAAAGTGCGTAAGCCTGTTTTTTTTAACAAAAAATGCAAGAATATTAAAAACACTTGCATTTTTTTGGTCGGTGTATTACAATATAGTATAGTTTCAAACGTATTTTTGCAACAAAATATTAAGGGGATAGCAAAATGGATTACTTAAATTGCAGCAAGCAGGAGCTTGAGAACGAATACTCAAAGCTGAAAAATCAATTTGAAGAAACAAAGGGCAAAAAGCTCAGCCTTAACATGGCAAGAGGTAAGCCGGGCAAAGAGCAGCTTGATTTGTCGCTCGGACTTCTTGATGTAATCAACAGCAGCTCCGAATTTGTAGGCGAAGACGGTATGGATTGCCGCAACTACGGCGTATTAAAGGGCATTGAAGAATGTCGCAGAATGTTCGGTGAGATGCTCGGAGTTGATTATCAGAACGTTATGGTTGGCGGAAGCTCAAGCCTTAATATGATGTTTGATACAATTTCCTGTATGATGACAGCGTCAATTGCCGACGGCTGCAAGCCTTGGTATGAAGTAAAAAACAGAAAGTTTTTGTGTCCTGTTCCCGGTTATGACCGTCATTTCGGAATCACCGAATACTATGGCTTTGAGATGATTCCCGTGCCTATGACAGTCACAGGTCCTGATATGGATATAATAGAAAGCCTTGTTGCAAGCGACGATTCAATCAAGGGTATTTGGTGCGTGCCCAAATATTCAAATCCGCAAGGCATAACATACAGTGACGAAACGGTCAGACGCTTTGCCGCTTTGAAACCCGCCGCAAAGGACTTCAGAATAATGTGGGACAACGCATATTGTATTCACGATATAAGCGATACTCCCGATACTTTGCTCAATATTTATGACGAGTGTGCAAAAAACGGCAACGAGGATATGCCGATTATCTTCTGCTCAACCTCAAAAATCACTTTCCCCGGTGCGGGAGTTGCGGCAATGGCAGCTTCAAATGCAAATATGCAGGTTTTCACAAAAAGATACAACTACGAGGTAATCAGCTACGACAAGCTCAATATGCTTCGTCACGTCAGATATTTCAAAGATTACAACGGTATGCTCAAGCATATGCAGCTTCACAAGGATGTGCTGAAGCCCAAATTTGATATAGTAATCAACACTCTTGAAAAAGAGCTTTCGCCCTGCAATATCGGTGATTGGACAAATCCCAACGGCGGTTATTTTGTCAGCGTTGACGTGCTTAAAGGCACAGCCAAGAGGGTTGTGGCACTTTGCAAGGAAGCAGGAGTGATTCTCACCGACGCAGGTGCAACCTATCCTTTGGGCAAGGATCCCGAGGACAAAAATATCCGCATCGCTCCGTCATTCCCACCGAACGACGAGCTTCAGACAGCTATGGATATTTTCTGCATTTGCACAAAGCTTGCGGCTTGTGAAAAAATCTTGTCTATGTGATAAATGCCAAAAAATCCGAGGTTTTTTGATAAATATAAATATTTTTTAAGCAAATGTTTGTGTATCCATTGACTTTTTTACAAAAAAATCTTATAATAACTCTGTTACGTCTGTAAGTATGCAACTAACAGAGTTGTTTTTTGTTTATTTCAGACAATTATGATACGGAGGTTTCAAAGGGATGAAAAGAGTTCCAAAGCCAGTGTTCTTCATTGTTGCTTTGCTGATACTTGCCTTTACATTTACTGCGGTTTTCGGAGTGTCCTATTACAACGGCGACAACAAAAATACCGTATTTAAGGGCATCGGCGATATACGATGGGGAATAGATATCAGGGGCGGTGTTGAGGCAACATTTAAGCCTGCCGGCGACATTGACGCAACTGATGAAGAATTAGAATCAGCAAAAGCAATCATTGAGCTTCGTATGGTTTCACAGGGTATCACAGATTATGAGCTGTATGCCGACAAGGGCAGTGACAGAATCATTGTTCGCTTTCCGTGGAAATCAGACGACACCGAGCACAACGCAGTAGAAGCTATTGAAGAGATTTCATCAACAGCTCAGCTTACGTTCAGACCGGGCAATGAGTACGAAACAACAGACATCGATTCAAACGGTGACTATGTTTACAAAACTCCTACGGGCGACACCGCAAACGTTCTTATGGACGGTTCTGCCGTTAAATCTGCCGAAGCTCAGGTTTATCAGGATAACAGCGGCGAAGCTCAGTATGTAGTAAGCCTTGAGCTTACCGACGAGGGTGCAAAAACCTTTGCCGATATAACCACTACTTATCTCAACCAGACCGTTTCGATTTGGATGGACGACATTATGCTTTCCGCTCCGACGGTTCAAAGCACAATCTCCGACGGCAAGGCTCAGATTTCAGGTGACTTTACAGCCGAGGAAGCAACTGCTCTTGCAAACAAAATCAACGCAGGTGCGTTGCCGTTCCAGCTTGAAACCGCAAACTACGGTCAAGTTAGCCCGACTCTCGGTGAAAATTCACTCACAGCCATGGCTATTGCAGGTGTAATTGCAATAATCGTTGTAAGCTTGATTATGATTTTCTTCTATCGTTTACCGGGCTTGATTGCGGTAATTTCACTTCTCGGTCAGGTTGGTCTTACAATCGCAGCAGTTTCAGGTTACTTCACAACAATACCGTCGTTCACAATGACGCTTCCCGGTATTGCAGGTATGATTCTTTCAATAGGTATGGGTGTTGACTGTAACGTTATCACCGCCGAACGTATCAAGGAAGAGCTTAGAAACGGCAGAACGCTTGACGGTGCACTTGAAAAGGGTACCAAAAACTCGCTTTCTGCAATCATCGACGGTAATATGACCGTTGTAATCGTATCAATAATCCTTATGCTTGTATTCGGTCCTGCAAATATACTCTCCGTCATCTTCGGTGAGTCCACAACAGGTACTATCTATGCTTTTGGTTACACACTCCTTGTAGGTGTAATTTCCAACTTCATTATGGGTATCTTCTTAACACGTTTGATGCTCAGAAGCGTAGCAGGATTCAAGTTTATGCGTCATAAATGGTTGTTTGGAGGTGCTAAGAATGACAAATAATGTTCAGACTAAAGCTAAAGAACAACTTACAAATGAAGAAATCAGTGCAAAGTTTAACGGCGGCAGAAAAGTAATTGATTTTGTCGGTCACAAAAAGATTTTCTTCGGAATTTCACTTGCAATTATCCTTATCGGTATTATTTGCAACTTCATTTTCGGCACAACGCTTGATATTCAGTTTTCTGGCGGTGCAACTCTGAAGTTCAGCTATGTCGGTGACCTTGACCAAAACGAGCTGTATGACTTTATTCAGGAAAAGACAACCGACAGAATCACAACAACATTCTCTGCTGACCTTATGGGCTCAACAGGCAACAACGTTTCTGTTCAGTTCTCAGGCAACGACGCAATTTCAACTGATATTCAGGAAAACCTTGAAAAAGACTTGCAGGCAGAGTATCCAGACAACGAGTTTACAATCCTTGAGTCAAGCTCTGTTGACGCCGCAATGGGCTTCAAATTCTTGCTCAAGTGTATCACAGCCGTTGCAATCGCAAGTGTGCTTATGGTGCTTTATGTAACATTCCGATTCAAGAAAATCGGCGGTTTGTCAGCCGGCGTTATGGCACTTGTTGCTTTGTTCCACGATGTTGCAATGATTTACTTCCTGTATGTCATCTTCCGTATGCCGATTGACTCTAACTTTATTGCGGTTGTACTTATGATTCTCGGTTATTCACTTAACGATACAATCGTTATCTATGACCGTGTTCGTGAAGAAAAGAAGATTTTGGGCAGACGTGCAACAACAGCTCAAACCTTTAATCTGAGCTGTACAAAATCACTCAGGCGTACAATTATGACCTCGGTAACAACACTTTCCGCTATCTTAGTTGTATACATTGTTGCAGTTGTATTTAATATTTCTTCTGTAAAGGGCTTTGCTCTTCCGATGATGATTGGTTTGATTTCAGGCTGCTATTCATCAATTTGCATTGCAGGTCCGTTATGGGTGCTTTGGCAAAACCGCAAGGCTGCCAAAAAAGCTGCTGCAAAAGCAGAAAAGGCAGCAAAGTAATTTTTGCCTAAATTAAATTTTCAAAGTAAGGGAGCTCACTTTCTTTTAGGGAAGTGAGTTCTTTTTTTATGCCCGCACTTTCATAAAAATACATCTGCGGATTTCCGTTTTCAATGCACGCACACAAATGCGACATATCCGTGCTGATGCTGTCTACATAATCGTGAATTAAAAAAATGTCAATATTTCTTGCCGCTTTGTCCCATTCTGCCTCGGTTTTTTTACTCAGCTTAACTGCATTTTCAAAATCGTCTTTAATCATATACTCATCAATTTGCTCGATCTGTTCGGTAAATTTATCCGCCTTGCTTCCTATATACCAAGCCTGAAACAACGCTCCGATTATCGTAATTGCAAGAAATGCCGCCGAAAAATAAATTCTTTTCATTATTCGCTCCCGTTAAGATTTTTGATTGTCCTTGTACACAATATTGTAATTTCCGACCCCGTCAAGCGACATAATAAAAATATCGCTTACTTTTGTGTTTTCCTTTTTCAAAATATCATAAACATCGCTCCTTGTTTTCTTACACAATTCCAGTGAATTGTCAAGAATTTCGCCGTCGTTAATTACCACAGCTTCAATTTTATTATCCTCAATCTCAATATTCATATCGTCAGCGGTAGGCTGCCTTTTTTCGGGCTTTTTAAGCACGCTGATTGAGCCGTTTGTTTCCATAATGCAGTATTGTACGCTTTCAATGGAGAAAACCTCCTGCTGTCTGAGCTGAGTAAACAAGTCCTCGTTGCTCAGCCTGAGCCTTCTCATCTGGCTTTGCAAAATCTCACCGTCTCTGATTACAACAATCGGATTTCCGCAAATCATTCTTCTGAATTTACTGCTTTTCATCATTATTGCACTTGTCAAAATTTCGAGTGCCACCAATATAATCACGGGTACAACTCCGCTGAAAAACGGTTGTGAAGTGTTTTGCATCGGCAAAGACGCAATGTTTGAGATAATAAGCGTAGCCACAAGCTCGCTGGGCTGCATATCGCTTATTTGCCGTTTGCCCATAATTCGTATTGCAAAAATTACAAAAGCATATAATACAGTTGTTCTGATAATTGAAATAAGCATAATATCACCGAAAATACTATTTGTAAATTAATTAATAATATTCTTCACATAAATTTACAGATTAAGCAAATACTTTATATCGGTGATAAGATGTATAATTCTGTTAAAGAAAATAAAGCCATGCTTCAGAAGCTTTTCAATAAATCGGCTGACCTGACAATCCGTGAAATGAAGCTGATTTCAGAAAGCTCTGTTTCGGCTTCTCTCATAACAATTGAGGGAATGTGCAACAAAGAGGTCACGGCGTCCTCAATACTTACGCCGCTGACAACCTATGACTTCGGCGAAAAGCAGGGAGCAGACATAATTGACGAAATCGTGCTGTCTGTATTGGCGTCTGCCGAAATAATCAAAATCAATACGCTTGATGAGCTGATTTCATTTGCAACCTCAGGCTTTGCTATAATTATGGTTGACAAAACAAATGAGATGCTTGCCGTTGGGGCACAAGGATATTCCTATCGAAGTGTGTCCGAGCCTGAAAGCGAGGTTGTGCAAAGAGGCTCACGGGAGGGCTTTACGGAGCCGCTTCGAGTAAATATGTCGCTGATTCGCAGACGAATCAAAAGTCCCGATTTGGTCTTTGAAACCATAACTCTCGGCAAGACCTCACAAACGCATATGATGATGTGCTATCTGCAAAGCAGTGCTTCTCCAAGGCTAATCAAAAAGGTTCGCAGACGGCTTGAAGCCTGCGACCTCGAAACCGTATTTGCTTCGGGTTATCTTACAGAATACCTTGAAGACAAGGATTCACGGTCGATTTTTTCGGGAGTTGGTATTTCAGAACGCCCCGACACCGTATGCGGAAAGCTGACAGAGGGAAGAATAGCAATTCTGATTGACGGCACGCCCGCCGTTATAATTGTTCCGCATCTGTTTGTTGAGGAATTTCAAAGTGTTGACGATTATTCAAACCGACCATATTACGCCGCATTTATAAGAATTTTAAAATACATTTCGTTTTTTGCCGCTGTTTTTTTGCCGGGAATTTATACTGCACTCGCTCAATTTCACCCCGAATATTTCCCGACGTGGCTCTTGATAAAAACCTCGGAATCCCTTGCACAAACTCCTTTGCCTGTGATGCTTGAGGTGATTTTAATAACCTTTGTGTATGAAATTATGAAGGAGGCAGGCTTGCGAATCCCCAAATCACTCGGACACGCAGTCAGCATTGTGGGAGCTCTTGTCATCGGAGAAAGTGCCGTGAGTGCGGGAATCATCAGCTCTTCCACCCTTATGGTTGTTGCAACCGCCGCAATCTGCGGTTATGTCACTTCTCCGCTTTATCCTGCAATAATGCTTTTGAGGTTTATCTATATTTTTGCAGGCGGTTTGCTCGGCTTGTGGGGTATACTTCTTGTAACTGTTGTTGTGCTGATAAATATGTGTGCCAAAACCTCGTTTGGCATACCGTATCTTTCATCACTTGCTCCGTTTTCAATCCATAGTATGCGGGATGTGTTTGTACGGTTGCCGTGGAAATATCTGGCAAAGCACACAATCAAGGTGCAAAATTTTGCGGAAACGGAGGACGATTAATGCAGGTGAATCAAAGGTTTGTGTCAAAGAGGCTGTTGCTTTCGCTGTTTTTTTGTGCCGCAAACGTAATTCTGCTGCAAAATTTCAGCCTTTCAAAAAACTCATCGTTTACGTTCAATCTGCTCTGCCTTATTATCGGACTCGGTGTGTGCGTTTTAATGTTTTTACCATCTATAATTCTAAAAACGAAATATAATTGCGATATTGTAAATTTAAGAAAGAATAGCAACTCAAACTCATTTTATTATTTGTTTGCTTTTTATGCCGCATATTTTGTCTATACGGCGGAATATTTCCTTTTGCCATACACTCAAATGTTTCGCCAAAAATATTACTCACAGGCAAACGAAGCCATAATCGCCTTTATAATTCTTGCAGTTTGCTTTTATGCGGGCTGTCGAGGCACAAACGTGATTACACGCTTTGCAATTTTTGTATTTGTGTTTGCATTGCTGACATTTATTCTTATGTTTTCGGGTTCGGCTTCGTCCTTGGATTTTGTTGATTATAGCTTTGAGCTTAAGGGTGGTGCATATGAGCTTGTGAATAACTCCTTGTTTTTTGCCACATCTTCGTTTATTGCCGTAATATTTACTTGTCTTTCGGGATACACACAAAATTTCAAGCCTCATCAGCCTATTGTAACTCTCGGCTTTGTGGGAGTTGTGTTTGCGGCAATAAGCTTCTTTGTGTATTTTGCACTCGGAGATTATTCCCAAAGCCAAAGCTATCAAACCTACCTGTTTTCCAAAGTTGCAAAAATCAGCGGCTTGGGCGGTGTTAAAAGCTTTTATTCTGCGTTGACAACGCTTTGTGTGTTTATCGCTGTTTCGCTTATGCTTTGTTGCATAAACAGAGGGCTTCAAAGCAAAAAGCCCGTTATAAACACGGCTGTTTTTGCTGTGCTGATTTTGGTGCTTCACATTTGTGCAACGAGCATTAATTCTGTAAAAGAAATATTAACCAATCAAAGTATTTTTCTTGCGTTAACCTTTGTGTCGGCATTTGTAATACCGTTGTTCACTCTTTTGTATGTAAGGAGGCACGAAAATGCTTAAAAAACTACTCTGCATACTCCTCAGTCTTTCAATGTTTGCACTTTCGGGCTGTTCAAAATCACGTCGAATTGATACAGCCGCACTTGCCGAGGACGTGTCTGTTGACCTTGCGGACGGTCAAATTATATACACCTTCTATCTTTTGTCAAGCGACGAAGAGCCTTGGCCTATTGAAATTCCCGCCGACAGCTTTGAACAGGCGTGCTTGCTTGCACGAGAAAAATATATTCCGAACATCTCATTGCCGAAAATCAAGCTGTTGATGATAAATGAAAAAATATACAAAAACACGCTCAGACAGGACATTGAATATATTTCTTCTCAGCCTGAGCTTTCTCCGTTGATATACGTTGCTCTTTGCGATTTTGAAACAACGGAGAATATGAAAAAAGACAAGCGTGTGTCCGAGATAATCGAAAACGAGCTTTTGCTTATAAAGGATGGTGACAAGAACGTCAGCACCAACTGCTTGTCTGTGTTTAACAGCTTGATTCAAGACCGCAACAAATTATGTGTTTCTTATATTAGTTCCGAAAAGGAATTAAAAGTTGATATAATTAATATAATTTTATAAAATAACGGCAAAAATGAAAAATAATTCACAAAAAGACTTTATCTTAAAGCCTTTATGGTGTATAATATAATTAATTATAATAGGTTATGTATACACTAAAATTAAGGCGGTGGGTATATGTCAGCAGAATTTTCCGTTCCTTTATCCCGAATTGTTGAAAAGCTAAATCTAACCAAGGTTTATCTTGCTGAAAACTATAACGATGTTAATATATCAACGGTCGAAATAAATCGACCGGGACTTGAGCTTACGGGCTACTTTGAGTTTTTTGACAACAAGCGTATCCAAGTTCTCGGACACACAGAGTTTTCATATCTCGGACGCTTCGGCTCGGAAGCTCAGCGAATGGTAATTGATTCGATTTTCAGCTTCGGTCCGCCCGCCGTAATAATTTGTCGTGACATTGAGCCGTCAAATGCGATTTTGGAGAGTGCAAAGCTGCACAACGTGTCTATTTTCAGCACCAACGACAACACCTCCGACCTCACCGCACTGCTTGTACATTATCTCAACCGTGAGCTTGCTCCGAGAATTACTCGTCACGGAGTTTTGGTTGAGGTATACGGCGAAGGCTGCCTGCTTATAGGTGACAGCGGCGTCGGAAAAAGCGAAACCGCCATCGAGCTAATCAAACGAGGCCACCGACTTGTTGCCGACGATGCGGTTGAAATTCTCCGCACCTCCGCAAGCACGCTTGTGGGACAATCGCCTCAAAATATACGACACTTTATCGAGCTGAGAGGCATCGGCATAATCAATGCCCGTCAGCTTTTCGGTATGGGTGCAATCAAATCAAACGAAAAGCTTGACCTTGTCATAAACCTTGAGCTTTGGGACAGCACAAAGGTTTATGACCGTATGGGACTTGCAAACGAATATATGGAAATCCTCGGCGTTGAAGTGCCGACAATCACAATACCCGTAAAGCCCGGTCGAAATCTTGCCGTAATCATCGAGGTTGCCGCAATGAACAACAGACAGAAAAAGATGGGCTACAACGCCGCTCAGGATTTGCTTGTCAGCCTTGGAATGAACATAAACGATATTGAGGAATCGCCAAAGGTTATCATTGATAAATGGGGCGGTCAATAATTTGAAACTCACCAAAACACTGATTCGGGGGTACAAATGAGTAATACAGAAGTAATTTATAATCTTGCCAAAATTCTCGGTTGTGATGCACGCAGAGATGAACCGATGAAAAAGCACACAACCTTTAAAATCGGCGGCAATGCCGATTCATACATAAAAGTTAAAACGTTATCAAAGCTCTCTGCAATTCTCAGAGAGTGCAAGGATTCCGATGTGGAGTATCTTTTGCTGGGCAACGGAAGCAATCTTCTTGTAAGCGATGAAGGACTTTCAAAAGCCGTTATCCGTCTTGACGGTGAATTTCGCAACATCACCTTGATTGATGAAACAACCATTTACTGCGGTGCAGGTGCTTCTCTTGCATATCTTTGCAAATTTGCCCTCAAATGCGGTCTGTCGGGACTTGAATTTGCTTGGGGAATTCCCGGCACGGTCGGCGGAGCTGTGTTTATGAACGCAGGTGCATACGGTGGAGAGATGAAGGACGTTGTTCACAGCGTGTCGCACATAACCTGTGACGGAGTAATCGGCAGATGCGAAAAAGATGAGCTTGATTTCGGCTATCGCACAAGTGTTTACCGCAAAAACAATTATGTAATAACAGGCGTTACTCTTAAACTGCAAAAGGGTAATGCCGACGAGATAAGAGAAAAAATGGACGATTACCTCAACCGCCGCAACACAAAGCAGCCGCTTGAATACCCGAGTGCGGGCAGTGTGTTTAAGCGACCTGAGGGTAATTTTGCCGGTGCTTTGATAGAGCAATGCGGTCTAAAGGGCAAAAGCGTGGGCGGTGCTCAGGTTTCTGAAAAGCACGCAGGCTTTATTATCAACAAGGCAAACGCTACCGCCAATGATGTAAAAACACTCATAAAAGATGTTCAATCGATTGTATCCGAGCAAACAGGGTATGATTTGGAATGTGAATTAATAATTCTATAATAGAATTTAGGTGAAATTTTGGAATTTGTAATAATCAGCGGAATGTCGGGTGCAGGTAAAACCTCGGCTCTCCATATTCTTGAAGATATAGGCTACTATTGTGTTGACAATATTCCGGCTTCCTTGCTTTCAACGCTTTATACGCTCTGCTCAAAATCCGAGGATGAAATGATGAAGCGTGTGGCTGTTGTGGTTGACATAAGAGGCAACGAAAATTATGCCAAAATGTACAGCGACATCGAAAGCTTTAAGGAATTGCACAATGATGTAAAAATACTTTTTATTGACGCAAAAACAGACGTTCTCATAATTAGATACAAAGAAACACGCCGCAAGCATCCGCTTTCGGAGCGGCTGAAGGACGGAACGGTAGCTGAAGAAATCGGCTACGAAAAAGAGCTTTTGATGCCGGTTAAACGTCTTGCAGACTACAAAATAGACACAAGCTATATGTCAAACAAACAGCTCAGAGAGCGTGTGATGTCCATGTTTATGGACGACGCAACCCAAAGCCTTACGCTCACCTTTATGTCGTTTGGCTTCAAATACGGTATCCCTCTTGAAGCCGATTTGATTATTGATGTAAGATGCTTGCCAAACCCGTTCTACATTCCCGAATTAAAGCCGCTCACAGGCAACGATAAGGTTGTGCGTGACTTTGTTTTGAACAGTAAGGACACCCAAAACTTTTTGAGGCTGACTCTTGATTTGCTTGATTTTTCTGTTCCTCTCTATCTCAAAGAGGGCAAAAGCGAGCTTGTTGTCGGCATCGGCTGCACGGGCGGTAAGCACCGCAGTGTGACGATTGCACGCAAGCTGAAAGAGCATTTTCACGCAAACGGCTACAAATGTGTAATTCAACACAGGGACGTCAATAAATAAGGAGGACAAGAGTGTCATTTTCGTCCGATGTAAAAAAAGAAATCTGTTGTGCCGAAATTTTTGACAAAGAAGCCCTCAAAGCCGAGCTTTATGGGCTTTTGCTGTTCGGCAAGGCGTTTTCCGAGGATGCAATTGTGTTCACCACGGAAAATAAATATGTCAGTAAAAGAATCACAATGCTTTTGCAAAACCTGTATATGCCCATAATCGAAAAGCGTACGGCTTTGCGTACAAAATCAGTTGAATCTCAGCTTTACAAAATCTCAATTTTGGGAGCCGATGACTGCAAAAGAATTTTTGACGATTTCGGCCATGCCAAAGCTCAGGTGACCTTGCGTGTCAACCGAGCCAACCTTTCAAGCGACGAGCTTGCAAAAGCATTTGTCAAAGGTGCTTTTTTGAGCTGCGGTTCGGTTTCCTCTCCGGAAAAAAGCTATCATGCCGAGTTTTGTGTTCCTCACAAAAATCTCTCGGTTGACCTTTGTAAGATACTCGGAGAAATCACAGATTGTACATTCAGCCCGAAAACCGTTTTAAGAAACGGCAACTACGTTGTTTATTTCAAGGGCAGTGAGCAGATTTGCGACTTGCTGACATATATCGGTGCTCCGCTGAGTGCAATGGAAATTATGGGTACAAAAGCTGTCAAGCAGGTCAGAAATAATGTCAACAGAAGAATCAACAGCGAGGTTGCCAATATCGGCAAAATCGCTTCCGCTTCCGCAAAACAGCTTGAAGCAATCAATTACATAAAAAACACAAAAGGGCTTAACTCTCTGCCTGATGATTTGCGTGAAATAGCATATCTCAGGCTTGAAAACCCGGAAATGTCCCTCAGAGATTTGGGACAAAACCTAACTCCGCCGATAAGCCGAAGCGGTGCAAACCACAGGATACAACGTCTGCTTGAATACGCAGACCTTGAGGAGGATAATTCAAATGGAAAACAAGCTGACTCTTGAACAGGCAAATGCAAAGCTTGAACAAACCGTCAAAAAGATGGAGGACAAAAGCCTGACGCTCCAACAAAGCATTGATTTGTATGCTCAGGCCTGCGAGCTGCTTGCATATTGTATGAAGGAGCTTGATTCATATAAAGGACAAATAGAGGACGTAAACCAAAGATTAAAAAGAATGAAGAACGGGGAGGGACAATAATGGATTATGTTGCGTTGACCGAACAGGCAATGGCTGAGCTTTTGCCGAGCTCTGATTGCAGGGAAAAGATTCTTATTGACGCTATGAAATACAGCCTTGAAGCCGGTGGAAAGCGAGTTCGACCGAGCCTTGTTTTTGAGTTTAACTCTCTTTGCGGCGGAGCTTCTGACGCTGCCGCTCCGTTTGCTTGTGCCGTGGAAATGCTGCACACATATTCTCTTATCCATGATGATTTGCCTTCGATGGACAACGACGATTTCCGCCGAGGCAAGCCCTCAAACCACAAGGTGTTCGGTGAGGATATTGCAATACTTGCAGGCGATGCACTCTTAACACTTGCCTTTGAGGTCATTACATCATCAAAGGCTGTTTCTGCAGCAGGTGCAGATGCCTGTTGTAAAGCGGCAAACACACTTGCATCATATGCGGGTGCAACAGGTATGGTAGGCGGACAGGTTATTGATATAATCAGTGAAAACACCAACGCACCTATTGAGGTTTTGCGTGAAATGGATTACAAAAAAACCGCTTGCCTCATCAAAGCCGCCTGCGAACTCGGCTGTATATCTGCAGGTGCAGACTCAAACAAAATCAAATCTGCATCGCTTTACGGCGAAAGCCTCGGAATTGCTTTTCAAATCAAAGACGATATACTTGATGCGATTTCATCTGATGAGGAGCTTGGCAAGCCCGTGGGCAGTGATGAAGAAAACAGCAAATCAACCTATGTTTCGCTTCTCGGCATAAACAGGTGCCGAGAATTAGTAGATGAGCTTACTCAAAACGCAATATCCGCACTCGACACATTCGGCACCAACACCGACAAGCTTTGCGAATATGCGTTACAGCTTGCAAATCGTACAAAATAATGTTGCTATTAATGGGACGGCAATTTGACGTCCCGAAAATATTTTTATCGTTACAAACGGTATAAAAGATATAGGAAATGGAATTATGGGTGAATATAAAATACTCTCTGCAATAAAATCACCGAATGACGTCAAAAAGCTTTCGGAAGCTGAAATAAAGCTTCTTTGCTCCGAAATAAGAGAAAAGCTTGTAGAGGTTTTGTCGGTAAACGGCGGACATCTTTCGCCCAATCTCGGTGTTGTTGAGCTGACGGTTGCTCTGCACCGTAGCTTTAATATGCCCAAAGACAGCGTTGTGTGGGATGTCGGACACCAAAGCTACACCCACAAGCTGCTCACAGGCAGATACAAGGACTTTGACACTCTGCGGACAAAGGGCGGAATTTCAGGGTTTCCCAAGCGTGAAGAAAGTCGCTATGACGACTTTAACACAGGTCACAGCAGTACTTCGATTTCGGCGGCCTTCGGCATAGCAAATGCAAAGCTTCTTTCGGGTGATAACAGTCACACCGTTGCCGTAATCGGTGACGGCTCGTTTACGGGCGGACTTGCATTTGAGGCTATGAACAACGCCGGAAGATTCAGCAAAAATTTCATAGTGGTTTTAAATGACAACAAAATGTCAATTTCCAAAAACGTCGGAGCTTTTCCACGCTATCTTACCACCGTGCGTATTCAGCCGTGGTATATCAGAGTTAAGCACGGCACGGAAAAGGTGCTGTCCAAAATCCCGCTTTTCGGTCGTGTGATAAAGGCAATTTTAAAACGCAGTAAGTCAAGAATCAAAAACCTTGTGTATAAAAACACGTTGTTTGATTGCTTCGGCTTTACTTATCTCGGACCGATTGACGGTCACAGCGTTGAGGAACTTGAAAATGCCTTTGTTGTTGCAAAAAAAATCAACGCTCCCGTGCTTTTGCACGTTGTCACCAAAAAGGGCAAGGGCTATCAGCCTGCTGAGGAAAAGCCGGGAGAATTTCACGGAATCGGAAAATTCGACATTGATTCGGGCGAGCCGATTTCAAGTCACAAGGGTTTTTCGGCGGTGTTTGGTTCGTTTATGTGCGAGCTTGCCGAAAACGACGGAAAGCTTTGTGCAATTACCGCCGCAATGGCGGACGGAACGGGGCTAAGGGAATTTTCAAAGCATTATAAGGAAAGATTTTTTGATGTGGGAATAGCCGAAGAACACGCCGTTACTTTCGGTTGCGGACTTGCGGCTAAGGGAATGAGACCTGTTTTTGCGGTCTATTCAACCTTTTTACAGCGTTCCTACGACCAGCTCATTCACGACGCCGCACTCGGCAAGCTTCATCTTGTGCTTGCAATCGACAGAGCGGGAATTGTCGGCAGCGACGGCGAAACTCATCAGGGCGTTTTTGATGTTTCAATGCTCAACTCAATACCGAACGCAACAATTTATTCTCCGACATATTTTGACGGGCTGAGAAAATCTCTCCACAATGCGGTCTATGTTTGCAACGAGCTTGCGGCGGTTCGCTATCCCAGAGGCGGCGAGCTTTATCGTCCGTCTGATTTCGGTGAAGAAAGCATAGATTATAATATCTACGGAAGCAATAACTGCAAAAATCTTATCGTAACCTACGGCAGATTGTTCTCCTATGCCGCAAAAGCCAAAGAAGCTCTTGAAAAACAGGGAATAGATGTTTGTATTCTCAAGCTCTGCAAGCTCAAGCCGATAAATCAAGACGCGGTCGAATTTGCCGCAAGGTTTGAAAATGTTTGGTTTTTTGAGGAGGGCATTAAAAACGGCGGCATAGCAAGGAACTTTTCCGATATGCTGTTTTATAAGAGCTTCAAGGGCAACTACCACATCAAAGCCATCGACAATAAATTTGTAAAGCAAATGACTGTTTCCGAGGCTCTTTCAATGCTAAAGCTTGACAGCGACGGAATGGTTGGCGTTATAGTAAAAGATTTAGGACTAAGTAAGAATATATGAAAAAACGACTTGATATATTAGTATATGAAAAAGGCTTTGCCGAAAGCCGTGAAAAAGCCAAGGCAATAATAATGTCGGGTCTTGTCTATGTTGATAATCAAAAGGCAGACAAATGCGGCACTTCTTATGATGAAGACGTCAAAATCGAGGTCAGAGGCAATACTCTGCGTTATGTCAGCAGAGGCGGCTTAAAGCTTGAAAAGGCAATAAATAATTTTGATTTTTCACTTGACGGCAAAATCACAATGGACATAGGAGCATCAACAGGCGGATTCACCGATTGTATGCTTCAAAACGGAGCAAAAAAGGTTTATTCCATCGACGTCGGTTACGGTCAGCTTGCTTGGAAGCTGAGAAATGACGAGCGTGTTGTAAACCTTGAGCGTACAAATATGCGAAAGGTTACACGAGAGCAAGTTCCCGATGAAATCGACTTTTTCTCCGTTGACGTTTCGTTTATCTCACTAAAGCTGATTTTGCCCGTTGCAAGAGAGCTTATGAGCAAAAACGCACAGGCGGTTTGCCTGATAAAGCCCCAATTTGAAGCCGGAAGGGGCAAGGTCGGCAAAAAGGGCGTTGTCCGTGACCCTGAGGTACATATAGAGGTAGTGCAAAGCATCTTTGATTTTTGCCTTCAAAACGGCTTTGACGTGCTGAATCTTGACTTTTCACCCATCAAAGGCCCCGAGGGAAACATCGAATATCTCATTCATTTGCAAAAAAGTGAACAACCCAAATCCTTTGTAAAAATAACTCCGCAACAGCTTGTTGAAAACTCACACAAACAGCTTGATAAACAGGTGACAGTATGAAAATCGCTTTGATAGTAAACCTTTCAAAAGTAAAAGCAATTTCCTGTGCAGAGCAAATCACGCTTCTGTTCAATCGCAACGGTGCCGAGGTGCTTATGCCTGCCGAGTGCAAGCCGTATTTTATAAGCGGAAAAATAACATTCGCTCAGACAACCGAGGAGCTGTTCTCGCTTTGTGATATGGCAATAACGGTGGGCGGTGACGGAACAATAATCCACGCCGCAAAGTATGCGGCAGCATTTTCCAAGCCGCTCATAGGCGTAAACGTCGGCAGACTCGGCTTTGCCGCAGATGTTGAGGTTGATGAAATCGACAGCCTTTTAAGATTGCTTGACGGCAGATATTATTCCGAAAACCGTATGCTCCTTGATGTAGCCGTTCAAAAAATAGGCAGTACAAAGCATTACCTTGCCGTTAATGACGCTGTTGTTGCACACGGTCAGCTTTCCAAAATTGTTGACTTCAGCCTTTCGCTCAACGGCGAGGTGATTTCAAGCTACCGTGCAGACGGACTTTTGGTGTCAACTCCCACAGGGTCAACCGCCTATTCGCTTTCAGCAGGCGGTCCGATTCTTGCACCGCAAATGGAGTGTATCCTTATGACACCCGTTTGTCCTCATTCCTTGTTTTCACGCTCTGTGCTTTTCGATGGAAAATCCGAGCTTTCAATTACGGCAAAAATCCCACCCGAATGTAGCTGTCTTTTGACCGTTGACGGCGAAAAAAACATTGATATTCTTGACACCGACCGGGTGATAATACGCAAATCCGAGCTAAAGCTTCAAATGCTTTCAATTCATAAACGAAATTTCTACAAGCGACTTAACGAAAAGCTGAAAGAGAGGGAATTATAATGAAATCGGGACGACACGCAAAAATACTCGAAATAATCTCCGAATTTTCAATAGAAACCCAAGATGAACTTCTCAACCGCCTTAAAGCAGAGGGCTACAAGGCAACTCAGGCAACAATTTCCCGTGACATAAAGGATCTGCGTCTTGTCAAAACCTTGGGAGCGGAGGGAAAATACCGCTATGTAACTGCCACCGAAAAATCTGCCGACAATCGTTCGGGCTTTGAAGCAATGTTTACTTCGTCGGTAAAGTCGGTTGATTTTGCTCAAAACATAGTTGTTGTCAAAACATACAGTGGAATGGCAAATGCGGTTTGTGCATCGCTTGATTCAACCGATCATTCGGCTGTTGTCGGAACAATCGCAGGCGATGACACAATATTTATTGCCTGCCGCACAACTGAGCTTGCACAAATGCTTACCGATAAATTCAAAAGGCTGATTTAGACAGGGGAAAGTCAATGCTGAAAACTTTATATATTGAAAACATAGCTGTTATAGAAAAAACATCAATAGATTTTAATAAAGGCTTAAATGTGCTGACGGGTGAAACAGGTGCGGGCAAGAGCATAATCATCGACGCCATAAATGCAATTATGGGACAACGTACCTCAAAGGACATAATACGAACAGATGAGCAAAGTGCGTTTGTAAGTGCCGCTTTTGACGAAATTAACGATACGGTAGCCCAAAAGCTTGCCGAACTCGGATTTTCAGCCGATGACGACGAGCTTGTTTTGCAAAGAACCTTATCCGCAAGCGGAAAAAGCTCCTGCAAAATCAATGGCAGACCTGCAACAGCAGCTATGCTCAAGGATTTGTCGCTTAATCTAATCAATATCCACGGGCAGCACGAAAGCTACGAGCTTTTTTCGCCTGAAACGCACATTGATTACATCGACAGCTATGCCAAATCCAAGGACTTGCTTGCCGATTACGAAGAAAAATATCATAATTTTAAAATTCTGAAAAAGAAATTAAACGAAGCCGATACAGATGAAAGCGAGCGTCTGCGTGAAATTGATTTGCTCACGTTTCAGTCAACCGAGCTTTCCGACGCCGATGTTCAAATCGGGGAGGAGGATTCTCTTAACGCAGAACGCACGGCACTTATGAACTTCGAAAAAATCTATTCCTTGCTCAACAAAGCAAAAATGCTGCTTGACGGCGAGGATTCAAACGGCGGAGCGGAGGTTGTTGACCTTGCATCCTGTGCAATGCAGTCGGCATCCGAGCTTGATTCTTCTTACGAGGAAATCAGCAACAGCCTTGTTGACATTTATTATAACCTCAAGGACGTAAGTGAGAATATCGGTGATTGCATAGAAAACCTTGAGGGCAATCCTGAAAGGCTTGAAGAAATCGAAGAAAGGCTTGACCTGCTCAACCGCCTTTCACGCAAATATAATTGTCCGTGTGACGAGCTTTGCGAATACGCCGAAAGGGTGCAGACACGTCTTGATGAGCTTTTGAGCTTTGACAAAAACCGTGATGAGCTTATAGCCGAATACGAAAAAGCCGAAAGGCTTACCGAACAAGCTGCTCAAAAGCTGAGTGAATGTCGAAAAATTGCCGCCCGTGACTTTGCCAAAAAGGTAAAATCAGAGATGGAGTTTCTCAATATGCCCAACGTTGAGCTTGTGCCGTCGTTTGAAAAAACAGACTTTTCGCCCAAAGGAATTGACCGTGTAGAGCTTCTCATCTCGGCAAATCCCGGCGAAACTCCCAAGCCTGTTTCCAAAATCGCCTCAGGCGGTGAGCTTTCCCGAATGATGCTTGCAATCAAAACAGTTCTTGCCGATACGGATACGGTGGATACGTTGATTTTTGACGAGGTTGACACGGGAATTTCCGGCTCAGCGGCAGAAAAGGTGGGCTTAAAGCTCAAAGAGGTCAGCGAAAGCCGTCAGGTTCTTTGCGTAACCCACCAAGCTCAAATTGCCGCACTTGCAAACCATCATTATTTAATACAAAAGCAGATTCAACAGGGCAGAACGTTTACAAATGTATCCTTGCTTGACCGCAACGGACGCAAAAATGAGCTTGCCCGAATCATAGGCGGCGTAAACATAACCGAAGCCGCAATTTCACACGCCGACTCAATGCTTGCCGAACACGGAAACTGAGCCGCCCAAATTTAAGCGAGCTTTTTGCTTGCACGGAAAGGAAGACGCTGATTGAAGCTTTGGAAAATAGCAGAACTTAATAAAACCGAAGTATCCGAAATCGAATCGCAGTATGATCTGCCCACCGTTCTTGCTATGATGCTTCAGCTCAGAGGTATCAGCACACGGGAGGAAATAAGCGACTTTCTTTTCAACGATTCCGACATTGCTTCACCATTTGAGCTGGCGGATATGGACAAAGCGGCTAAGCGTGTAAATCAGGCGATAGACAGCGGAGAACTGATTTGTGTTTACGGTGACTTTGACGTTGACGGCGTAACCTCAACGGCAATTTTGTATTCATATTTGCAGACGGTATCCGCAAATGTTATATATTACATACCCTCTCGTGAAAACGAGGGCTACGGTCTTAATTGTAATGCAGTTGATTTTCTCAGCGAAAAGGGTGTAAAGCTGATTGTCACAGTTGATAACGGAATTGCCGCCGCAGATGAAATTGCTTATGCCTCCTCGCTTGGAATAGACACCGTGGTAACCGACCATCATATGCCTCAAAACACACTTCCGCAGGCTGTTGCGGTTGTTGACCCACACCGTGCGGATTGTCCGAGCAAATTCAAAAACCTTTGCGGAGCGGGAGTTGCCTTCAAGCTGATTACGGCAATTGAGGGCGAATACTGCGACTTTTCCGCACTTTACGATAATTATTCCGATTTACTTTGTCTTGCAACAATAGCCGACATAGTTGAACTTAAGGGTGAAAATAGAGCTTTTGTAAAGCACGGCATTAACAGCCTGAAAAATTGCGACCGTGTCGGATTAAACAAGCTTATGGAAAAGGCCCGGATTAATAAATCCACCCTGTCGGTTTATGATGTATCCTTTAAAATCGCACCACGGCTTAACTCTGTCGGGAGACTCGGTAACTGCGACGACGCTGTAAAGTTGCTTTTGACCGACGACGAAGCCGAGGCTGACGAAATAGCCGAATTTATGTGCGACCAAAATTCAAAAAGACGTCAAATCGAAGCTGATGAGCTTGTTGAAATAAGCGAATTAATCAAAAGAAATCCATCTCTTGTTACTTCAAGAGTAATCGTAATTGACGGGAGTGGTTGGCAACAGGGTATAAACGGCCTTGTTGCCGCAAGAATAAAAGAGATATACGGCAAGCCTACTGTTATAATATCCAGACACGGCGAAACCTCAAAGGGCTCAGGAAGAAGTGTGGAGGGCTTTCCTCTGCACACAGCCGTTGAATTTTGCGGCGACGTGCTTACTCACTACGGCGGACACCCGATGGCGGCAGGCTTGTCGCTTAATACAGAAAACATCGAATTATTCCGCAAAAGAATTAACGAGTACGCCGAAGCATATGAAAATATGCCCTTTGATGCACTCAATATATCCTGTAAGCTCAATCCTGCGGGCGTGACGCTTGAGCTTATTCAAAATCTTGAATATCTCAAGCCCTACGGTATGGGCAATCCCACTCCGCTGTTTGGGCTTTTTAATATGGCAATAGTAAATATAATTCCTTTAGCGAATAATAAACATCTCAAGCTTGTGCTTTCACGCAACAACACCGTAATCGAGGTATTGGTGTTCGGAAAATCAACCGTCACATTTCCGTATCAAAAGGACGATGTTGTTGATATTGCCGCAAGGCTTGAAGCTAATGAATTTAACGGTACCGTAAAGCCGTCGATAAAGCTACAAGCAATTAAGTTTTCCTCCGATGATCCACAGGCAATCCTTGAAAGTCAGCGAGTGTTTGAAAATTTCTGCAACGCAGTTCCTCTTTCACCTCAGGAGGTCTTTGATATTTTGCCCGAAAGACAGGACTTTGCATTGCTGTATACATTTTTAAGGCGAAACGGCGGATATGCTTACCCACCGGAAACTTTGGTTCACAGGCTTGACAACAGGCTTTCTTATGGTAAAATCAGAGTTATCCTTGAAGCACTCAACGAGCTTAGGCTCATTCAAATTGACGAGGGAGCGGCATCCTGCAAAATCACCCTCTGTCAAAGCACACAAAAGGTTGACCTTGAATCAGCACAAATAATAAAACAACTTAGGGAGGCGTCAAAGTGAGCAAATTTTCAAACGTAGCACATTATCAGGATTTTTCCGAGCTTTTGAACATAATCGAGCGTTCAAGCAATGATTGTGACATTGACAAAATAACAAAGGCGTATAAATATGCCGAAAAAGCTCACGGTGACCAACGCAGAGTATCGGGAATACCGTATATACTTCATCCGACCTCGGTTGCCTGCATAGTTGCAGAGCTGGGTATGGACACCGATTCAATCTGCGGAGCTCTTTTGCACGACGTTGTAGAGGACACTCCCGTAATGCTTGATGAAATCAAAAAGCAATTCGGTGACGACGTTGCCAAGCTGATTGACGGCGTTACCAAGATTTCCAAAATCCCGTATTCAACCCGTGAGCAACAGCAGGCTGAAAACATCCGTAAAATGCTTATCGCTATGGCTGATGATATTCGTGTCATCATAATCAAGCTTGCCGACAGACTCCACAATATGCGTACAATGGATTGTATGCCCGAACAAAAACGCAGAGATAAATCTCTTGAAAATATGCAGGTGTTTGCACCGATAGCTCATCGTTTGGGTATCAAAACCGTCAAAGATGAGCTTGAGGATCGTTCCTTGCGTTATCTTGACCCCGTAGGCTATAAGGAGATTGAGGATAAGCTTCTTATGAACGAGGAGGGCAGAGATAAATTCATTGATTCAATAAAAACCCAAATTCTTGAAAAAACCAAAGACACAATCAAAAGCGTGTATATCAGCGGACGTGTAAAAAGCATCAACAGCATCTACCGCAAAACCTATATGTGTAATCGTTCTATGGATCAAATTTTTGATGTGTTTGCAGTCAGAGTAATTGTTGACAATGTTTCCGATTGCTACAATGTTTTGGGTGTAGTCCATGATATATTCAAACCCATTCCAAACCGTTTTAAGGACTACATTTCAATGCCGAAGCCGAATATGTATCAGTCCCTGCACACCACGGTGCTTGACAAGCAAGCAATCCCGTTTGAGGTTCAAATCCGCACTTGGGATATGCACTATACAGCCGAATACGGAATCGCCGCCCACTGGAAATATAAGCTCGGAATGGGTGCAGACAGCAAGGGTGAAGACAGGCTTCAGCAAAACATTCAGCGTGTCAGAACAATGATTCTTGACCAGCTTGAAACCGAAGATTCCACGGAAATTGCCAAAAATATTCGCAACGATTTTGAAGAAAACGATGTTTATGTGTTCACCCCAAAGGGCGATGTAATCAGCTTGCCCAGAGGCTCAACACCTATTGATATGGCTTATATAATCCACACTCAGGTCGGACATCGAATGGTGGGTGCAAAGGTCAATTCAAAAATTGTTCCCATTGATTATGTTCTGAAATCGGGTGAAATTTGCGAAATCATCACCCAAAAGGAAGAGCATCCCAACCGTGCTTGGATCGACATTTGCAAAACAGCATCTGCTAAAGCCAAAATCCGCCAGTGGTATAAGCACGAAAAGCGTGATGAAAACATCGTTGAGGGCAAGCAAATGCTTGAACGTGAATTTAAACGTCACGGAATCAATCTTGCCGAAAATGAATGGGCGGATTTTCTGCAAAAATTGTACTTTAAAAAGTATAATACGGCAGAAGATTTTTATGCCGCAATCGGCTACGGCGGAATCCAGCTTTGGAAAATTATGCCTCGACTCAAAGAGGAATATCAAAAAACCTATGCTAAGGACATTGAAAATATCACTGTGCCCCAAGCTCCCGTAAAACGCACAAAGTCAAATTCGGGCGTTGTTATTGAGGGAACGGATGCTGGCGATGTTCTAATCAAATTTTCAAACTGCTGCAATCCCTTGCCGGGTGATGATATAATCGGTTACATCACACGAGGCTACGGTGTGTCTATTCACAAACGCACCTGCACCAATGTGCCAAAGGACATTGCCAAAAGCGAAGAACCCGAGCGTTGGTTGTCCTGCTATTGGGAGGATGAGGTCGGAGAAGCATTCCGCAGCACACTGCAAATAACAGCCAACGACCGCACTGGACTTCTTGCCGACGTAACAATAATGCTTTCAAATATGCACATTTTTATTCACGCACTCAACTCTCGTGAGTTAAAAAACGGCAAGGCAGTTGTTACCGCCACAATCGACGTAATGGGCAGAAATCACCTGAGAGGTGTAATTTCAAAGCTGTCCGATATAAACGGAATCGAAGAAATAAAGAGGCTCTGATATGAAAGCAATTTTACAGCGTGTGTCCCACGCACAGGTTGACATTGACAATAAAACGGTGGGGAAGATTGAAAGGGGATTTTTGATTTTACTCGGCGTGCAAGACGGCGATGACAAAACCGAAGCCGATGTGCTTGCCGCCAAAATATCGGGTTTGCGGATTTTTACCGACGATAATGACAAAATGAACCTATCTTTGTCCGATATTAACGGATCGGTGCTTGTCATTTCCAATTTTACGCTTTGTGCCGACTGCTCTCACGGCAGACGACCGAGCTTTATAGGAGCGGCACGACCCGAAACAGCCGAGCCTTTGTACGAATACTTTTGTCAAAAGCTGCTTGATAACGGCGTTGCAAGGGTTGAAAAAGGCATTTTTGGAGCGGATATGAAGGTTTCTTTGCTCAACGACGGACCTGTAACAATAGATATTAATTCAAAGGATTTGAAAAGATGATAAAATACGAAATCTACAAGGTTACATTCCTTGAAACAAACTGCGTTTATCTTATTGACGAAGTCACACAGAAATCCGCAGTTGTTGATCCGGGCGGAAAAAGTGAAAAGCTGATTGAAAAAATCAACTCAAACGGCGGAAGCCTTGATTATGTTATTCTCACACACGGCCATTATGACCACATATATTTTGCAAAACAGCTTGCCGAAATGTTCGGTGCGAGGATTGTAACAGGGGAGAAGAACAACGAATTTCTCAGTAATCCTCAGCTTAATCTTACTGCAAAGCACGGCATATCGCTTACACCGTTTTCTGCAGACATAAAGCTAAACGACGGCGATACCCTTATGCTCGGTGAAACTCAGATAAAATACATCACCACTTCGGGTCACACAAGCGGTTGCGGTTCATATATTTTTGACGATGTAATCATTTGCGGGGATACTCTTTTCTGCGAGTCCTACGGCAGGGTTGACTTGCCCACGGGTAGCTATGCCGATATGATTTCTTCGCTCAAAAAGCTCAGCGAGCTTGACGGCAATTACACTGTGATTCCGGGACACGGTGAGCTGACAACTTTAGACCACGAAAGAAAATACAACCCTTTGATGAGCAGGCTTTGATATGAATTTATACGTTAACAACAACAAATTTCACTTTGAGCTTGAAAACCTCACACGGCTGTTTTTCCCCGACGAGAAAATCAATGTTTTCAAAGATGTCGCTGAACGTGCTTTGCCGTATATTGAAGCCGTTTTTACCGACATTATTACCGTTTGTGTTGATATAAACGGCACCAAAGCCGAAAAACACGCTCAAATTTGCGATGACGACAATACAAACGAGCTTTCTACCGTCAAACTTCTCTATGAAATTCTCTGCGATTTTACCGGTGTTACTCAGCCGTGGGGACTTCTGACGGGAGTTCGCCCCGTAAAGCTTTTACGCAAAATTTCAGAAGAAATCGGCATTGACAGAGCAAAGCAAAGATTTGCAAACGATTTTTATGTAAGCCGTGAAAAGCTTTCGCTTGCCTGCAACACCGAACAGCACGAAAGGCGGATTTTACAGCTCTCAACACCAAAATCGTTCAGCCTTTATGTCGGAATCCCTTTTTGCCCGTCACGATGCAGCTATTGTTCTTTTGTTATGGCGTCAATTGAGCGTGCCGAAAAGCTCATAAATCCGTATGTTGACCTGCTGTGCGACGAAATCAAAGCGACTGCACAAATCGCAAACGACCTCGGTTTGAGGCTTGAAACCGTTTATTTCGGCGGAGGAACTCCGACCACACTCAACGCAGAACAGCTTGACAAGGTGCTAAAGACGGTAAACAACAGCTTTAATATGGATACCTGTCGTGAATTTACCGTTGAAGCGGGCAGACCCGACACAATTGACAAGGAACGTCTTTTTGCTTTAAAAGAAAATAAAGTTGACCGAATCAGCATTAATCCGCAAACAACCGGCAACTCGGTTTTGAAGGCTATCGGACGCAGACACACAAGTGAAGAATTTTTCTCTGCATTTGAGCTTGCCCGAAAATGCGGATTTGACAACATCAACACAGATTTAATCGCAGGACTGCCCACAGACACCTTTGACGGCTTCAAATCCTCGCTTGATGCCATGCTCAGCCTTTCTGCCGAATGTGTCACAATCCATACCTTGTGTATGAAGCGTGCCTCAACCCTGACCAAGGAGGGTAAGCCGCTTGACAAAGCTTCGGCAACAACCGCAAGGCGAATGACCGATTATGCACAAGCCGTGCTTTCGTCAAATGACTACATACCGTACTATCTTTATCGCCAGTCTCGAATGGTGGGCAACCTTGAAAACGTCGGCTGGTCAAAATCCGGCTTTGAAAGTCTTTACAACGTATATGTTATGGACGAAACCCATACAATCCTTGCCTGCGGCTCAGGCGGAGTGACAAAGCTTAAAAATCAAAATACTGATTATCTTGAGCGAATATTTAATTTCAAATACCCGTATGAATACATAGACAGATTTGATGAAATTATTGCAAGAAAGTCGGGAATAAAAGCCTTTTATTGGCAATAATACTGTTGATTATATCACGTTAGAATGGTATAATTAATTAAAGTGTATTTTCGGCTGTGTCAAACCGAAGGAGTACAGCCTTAAAGCATAATAAGAATTGATTATGAAAGGTGATAATATTATGGGAAAATTTGATGAAATTTTCGACGACGTAGTTGTAAACGCAAAAGCTGCGGCAACCGCTGTGTCAAAAAAGGCGTCAGGCGTATATGACGTGTCAAAGCATAAAATAACGGCGGCAGAGCTTAGAGGTGAAATCAACAAGAAGCTCAAGGACCTTGGTGCTATCACATACAAGGTTCAGGTGCATGGTCTTGATCTCAGCTCGGAAATTCAGGTGCTTGTATCCGAAATTACCGATCTCAAAGAAAGCCTTGCGGTAATCAACGAGCATATCGCGTCTGCCAAAAACCAGCGTAAATGCCCCAACTGCGACGCTGCAATTCCGAAAAATTCTCTTTTCTGCAACATTTGCGGAGCTAAGCTCGACAATGATTTTTCAGCAGAAGATTCCGCTGAGCCTGTCGCTTCGGCAGATGCAGATAAGCAAACAGAAGAATAATTTTCGGGGGATATAATTTGTCTAAAAAATATAATGCGGTGGTCACCTCTGAAAAGGACAGTGCACAAACCTTTTTAAAAGGTGCCGCAATCTTAACGGTGAGTATGATAATCGTCAAGCTTTTCGGTATGCTTGACAAGATTTTGCTTGCCAATATCTACGGAATGTTCGGTGAAAGTGCCTCCTCAATAGGCCTTGGGCTTTACAGCAACGCTTTTGAGATATTCAACGTAATTTTCACCGTGGCAACTGGTGGACTGCCAATTGCAATTTCACGTCTTGTGTCACAAAATATGGCACAAAAACGCTACAAGGACGTTAAGCTGATACATAGAATATCAGTACCGTTATTTGCGATTCTCGGCATAGTTTGCCTTGTGATAATCGTTGCGGCAAGTGTTCCTTATGCAACCTTTGTCATAAAACAGCCCTATTCGATTCCCGCAATGATTTGTCTTGCACCCACAGTGTTGTTCGGCTGTGTTGCGTCAATTTACAGGGGCTATTTTGAGGGACAGAGAAATATGTTCCCCTCGGCAATATCCGAGGTTATCGAAGCCGGTGTAAAGCTGCTTGCAGGCACTCTGCTTGCTTATTTCATCATCGTATGGGGGATGGATTCCTACAACAGCACAGGCACTTTTTTGTGGTTTACCTTTGAGTCGCAAATCGAAGCCGAAAAAACTATTCTTTCCTATTCGGTTGCAGGTGCAATAATCGGCATTTCACTCGGCAGTATGCTTTCGTTTGTATTTATCTATCTCAAATACAAAATCGGAGGCGATGGTATTCCCAAGGAATATTACGAAAACTCCGTTGATGCAAGGGCAAAGCGTGAAACCTTTATCATCATTTGCAAAACAGCAATACCCATTGCAACGGGAACTCTCGTAATGAGTCTCGGCTCGCTGATTGACCAAGTCATTTTGCAAAATGTTCTGCTCAATATCGCAACCCAAAACTCAGACGTGCTTTATGCACAATATCATCAATACTATTCCGATGACGTTTTCTTCCAAACGCCTATCACAATCCACACAAGCTTGCTTGGCTGTTACTCTGCTTCGTTGACGCTTATGCAGCTTGTAAATGCGGTAACGCAGGTGTTTGGCTCAAGTGCAACGCCAAATGTTACAAGTGCGTGGACAAAGGGGAATAAAACCGAGCTTAAAAAGTCCATCAACACCGTAATACGAATGACAATGATATTTACGCTTCCAATGGCGTTTGGACTTTGTGTGCTTGCTCACCCGATAATGGGGCTTATCTATTCCGACCGTGCGTTGGTTGACATTGGTGGCAATGTACTCACACTTATGGGTGTCACAACAATCTTCACGGCGGCAATAACACCTGTTTGCAGCATGCTCAACGCAATCGGCAAGGTAAAGCTTCCCATGAAAATATACACAATGTGTATGATAATCAAGGTTGGCACAACTTGGATGTTTGTAAGCATCCCTGAAATCAACATTCAGGGTGCAACAGCAGGCTCGTTGATAGCATATGCGGTAAGCTTTGCTGTTGGAATGTATTTGCTCATAAAAAATTCAAAGGTTGTGCCGGATTTCTGGGGAACAACAGTAAAGCCGTTGATTGGTGCTGTTTTCAGCTCGGCAACAGCATATTTCACAAATATGTTTGTTTCCGGTTTGGTTCCTCAGCGAATTTCAACAATAATTTCAATATTTGCGGCAATAATCGTATATTTATTTGTTTTGCTTTTACTTCGCACTTTTACTGCAACTGAAATAAAATTTTTGCCAAAAGGAGAAAAAATTGCAAAAGTACTTGAAAAATGGCGATTAATTGGTTAAAATAAGTAGTTGTGAGTTGCACAAGCACTTTTCAAAATTTCGGAGATGTGTTAAAATGGAATTTAAAGAGAAAGAGAATTACAATTTCAACGACTTGGTTGAGATAGTCAAAATCCTGCGTTCGCCAAACGGTTGTCCGTGGGACAGAGAACAAACTCACAAATCCATTCGTTCCAATTTTATTGAAGAAACCTATGAAGCTATCGAGGCGATTGACACCGACGATGCCGAGCTTCTTAAAGAGGAGCTTGGAGATGTTTTGCTTCAGGTTGCACTTCATTCCGAGATTGAAAGCGAAAATCAAAGCTTTGACATCAACGATGTGTGTGACGGTGTGTGCAAAAAGCTGATTGTCCGCCACCCTCATGTGTTTGGAACTGTTCAGGCTGACACCACCGATCAGGTGCTTAAAAATTGGGATGCAATCAAAATGCAAACCAAATCTCAAAAATCGCAAACTCAGGCTATGCAAAGCGTGTCAAAGGCGTTGCCGTCGTTGATGCGTAGTGCAAAAATCCAACAAAAGGCGGCAAAGGTCGGCTTTGATTGGGATAATGTTTTCGGTGCACTTGAAAAGCTCTTTGAAGAGTGCAACGAGCTGAAGGCTGCAATTTTAAGCAACGATGAAGAAAACCAACGTGAAGAGTTGGGAGATGTTTTATTCTCGGCTGTAAACGTTGCACGTTTTCTCAACATCGACAGCGAACACGCATTATATGATGCGTGTGACAAATTCACAAACCGTTTTTCAAAGGTTGAGGCTCTTGCAAACGAGCGTGACATTGATATGAAAACGGCTTCACTTTCGCAACTTGATTCCCTTTGGGAAGAAGTTAAAATAAAACAGAATTAAAAACGGAGGTATTTTCTATGAAAAAAACAGACTTAGTAGCTGCAATCGCAGAACAGAGCGGTCTTACAAAGAAGGACGCAGAAAAGGCTCTCACAGCAACTATCGACACAATCATCAAGGCAGTTGCAGAGGGTGACAAAATCCAGCTTACAGGATTTGGTACATTTGAGCAGCGTCAGAGAAATGCAAGAACAGGCGTTGACCCAAGAACAGGCAATTCTATTGAAATCCCCGCTTCAAAGGTTCCTGCTTTCAAAGCCGGCAAGGGCTTTAAGGAAATCGTAAACAAGTAATTGTTACGCAAACAACGCCGCTTGATACGTCGTATCGGCGGCTTTTCCTTTATCAAAATTAAAAGGAGTTAATATGCGACTTGACAAATATCTAAAGGTGTCACGTCTTATCAAACGCAGAACGGTTGCAAACGAGGCTTGCGACGCAGGCAAAATCTCGGTAAACGGCAAGCCTGCCCGTGCTTCATACGACGTAAAAAGCGGCGATATAATCGAAATCACCCTCGGCTCACGTTCTGTTAAGGTTCGTGTCCTTGAGGTAAAAGAGGTTGTCCGCAAAGAAGACGCCGACACAATGTATGAACCGATTTTAGACTGATATAATCTTACCATACCAACACTTAAAGGCAGAGCAACACGCTCTGCCTTTAGCTTGTTTTAAGTGTCGTAAGTACACTTTTGAAAATACAGAGTTAGTTTTCTGTTATCTGCTATATACTACCAACACTAATTTTAATTTCCTGATTTTCTATAAGAGGTCAGACGCTCTAATTGCAAAGAAATTACAATAATACTTTTAAAATTTTTTATTAACACCCTTGACAACGTATACTATGCGTGATATAGTATTATACATAAGGAGGTATTATATGGATATTCAGCTAAAGCGTGGCTTGTTAGACGTTTGTGTTTTGGCGGCAATAAAAAAAGAAGATTCATACGGTTACCAAATCATCAAGGACATAAAGCCCTTTGTAGAGATTTCTGAGTCAACTTTGTACCCGATACTGAGGCGTTTGGAGTCGTCACAGCTTTTAACCGTGCGAACTGTTGAACACAACGGCAGACTTCGCAAGTATTATCACATCACTCAAGCGGGACTTGAACGAATAGAAAATTTTAAAAATGAATGGAATGAAATTGTTTCAATATATATGTTTGTAACAAGGGAGGACAATAGCGATGAATAAACAGGAATTTCTTACAGCCTTGCAAAACGGCTTAGTCGGGTTGCCGTCAGATGATATTACAAGATGGGTAGATTTTTACTCGGAAATGATTGATGACCGTATTGAGGACGGTTTAACGGAGCTTGAAGCAGTTGAGGAAATCGGAACGGTCGAAGAAGTAACCTCTCAAATATTGGCGGAAACCTCGTTGCCTAAATTGCTTATCGCAAAGGTAAAACCAAAAAAATCCCTCAAAGCATGGGAAACTGCTTTGCTCATTTTAGGCTCGCCTATATGGGTCCCCTTGCTTGCAGCAGGCGGAGTAATTGTGTTGGCAATGCACATCGTGGTTTGGTCGTGCATAATCTCGCTTTATGCTGTTGACTTGTCTTTTGCTGTTGCCGCTGTTGCGGGAATTGTCGGAGGCGTTGCATATCTAACGGTCGGCAATGTAGGTGCAGGCTTGTTTTTAATCGGTGCAGGCTTGTTTTCTGCGGGCGTTTCAATTCTTTTGCTTTTTGCTTTTAACAAAATCACAAAGTGGATATTGATATTCAGCAAGAAAGCATTATTGAGCATAAAATCACAGTTTATTACAAAGGGGGATAAGCTCGATGAAAAAATCTAAAAAAATAATAATTATTATTTCGTTGTCACTTATTGCTATCGGTTTGGTAACGTCGTTTATCGGGTTGGTTGCAATGAATTTCGATATAACCAAAATCAACGACGTAACTTATTCGGATGAAACATATTCGGTTAATGAAGAATTTTCAAACGTTTATATCAGCTCTATCGGCGGTGAAATCAAGCTGTTAAGGTCAGACGACGCTTTGTGCAAAGTTTTGGTCAACGAAAACAGCAAGATAAGCTGTTCAGTAAGAACAGAGGACGATACCTTGCACATAGATTTGCGTGACAATCGCAAATGGTATGAGCATATCAGCTTTTTCGGCTTTGATAATGACATTGCAGTGTATTTGCCGCAGGAAACGTATGATGCCTTGCATATCGAAACCGCAAGCTCGGATATTGAGGTTTCACAGGAGCTTAGCTTTGCATCAGCCGAAATCTCAACAATGAGCGGTGAAGTTGATGTTCAAGCAAGTATAAGCGATAATATTTCAATAAACACAACAAGCGGTGATATTTCGGTTGAAAATTCTTTTGCGACAGAGGTTACACTAAAATCAGTCAGCGGTGAAATCAATGGCGAAAAAATTAATTGCAAAAACATTTCCACAAAAACAACAAGCGGAGAAATTGAGCTAAAAAACGTTGTCGCAGAATATCAAATGAACGGCGAAAGCGTCAGCGGCAGCATCTTCCTTGATAATTGTGATGCAGACTATTTGAAATTAAGCACCACAAGCGGAGACGTAAGGGGACAGCTTTTGACGTCAAAAACCTTTATTACCGATACCACAAGCGGTGATGTTAATGTTCCGAGGTCAATCGGAAACGGTACTTGTGAGATAAAAACCACGAGCGGCGACATATACTTTGCAAATAACTAAAACAAAATCGGCTTGACATCTGACCTTCAGACATCAAGCCGATTCTTTAATTTTTCAGGATTTGAGCATTTTCAGCTTGCGTTTTTGATTTGCAGTCTGAGCCTGTCGGAAATCATAGCGATAAATTCGCTGTTAGTGGGCTTTCCTCTGTCGTTGTGAATTGTATAACCAAAGTAAGAGTTAAGCACATCAATGTCGCCTCTGTCCCAAGCAACCTCAATCGCATGACGAATAGCACGTTCAACCCTTGAGGAAGTGGTTTCATATTTTTTGGCAACAGAAGGGTAAAGCTGTTTAGTAACGGCATTGATAATTTCGGGCTTTTCCACCGACATAATAATCGAATCTCTCAGATAATGGTAGCCCTTAATGTGAGCGGGAACACCTATTTCGTGCAAAATTTGCGTTACCTTAATTTCAATGCCGAAAGCATCAAAACTGATTGGATTTGCAAACATTCCGTTGTTACTCTTTTTTACCATTTTCTTGATGTTTTCGCAAAGCTCGGCAACATCATACGGCTTCAATACAAAGTAGCTTGCACCCGAATTCATAATCTCTCTTTCGAGAACAGAGCTGTGGAAAGACGAAAACACAATAAATACCGGTGCTTTCAAATTTTGTCTTTTAATGTTCCTCATAACACCGATTGCGTCAAGCCTTGTCATAAACGAATCCATAAGCACCACATCGGGCTGCTCTTGGCGAATACGGCTGCAAAGCTTTTCTCCGTCCTTTACGCAGAATGATGAAGAAATATTAAAATCTTGCAATATTTTCAAGTTTTCCTGCGAAAATTCTGATGCGTCTTCGGTAATAATCAGTTTAATGCTGTTGTCCATTGTCGTAATCTCCCATCGATTTTTGATTGTAAATCAATATTACCACAAAATGGCAAACTTGGCAATAGTTTCACGCTATTTTTTTAAAATATTTTTGTCGATTTATTTCGACAGCAAAATTACGTCAATATATTGTGCTATTCGACAGAATTATCTACCATATTTTGTATCATTACGCCATACCCCTCACGAGGCTTATTTACCAAAACATGTGTCACCGCACCCACTAATTTTCCATCCTGAATAATCGGTGATCCGCTCATACCCTGCACGATACCGCCGCATTTATCAATCAGCTCTTCACTTGTAATTTTTATTACAAAGTTTTCATTTGTATCCTTGGCTTTACTTATGATTTTAGTGATTTCAATGTCGTAACAGCCGATTTCATCTCCGTTTACGGTTGTATAAATTGACGCTTCTCCGATTTTCACATCATCAAAATCTCCAAGCTCAATTTGTGAACCAAAGGCTTCGATTTTGTCGTTTATTGTTCCGAAAACACCCACATCGGTGTTTTTTGTAAGATTACCGATTTCTTTGTCTGTAAAGTAACCGTTCAAGCTTCCTGCCTTACCGACTGTGCTTTTCGTTACAGAGCTGATATTTGCTTTTACAACCTCGGCAGCATCAAGCGGCAAAAGCAAATCTGTGTCGCTGTCGCATATTCCATGCCCAAGTGCCGCAAAATAATTATTGTCACGGTCATAATAGGTTACGGTGCCTATGCCCGCACAACTGTCACGCACCCACGCTCCGAGCAGATATATACCGACAGTGTTTTTTTGCGGTGTAACCTCCTTTGTGATAAGCTTACCGTTTCTTTCAATACTCATTTCAAGCTCATCGCCGTTTGAGGCAAACACCGCCGCCTGCACATCCTCGTTTGTTTTGATTGTTTGTCCGTTTATTTCTTTTATGATGTCACTTGTTTCAATTCCGCCGTTCTTTGCAGGACAGACATATTTTTCACCGTCAAAAAATCCTTCAAGCTCAACAACAACCGCACCGTCATTGTAAAATTTAACTCCAAACGTATCTCCGCCGAGAAAAACATACGTTGAATTATCAAAAGCCTGTGCATTTGTTGTTGCAAAGCTGAAAATCAACCCAAATATCAAGGCAACTGATATTAAATTCGCAAATTTTTTCAAAAAATCACCTTCTTTCCGTTGCCTTTATTATTATTTGCATTTATAATATAAGTAGTTACGATTTTGAATTATTAAAAATTTGCTTTCCATTTAAAATCCGACTAATCAAGACAAATCATATTTTTTTCAAAAATTTTTCAAATATATAATGATTTTCAAGGGGGTTAAAAATGCCTGACTCGGAAAAATTATTAACTGGACTTACAAACGAAGAAGTTTTAGAGCGTGTTGCACTCGGAAAAACCAACACGGTGACCACCTTAAAAACAAAGTCTGTAAGTCGAATTTTCTACGATAACATAGTTACTCTGTTTAATTTAATAAATCTTGTTTTGCTGCTTGCACTTATGGCGGTCGGCTCATACAAAAATATGCTTTTCATAGGTGTTGCAATCTGCAACATCGCAATCGGTATTTTTCAGGAAATCCGTTCCAAAAAAAGCGTAGACAAGCTCACAATCCTTTCCGAAACCAAAACCGAGGTTTTGCGTAACGGCAAGGTTTATCAAATATCAAAGGACGAAATTGTTCTTGACGACATAATAATTCTCTCACGCGGCAACCAAATTCCCGCCGATTGCGTGGTTTGTTCGGGTAACTGCAAGGTCAACGAAAGCTTGCTCACGGGCGAATCAAACCTAATCGACAAAGCCGAAAACGACGAGCTTTTGTCGGGCAGCTTTGTTGCGGCAGGCAAGTGCTATGCAAGGGTTTCAAAGGTGGGCGAGGAAAGCTACGCTTCTCAAATCAACGCCCAAGCAAAGTATATCAAAAAGATAAATTCGCAAATTCTCAAATCCTTCAGAATGATTATAAAGATATGTACTTTTATTATCATTCCGGTTGGAATAACCTTTTTTATTCGTCAGTTTATGATATTAAACGGCGATTTAACTTCCACGGTCGAAAACACGGTTGCTTCAATTGTCGGAATGATTCCCAGCGGAATGTTGCTGCTCACAAGCACTGTGCTTGCTGTTTCGGTAATACGTCTTTCACGTCAAAAGGTTTTGGTAAACGAGATGTATTGCATCGAGTCCCTTGCTCGTGTGGATGTGCTTTGCGTTGACAAAACAGGAACTCTGACAACCGACGAGATGAATGTCACCGATGTTATAAGCTTTGAAAGTGACGAAGCCGAAATCAAGACCGCTCTTTCGTCAATCGTAAATTCTTCGGAAGAAATCAATGCAACTTTGTACGCAATCAAAGCTTATGTTGGCACCCAAGCCCCTGTTGAATGTAACAAATTCACACCGTTTTCTTCTGAAACAAAATGGTCGGGCGGCAGCTATACAAACGGAAGAACCTACATAATCGGAGCTTCCGAATTTGTTTTCAAGGACAGAAAAAAGTACGCTCAAGTTTATGATAAAATTAAAGATATAACGAAAACTGTCAGAATAATTGCACTTGCAGTTACAAATTCCGAGTTTGACGGCAAAAATCTGCCCGACAGCTTACGGCCGATGGCACTTATTCTGATAAAAGACAAGCTGCGTGAAAATGTAAACGATACTATCGAATTTTTCAAGGAGCAGGGTGTTACCCTCAAGGTGATTTCGGGCGACAGCGTAAAAACCGTTCAAAGCATTGCTGTTGTCACAGGAATCGAGGGTGCCGAAAATGCTGTTGATATGACAGAGATAACCACCGAGGAAGAGCTGTTTCTTGCAGCAGAAAGCTGTAATGTTTTCGGCAGAGTAACTCCTGCTCAAAAAAAGGAGCTTGTCCAAGCCTTAAAAGACCACGGTCATTGCGTTGCAATGATAGGCGACGGTGTAAACGATGTTCTTGCTCTCAAGGAGGCTGACTGCTCCGTAGCTATGTCATCCGGAAGCGAGGCGGCTCGAAACGTGTCACAGCTTGTGCTGGTTAACAACGACTTTGCCTCAATGCCCAAGGTGGTTGCCGAGGGCAGACGAAGCATAAATAACGTTGAACGAAGCTCGTCATTATTTTTGGTAAAAACCATCTACTCAATCATTCTTTCGATTTTCTTTATATTTTTTGAAGGACAGTATCCCTTTGAGCCGATTCAGCTTAGCCTAATCGGTGCGTTAACCATAGGCTTTCCGTCGTTTGTTTTGGCACTTCAGCCCAACAAGCAAAGAGTCAGCGGTAACTTTACCTTTAATATAATTTCTCGTGCCGCACCTGCGGCAATTTGCGTAATAGCAAATATCATTGTAACCTCCGTTATCGGAGGTATGTTCGGAATACCACATTCCGAGTTTTCCACAATTTCGGTTTATCTCACGGCTTTGTCGTGCTTGCTTTTGATTGTCAGACTCTCGTTTCCGTTCAATCTGCTTCGCTTCGGAATGTTTTGCGTCAGCGTTTCGGGTCTTGTTATTGCAAGTGTGTTTTTCGGTAGCTTCTTTTCTCTTGCACCCCTCAGCACGGGCGGCTTGATTTTTCTGATAATTTGCACGCTTTTAACAGTATTAGTATTCAATTTGCTTTATGACTTAGCCCACCATATCATTCATCTTAACAAGAAACAATAGGAAGTAATATGAAAATCAACTTACCTGAAAAAGTAAACAAAATACTCGGTGTTCTTACTGACAACGGCTTTGAAGCATATGTTGTCGGCGGCTGTGTTCGTGACAGCCTGCTTGGTATAGCACCAAAGGATTGGGACATTTGCACCGACGCTACTCCCGATGAAATCAAAGAATGCTTTGCAAGCTTTTATACCTATGATGCAGGCATAAAGCACGGCACTGTGTCTGTTGTGCTTGAAAAAGAGGTTTTTGAAGTAACAACCTATCGAATCGACGGCGAATATAAGGACAACCGTCATCCCCAAAGCGTGATTTTTACAGATAATTTAACCGCTGACCTTGCACGCAGGGATTTAACAATAAATGCAATGGCATACAATGAATCAAGCGGATTGCAAGACCCTTTCAACGGCAGAGTTGATTTGAAAAATCGACTTATTCGTTGCGTAGGCTCCCCCGACAAGCGTTTTAACGAGGACGCTTTGCGAATAATTCGTGCATTACGCTTTGCTTCTGTTTATGATTTTTCCATTGACAAAGAAACCTCGGACTCTGTTCTTAAAAATGCACAGTTGCTCCAAAATATATCCTCCGAACGCATTTCTTCCGAGCTTAACCGCCTTTTGTGCGGTGATGGAGCAGAGGAGGTTTTAAACAATTACCGTGAGGTTTTTGCCGTGTTTATTCCGGAAATCAAGCGAAGCTTTGATTTTGAACAGCACACCAAGCACCACAACCGCGATGTTTGGCGTCACACCACCCACGCAGTAGCCTCAATTTCTCCAACTGTTATGCTTAGAATGACAATGCTGTTACACGATTTGGGCAAGCCCCGTGCCTGCAAGGTTGACCCCGACGGCACTTGCCATTTTAAGATTCATCCAAAGTACAGTGCCGAATATGCCGACGAAATTTTGCATAGGCTCAAATATCCGTCACGATTTATTGATACCTGCCTAAAGCTAATACTCTATCACGATGTCCGTTTCAACGGAACAAAACGACAGGTTAAGCATATTATGAACGCAATAGGGGAGGAAAACCTGAGTTTGCTGTTCAAGGTTCAGCGGGCCGATATTCTCGCACAATCCGATTATCTGCAAAAACAAAAGCTTGAATCAATCGACACGGCAGAAGCACTTTATGCCGAAATTCTCAAAGAGGCGTCCTGCTTTACGCTAAAGCAATTAGCAATAAACGGAAACGATTTGCAAAAGCTCGGCGTGCCTTGCGGAAAAGAAATCGGCAGCTTGCTCAAGCTTTTGCTCAGTCTTGTGATTGATGAAAAGGTGAAGAATGAAAAATCCGCCCTTCTTAAAAAGGCGGAGGAATTAAAGGAAGATATAAATGATTAAATTTGTAACAACATTTTATTTGACAGATGATGGCAAAAATATTCGTGAGGAAGTTTTTGTTAAGGAACAAAAATTTGTCAAAGAATTTGACGATATTGACAATTCAGCGATTCATATTGTAATGTATGACGACTCCAAAGCGGTGGCGTGTTGCCGAATTTTCAAGGGTGAGGGTAAAGACGAATACATAGCGGGCAGAATTGCCGTAATCAAGGAATACCGTGGCAAGCACCTCGGACAAATGATTATGTCAAAAATCGACGAAATGGTCAAAATACTCGGCGGCACCAAAATTTCGCTCTCCGCCCAAGTCCGTGCAAAGGGCTTTTATCAAGCTTTGGGCTACAACCAAAGCGGCGATATTTATTATGATGAATATTGCGAGCATATACATATGGAAAAGAGTTTGTAGTTATATCCAATCTTTCCGTACTTATCATTGTTACTAAAATATGAACATTTCCAAGGCTCCCTTGTGCAAAGGGAGTTTTTGTGCATTTCACCGCAGTAATCTTTGATATGTTTTCAAAGGCGTAAACACGTCCGCACACTGCATTTAATTCAAGCGTTTTTGCCACCTCCTACGTCAGATGTGGCTTGGTATTTATGAAAGTTTTGGTTTGATAATTTAACATTAGCAAATTAACACATTCCTATTAGTGGTTTGTGTTGCAAAATTAAGCCCTCAAAGTTTGAGCTTTGAGGGCTTAAATTAACCAAATTTAATTATTTAAAATCATTTTATTCTTGCAACGCCCGATTTAATTGCGGCGGCTTTAACGGCATCTGCAACGGTTTTGCCGATTCTGCTGTCAAATGCGTGGGGGAGAATGTAGTCTGCGTCAAGCTTGTCCTCATCCACAAGAGAAGCAATCGCAAACGAAGCGGCAATTTTCATATCGTCGTTGATGTCACTTGCTCTGCAATCAAGTGCACCTCTGAAAATTCCCGGAAACGCAAGAACGTTGTTGATTTGATTCGGGAAATCGCTTCTGCCTGTTCCCACAACAGCCGCACCTGCTTTTTTAGCAAGGTCGGGCATAATTTCGGGAGTAGGATTTGCCATGGCAAAAATAATCGGGTCGGTGTTCATTGATTTAACCATATCTTCACTTACACAGCCTGCTGCCGAAATGCCCAAGAACACATCTGCACCTTCCATTGCATCCGCAAGACTTCCTTGCTTATGCTCAAGATTTGTGATTTCAGCCATTTCCTGCTTAACTGCGTTAAGTCTGCTGTCACCCTTGCAAATAATGCCCTTGCTGTCGCAAAGAGTTATGTTCTTAACACCCATATTCAAAAGATGCTTGGCAATAGCAATTCCTGCCGCACCTGCACCGTTCATAACGACCTTAATGTCTTCGATTTTTTTGTTTACGATTTTCAATGCGTTAATAAGACCTGCCGCAACAATAACAGCAGTTCCGTGCTGGTCGTCGTGGAAAATCGGAATATCGCATTTTTCTTTAAGCTTTCTTTCAATCTCAAAGCATCTCGGAGCGGCAATGTCCTCAAGGTTGATGCCTCCGAAAGAGCCGCTGATAAGATAAACGGCATTAACTATCTCGTCAACGTCCTTGCTTTTGATGCAGATAGGAAATGCGTCAACATCACCGAATTCCTTGAACAAGGCACATTTGCCCTCCATAACAGGCATACCTGCCTCAGGGCCGATATCACCGAGTCCCAACACAGCCGTTCCGTCGGTTACAACCGCAACAAGGTTGTTTCTTCTTGTCAGCTCAAACGATTTGTCAACGTCCTTTTGAATTTCAAGGCAAGGCTCTGCAACACCGGGGGTGTAGGCAAGAGCCAAATCCTCCGACGATGAAATCGGAACTCTTGACACAACTTCAATTTTGCCGTTCCAGTCATAATGTTTTTTAAGTGATTCCTGTCTTATGTCCATAATCTCGCTCCTTAATTAAAATTCCTCAATTATTATAAACTAAATCTAAACATATATCAAGGCTAATTTGACATTACCGAAGATTTGTTTTATTATATACTTGTGAGTGCACTGAACAGCTACGGGCAAATTCCGAAAGGATTTGTGCGAGGAAAGTCCGGGCTACACAGAGCAATAATAACGGCTAACGGCCGCCGGAGGCGACTCCAGGGATAGTGCAACAGAAAATTACCGCCGATTTTTCGGTAAGGATGGAAAGGTGAGGTAAGAGCTCACCGGAGGCAGGGAGACCTGTCTGCCGTGTAAACCCTATTTGTAGCAACACCGTGGTAGGACATTATACGCTTGCTCGGCGTGTCCTGAGGAGGTGGCATCGAGCAGCTTCGGCAACGGGCTGCCAAGATAGATGGCTGTTCACGACAGAACCCGGCTTACAGGTGCAGTCACAAACGAAAACAACCGAAGGGTATTTGCCTTTCGGTTATTTTTATGCAAAAAAACAGGCAGATTTAAAAACCTGCCTGTTAAATATTATTTAGCTTTGTCAAAGCTCACCGTAACGGTTGTGCCTCTGCCGACAACGCTGTCAAGCATAATGCTTCCTCCGTTGCAGGCTGCTGCGTGCTTTACAATCGACAATCCAAGCCCTGTTCCGCCTGTTTCTTTTGAGTGGCTTTTGTCAACTCGGTAAAAGCGTTCGAAAATTCGGCTTTGATGCTCGCTCGGTATACCGATTCCCGTATCGCTTACCTTTAAAACGATGTGGTCGTTTTCTTCTTTAAGTGCGATTTCAACCTCTCCGCCGTCCTTGTTGTATCTGATTGCATTGTCACAAAGATTGTATATGATTTCATACAAATATCTTTTTACTCCGTTCATCACACAAGCCTCGCCGTCAAGTATGATGTTCACCTGCTTTTTGGCAGCCGAGGGTTTAAGCTCGGTGATAACCTCTTTTGCAATTTCAAACAGATTCACGGATTCCGTCGGAAGTGTGGTATCCTCGTCAAGCTGAGAAAGTCTTATAATATCGTTGATAAGTGCCACCAAACGAGTTGCTTCTGTCTTGATATTTCCCACAAATCGCTGAGTGTCCTCCTGCTTAACAAGTCCGCTTTCAAGAAGCTCGGCACTGCCGATAATCGACTGAAGCGGCGTTTTTAATTCGTGAGAAACATTTGCAGTAAATTCCTTTCGGTTGCGTTCGGCAAATGCACTTTCGGTAACGTCAATACACAGAATAACAGTACCGATGATTTTTCCGTCGGATTCAATGGGGCTTATCATAAACTGATATTCTCTGCCGTCACGCTGTTCTCTGAATTCCTTGCGACTTCCCGAATTTGCCATTTTAATTCTGCGTGACATATCTACACTGCGGTCAACCAAAAGGAAGTCGCCTCCCTCAGCAGTGACGTCGGTATGAAACAGCTTTTGAGCGGCAGGATTAATGTTGAGAATCACTCCGTCTTTGTCAAGCAGTACAAGCCCCTCTTTCATAGAAGCTGTAATTTGCTTAAACTCGTCGGATTTTTGCTTCAGCTCACGCACCTGCAATTCAATTTGCCAATGCTGCTTGTTGAGCTTTGCAAGAACAGGAGTCAATTCTTCATATGTGCAGTTGCTTTCGGGATCGTCCAAATTCAGCTCCTCAAGCGGCTTTACAATGCTTCTTGCCATTCTTTGCGACAGCAAAACTGCGGTGATGATTGAGAATAATATAATTGCACAAACAGCAGGGGACATACCGATAATCAAAGCACCGATGGTAACCTGAGTGGTTGAAATGCGAAGAATGTTTCCGTTTTCGAGCTTTACTGCTTCATAAAAGGTTCGTTCGGTTAGGGTAGAGGAGTATCTTGCACTGCTTCCTCTGCCTTCCTTTAAAGCTTGTTCGATTTCTTCTCTGTCAAGGTGATTTTCCATGTCAGCAGATTTAATTTCCGAATCATAAAGCACAATTCCGTCGGCGGAAATCAGGGTGAAGCGAAACAAATCCGATTTAAAGCTTTCAAGATACGAAACACCCATTTGTTCAACGCCTGCACTTGCAAGCTCCAATTCCTCCTGCAATCTGCTGACCTGTGTTTTGTTAAAGTAGTTATACAGGAATCCGTTGGTAATCAAAAGGCTTGCCGCCAAAACTATCATTGCCACCGAAATAATCGAGCGAAAAATTTTTTTGCTCATCTTAAACCTCCAGCTTATATCCGACTCCGATAACCGTTTCTATGCACTTTCCGAAATCTCTCAGCTTTTTACGCAGGGTGTTGATGTGAATGTCCACAGTTCGGGATTCGCCCAAATAGTCAACTCCCCAAACTGTTGAAAGTAGCTGTTCTCTTGAAAAAACAACACTCGGATTTTGCATAAAAAGCTTCAATATTTCAAATTCCTTAAATGTAAGACTCACTTTTTCGTTGTCCACGGTTACAGTATGTGTTTTATCGTCTAATTTGATTTTGCCGACCGACAAAGCTTTTTCGTCATTCTCAGCCGAACAGCGTCGAAGCACGGCTTTTATGCGTGACACCATTTCCATAACGCCGAAGGGCTTTACAAGATAATCGTCGGCACCCATATCAAGTCCCTTGATTTTATCCGGCTCGGTGCCTTTGGCTGTTGCCATAATAACGGGGATTTTTGCGGTAGAAGCATTGCTTCTAATCTCCTTCAAAATCTCCACTCCGTCCTTGCCGGGAAGCATAATGTCAAGCACAATAAGCTGAGGCTTTTCGGTTTTCAATGCTTCAAGCATCGAGCTGCCGTCTGCAAAGCCTTTTGCTTCAAATCCAGTTTGAACTAATGTGTATACTTCAATTTCACGAATTGTATTGTCGTCGTCTACGCACCAAATCAAAATTCTTCAACCCCTTTGTGAACACCGCTTACCGAAAATTCAACCCATTCGGCAATATTAACTGCGTGGTCTCCGATGCGTTCAAAATATTTTGCAATCATAAGAATATCCAACGCATATTCTCCGTCTGCGGTGTTTTCGGCAATCATTTTGATAAGGGTATGCTTAATTTCCGCAAAATCATTGTCCACCACGTCATCATAAGCACGCACAGCCTTTGAAAGCTCCAAATCCTTTGCAACATATGCGTCAATGCTGTCGGTAACCATTTTGATGGTAGCTTCTGCCATTCTGCGGATTCCGTGACATTCTTTTCCTGTTCTGCCGTTGAGGAACACAATGATTTCGGCAATATCTTCAGCCTGATCACCGATTCTTTCCATATCCGTTATCATTTTAAGTGCCGCCGAAATAGTACGCAAATCTCGTGCAACAGGTTGCTGCTGTAACAACAGCTTCAGGCAAATTGATTCTATATCACGTTCCATATGGTCTATTCTGCGGCCTTGCTCTTTTACTTTTTTGGCATTTTCAACATCACCGTCAAGCAAAGCCTTGGCTGATAAAGCGATAATGCTTTCGCACTCCGCACCCATTTCAATCATTTTTTTGTTCAGCAAATTAAGCTGTTTGTCAAATTGGCTTCTCAAATTAACCGAACCTCCCTGTAATATAGTCTTCGGTACGCTTGCTTGTCGGCGTGGAAAATACTTTTTGCGTATTACCGAATTCCACAAGCTCGCCCAAAAGGAAGAAGGCTGTTTTGTCCGAAACACGAACTGCCTGCTGCATATTGTGGGTTACCATAATTATAGTGTATTTTTCTTTTAATTTCAACGCCAACTCCTCAATCTTTGAAGTGGATATCGGGTCAAGTGCACTTGTAGGCTCATCCATCAGCAAAACCTTAGGCTCAACCGCAAGAGCTCTGGCAATGCACAGACGTTGCTGTTGACCGCCCGACATTCCCAACGCATTCTTTTTCAGTCTGTCCTTTACTTCGTCCCAAATTGCGGCGTCACGCAGAGATTTTTCAACGATTTCATTCAGCTTTACGCGACTTTTAATTCCATGGGTGCGAGGACCGTAGGCTACATTGTCATAAATGCTCATTGGAAACGGATTCGGCTTTTGAAAAACCATTCCGATTTCCTTGCGAAGCTCGTTTACGTCAATATCCTTATCAAAAATGTTTTTATTGTTATATCTTATTTCCCCCGATATTTTTACCGATTGTATCAAATCGTTCATACGGTTAATTGTTTTCAAAAAAGTAGATTTACCGCAGCCCGACGGGCCAATCAATGCCGTAATTTTGTTTTTTGGAATTTCAATATTAATATTTTTCAGTGCTTGTGATTCACCGTACCAAAGGCACAAATCCTTTGCTTCAATTATTTTGCTCATACGCTTCTCCTTTTTGCATAATATTTGCCGACAAGTGTTGCAGATAAATTAATCACCAGAGTGAGTATCATCAAAATCGCCGCAATACCAAACGCAATGCCAAATTCGCCGTCCTCTTTTGCATACACATAAAGTGCTACCGTAAGCGTTGCACCGGGACGAGAAAGTCCTTCGATAATTCCGTTCAGACTGTGTGCAAAGCCTGCCGTAAACAGCAACGCCGCCGATTCACCCAAGATTCTGCCGACCGATAAAATACAGCCTGTGATTACGCCGTCAACACAGCCCGGCAAAACCACCGTGCGAATAACTCTCCATTTACCCGCACCCAGCCCGAACGCACCGTCACGATATGCTTGCGGCACGGTTTTAAGGCTTTCCTGAGTGGTACGCATTATTGTCGGCAAGTTCATAATAACAAGTGTAAGTGCACCTGCAAGTAAGCTTGTTCCGAAATTGTTTGAGAACAGCAACATTCCCACAAGTCCGTAAATAATCGACGGTATGCCCGACAGCGTTTCGGCGGCATATTCAATTATTGTGACAAGTTTTTTATGCTCGGCATATTCGTTTAGATAAATCGCCGCACCTACACCGAGGGGCAAAACAAAAACAAGCGTAGCCAAAACAATGTAAAGCGTATTGAGTATATCGGGCAAAATTCCGATTTGTCCCGTCAAATGACTGGGCTTTGAGCTTAGAAAGCTCCAACTTATGTTCGGGATTCCCTTTACGGAAATATAAATAAGTAAAAACAACACCAAGCCTGCTGTAATTGCTGCTGAAACAGCCATAAGGCCTTTCATCACATAAATGTAAATTTTTCTGCTTTTTTTCATATTATTTGCTCCTGTCACGCTTCAAAAAGAAATTTAGGGTTGCGTTTATCAGCATAATAAACAGATACAGTACAAGTGCTATGGAAAACAAAGCGTTTCTCTGCAAGCTTCCGGGGCTTGAATACGACATTTCGCTTGCAACGGCTGTTGTCAAAAATCTAACGCTTTCAAACAGCGACGGCATATTTGCAACGTTGCCTGCAACCATCATAACCGCCATCGCTTCACCGATAGCACGTCCCACTCCCAAAACAACCGCAGCGGCAATTCCGCTTTTTGCGGCAGGCACGGAAACCTTAAAATATGTTTCTGTCGGTGTAGCACCCAACGCAAGGGAGGCGTCCTCATATTCCTTTGGGACAGCGTCAAGAGCTGTGATTGAAACCTTGATGATGTTAGGCAAAATCATTATTGCAAGTACGATTATCGCCGCAAACAGGCTTGCTCCGTCGGGAACATCAAAAATTTCTCTGATTGCGGGAACCAACACAAGCATACCCACAAGTCCGTAAACAACGGAGGGAATACCCGCAAGCAGGTTTACAGCATTTTCCATTATGTTTCTGATTGTTTTGTTTGCAACCTTAGAAAGAAATACCGCACAAAAAAAGCCTATCGGCACACCAATCAGCAACGCTCCTGCCATACCGTAAACGCTGGTCAGTATAAACGGAAGAATTCCGAATTTCGGGTCATCTGCGGTGGAAGCCCATTCCTGCCCGAATAGAAACTCAAACAAGCCGATTTCTTTAATTGCAGGAATACCGGAAATAATCAGATAAATTGTTATCAGCAAAACACTTCCGACGGTAATTAATCCCAAAATAAGAAAAATACCGTGAACAACATTTTCAAATAGTTTGTTTTTTTTCATATCATTACCTCAGAAAAATCGGCGGCAAATTTTCCGCCTGAATTTTATAATCAGTTTGCGGGTACTGCACCGGCAGCACTGATATATTCGTTGGCTTTTTCGGAAGTGATGTAGTCAAAAAAGCTCTGTGCGTCTTGCGAAAGCTGAGCGTCGGACTTTGTTACAAGAACAAACGGACGTTGAATTACATAACTGCCGTTTTTAACGGTTTCTTCTGTCGGTGCAACACCGCCGACTGAAAGTGTCTTTACGCTTTCCTTAACAGAGGCAAGCGAAGCATAGCCCATGGCATTTGGATTGTTTGAAACTGTTGTGATAACATCTCCCGATGAGGTTAGCTCCTGACGATAGTTACATTCGTCTTTGGTGTCGGTTGCGGTTTCAAAACCATCTCTTGTTCCGCTGCCTGCCTCACGTCCGATAAGCACGATTTCGGTGTCGTCGCCACCGACCTCTTTCCAGTTGGTGATTTCACCCTTAAATATTTTTGTTATGCTTTCACTGTCTAAATCTTCAACGGGATTTTCATTGTTGACAATGACAGCAATACCGTCATATGCAAGAACTGTGGCTGTAAGTCCTTTTGCTTTTTCTTCATCTTTAAGACTTCTGCTCGAAAGCCCTATATTGCATCTTCCTTCTTCAACCGCTTGAATACCGCTTCCCGAACCGGTAGCGTTGTATGTAACGGTAATACCTGTTTCAATTTCAAATGCCTCTCCGAGAGTTCCGATGACCTTGCTCATAGATGTTGAGCCGTCGGTCGAGACTCCGTTATCGTTATTGCAACCCGCCATTGTTAAGCACAAAAAAGTTGCCGCAACGATCAAGCTTAAAAACTTTTTCATAAATAATCCTCCAAACCTATTTGTAACCCTGCTACATTTATATTTTGCAGCTTTATTACACTTATATTCTAAAATTTTACTGTAAAATTCAAAAGCAAGACGATGTAAAATCCATGTAAAATGCTTTGATAAATGCAAAAAGACAGCACGAAAATCGTACTGCCTTTTTAAAAATATTCAGCTTTTTAAGCCTTTTTTGTCGAATGATGTTTTAATAATCATTTCTGCACATTTTATCCCGTCAACGGCGGCGGAGATGATTCCGCCTGCATATCCGGCACCTTCTCCGCAGGGGTACAAGCCCTCAAGTCCGACGCTTTGCAAAGAATCGGGGCTTCTCAAAATCCTGATAGGGGAGGAGCTTCTTGTTTCAACACCCGTCAAAACTGCGTCGCCGTTATCAAAGCCTTTGAGCTTTTGACCCATTTCTGTAATAGCCTGCTTCATAGCATCGCTTACAAATTCGGGAAATAAGCTGTTTAGGTCGCTCAGCTCACCGTTTGGTGCAATGCTCGGAGTAACCTCACCGAGATGCAGACTTTTTTTACCGTTCAAAAAATCATCAACCCTCTGAACGGGAGCATTGTAATTTTCACCTCCGAGCAAAAATGCGGATTTTTCAAGCTCTCTTTGAAAATACATTCCCGCAAGCGGTGTATCGGAGCCGAAATCGCTTGGGTTTACTCCCACAAGCAGTGCTGAATTAGAATTTTCGGCATCTCTTGCAAATTCGCTCATACCGTTTACAACCAGCATATTATCTTCGCTCGATGCGTTTACCACCTTGCCGCCGGGACACATACAAAACGTGTATACGCCCCTGCCGTTGCTTGTGTGAACATTCATTTTATATATGGAGGCCCCAAGGCTTTTGTTGCCTGCAAATTTTCCGTATTGAGCCTTATCAATGTTGCTTCTCAAATGCTCGATTCTTGCACCCACTGAAAAAGCCTTTGGCTCAATCGGAAGCTTTTCCTTATACAGCATTTCAAAAGTATCTCTCGCACTGTGACCGATGGCCAGAACAACGCTGTCGGCTTCAATTATTTCCTCTTTGCCGTCGCTTTCGACAACTGCACCCGTAATTTTTCCGTTTTCGGATTTGATTTTTGTAAGCTTTGTTTCAAACCTTACCGTACCGCCGAGTGAAATTATTTCGTTGCGAATGTTCTTTACTGTCGTTTTAAGCTTGTCGGTTCCGATATGGGGCTTTGCATTGTACAAAATTTCTTCGGGGGCTCCGTTACGCACAAATTCTTCAAGAATCTTTCGCTGCCTGTTGTCTTTTGTACCCGTGTTCAGCTTTCCGTCGGAAAACGTTCCCGCTCCGCCTTCGCCAAACTGCACGTTCGAGCTTGTGTTAAGCCGACCGTTTTTCCAAAACAAATTTACGTCTGCGGTTCTTTTGTCAACATCGCATCCTCGCTCTATAACAATCGGCTTTGCTCCGCTTTGTGCAAGAACAAGTGCGGCAAACAAGCCGGCAGGACCCATTCCGACAACAAGGGGAGAGGCACCGCCCTGCCATTTGTCAACAGAATATTCATACGGCTTTGCTTTAACTGCGTTTTTGACCTTTCTCAGCACTGCATCCTCGTTAACGCTGAGTTTAACGTCAACTGTACAGAGAAAAAATATATTGTCTTTTTTGCGTGCGTCAATCGAACGCCTGAAAAGAGTTGCCGATTCCACGGCATTTTTGCTTATTCTTAATTCCTTTGCCGCTTTCGCCTTTACGGTTTCGCTGTCGTAATCAAGCGGCAAATGAACGTTGCTTATTCTAATCATAAATTTTCTCCTGCCACAAGTCCGCTTGCAAAAGCAAAGTGAAGGTTAAATCCGCCGCACTCACCGCAAATGTCAACAGCCTCTCCGCAAATATACAGATTTTTCATCAGCTTGCTTTCCATTGTGCTTTCGTTAATTTCTTCTCCCAAAACTCCGCCGAGAGCAGCTTGAGCCTGCTCAAAGCAGCAGTTTTCAACCACCTTAAATTCCATCTGCTTAACCGTTTTTGCAATCTGATTGATTTCATTGCTTGAAACGGATTTGCAAAGCCGTGAAAAGTCGCTTATTCCCGCCTTTTTCAAAACAGCTTGTCCGAGTCTTTTTTGAAAAATTCCCGTAAACAGATTGTCAACGGTCAAATCGGCAAAAAGTGTAATATTCGATAAAAGAATATTAAATAATTCGTTTTCAGAATAATTCTCGGCTAAGTCAAGTGATATGATAAAGCCTTTTTTTGAATAAAGCGAAAGATTAAAAATGCAAATTCCCGAAAGTGCGTTATCTGTGAATTGAACCTCGCCCGATTCTTCTTTAACAGAATTAAAATTCCTGTCAAGCAACACAGCCCTTGCAGATGCTCTCAGCCCTTTTAGGGATTTCAAAATGTCTGATTCAACCTTAATGGGACACAAAGCAGGGGAAAATGGAATGAATTTGTGACCGAGGTTTTTAAGATAATCCGAACAGCTTGAATTCCCGCCAAGCTTCGGTGCGGCTTTTGAACCGCAGGCAATAACCAGCTTTTCGCTGTCGAAAACATTGTTTTGAGTTTTAATTTCAAATCCTCTGTTTGATTTTTTAACGCTTTTTATGCTTTCGTCGCAAAAAATTTCAACGCAGAGCCTGTCGCACGCAAATCTAAGTACGTCGAGAACAGCACTTGCCTGCTTGCACAGGGGATAGTACCTGCCCTCGCTGTCACAGAAGGTCAAAAGTCCGATGCTTTCAAAAATTTCAATCAGCTTTTCAGTATTATATTTCTCAAAAAGAATATTAGCTTGTGCTTTAAAAGAGCCGCAATATTTTTCGACAGACACAAATCTGTTGGTAAGATTACACCTGCCGTTACCCGTAGAAAGCAATTTTTTGCCCACTCTCGGATTTTTTTCGATAATTGCAACCGACATATTTGGCTTTTTGATTTTTGCACCGACGGCACACATAAGTCCCGAAGCACCGCCGCCGATAATCAGCGAATCATATTTTTTCATAAAAAACTCCGAAAAATAGGGTTGACGTCAAAAACGCAACCCTAAAATAATCAATTAACTGTTTGCCAAGAAAGCAAAAATTCCGCCTGCACCCATGCTTACAGCCAAGCTTGCCGCACCCATAATTATTCCGGCAATCAAAACACCGCACATTACAGCGATAACGCTTTTCTTAAAATCCATATCAAGGAAGCTTGCCGCCAATGTTCCTGTCCAAGCTCCCGTTCCGGGAAGCGGAATACCAACAAAAATCATCAGTGCTATAAACAAGCCTTTGCCTGCTTTTGCTTGAAGCTTTTGACCGCCCTTTTCGCCCTTGTTGTAGCAAAACGTAAAGAATTTGCCGATAAATTTTTTATCCTTACCCCAAATAAGAATCTTGCGAGCAAACAAAAAGATGAACGGAACAGGCACCATATTGCCCAAAACACAGACAACATAAGCCCAAAACAACTCAATTCCTTCCATACCCATACCAACGGCAACAGGTATAGCTCCTCTTAACTCAACAACAGGCACCATTGAGATAAGGAAAATTATCAGATAATTCAGCAATGCAGATTACTCCTTTATATTGTATTTTATAAATCTCGTTCAGTATAACAGAAATACTGAAATTTATCAATACATTAAATTTAAAATTTTTATGAAAATCCGAACATTTTACATAGAATTTACAAACTTTCGCTAAATTCCGACAATCTCATTGACAATATCTCTATTTGCGGTAAAATATACTTCGGAGTGATTTATATGAAAAGAAGCAGAGCTTCATTACGTTTCAGAATAATTATATTTACGCTTACGATTTTTATGATAGGATTTGCGTTTGTTCATTCTTCGATGCCTGCGTCGGTTTCGTCTGAAGAAAGTCAGTCTGTGCTAAACTTTTTTTATGACTTTTTCGCTTCAATAGGAATCACGCTCACCGAACACATAGTACGCAAGTCTGCACATTTTGCCGAATACACGGCAATCGGAATGTTGCTTGCAAGCTGTGCTTATTCGTTTGACCGCAAAAAGCCCTTGAGATATTATTCTCAGATTCTTGCCGCAGGCCTTGCGATTCCTTTGTGCGACGAAACAATCCAGCTCAATGTTGAGGGGCGTTCGGGGCAAATCACCGATGTGCTGCTTGATTTTTCGGGAGTATTGGTCGGTGCTGTAATTATGCTGATTGTATATTTCGTTTACAGAAAAATAAAGAAGCTATAAAAATTGTTTAATTAATTTTTGAGGGGTAAAAATGGAAGAAGCTTTAAAGAAGGATAATGTAAAAACAGAAAACAAAATGGGCGTAATGCCGATGACAAAATTGATTTTAACAATGTCGTTGCCTGCAATATTTTCAATGACCATTCAGGCTATGTACAACATTGTTGACAGCATATTCATCGGCAATTTCAGTCAAAAGGGACTCACGGCACTTTCTCTTGCATACCCGTTGCAGATGTTACTCATATCCGTGTCAGTCGGCACGGCAGTTGGTGTAAACTCGATTGTGTCCCGAAAGCTCGGTGAAAAAAACACCAAAATGGCTAATGATGCAGCAACACACGGACTTTTGCTGTGCTTTTTCAGCTATGCAATATTTTTGATTTTGGGCATATTTGTATCCAAGCCCTTTATGAACGCCTACACATCGGATCCCGAAATCGTAAAATACGGAGTTGAGTATCTTTCAATAGTGCTTTGTTTGTCGCTTTTCTCGATAATTCAGGTAATGATTGAAAAAACGCTTCAGGCAACGGGCGATATGATATTTCCGATGCTGTTTCAGCTTTTGGGAGCGGTTGTAAACATAATCTTTGACCCGCTTTTAATTTTCGGAATCGGCTTCTTCCCCGAAATGGGAGTTGTCGGTGCGGCATTGGCTACCGTGTTCGGTCAATTCTGCGGTATGCTGTTTGCGGTAATCGTATTGTTCTGCAAAAGCCACGAAATCAAAATTTCTTTCAAGGGCTTCAAATTCAATATGACGACTGTTAAAAACATCTATGCAGTCGGTTTGCCCTCAATAATTATGCAGTCGATAAGCTCGGTTATGATAATCGGTATGAATACAATTTTCACAGCGGCAAACTCGGTGTATTCCGAGGCGTCAGTAACTGTGTTGGGCATTTACTATAAACTGCAAAGCTTTGTGTTTATGCCGTGCTTCGGACTTAACCAAGGTGTAATGCCGATAATCGGCTACAATTACGGGGCACGCAACAAAAAGCGTATGTATTCCGCATTAAAGCGAGGAATTTTGTTTGCCGTAATCATTATGACGGTGGGCGTTGTGCTGATGTGGACGATTCCCGACAAAATGATAGCCTTGTTCGGCGGCGATCAGGCACTTATGAAAATCGGTGTTCCCGCACTCAGAATCGTAAGCCTTTGCTTTATTCCCGCAGCGGCAGGCATACTGTTCACAACGTTGTTTCAGGCTGTCGGAAAGGGCTTGCGAAGTCTGCTTATGTCCGTGTGCCGTCAGCTTGTGTTAATACTACCGATTGCGTTTGTACTTTCAATTCAATTCGGTATCTCGGCAGTTTGGTATGCTTTCCCGATTGCAGAGCTCGGCTCGCTGTCGCTTGCGATAATATTCTTTATTAATCTCACAAAAACAGATTTCAAAAAACTCGGTTAAATTTGCTCGCCTCAATGCATATATTGCATTGAGGTGATAATTTTGAGCGAAAAAAACTCTATTACATATGATGAAAATTGGCAGAGCGTTTCTAATTCGGAATATCCTCGGATTACTGTCGAAAGCGATGAGGACGAAGCTTTGCCCGAGCTTGAACAAGAACCGAAGCCAAAGGCAAAAGCTCACAGCTCACTTCTCATAACAATTCAGCTCATAGTCTGCATTTTGATTGCACTTGCGGCACTTATACTCAAAAGCATCGGCGGAGAGTTATACTCTGCGGCACACGAATGGTATTATTCAAATCTTAACAATTCAGCCGTTTTTGACGGTAATTCAAGCTTTGATATAAATTTACTTTTTGCTGACGCAACAGCCGATGAAGTTTAAATTTCATTCAACGGAAATAACGGTGTCGTATCTTTTGATTTGTCTTGCGGCGTTGGGTGTAATCGTCGCTTCGTTTCAAAGCTTTGCGATATGCTTGTTTTCCGTTGCCGTACACGAGTCGGGACATATTTTGATTATGTGTCTTTTCGGCAGTCCTCCCGACAAAATAAAAATTTCACCATTTGAAATTTCCATAATGGATAACGCAAGGCAGTCACGAAAATTCTTTCAAAACATTTTGATTATTATTTTCGGACCTTTTTCTAATTTGATTTGTTTTATTTTGTTTTATCTGCTATACTTATTGTGTAACGAAAATTTCTTTTCGCTTGCGGCGGCAAATTTATCGGTGGGATTATTTAATTTAATCCCCGTTATGTCGCTTGACGGAGGCCAGCTTTTGTATTTGCTGCTGTGCAGACGTCTTGACGAAGCTCTTGCACAAAAGCTTGTAAGCATTGCAACGTTTTTGTTTATATTTCCGCTTGCGGCGGCAGGATTTTTGCTGTTGCTTAAATCAAAATATAATTTTTCTCTGTTGTTTGTCAGCGTTTATCTGGTGCTTTCGCTTGCGTTGAAAAATAACAGATATTACTGATATTCGGAGGATATTATGGTCAGCAAAGAAGTTGAAAAACTGCTCCTGAAGGTGCAAAAGCCGGGACGCTATGTGGGCGGTGAGCTTAATGAGGTTATCAAGGATAAATCAAAGGTTGATGTTCGCTTTGCGTTTTGTTTTCCCGATACATATGAGGTAGGAATGTCCCACCTCGGAATGAAAATTCTTTACAGCCTTTTTAATTCAAAGGATTATATTTGGTGCGAGCGTGTTTTTGCACCGTGGACGGATATGGAACAGGAAATGATTAACGCAAACATTCCGCTCTATGCCCTCGAAAGCGGTGACCCTGTTTCTGATTTTGATTTTATCGGCTTTACGTTGCAATATGAGCTCAGCTATACCAATATGCTCAATATGCTCAAGCTTTCAAATGTTCCGATAAAATCTTGCGACAGAAGGGATTTGCACAACATTGTTGTTGCGGGAGGCCCTTGTGCGTGTAACCCCGAACCGATTGCAGACTTTGTCGATATGTTCTTCATCGGTGAGGGAGAGGAGGTTGACCTTGAAGTAATCGAGCTTTACAGAAAATGCAAGGCAGAGGGAAAAACCAAGGATGAATTTTTACGCCTTTGCTCACATATCGAGGGTGTTTATGTTCCGTCACTTTATGAGGTTGAGTATAATCCCGACGGCACCATTAAGAGCTTTTTGCCCAAGGGTGACGCACCTAAAACTGTTCATAAGCGAATTATGAAAGAAATGGACAAGTCCTACTATCCCGATAATTTTGTTGTTCCGCTTGTGGAAATAGTACACGACCGAGCTGTTCAGGAAATTTTCAGAGGGTGCATCAGAGGCTGCCGCTTTTGTCAGGCAGGCTTTATTTATCGCCCCGTGCGTGAAAAATCTCCCGACACAATCAACGCACAATGCCGTGCTTTGTGCGAAAACACAGGCTACGACGAGGTTTCGCTTTCCTCGCTCAGCTCAAGTGATTACAGCAAAATCGTCCCCCTGCTTGAAAAGCTCACCTCTTGGAGCAAGGATGAAAAGGTCAGCATATCCCTGCCGTCGCTCCGTGTTGATGGTTTTACCGATGATATTATGAACAAAATCAAAACCGTTCGCAAAAGCGGACTCACCTTTGCTCCCGAAGCCGGAAGCCAGCGTATGCGTGACGTTATAAACAAAAACGTTCGTGAGGACGAGCTGCTTAAAACCTGCACAACAGCGTTTGAGGGCGGCTGGACAACCGTAAAGCTCTACTTTATGATAGGCTTACCCACCGAAACTCTTGACGATGTTGCTTCAATTGCCGCACTCGGTCAATCGGTTGTTGATGCTTATTACAGGTGCGAAAACAGACCCAAGGGCAAGGCTGTGCGAGTTACGGTGTCGGCTTCTTCCTTTGTTCCAAAGCCCTTCACACCGTTTCAATGGGAGCCTCAGGACACAATCCCGATGCTTCACGAAAAGCAACAGCATCTTAAGGACAGCATCACCACAAAGAAAATTCAGTTCAATTATCACGATGCCGACACAAGCTTTCTTGAGGCTGTGTTTGCAAGAGGCGACAGAAAGCTGTGCAGGGTTATGGAGCTTGCGTGCGAAAGAGGCTTTCATTTTGACGGTTGGAACGATTGCTTCAGCCTTGAAAAATGGCTTGAATTATTTGATGAATGTGGCATTGACCCTGCTTTTTATGCAAATCGCCGCCGCTCCTTTGACGAAATTTTGCCTTGGGACCATATAGATTACGGCGTAACCAAGGATTTTTACATCAAAGAGTGTAAAAAAGCTTATGAAAATACAACCACTCCGCATTGCAGATTAAAATGCAACAACTGCGGAGCGGCAAAGTACGGGGAGGGAGTTTGCTTTGAAAAACGTCAGAATATGGTTTAAAAAGGATTTTGAGTGCCGTTACATATCTCATCTTGATTTAAACCGTTGTATGCTTCGTGCTTTGCACAAGAGCAAAATACCGATTTGGCATACAGAGGGCTTTAATCCTCACCCGTTTGCAACCTTTCCTTTGCCGTTGTCGCTCGGCTTCAGGGGCATTAACGAATGTATGGACGTAAAGCTCGAAGATGAAAATTATTCTTTTGAAGAAATAAAAATCAATCTCAACAACTGCTTGCCACGAGGACTTCGTGTTTTTGACATTACCGAGGCAGTTATGAAGGCAGGCAAAATCGCTTTTGCCTCCTTTTCAATAAAGCTCAGCGGTGACAGGCTTCGCTCCGCAGATATTTGCTTTGACGTTAACAGCCTTCTTTCACAAGACAGCATAGAGATTGAAAAGAAGTCTAAAAAAGGCTTAAAAACCGTTGACATTAAGCAGGGAATAAAAAGCTTTGAGGTTGAAGAAAGATTTGATTATGCCGAGCTTAACATCGTTCTTTCGGCAGGTAGCAGCGACAACGTAAATCCAAATCTTTTGATTTCCGCTTTGCAAAGCAAAACAGGCGTTGAATATGATGTTGACATAACAAGAAATGATTTATATAATTCTGATATGGAATTATTCAGATAGGTGAAAATATGTTTGAATTTACAATAAAAGAAGCAGAGCTTTTAAACGAGTTCAAAAAGCTGTTTGACAGCTATGTTAGCAAATCTTATGCCTTTACAATGAAATTTATCTCAAATCCGATGCTTGCCGATTATCGTGACAACGAGAGGCTTGCGTTGATTGTTGTCAACAAGTCGGTCTATCAAAATCTTTACAGCTTTATCAAGCTCAACGACAGCAATATGCAGCTTGCGGCTTTTTCTTGCCTTGAGGGAGCGATAAACGCAATGAGATTGTATGCAGTTTTGGTGTCAAATCCCAAATATCTTCACGATTTCATAACTAATCCCGATTTCGCACTTGAAGACGCCGAAAATGAGATTGACGAAAACAGAAAGGATTACGACAGCACTCAAGAGGAATTTTCTTTAAAAGAATTTAGCAACGGTCTGCATATGCTCAACAGCTTTGAACTGAAAAACAACTCCATTGCTTCTCATATTAACGGCAACAACATATATCTCGGCATTTCCTGCGGAAAAACAATAAGCGATTCCTTGCAGGACGAGGTTCGTAAAAATTATGTCGGAGCATATTTATCTCTGCAAAAGCACGCAAAGATGTTCTTTAACGGCGGAATTGACAGCGAGCTTGAAAAGCTTGAGGACAAGCTGTATGCAGAGTTTCTTGAATATGTAAAGAAGTTTTCATAAATTTCTTTTAATCTTCACATACAATTATTTAAATCTTCAAATAATCATCACAATCGTGCTTTATTATATAATCACAGCAAAGATAATTGCTGAAGAAAATCGCTTTTCACTTCTAAAGTTTTCATAGATATTCCTTTCTTGTATAAATAAAGACCGATTGTGCATGTCGGTCTTTATTTATTTGGGTGAAAAATGTATTATTATTCTTTAAACGAATATTTAAAAAGCACTTTCGGTGAAAAAGTGTATAAAATCTCTCTTAACGGCAAAATGACTTGCCCAAATCGTGACGGAAAGCTTGGCACACGGGGGTGCATTTTTTGCAGCAGGGGAGGTTCGGGTGAGTTTTCGGCAGATGCCGATTTGAGCGTAACTGAGCAAATCGAGCAAGCAAAGCGGAAAATACAATCAAAAACCAACTGCAAAAAGTTTATCGCATATTTTCAGCCGTTCACAAATACATATGCGGACGTTGATTATCTCAAGAAGCTGTATTATGAGGCAATTGCTCCCGAAGAAATCGTTGCTCTTTCAATAGCCACACGCCCCGATTGTCTTGAAAAGGACGTTTTATCCTTGCTCAGGGAAATCAACAGCATAAAGCCCGTGTGGATAGAGCTTGGCTTGCAAAGCATCAAAAAGCAAACCGCCGATTATATCCGCCGAGGTTATGAGCTTGATGTGTACGACAAAGCCGTAAAAGCCTTGCACTCGATAGGCGTTAAGGTGATTACGCACATAATTCTCGGACTGCCGAATGAAACTAAGCAGGATATGCTTAACAGCGTGATTTATGCAGGCAAGAGAAGCGACGGCATAAAGCTCCAGCTTCTTCACATACTCAAAAACACCGATTTGCAAACGGATTATGAAAAAGGACTTGTCAAAACACTTTCCCTTAATGAATATATCGACATTCTGTGTGATTGCATCGAAGCGTTGCCGCCGCAAACCGTAATCCACCGCTTGACGGGTGACGGCGACAAAAAGCTCCTCGTCGCACCTCTGTGGAGTGCAGATAAAAAGCACGTTTTAAATTCAATCAACAAAGAATTTTCCGCCCGAAACATTACTCAGGGCAGATTATATGATAAAAGTCAGGATTTTTAAATCAAAAGCATTAAAATGAAAATTTGCGGATATTGGGGGTTGATTTTTGACAAGAGATTTGATATAATAAACAGCGGTATTCGGAGAGATGTCCGAGCTGGCCGAAGGAGCATGATTGGAAATCATGTGTACGGTAATCACCGTACCAGGGGTTCGAATCCCCTTCTCTCCGCCATAATTAAAATCCGTTGTTCAAGTCACAATTTATTCAATGGCTTAAACAGCGGATTTTTTACGCTGAAAATTATCTGAGAAATTTTTAAAAATCTATTGAATTTTAAAATTATATATGTTATTATAACTAAGTTAAATATTGTAAATAATGTGTTAATCTATAAATGAAAGGACGATAGAAATGAGCATTTGGGGAATTATTCTCGGAGTTTTACTTGGAATTGTAGCAATAGCTATTATTATTGTTATCATTCTTCAAGAGGGCAACGATCAGGGTCTTGGCGTAGTAACAGGTGCGGCTGACTCATATTTTTCAAAGAACAAGGCACGTTCAATTGACGCATTCCTTGCACGTTGGACAAAAGTTTTTGCGGCTGTTTTTGTAATTTTCGTAATTGCACTTAATGTACTTGCACACTTTAACATACTTTGATTAAGTAATAAAAATTTAAAAACAAGCATATTAATAGACCGTCGAACATTCGGCGGTCTATTTTTATTTTTCGGAGTTGTTAATATGCCTTTGTGGGGAATTTTGCTGATAGGATTATCAACGCTTTTGATATTTACAACGGTTCATTATATCGCCAAAAGCAAGCATCCGCTCAAGCGAGGTGTTGCTTCAATGCTTATCGGAGCAGGTGCACTCACGACGGTAAACCTGCTTTCCGCAATGACCGGAGTATACATCCCCGTCAGTCTGCTTTCAATCATCGTGTCTGTTGTCGGCGGAGTGCCGGGTGTAACGCTGATTATGGCACTTAATTTATTCTTTTAAAGAATTAAGATAAAACACCATAAAGGTCCTCAAGTGCGTTGCCGACATTATCCTTGTCTTTGGTCATAAGTGCAAGCATAGTTTTGTAAACGGTTTGAGGATAGCTCAAAAAGCTCTTTTTGATAATTTCTGCCTGCTCATAATCGGGAGCGTATATCGTGAACGCAAACAATTCAACGCTTCCGCCCGAAATTCTGCAAACAACATCATATCCGTTATCTTTTTTAACGATTTCAACCTTGTTTTCTCTTGCTGTTTTTCTTTCCGCAAGCAGCTTAACAGCACATACATATGCCTTTTCCTTAACGGTGTAGGCAAGATTTGTGTCAAGCTGGTCGGCAATCAATTTGCCGTTTTCAGCCAAAATATAGGCTCTTTCGCCGTCGATTTCACCGCTTTCGATAAGAGTGCCGTTTTGGATAAGCTCCTCAAAGGCACAGGCGGTTTCAAAATAATTTGAAAGCTCATCCTCCATTGTTGCGTTCAAAACAAGCTCCTTGCTGAGCTTGTCGTCAACTGAGTTGAACAGATAACATATCAAAATCTTAATTTCACTTTTGGTTCTCACTCCACCTGGAGCAATTCCTTCGTCAAAGGTGTCAATGGACATAAAATCACCTGCCGTCATATATTTTAATCATTATAACACATAATAATGAAAATGTGTATATTTTATTGCAAATAAAATTGACTGAAAAACGGGATTATGATAGAATATAGTCGAAAGGAGAGTGTATATGGAACAGTATATGCCGTTTATTTGGATAGGCTTTGCAATAATAATGGCAGTTTGCGAAGCCGCAACAACACAGCTTGTTTCGATATGGTTTGTTTTAGGCTCCGTTTGTGCGGCGGTCACAACAATTTTTACTCCGTCAATACCGATACAATCTGCGGTTTTTCTTGTCGTAACATTTGCAGCTCTCATAATAACACGTCCGCTTGTTAAAAAGCTGAGAAACAAAAACGCAGTTGTAGCTACCAATTCGGAAAGCTTAATAGGCAAAATCGGTGTTGTACTCACAGATATACCTGATGCTCAAAGTGTGGGTCAGGTCAAAATTTCAGGCAAAGAGTGGTCTGCAAAGTCCGAATTTGCACCTGTTACAAAGGATACAAAAGTAAAAGTGCTTGCAATCGAGGGCGTAAAGCTGATTGTCGAGCCAATTGAATAAGGAGATAGTTATGCCAGAATATTTAGGATACATTATCATAGCGGCAATCGCTTTGATAGTGCTTTTAATCATCATAAACAACGTTAAAATAGTTCCGCAGGCTCACGCATATGTTGTTGAGCGTTTGGGAGCTTATTATGCAACATGGGGGACGGGGATACATTTTAAAATTCCTTTCATTGACAGAATTTCAAAAAAAGTTTCGCTCAAGGAGCAGGTGATCGACTTTCCTCCCCAGCCTGTTATCACACGAGATAACGTTACAATGCAAATTGACACGGTTGTGTATTTTGAAATAACCGACCCCAAGCTTTATTGCTACGGTGTCGAAAGACCGCTCAATGCAATAGAAAACCTCACCGCAACCACACTCAGAAACATCATCGGTGATTTGGAGCTTGACAATACGCTCACCTCCCGTGACACAATTAACGGAAAAATCAGGGTGATTCTTGACGAAGCAACAGATGCGTGGGGAATAAAGGTTATCCGTGTTGAGCTAAAAAACATTTTGCCGCCCCGTGAGATTCAGGACGCCATGGAAAAGCAGATGAAAGCCGAGCGTGAACGCCGTGCAAGAATCCTTGACGCCGAGGGCGAAAAACGCAGCCAAATCCTTGTTGCCGAGGGCTTAAAGGAGTCTGCAATATTAAAGGCAGACGCAGTAAAAGAGCAAAAAATCCGTGAGGCTCAGGGTGAGGCTGAGGCAATTCTCACCGTGCAAAAGGCTAACGCCGACGCTCTCAAAATGCTTAATGAAGCATCGCCTACCGACCGCATAATCCAGCTCAAATCGCTTGAAGCATTCGCAAAAGCGGCAGACGGCAAGGCGACAAAGATAATTGTTCCCTCCGACATTCAAGGCTTTGCCGGCAGCATAACCGCAATCAAGGAGCTTTGGAAAGATGATGACAGCGAAAAGCACTGATATTTAAGCTGAAATCTGGTGCTTTGCAAGGGGAATGGGAAAAGGATGTTAAAATGTTTGTTATAAGACTGTTGTGGTATTTTGTTATATTTTCGTTTTTGGGTTGGCTGTTCAACGGAATACGCAACCTCATTTCCGAAAAACGATTCTATAATACCGGGATTTTGGCTTCGCCTTTTTGCCCGACATACGGCATCTGTGCGGTCATTTGCTGGCTTGTACTCAAAGATTTCTCAACAAACAAATTAATATTGTTTGTTGCAAGCACGTTGATTTTATCTCTGCTTTCGGTAATTATCGGAGCAGTAACAAAGAAGCTTCTCGGTTGCAAGCCGTGGGATTATTCCGATATGAGTTTGAACATCGGAAGCTATATCACCCTGCCGTATGCCGCTTTGCTCGGCGTTGTCGGCACATTGCTTGTTGCGGTGATTATTCCCGTTCTCAATACCGCCTTGGACTTAATGCCGCCGATGATAAATATGATAATTGTGCTGTCAATATGTCTGTTTATCTTGGTCGATTATGTGTTTTCAATAATTACCGCAATTCGCTTAAAGAACAGAATCAAAAAGCTCAGCAATATATCTCAGCTTTTGGGTGATGATGTTCCTGCCGACGAGGTTGATGAGCTTGAACACAATTACAATAATCTCTTTACCAAAAACTACCTCAGACGTCGCCTTGTTTCGGCGTTTCCCGAGCTTAAAAGAACAGCATATGTAAAGCAAATTGCCGACAAGCTCAATGAAATCAAATCCGAAAATATGAAGGAATATACCCTTGTTTACGAAAACAAGGACGAAAAGCCCTTTGCGTTTGGTTTTTGCTTTACAAAGCTCTTTTATCTGTTCGTCATAGGCTCTTTTATCGGAACAATAATCGAAACGATTTGGGCACTTTGCCTTTACGGAACCCTTGAAATGCGTGTCGGTATGGTTTACGGCCCGTTTATCCCCGTATACGGCGGCGGAGCGTGCTTTTTGACCGCTGTTTTGTACAAGCTTTATAAGCTCAGCGACACACTTATTTTTATTATAAGTGCATTTGTCGGAGCTTTGTTTGAATATTTTTGTTCTTGGTTTCAAGAGATGCTTTTCGGCACGGTTTCGTGGGATTACAGCGGAACCTTGCTTAACATAAACGGCAGAACAAACCTTATGTATGCTCTCATTTGGGGATTTTTGGGGTTGGTTTGGGTGCGTTACATCTATCCGCTTGCTTCAAAGCTGATTGAAAAAATCCCCGTAAAAGCAGGCTCTGTAATAACAACTCTTTTGATAGTTTTTATGATTTTCGACTCTTTTATGAGCGTTTGTGCCACATATAGATGGCAGCAGCGTGTTGACGGTGTTCCTGCCGATAATCATTTTGAAGAATATCTTGACAAAAGCTTTGATGACGACAGAATGGAATTTCTGTTCCCGAATATGGTGAATATTAATGATATTTCCACTTCGGATGAAGCTGTTATCAACACAAAATCAAGCCAAAATTCAGGCTAAAATCAACAGTCGGACAATGTTCGGCTGTTTTTATTCTGTATTAGAATTATAAATATTGTAAATATTATGAATAATTCTTTTATTGTATTGAAAAAACGGCAAAATTTTTATATAATAGATAAGATAGAAAAACTTCCATAAGGAGAATATGATGAAAAAGGTTGCAATCATAATGGGTTCGGACAGCGATTTCCCCGTTGTATCAAAAGCTGTTAAGAAGTTAAAGGAGTTTGACGTTGAGTATGAGGTGCATGTTATGAGTGCTCACCGCACACCCGACGCCGCAATCGAGTTTTCGGCAAATGCCAAGAAAAACGGCTTTGGCGTTATCATTGCCGCAGCAGGAATGGCTGCACATCTTGCAGGGGTGCTTGCTGCCAAAACAACTCTCCCCGTAATCGGAATCCCGTGCAAATCGGCACAGCTTGACGGAATGGACGCACTTTTGGCAACTGTGATGATGCCAACCGGAATCCCCGTTGCAACAGTGGCTGTTGACGGAGCGGCAAATGCAGCTATTCTTGCTGTTGAAATGCTTGCACTTTCAGACGAAACTCTCGCTCAAAAGCTTGAGGATATGAAAATCACTATGGAAAAGGGCGTTGCCGAAAAAGACAAGGCAATGCAGGCTAAGGTGGCAGAACTTTGAGTAAGAACTATGTTGATATAAACACAAAACGTGACAAGGCGTTTGATGAATGTGGTGTTTTCGGAATATATCGCAGCGATGAGGATTTAAACGTTGTTGAAATCACCCACGACGCACTTTTCGGACTTCAACACAGGGGACAGGAGAGTGCAGGAATCACCGTGAATTGCAACGGAGATTTTTCAACCGTTAAAGAGCTTGGAATGGTGTCCGAGGTATTTGACGAGAAATCCTTGTCACGCCTCAAAAACGGAAATATTGCAATCGGACACGTTCGCTATACTTCAAGCGAAAGCCTTGACCGTGCTTCAAATCAGCCCCTTGTGCTTCGTTACAAGGAAGGCTCAATTGCAATCGCAAGCAACGGCTCAATCACGAACTTTCCCGAGATTCGCTCTGAGCTTGAACGTGGTGGTTCGATTTTTCAATCAAACTCCAACGCAGAGCTTATGGCTTATGTCATAGCTTACGAAAGGTGCTTTACCGATAGCCTTGAGGATGCCGTGCTTCGTTCAATGGACAAGCTTCAAGGAGCGTATTCAACCGTTATTTGTGCACCAACCCGTCTTATGGGTTTCAGAGATATGTACGGTTTTCGTCCTCTGTGCATCGGCAAGCTCAAAAACAGCTATGTAATTTCTTCCGAAAGCTGTGTTTTTGACAGTATCGGTGCCGAGTTTATTCGTGACGTAGAGCCCGGCGAAATGGTCGTTATCGACGATTCAGGATTCCATAGCTACAAAGCAAGATTCACCGCAGATAAAACTTCGTTTTGTCTGTTTGAATATGTGTATGTCGCACGACCCGACAGTGTCATAGACGGCGTAAGTGTTTATCAGGCACGCTTCAAAGCGGGCGAGCTTTTATACAAGGAATTTCCGATTGATGCCGATATGGTGTGCGGTGTACCCGATTCGGGACTTATTGCCGCCGAGGGCTACGCTTCGGCATCGGGAATACCGTTCGGAATGGGTTTTATGAAAAACAAATTCATATCCCGTGGTGTACGAACAGGCAAAAACAAAATCGAGCGTCTTTTGCAAACACGTTTGACCGCTCTCAAGGCAAATGTTGAGGGCAAACGTATTGTTATTATTGACGATTCGATTGTAAGAGGAAAAACCTCTGCTCATATCGTTAAGCTTATGCGTGACGCAGGAGCAAAAGAAGTACATATGCTCATCAGCTCACCGCCGTTTATTTGTCCCTGCTATTTCGGAATTGACATTCAAGACAAGGAAAACCTTATTGCTAACAAAATGTCGGTTGAAGAAATCAGAGAATACATCGGAGCTGATTCGCTGGGCTATCTCAGCATTGACGGCGTTCACGAAATTGCTAAAAACGCTAACATAGATTTGTGTGACGGCTGTTTCAGCGGCAACTACAACGCTGAAATTCCACGCACATTCTTTGTAGATAAATATGCAAAGAAAATAAATAAATAAACTATTCGGAGGATTACAATGAACAGCTTTTCAGAGAGTTACAAGGCAGCAGGAGTTGACGTAACGGCAGGCTACAAATCAGTTGAACTGATGAAAAAGCACGTTGCACGCACAAAAATCGACGGTGTTGTTTCGGGAATCGGCGGATTCGGCGGACTTTTTGCCCCGAATTTCAAGGATATGGAAGAACCGATACTTGTCAGCGGAACAGACGGAGTCGGCACAAAGCTCAAGCTTGCTTTTTTGCTTGATAAGCACGATACAATCGGAATTGACTCGGTTGCAATGTGTGTAAACGATGTAATTTGCTGCGGTGCAAAACCGCTGTTTTTCCTTGATTACATAGCAATCGGCAAAAACGTTCCCGAAAAGGTTGCTGAAATCGTATCAGGCATAGCCGAGGGCTGTGTACAGTCCGAATGTGCACTTGTTGGCGGCGAAACTGCCGAGCATCCGGGACTTATGCCTGTTGATGAATACGACGTTGCCGGCTTCTGTGTAGGTATTGCCGACAAGCCGAAAATGATTGACGGCTCAAAATTAACGGCAGGCGACGTGCTTATCGGACTTCGTTCGTCCGGTGTTCATTCAAACGGCTTTTCACTTGTAAGAAAGATTTTTGATATTAACGAAAATACAATCAACAACACATACGATGAGCTTGACAAGCCTCTTGGTGAAACTCTGCTCACTCCCACAAAGATTTATGTAAAACCGATTCTTGCGTTGATGAATGAGGTTGAAGTAAAGGCTGTTTCTCACATAACAGGCGGCGGATTTTATGAAAATATCCCCCGTATGCTCAAGGACGGCTTAACCGCAAAAATCAACAAGGATGCAGTCCCCGTTCTTCCTATATTCAAGCTTATGCAAAGAGTAGGCAACATTTCCGAGCACGATATGTTCAACACCTTTAATATGGGCGTCGGAATGATTGCCGCAGTTTCAAAAGAAAACGCCGACAAGGCTCTTGATGTATTGAAAGCAAACGGCGAGGACGCTGTAATTCTCGGTGAGGTTATCGAGGGAAGCGAAGGAGTAGTGTTTGCCTGATGAAAAATATCATTGTGCTTGTGTCGGGCGGCGGCACAAATCTTCAGGCTTTGATTGATGCTCAAAACAACGGCGAAATCAAAAACGGTAAAATAACCTGTGTGATTTCCTCAAATCCAAACGCATACGCTTTGCAAAGAGCAAAAAACAACGACATTGACACCGCTGTGATCAGACGAAAGGATTACGCCGAATTTGATGACTATGACAATGCGTTGACCAACCTGATAAAAAGCAAAAACGCAGATTTGGTCGTGCTTGCGGGATTTATGACAATTCTCGGCAAGGTGGTAATCAATGCGTTTGAAAACCGCATTATTAACATTCACCCGTCGCTCATTCCGTCGTTTTGCGGAGAGGGCTACTATGGACTTTATGTTCACGAAGCGGCACTTAAAAAGGGCGTAAAGGTTACGGGAGCAACCGCTCACTTTGTAAACGAGGTGTGCGACGGCGGACCGATAATTATTCAAAAGCCCGTTGAAATTCAAAACGGCGACACACCCGAAACTTTGCAAAAAAGGGTAATGGAGCTGGCTGAATGGAAGATTTTGCCAAAAGCTGTTTCGCTTTTTTGTGATGATAAAATAAAGGTAATCGGCACAAAAACCGAAATTCTTGATTAATCGGAGGTAATTATGAACGCAGTATCACTTGAAAAAGAAATCGCTTCAACCACTTATCCGGGCAGGGGCATTGTAATCGGCAGGAGTGCCGACGGAACAAAGGCTGTAATCGCATACTTTATTATGGGCAGAAGTGAGAACAGTAGAAACAGAATTTTTGTACAAACAGATGACGGCATCAAAACCGAAGCTTTTGACCCATCAAAGCTTGTTGATCCGTCGCTTATAATCTATTCTCCCGTTCGCACACTCGGCAACAAAACAATTGTTACAAATGGCGACCAAACCGATACGATTTATGACCTTATGAATCAGCAGCTCACCTTTGAGCAGTCCTTGCGTACACGTCAGTTTGAGCCTGACGAGCCTAACTATACACCGAGAATTTCGGGCATAGTAAAATGCAGCGAGGGCAAAATGAACTATGCAATGTCAATTCTCAAAAGTGCAGACGGCAACCCCGAATGTTGTGAGCGTTACACATTCTCTTATGATTGTCCGCTTGCCGGCAAAGGCAGATTCATCCACACATATATGAGTGACGGCAATCCGTTGCCGAGCTTTGAGGGTGAGCCTACATTGGTTGAAATCGGTGACGATGATATTGACACCTTTGCTCAAAAGGTTTGGAATTCTCTTAATGACGACAACAAGGTTTCTTTGTTCGTTCGTTATATCGACATTGCAACAAACACAGCAGATTCAAGAATTATCAATAAAAACAAGTAATAGGAAAGGAACGTTAAAATGAACGAACTTGCTTTAAAATACGGCTGTAATCCCAACCAAAAGCCGTCAAAGATTTTTATGCAAAACGGCGAGGATTTGCCTGTTGAGGTACTAAACGGCAAACCCGGCTACATAAATTTTCTTGATGCGTTCAATTCATGGCAGCTTGTAAAAGAGCTTAAAGCCGCAACAGGCTTGCCTGCCGCTGCGTCTTTCAAGCACGTCAGCCCTGCGGGTGCAGCAGTTGCCACCGAGCTTTCGGATACCCTCAAAAAGATTTATTTTGTAGATGATTTGGAGCTTTCTCCGATTGCTTCGGCATATGCAATGGCAAGAGGTGCCGACAGAATGTCATCATACGGAGATTGGGTTGCCCTTTCCGATACTTGTGATGTTCAAACCGCAATTTTGTTAAAGCGTGAGGTGTCCGACGGAATTATCGCTCCCGACTATACTCCAGAAGCACTTGAGGTGCTTAAAACCAAAAGACGCGGAACATACAATGTAGTAAAAATCAATCCCGACTACGTTCCCGCTCCCATTGAGCATAAGGACGTTTTCGGTATCACATTTGAGCAGGGCAGAAATGAGCTTAAAATTGACGAAGCTATGCTTATGCAGAATATCGTAACCGAAAACAAAGAGCTTACCGCAGAAGCAAAGCGTGACCTGCTCATCGCACTCATCACTCTCAAATACACACAGTCAAACTCTGTGTGCTATGCAAAGGGCGGACAGGCAATCGGCGTCGGTGCAGGACAGCAATCAAGAATCCATTGCACTCGTCTTGCAGGAAACAAAGCCGATATTTGGTATTTAAGACAGCATCCGAAGGTAATGAACCTTCCGTTTGTTGACGACATTCGCCGTCCCGACCGTGACAACACAATCGACGTATACATTTCCGACGATTATGATGATGTTCTTGCTGACGGCGTATGGCAGCAGTTCTTCAAAACAAAGCCCGAACCATTAACAAAGGAAGAAAAGAAAGAGTGGCTTGCAACATTTGACGGAGTTTCTCTCGGTTCTGATGCTTTCTTCCCGTTTGGTGACAATATCGAGCGCGCAAAGCGTTCGGGAGTTAAGTTTGTGGCACAGCCGGGCGGTTCAATCCGTGATGACAACGTAATTGAAACCTGTAACAAATATAATATGACAATGAGCTTTACGGGAATCAGACTTTTCCACCATTGATATGAGGTAAGATATGAAAATTTTGATGATTGGCTCAGGCGGCAGAGAACACGCACTTGTGAAAAAGCTGCTTGAAAGCCCAAAATGCACAAAACTCTATTGTGCTCCTGCAAACGGCGGAATTTCCCGTGATGCAGAGCCTGTTGACATCGGTGTAATGGACAAAGAAAATATGGTTAAATTTGCAAAGGAAAACAACATTGACCTTGTTTTTGTAGCTCCCGATGATCCGCTTGCCGCAGGTATGGTTGACGCTATGCAGGCTGAGGGAATCCGTGCGTTCGGCCCCAATGCAGATGCTGCAATAATCGAAGCGTCCAAGGTTTTTTCAAAGGACCTTATGAAAAAATACAATATTCCTACTGCAAAATACGAAGTGTTTGACGACCCCAATAAGGCTGTTGAATACATCAAAGCCGAAAACACCACCCCTGTTGTTGTAAAGGCTGACGGCCTTGCTTTGGGCAAGGGCGTAATTATCGCTCAAACCATAGATGAAGCCGTTGATGCAGTCAAGGAAATTATGGAGGACAAAAAGTTCGGTGATTCGGGCAACAACATTGTTGTTGAGGAGTTTCTTACAGGGCCCGAGGTTTCCGTGCTTGCGTTTACCGACGGAAAATGCGTTAAGCCTATGGTCAGCTCCAAGGATCACAAAAGGGCATATGATAACGACGAAGGACTTAACACCGGCGGAATGGGTACAATAAGCCCCAATCCGTATTATTCGGATGAAATCGCTTCAGTTTGTATGGAAACAATTTTCAAGCCTACTATTGAAGCAATGAACAAAGAGGGAAGACCTTTTAAGGGCTGCTTGTACTTCGGACTTATGATAACTCCCGACGGCCCAAAGGTTATTGAATACAACGCACGCTTCGGTGACCCCGAGGCTCAGGTTGTACTTCCTCGCCTGAAAACCGATTTGGTTGACATCTGCGAAGCCGTTATTGATGAAAAGCTTTCCGAGCTTGACATTCAATGGTATGACGGTGCGGCTGCCTGCGTTGTAATGGCAAGCGGCGGCTATCCTGTTGAATACAAAAAGGGCATCGAAATCAAAGGACTTGACGACAAAGGTCAAGTTGACGGTGCAACGGTTTATCATGCAGGAACAAAATACGAAAACGGCAAATTCTATACGAGCGGCGGCAGAGTTCTCGGAATAACCGCAGTTGCTCCCACGCTTGACGAGGCACTTCAAAAGGCATATGCCGCAGTTGATAAGATAAGCTTTGACGGTGCACATTACCGTCACGACATCGGCAAAACAAAATAATCAAAACATAAAAACCCCTGTAAACCTCAGAATGTTCTTTGGCGTACAGGGGATATTTTTATGTTAAATTTTTGTGAATCTCTTAACTTTTTCTCCGTTTTGTTCCACCGTTTGTGCAAACATATCATAAGGTCTTGCCCAAACGTTTTCGGGGCTTTCAACAGATTGATAAATAACGAGCATTTCCTCGGTTTCGCTGTGCTTTGCAAATCCGATAACATTATAAACGCCGCCCTTAAAGTGACGGTATCTGCCTTTTGTAACTTCACTGTTGTTTTGGCAGTCGTTTTGACAAACAGCGGTTTCTTCAACGGGAGCAGACTTTGTTTCTTCATTTAGATTAAGTGCAAAGCTGCCGTCGTTTACAACGAGGATCCTTGCGGAATACGGCTTCATATATATCTCTGTCCAACCGTTTGCATCAAAAACCGTGTTATTGTCAAGCACATCGGTCAGCTTACAAGTGCATTGTGAATCAAAGCCGACGTTTTCTTCATGGTTGGTAAGATTAAACGCAACAAAAACAGTTTGATTGTCGCAAAATCTTTTATAAACCAAGGTTTCGTTTTTTATGCTTGAATTTTCAAAGCCTCCGTATTTCAAAGCGTCAAGTGCAAGTCTGATTTTGCCGAGCTTAGCAATATGATTAAACAAATCGTAATTTGCGTTTTCAACGTTGTTAAGGTCAAGGCAGGGACGTAATTCCGTGTCGCTGTGCGGAGTTCTCACACCCTCGATTCCGTATTCGCTTCCGTAGTAAATCGACGGAACACCTGACATAGTATACATCATTGTGTAAATGTTAAACAAATGATTTTTGTCTTTAACCGTGCTTGCAATTCGGTTTACGTCGTGATTGTCAACAAAATTATATGTGTAAATATTCTGATAAATACCGCCGTTTGCAAACTGTCTGTTCAGCGAGTGAGCAATTTCAAAATAATTATGGTCGTTGTGACTTGAATAAATACCCTTATAACATTCATAATTCGTAACCGAGTCAAGTGCTTCGCTGTTTGCCCAATAATTATAATCACCGTGTATAATCTCGCCGTAAAGCCAAAAATCGGGCTTTTTTGATTTGCAGGTGCTTCTCAGCTTCTTAAAAAACTCAATATCAACGCAGTTTGCGGCATCAAGCCTGAGTCCGTCAATACCAAATTCGTCAATCCAATAAACTACCGAATCAAGCAGATAGTTCACAACCTCAGGGTTCTGCAAATTCAGCTTTACAAGCTCATAATGGCCTTCCCAGCCCTCATACCAAAATCTGTCGCCGAGCGGACTTCTGCCGTCAAAATTCAGATTTTGAAACCAGCCACAGTATTTTGAATCCCAAAGATGCTCGCAAACATCCTTAAAGCCGAAAAAATCTCTGCCAACGTGGTTAAAAACTCCGTCGAGAATTATTCTTATGTCGTTATCGTGCAAAGCCTTGCAAATCTTTTTAAAAGATTCGTTATCTCCGAGCCTGCAATCCAACTTTCGGTAGTCAATGGTGTCATATCCGTGGCTTGAGCTTTCAAAAAGAGGGTTAAACACAACCGTGTTTACCGACAGCTTTTTCATATGGTCGATAATGTCATAAATTTTATCAAGTCTGTATTCAAGCTTTCCGTCGTTTTTTTGTGGGGCACCGCAAAATCCGAGCGGATAAATATTATAAATAACAGCCTCGTTAATGTAACTCATAAATTTACTCCTAACGCCAAAAAATAAAAAGTAAAGCCGTATTTCGGCTCGTTTCATAATTATAACACTAAATTGCTTATTGTGCAATGTAAGAATTTGTGATACAATAATAGTACATTAAAAAATAACGGAGGTCAAAAATGCTTAAATTGCCGGAAAATAAGACCCGAAAAGGACTGAGACTGACTCAGTGCGTATTGTTTTTGATTGAAATTTTGCTTTGTTCAATTGATTTTGTCAAAATTCCAAACCCTGACTACCCAAATGATATGAGTAAATGTACTCACGAAACTCCGTTTGGTATGATTTTATCTTTGTTTGGCTCAGCGGACGGTGCGTCAGATTCACAGATTTCGTATATGCTGTTCTACTTGATTTTCATAATAGTTCCCATAGTGGGCTTTTTCTTCTGTGCACTTGACAAGGAACGCAACCTCAAAAACTTTGTTTCGCTGTTTTGCTGCTTGGTAGGCGTAGTTTCAATTTTGCTTATCATACCCCTCAACTACATCGACCTCGGTTCAACTTTAGCGTTATTGATTTACATTCTTATCTGCTTCTTAACATCGATTGCAATGATGGCACGACTTGTTAAGGAAGATGAAAGCAAAGAAAAAAAGCCCGCAAAAAAGAGAATCAGCAAATACGACAGAGAGTATTAACAAAAACAGGTGAGCCTCGACTCACCTGTTTTATATTGCTAAAATTCCGAAAAAATCAAATGTGCTTGTGCATTGTCAACTGTGATGGGTTTGTCATATCCCACACGCTTAATCTGTCCGTACAGCACTCCGAAAACCACCGTGGTTTTGTCCATAACCGCAGTCATAGCCTCACCCTTGACCGTGAAAGGCTTAAAGGTTATGTCCAATGCCGAATATCCTGCCGAAAAGTAAAGCGGACGGTCAAATCTGCCCTTTGAGCTTTTTACATTGATTTGCGACAGCTTTTCGAGCTTCCCGTCAATAAAAAAGCAGTTTTCGTTGCCGTATCTGTTATCTCCGACTCTGTTGGCAAGGCACAGCGAAAATCTTTTTCCGTCCATGACACAATCTGAGCTGAGCCTTTGATAATTATGCTTTCTCGGCTTAAAAAATCTTGTAATGTCAAAGTATGCTCTTGAATTGTTTTTACTTAGCGTGTATTCGATTCCGCCTATTCTGATAACGCCCTCAGCGACAAATTTCGGAACAAATCGTTTAAGATAAAAATATTTTCTGTTTCGCTCAAACGGTGCAAGCTCATTAAGGCTTTCACCGCCTGTTTTTTGCAGATTAATGTTAAAATATAAATTCTTTTTGCCGCTGAAATCAATAAAATCACACTTCAAAAATCTGCCGTCAACCGTGTTTGTAAGCTGAAGCTGAACACGTCTGTCAGTATACAAAAACTCGCCTCGATTACCTGCTTCGGGAAGCTCGCTTTTGGTTAGCTTCAGCCTTTTGACAACACAATCGCTCATAACTCCGCCGTGCTTTAGGTCGGCAACAGCAATTTTTATCGCAAATTCAAGTCCGAGGTTTTCCACGGAAATGTAAAGCGAAACCTCGCTGTTGTTAATAAAGTAACAATCACGTTCGCTGTGACGAGAGCTTTTGCTTTGCTCCTTGTTGTATACAAACACAGGTGAGCTTGCCCAGCCAGCCTGCATAACTTGACCGTTTTCTTCAAAAACATTGCATTTCTCTTTTATTTCACGCTGCAAATCATTCACTCCGTTTCACAAATTCCCATAATAATATACCAGATGTTATAATGCTTTTCAAGAATTATAACAGGATTGTAAATCCGTACTAAAACAATGTATCCTTGAATATATTTTATACGGAGAGGAATGAATAAAATGAAAAAATCTGTCGTCTTATTATTAATAATATCATCTTTACTTTTTTGCTCATGCACTTCGCCTTCTTCAAGCTATAAAACGGAGCTTGTTTCATCAAGCTGGCACACAACGCTTGACGGTGGAGCTGAGGTTTCTTTGTCGTTTGACGACCAAACAGCTTGCCTTAGTATCTCAAGCTCCGATAAAAGCTGCAAAATAGAGGGAAAATACATAGCCGATGAACAAACCCTTGTGATTTTTGTCCCCGAAATCGCTCAAAATTATGGATTTTCATACACTCCCAAAAACTCAACGCTTACGCTTTGCTTTGAGGGCAACACAATAACTCTCGAAAAATGCCATTAGCCACAAACATTTTGCCCTTATAATTGCAATATAAATGTTGATAATTGCCTTGGATTATGGTATAATATTTTAAATTGTGTAACTATGCAATTTGAGCGGAGGACAATATTTTGGTAGTGTTTGGAATTGACCCCGGATATGCAATCGTAGGCTGGGGTGCGGTCAGCGTAAAATCAAATATATTCAAGCCCATCGGCTTCGGTTCAATCGAAACTCAGGCTCACACGGATTTTAACAGTCGGCTTGAGTACATTTATGATGAAACCTATTCGATTTTGGAACGCTGTCGTCCCGATGCTCTTGCAATTGAGCGGCTGTACTTTCAAAACAACCAAAAAACCGCGATAAACGTTGCACAGGCAAGGGGAGTAACGCTCCTTGCGGCACAAAAGCTTAGAATACCGATTTTTGAATATACGCCGTTACAGGTCAAAATCGCCGTAACAGGATACGGCAAGGCTCAAAAGCCTCAGGTAATGGAAATGACACGCAGGCTTTTAAAGCTCCCTCAAGTGCCTAAGCCCGACGATACCGCCGACGCACTTGCCATAGCAATTTGCCACGCTCAGGCGGCAGGCTCGGAATTAAGGCGAAAATTATATTCGAAAGGACTTTAATTATGCTGTATTCAGTAAGAGGAAAGCTGATATTCACAACCTCATCGGCTGCGGTTGTCGAATGTGGCGGTGTAGGATATAGTTGTCAAACCACAATAAACACCCTTAAAACCTTAAAGCTCAACACGGAAGTAACCCTGTTTACATATCTCAATGTTCGTGAGGACGCAGTTGAATTGTTCGGCTTTGCAACAAAAACCGAGCTTGAAACCTTTAAGACTCTTATTTCCGTCAGTGGTGTAGGTCCAAAGGCGGGACTTGCGATTTTGTCAGAGCTCAGCCCCGAACAGGTTGCAATGGCTATTGCTTCAAACGACATTAAATCAATCACAAGGGCACAGGGCGTAGGTAAAAAAATCGCTCAACGTATCATTCTTGAATTAAAGGACAAGCTTGCAAAATCCTTAAGCGGAGACGAAAGCGTTTCAGCCGTAACCTCTGCTGCGGCAAATGTTGCAACAGGTAACATTTCAAAGGCAATTGAAGCTCTCGGAGTTCTCGGTTATCAGCCGTCGGAGGTTTCATCGGTTTTGTCAGCGTTTGACAGCTCACTGCCTGTCGAACAGTTAATAGCAATGACATTAAAGCAGATGGGAAGAAAGTAATATGGCAAATATGCAATTTTCAGATGAATTTGATTTTGAAAACAGAATACTCGATACCTCCGAAATTCCCGAAGATACTGCGGAAAGCGATAATCCGCTCAGACCCAAAAACTTGGATGAGTACATCGGACAGGATAAGGCAAAAGAGAATCTCAGGGTATTTATCGAAGCAGCAAAAATCAGAAACGAAACGCTTGACCATGTTTTGCTTTACGGCCCTCCGGGTCTCGGAAAAACCACACTTGCAGGCATAATAGCAAACGAACTCGGAGTATCGGTCAGAATAACGTCGGGACCTGCCATAGAAAAGCCGGGCGACTTGGCGGCATTGCTGACAAACCTCAACGAGGGCGACGTGTTGTTTATCGACGAAATTCATCGTCTGAGCCGTGCGGTTGAAGAAGTGCTTTACCCGTCAATGGAGGACTTTGCAATAGACATTATCACAGGCAAGGGACAAATGGCGGCTTCATATCATCTGCCGTTGCCGCATTTTACGCTTGTGGGTGCAACAACGAGAGCAGGTCAGCTCACAGCTCCTTTGCGTGACCGTTTCGGAGTTGTTTTACGTCTTGAATTGTACACACCGCAGGAGCTTGCGAAAATCGTTACCAGAAGTGCAGGCATACTCGGAATAAAAATAGATAACGACGGGGCACTTGAAATTGCCTCTCGTTCAAGAGGTACACCTCGTATCGCAAACAGAATGTTAAAGAGGGTACGTGATTTTGCACAGGTTATGTCGGACGGTGTGATAACCGTTGATACCGCAAGAATCGCACTCGATAAGCTTGAGGTTGACGAGCTTGGTCTTGACCGCAACGACAGGCGAATGTTAGAGGCGATAGTAAAGTTCTACAACGGAGGTCCTGTCGGACTTGAAACGCTTGCCGCGGCAATCGGCGAAGAAGCAGTCACCATCGAAGATGTTTACGAGCCTTACCTTTTGCAAATCGGCTTTTTAAGCCGCACACCTCGTGGTCGATGTATCACCGCAGAAGCGTGCAGACACTTGGGCTGTGATTTTCCAAAGGGTGCAATTAACTCAATGCCAACCCAACCAAGCCTTTTGGACGGACAATAAACAGAGCAAAATTTTTTGATAATATTTTTAATCGGAGGAAACTTATGGGAAGACTATTCGGAACAGACGGTGCAAGGGGCGTTGCCAACAAAGAACTCACCGCTGAGCTTGCAATGAATATCGGCAGAGCTGCAGCAATGGTTCTTGTCAGCGACGAAATTAAGCATCCCACGGTTTTAATCGGCCGTGACACACGACTTTCGGGTGATATGCTCGAAGGAGCACTAGTTGCAGGACTTACATCTGTTGGGGCAAACGTTGAGCTTTTGGGCGTAGTGCCTACCCCTGCGGTTGCTTATCTTGTACGCAAATACAAAGCTGACGCAGGCATAATGATTTCGGCGTCGCACAATCCGTTTGAATTTAACGGTATCAAAATTTTCAGCTCGGAGGGTTGCAAGCTTCCCGATGACCTTGAAAACAGAATAGAGGAGATTGTTCTCGATAATATCGTTCCGTACAATCTTGCTTTTGACGAGAATCTCGGCAGAGTAACTCATATGGACTCAGCCTGTGACGATTACATCAATTACATCGCCGAGTGTATCGGCTGTGATTTCGGCGGTATGGAAATCGCCCTTGACTGCTCAAACGGTTCATCATCAAGCACGGCTGAAAAGCTTTTTACAAAGTTAGGTGCAAAGGTTCATATGCTGTTTGATTCGCCCGACGGAGTGAACATCAACAAGGATTGCGGCTCAACCCACATCTCAAAGCTGCAAGCCTATGTGCGTGAGCATAAGCTCTGTTGCGGTCTTGCCTTCGACGGTGATGCTGACAGATGTCTGGCTGTTGATGAAAAAGGCAACCTTGTTGACGGTGATTACCTCATTGCAATTTGTGCAAAGGATATGAAGGACAGAGGCGTGCTGAAAAAGGACGCTGTTGTCGGCACAATAATGACCAATATGGGCTTTAACAAATTCTGCGAGGAAAACGGAATGAAGTTTGTGTCCACCAAGGTGGGCGACCGCTATGTGCTTGAAGCAATGCTTTGCGAGGGCTACAACATCGGCGGCGAGCAGAGCGGACATATTATATTGCTCGATTACGAAACCACGGGCGACGGTCAGCTTTCGGGTGCGTCCGTACTCAGCATAATGAAACGCACAGGCAAAACGCTCAGCGAGCTTGCAAAGGTTATGGAGCGTATGCCGCAGGTGCTTATCAATGTAAAAGTCAGTGCAGAGGGCAAGCTTGCCTTCTATAACGATAAAGAGGTAAAGGCAGAAATCAAGCGTGTAAGCGACATTTTGGGCAACCGTGGCAGAATTTTGATTCGTGTTTCGGGAACAGAGCCGCTTGTGAGAGTAATGCTTGAGGGCGAAAACCTCCAAGAAATTCAAAACCTTGCAGAAGAAGCTGCACAGGTTGTAAGGGACAGATTGGCATAATGCGATTATCTGAAAATTGGAAAGACTATGAGCTTATCGACTGCTCTGACGGTGAAAGACTTGAGCGTTGGAAGGATATAATTCTTATTCGTCCCGACCCTCAAATAATTTGGTCAACCAAGCGTAATAACCCGCTTTGGTATTCCGCTCACGCTCGTTATCACCGCAGTAACAAGGGCGGCGGCTATTGGGAGCAATACAAAAAGGTTCCCGATCGCTGGAGTATAAGCTACCAAAATCTTGTTTTCAACATAAAGCCTATGGGCTTTAAGCATACGGGAGTGTTTCCCGAACAGGCGGTAAATTGGGATTTTGCCGCCGAAAAAATCAAAGAAGAAAAACGTCCGCTCAAAATTCTCAATCTCTTTGGCTACACAGGCTGTGCAACGCTTGCGTGTATGCAGGCAGGGGCAACGGTTTGCCATGTTGACGCTTCAAAGGGAATGGTACAATGGGCAAAGGAAAACTCTGCTTCAAGCTCACTTTCCGACAAACCCGTTAGGTGGCTTGTTGACGACTGCGTAAAGTTCGTTCAAAGAGAAATTCGCAGAGGCAACAAGTATGACGGAATAATTATGGATCCTCCGTCTTACGGCAGAGGTCCGGGCGGAGAAGTTTGGAAGCTTGAAGAACAGCTTTATCCGCTTGTTATGCTTTGCAGACAGGTAATGTCCGATGATCCGGTATTTTTTATACTGAATTCCTACACAACAGGACTTTCACCTGCCGTAATGGAATATTTGCTTTCCGTGTTGCTGAAAAATGACTTCGGCGGCAGCGTAACAAGCAGCGAAATAGGACTTAAGGTGAGTGACACGGGGCTTATATTGCCGTGCGGCTCAACCGCAATTTGGGAGAAATAATCAATGAATTTCATTTCACTGAAGGATGTGTATTTTTCGTATTCAGAGAATGATGAACAGCCGAAAAAATATGCCGTAAACGGTGTTTCACTTGACATAGAAAAAGGCGAGTTTTTGGCTGTAATCGGTCACAACGGTTGCGGAAAGTCCACAGTTGCAAAGCATCTCAACGCAATGCTATTGCCCGACAGCGGCAAAGTGTATGTTGACGGAGATGACACAGCAGACGAGAGCAAAACCTATGATGTTAGAGAAAAGGTCGGACTTGTACTTCAAAACCCCGACAATCAGCTTGTTGCAAGCATTGTTGAGGAGGACGTTGCATTCGGCCCCGAAAACTTGGGCGTTGCTCCCGAAGAAATCAGAGAACGTGTTGACAATGCTTTAAAGGCAGTCGGTATGTATGAATACCGCAATCACGCTCCGTATAAGCTTTCGGGCGGACAAAAGCAACGTGTTGCCATAGCGGGAATACTTGCAATTTTGCCACAATGCATAGTGCTTGACGAGCCGACCGCAATGCTTGATCCAAACGGCAGAGAAGAAGTGCTGTCAACGCTTATAAAGCTCAATCGTGAAAAAAATATGACGGTTGTTCTCATCACTCATTATATGGACGAAGCCGTGCTTGCCGACAGAGTAGTTGTTATGGACAGCGGCAAAATCTTAACACAGGGAACACCCAACGAGGTTTTTTCACAGGTTGAACTGCTCAAAAAGCACAGGCTTGACGTTCCGCAATCTGCCGAGCTTGCATACAAGCTCAGAGGTTGCGGCGTAAAGATGGATAAAATCCCCCTCAACAACGATGAGTGCATCAAAATGCTTGAGGAGGTGCTGAGATGACGCCTGTACTTGAACTGAAAAATCTCAGCTATGTCTACGGACAGGGAACACCGTTTGAAAAGAAAGCTGTTGATAACGTAAGCCTAAGCATAAACAAGGGCGAGTTTATCGGCATAATCGGTCACACAGGATCGGGCAAGTCAACTCTTGTGCAAATGCTCAACGGACTTATCAAGCCGACAGACGGACAGGTGATGCTTGACGGCGAGGATATTTGGGCAAAGCCGAAAGAAATCCGCAAAATCCGCTTTAAGGTTGGAATGGTGTTTCAGTATCCGGAATATCAGCTTTTTGAAGAAACCGTTTACAAAGACATCTCATTCGGCCCGTCTAATATGGGAAAAACGGGCGATGCTTTAAACGAAGCCGTGCAAAACGCAGCCAAGTTTGCAGGCATAAAGCCTGAGCTTTTACAGCAATCGCCTTTTGAGCTTTCGGGCGGAGAAAAACGCAGAGCGGCAATCGCAGGCGTAATTGCAATGGATCCCGAAGTGCTTGTTCTTGACGAGCCCACGGCAGGTCTTGACCCTATGGGCAGAGATGTTTTGCTCAGTCAAATCGTTCAATATCACAAGCAAAGGCAAAACACAATTCTGCTTGTTTCTCACAGTATGGAGGATATTGCAAGGGTAGCGGATAAAATCGTTGTTATGAACGATTCTCACCTTGTTATGTTTGACAAAACAAACGAAGTTTTTTCACACGGCGACGAGCTTAAAAAAATCGGCTTAAAAATTCCGCAGATAACCGAAATTATGCAAAAGCTCAAATCCGACGGATTTGACGTGCCGAGCGGTGTTTTAACCGTTGACGAGGCATTTGATGCGGTTTTGTCACTTCTCAAAAAGGAGGGCAAGCTATGGTAAGAGATGTTTCGTTCGGTCAATATTTTCCGGCAAAAAGTCTGATTCACAGGCTTGACCCCCGTGCAAAGATAATAATGTTCATTGCATACCTTGTAATTATCTTCTGCACTTTCAACTACTGTTCGCTCGGCATAATAACGCTCTTTACGTTTTTTTATATTGCCGCAAGCCGAATTTCACCGAAATTTTATTTCAAAAGCCTTAAGGTAATCATATTTATCGTTATAATTACCTCTCTGCTAAATTTGTTCTACGGCACGGGAGATCCGCTGTTTGAGTGGTGGATTTTTAAGATAACTGCCGACGGAATAAACCGAGCGGTGTTTATAACAATCAGAATTATCTGTCTTATTCTTGCAAGCTCTTGTCTGACGTTCACAACCTCTCCGACTGAGCTTACCGATGCACTTGAACGCCTTATGAAGCCTCTTGGTGTAATTCATTTTCCCGTTCACGAAATTGCAATGATGATGTCGCTTGCTTTGCGTTTTGTTCCCACTTTACTTGAAGAAACCGACAAAATTATGCAGGCTCAAAAAGCAAGAGGAGCCGATATGGAATCGGGCAATTTGATAAACAAGGTCAAAGCTCTTATACCAATCCTTGTTCCGCTTTTTGTGTCGGCGTTCAGACGTGCCTATGACGTGGCAACCGCAATGGAATGTCGCTGTTACAGAGGCGGAGCAGGACGTACAAGAATGAAGTCAATTCATATGTCTATGCGTGATGTGCTTGCGTTTATATGCGTCACGCTGATAATCGGCGGAGTGATTATATGCAACATATTTTTCCCTGCAATTATTTAAGAAATCTGCTTGTAACGATTTCCTATGATGGAAGTCGGTTTCACGGTTGGCAAATTCAGCAAAACGCAATTACCGTGCAGGAGGTTTTTCAAAGCTCTCTGCAAAAAATAATCGGTGATGATTTTGAGGTCAAGGGCTGCAGCCGCACCGACAGCGGTGTTCACGCCAATATGTATTGTGTCGGCGTAAGGCTAAATCATCCGATTCAGCCCTTAAGACTCAAGGCAGCACTTAACCGTTGGTTGCCAAAGTCAATAGCCGTGCTTGATTGTGTTGAAAAAGAGCTTGATTTTCACGCTCGTTACAGCTGCAAAAGCAAAGAATATATCTACAAAATTTGGAACAGCGAGGTGCGAAACCCGTTCCTTGACGGCTATGCACTTCATTACCGTTATCCGATAGACGAAAGCCTGCTCAACAAAGCGGCTCAGGCATATGTCGGTACTCACGATTTCACATCGTTTTGCACTTTTGACAACAGAGAAGCAGGCGATATGAGAAGAAGCGTAAAGGCATTTTCGGTTACACGCTGTGATGAGCTTGTCACAATGAGCGTTGAAGCCGACGGCTTTTTATACAATATGGTGCGTATAATGGTTGGAACGCTTTTGCGAGTTCAGCAAGGCAAGATCAAGCCCGATGAAATACCTCAGATAATCGAAAAGAAAAACAGAAAATTTGCAGGCCCCACGGCACAGCCGTGCGGACTGTATCTTAACAAAGTAAACTATCAGTAATCAATAAAATCCGAAGGGACGTTTTGTGTGTTCGTCCAAGGAGTTGGAAAAGGTGCTAAAAAACAAAAAAGGACGCTATTCAGAGCGAAAAAAAAGTAACGAAAGAGGCGACATAATCAGCTATGAAGATATGCCTCTTGAGGATTACGAACAAGAAAAAACCGATTTATCACCAAGTGCTGTCAAAAAGATAGTTGCCGCCGTGATTATTGCTTTTGCGGCAGGGCTTGCTGTGTTCGCTTTTGCAAACCGTGACAAGCTCACCCCCGAAAACATTTCGATGTGGTGGACATATGACGTTATGGGCAACGGGGGAGAAGGCTATCCTGTTAATATTATTGGAACAACTGTAAAGGCAAATAATTTTGCGGAGAATCAGGGCAGAATTGCATATGCCTCCGATACTTCCTTTGTCACGCTCAATTCAACGGGCAGCGAGGTTGCAAATGTTCAGCTCCGATACTCAAAGCCCGTAATGAAAAGTGCCGAAAACAGATATTTAACCTATGGCCTCGGAGAAAAAGCCTTTCAGATTAACAGCTTTGAAAAAAATCTTTTTTCGGGCGAAACCGATAATCTGATTTATACTGGCGACATTTCCTCAAACGGCAACTATTGCATCGTAACCGAGGGCAACGCCTATTTAACCGAGCTTTATGCCTATGACAGCAATAACAACCGTATATTCAAATATTCTTTTTCAGAATATTATATAATGAATGTTGCCATAAACCAAGATGGCTCTGGCTGTGTTGCCTGCGGAATAACAAGCGATAACGGCGAAATGAAAACAGCAGTTTATGTTCTTGATTTTTCAAAGGATGAGCCGCTTACAAAATACAGCATCAGCGGCGACATAATAATTGACTGCAAATACATAAGCTCATCAAGAGCTGTTCTTGTTGGAAATTCTGCCGCATATATTGTCAAAATCGGCTCTGAGGATTATACAACCATCAGCTATGATGACAAGCCCATCGCAAACTATTGCTTCAACCTCGATACAAAAGCATTTGCACTCGCTTTGTCAAAAAGCGGTGACGGAAGAAGCTGTAACATCGTAAGCTATGACGACAACGGAAATGCTATCGCTACCGTTGACAGCGAATACGGTGCCGAATCAATGTCAATGTATAAGGGTGTAATTTCAATTCTTGACGGCAATGTCATCTATACATACGACAGCAGCGGAAAGCTGATTTATTCAGCGGAAGCCGGCACAGGTTCAAAGTCGTTGATTTTAAATTCAACCTCATCGGCTTATGTTTTGACTCTTAATCAGATAAAGCAGATTGAGTTTGACAATGCTCCGTCGGACACCTCCGAGGAACAGTAAGGAGAATACATGTTATCAAACATAATTATAATCGCCGTCATAACGGTGTTTATGTTGATAGGAATTAAAAGAGGAATCGCCAAAACCTTGCTCAATGTTGCAGGTGTGATAGCAACTGTAATGTTGTCGGATTTTATAGCAACCTTCCTGTCAGATTGGATATATGATGCTTTTTTAAGGCAGAATATAATTAACAACCTAACCGAAATGATACAGAACAACAGCGTGACCTATGCAGTCGAAAACTGTGTTGACGCCGTTCCCGCTTGGATAAGAGCTATTTTGGTGTTCTTAACAAATCTTTTCGGCAGCTCGCAAAGCAATATGGTAGGCAGCATAACGCTTTCAAACGACCTTTCTTCTGTTGTCACAGCAATAGAAAAGCCGCTCGGAGCGGCTGTAACGGCAATTCTGGGGATAATTTTACTGATTGTTTTGTTTATAATAATTTTTATATTTGTAAAAATGCTAATTAGATTTGCCCTCAGATTTTTCAAAATCCCCGTCATACGTCAAATCAACCAATTTTTCGGCGGAATTTTGGGCGTATGTGAAGGAATAATTTTTGTTTTTCTTGCAATTAATATATTTTATGCTATAATGTCTTATACAAATCCCGCAATTCTTAACAATAGCTTTGTAACAGGAGATTTGTTCAAGTTCTTTTGTACATTTATTTAATATAGATGGTGGTGTGTATTATGGAAAAAGATGAATGGAGCTTTACCGTCGGAGATTTATTTACAGTTCCGAATATTATAACCTATTGCAGGTTTGTTTTGATTGCACCGTTTGTAATTTATTTTCTTGACGAGAATTATATTGCGTCTGCAATATGTATCGGTGCGTCGGGACTCAGCGATTGCTTTGACGGATTTTTCGCAAGAAAGCTCAATCAGGTAACACCTCTGGGCAAAATTCTTGACCCGATAGCCGACAAACTAACCTTGTTTGCGGTTGTGGTGTGTATGGTATTATACTTGCCGACAATTTTACCGTTGCTTGCTTTTCTTGTTATTAAAGATATACTCATGCTTTTGGGAGGTATGGACCTTGTAAAAAAGGGACTTACACCGCCTGCCGCAAAGTGGTACGGCAAGGTGGGAACAATAGTATTTTACACCTCTATTTGCGTAATTATATTTTTAAAAGCTGTTTTAAAATATGAAAACGTGTATTTAGATGCACTTCTCATTTTCATTACTGCCATCGCAATGTTCTATGCACTTTATCAGTATGCAAAGATTTATTTTGCAATGATTAGGGAGTACAAAGAGAATAAATTAACCGAAAATAACCGATAAATAGCATAATACCATTGAATTTTTCAGTTTGAACATTTATAATTATATTCAAGCGTTAAAAATTAAAACGATAAAATTTTTGTAAGTAATTTAATTTGTAAGGAGAATAATATGCTTTGCAGCAGATGCGGAAAACGACAAGCAGTTGTTTTCGTTTCAAACACCAATTCACAAGACGCTCCCACGGCAGGATATTGTCTTACCTGTGCCAAGGAGCTTGGAATAAAGCCGGTCGAAGATTTGATAAGCAAAATGGGAATTTCCGATGATGACCTTGAAAATGTTCAAGACCAAATGAATACCCTTATGCAGAATATGGGCGATAGCGGAGATATATCTCAGCTTATGCAGCAGCTCGGTGCAGACAATTTGGCTGAACAGATGGATGAGTTTGCAACCGATGCAGACGGCAGCGAGGACGATGATTTTGCCCACGGTGCACCTGCGTTTCCTGCGTTTTTTAACAATATTTTCGGCGGACAGCAGAAAGGCTCGGAGGCTCCGACTGCCAAGAACGGAAAAAAAGAGAAAAAAGAGAAGAAAAGAAAGCATATCAACCTCTATTGCGAGGATTTGACACGCAAGGCAAAGGACGGAAAGATTGATGCAATTATAGGACGTGACAAAGAGATTGAGCGTGTTGTTCAAATTCTTTCACGTCGAACCAAAAACAACCCTTGTCTCATCGGTGAGCCGGGCGTCGGCAAAACCGCAATAGCCGAGGGACTTGCCCTCAGAATTGCAGCGGGCAACGTTCCACAGCGTCTTAAAAACAAAGAAATCCAGCTTCTTGACCTTACCGCACTTGTGGCAGGAACACAATTCAGAGGTCAGTTTGAGAGCAGAATAAAGGGCTTGGTTTCCGAAATCAAAGAAAGCGGAAACATAATTTTGTTTATCGACGAGGTGCATAACCTTGTTGGAACGGGCGACAGCGAAGGCACAATGAATGCTGCCAACATCCTAAAGCCCGCCTTGTCAAGGGGCGAGGTGCAGGTTATCGGTGCAACAACCTTTAATGAGTACAGAAAGTACATAGAAAAGGATTCCGCACTTGAAAGAAGATTTCAGCCCGTTAAGGTCGGTGAACCGACAATCGCACAGGCAATTGAGGTTATTGCAGGTGTTAAAAGCTACTATGAAACCCATCACCGTGTAAATGTCGGTGATGATATAGTTCGCAAGACGGTTGTGCTTTCCGAACGCTATATAACCGACAGATTTTTGCCCGACAAGGCTATTGACCTGCTTGACGAAAGCTGTGCTTGTGCGGCACTTCGCAACAAGAATATGGAGCTTCATGACAAGCTCCTTGACGAGCAAACAAAGCTGAACGAGAAAAAGGAAATGCTCACCAATGTTGACGGTGATGTTGATTACAAAGCACTTGCCGAGGTCAACACCGACCTTGCAAGGATTAACAGCGAGCTTTCCGAAATTGACCCCGACACCCTTGTGTCAAGTGTAACCGAAGAGGATATTGCCAAGGTTATCGAGCTTTGGACAGGAATCCCCGCTTCAAGAATAAGGGAAAACGAGCTTTCAAAGCTCAAAGACCTTGAAACGGAGCTAAAGAAGAAAATTATCGGACAAGACGAAGCCGTTGAGTCGCTTGCTTCTGCAATCAAACGCAGTCGTTGCCAAATATCACCTCGTCGCCGTCCTGCATCATTTATTTTTGTAGGTCCGACGGGTGTGGGAAAGACCGAGCTTGTTAAGGTGCTGAGTCAACAGCTTTTTGACACTCCCGAAACTCTCATAAGGCTTGATATGTCCGAGTTTATGGAAAAGCACTCGGTGTCCAAAATCATAGGCTCACCTCCGGGCTATGTGGGATACGACGAGGCAGGACAGGTAACCGAAAAGGTACGCCGCCGTCCTTATTCCGTGTTGCTCTTTGATGAAATCGAAAAGGCACACCCCGATGTGCTTAATATATTGTTGCAAATTCTTGACGAGGGCAAGGTGACCGACGCTCACGGCAGAGTGGTAAACTTTGAAAACACGGTTATCATAATGACCTCAAACGCAGGCTCAACCTCGCACGATAATGCTCTCGGCTTTGGCAAAACAGAGGAGCAAGCCTCAAAAGAGAAGGTTATGAAAGCTCTTTCCGAGTTTTTACGTCCCGAATTTATCGCAAGGGTTGACGAGGTTATCGTGTTCAATTCCCTCAAAAAAGATGATTTTGTCAAAATCGCAGGACTTATGCTTTCTGAGTATGTTCCAACTCTTGAAGAAAAGCACATTGCATTTTCATATGATGACAAAGCTTGTGCATACCTTGCCGAAAAGTCGTGCGACGGCAGCAGCGGAGCTCGTGACTTAAGAAACACAATTCGCCGTGAGGTTGAAGAAAAAATCGCAAACGCAATGATTGATTCAGATGACGGAATCATAAGTGCAATCAATGTATCGGCAGATGATGATAAAATTATTTTGCAAGCAATCTGATAACAGCAGTCGGGCTTTTGCCCGACTGTAAATATTTTTTGATTTGACATATCAAAACATTTCTGTTATAATAATTTTTGTTGCAAACGGAAGGTTGGATTTTACTTGCTGATATTTTTCCGTTTTCATCTTTAAATTTAATAATTGCAGGTATGGCGGAATTGGCAGACGCGTATGGTTCAGGTCCATATGAAAGCAATTTCATGCAGGTTCAAGTCCTGTTACCTGCACCAAAATGAAAAAGACCATCAACGATGGCCTTTTTTATTTTGTT
>CAZYGJ010000006.1:0-91911 GCA_964646975.1 uncultured Ruminococcus sp.
AGAGGAAAACGACAGCCAAAGTTTCCTCCCTTTGTTCACCGCAACACAGGCTGCAGTTGCTGAGGGTTAATCTTAACATCGGTAATTCGGCAAAATCATAAAATAAATTTGACCTTGCACACCTTAGGGTATGCAAGGTCTTTTTTTATTCTGAATAATTTACAAGCAAAGCTATGTGTGCGGGAATCTCGGCGGCGATTTTAATTTCCGCCTCTGTCTTTTCTTCCTCGGTCAGAGCATCGTTTATTGTTACTGTGATTTTAAAGCTTGACGCTTCCTCGCTTATTTCAAAGTCGTTTAAGCCAAAGCTTTTCAAAAACCTTTCAAACGACGACAGAGTACATTCGCCGCCCATCATCTGCTGTTGCAGCTTAAGCATATCTCTGCGTTTTTCAAGAGAGCTTCCGCTCTTTTCTCTGCCTGCCAAGCTTTCTCGCTGAGCAAGCCCGTAGGTTTCAGCCGTTTCAATAAAGCACTCTCTGTACATAACATCAAGCTCCGACCACAGCCTGTCAAGCTCACAGGCGTACGCTTTCAGCTCCGAAGATATGCACGACTGCTCGGTGATATTGTATAAGCCGATTGCATCAAGCTTGCTTTTCATTGAATTATAACTGTTCATATCACTCAACCTCTATTGTAACAGTGCCTTTTTGGAAGCATTGCGAGGCGGAAATCGTTTGGTTTTGCATAGTAATATCAAACTCATAATTCTCAATACAGCCCGTTTCAAGCAGGCATTTGCCGAGTGCCGACAAATACAGCTTTGCTCCTATCGGCAAAGAATTTATGTAGGACACAAACGCGTTTGTGCAAGCTGTTTTTACCTCGCTTGTGCTGTAACCTGTTTTTGCCGTTACCGTTACAAGCATATCATAAGGCACAAAGGTCGCCTTCATCGCCTTGACATCGGTAACAAGCTCTCTCTTTTCGTTTAAAAGCGACTGCACCTCGGCAAGCGTTGAATCGCTTACGGCGGCGTTTGCTCCGCAAACGTATACGTTCACTGTACCGGTTCCCCTTGCTTTTGACAAGACGCCTGCCTTTGCAACACCGTCAACGGTCAATGCAAGCTGCTCGTAATATGCCGCATTTGCACCGTTTGCCTGACTTATAAACGAGTTTTTGATTCGCTCTCTAAGCTCATCATCGGATTCTTTGTCTGTTCCTCCGCTGAACGCCGAAGAATTATTGACTCTGACTATCTCGGCAGGAACACTGACAGGTACCGAGGCTTTGCCGGCGGAAATATTTCCGTTGTTGCCCGCAAGCTCCGCCTCTGCCTTTACCGTAATTGCACCGCCGCCTGCTTTGATTACGCCCGACGAAGTTGTGTAAAAACGAATCGGTACCTCGTCATTTGTCGAAACCACCGCCCCGACGGGAATCGTAACAGCGTGGTCAATCGCTCCCGATAATGAAAATGTGATTTTGCCCGCTGCTTTTGTTGCGGATTTTCGGGTTAGTCCCCTTTCCGAAGCAAGGTAGTCAAGGCTTTCGCCGCTTGCCGTTGTGACAAACATCTGTCTTTTAAGCCAATCAAGGCTGTTTTGCATATTATAAATTTCACCTGCAAGCACCCTAAGCCTTATTCCGATATCGCTTGCTTCAAGGAAATCGTCGCCGCTTTCTTCAATATACTTCTGCTTCATTCTGCTGTAAATGCTTTCATACGTTTCCACTCACACGCACCTCCTCTGTTCTGCTTTCGCCGTTTATCGTGATTTTAAGCTTGATGCTTTCACCAAGCTGTAAAACCTCCGCATATGTATTCTCAAACCCCGCAAGTGCTTCGTTTATCACGATTTCGGCTTTTTCTTTTGCCAAATCGGACTCAACCTCAAGCTCGCTCAAATGTGAACCGAGGCTTCTGTCATAAACAAACGAGCCGAGCTTTGACACGATGCTGATAATCGCACTTTGAAACACAGCATCGCTGTCCGACACAACCAGCCGTCTGCCCGTGCTGTCACACACAATATCTCCGTCTTTTATTTTTGTGTCAATCATATCAATACTCCTTGCCGTTTATCAAAACCTTGCCGCTGTTTTTCAAAACAACAGATGCACCGCCCTTTGAATAGAGCATAAGCTCGCCTTCTTCAAGCTCACTGCTGTCGGCAATAACCCCCAGCCCCACTTCACCGTCATCAAGCGGCAAAACCACCGCTTTTTTGCCTGTCGGGGCAACGCTGATTATTCCGTACGGCAAGCACTGCTTTAAATTTTTATGCTCGCCCGAAGAAGTGATTGCCGTGCCGTTGCTGTCGTTTTTGTTTATACAGCCCTTCACCGCATTGGGTGAGGCAAGCGAATTTTTTGTAATATAACTCATCAGCCACATTAAAATCTCTCCTTTTGCAAAACAACCGTTGTTTTTTCCGTGCTTGCGTTTAATGTATAACAAAGTCTTTTAACTGTCAGGTCTTTTATCTTGCCCAAAACACTGTCGTTTACCTCGGCAGAGTATCCAAGCAAGCCCGTATAACAGCCGTAACATTCAAGCGTTAAGCAATAGCTGTCAAGGTTGCTTTGATTTATCATCTTTTCTGCGGTTTCCGTCGAGGTATTGTCGGCGGCGGCGTTTACACAGCGAATACGCTTTACCCCCTTGCAGCCTGGGTTTTCGTTGTTCATCACCGAGCTGTATAACCCAAATTCGGTGAGCTTTAGCTTGATTTGAGAAATCAGCTTGCAGGGGGCGTTGGTTTCTTTAAGTGAAAAGTATGCCGTTTCACCCTCTGCTTCTCCGAATGTAACGATATCATCGTTTTTAAACCCCTCAAAATACACCTTTCCGCTTCCTGTAATTAACGGCTCTGTTGCGTAGCGAGCTTTGCAATAATTTCTGAGAACCTGCCAATGCGACATTCCCTTGTCGATTTTCAGACTGCCTAAAAACGGCAAATCATCGGCAACATATTCCTTGATTCCAAACGGTGAAAGATGACGGTTAAAAATCATATTTGCCGCCGGATTAATATAAGTAAGCGGCTCAGCCTCGCTGTCAAGCAATGCCGAAGCAGGACTTCTTGCACACAGCTTGATTATTACGCCGCCCGATTTTTTGACGCATATAATTTCATCAAGCTGACCTCTGAAAACAAGAGTGTCGCCGTTATATGCAAAAATGCTGTCTGCGTTTTCTCTCAGCTCTTTGTCATAGGGGCAGGTCAGCACAAGACTGTCGGCAGGCACTCCGATTTCGCTGTTGAGAGTCACGGTCAGCACACAATCAATCGTTGATTTTGTGCCGTCCTTGTTCTTGATTTCAAACCTCAGCAAAGCCTCACCACACTTCCGTCTTCAACAATATCGGGACGCTTTATGTGTGGGTTTAACGCAGTCAGAGTATCAATACCGACTCCGTAGCGATAGGAAATATCCCAAAGATTTTCGCCCTCCTTGGTGATGCAAACAGCCTTAGGACAGCTTTTTTGCTTTTCCATAACCTCACGAAAAACAAAGCTGTATGTCAAAGCATCGGGCCTTGGCTCTCCGATGATTTTCAAGCTTTCAAACTCCGCATAAATCGGTGACATTTGAGGAATTGACAACACTCCCTCGCCGCCCTGCTTAAACAGCTTTAAAAGCGACTCAAACTGCTTTATGCAGTCGCTTCCGTAAAGCTCGCCCGTGCCTTTGATTTTTAAGTTATGCCTGCCCATATTTTGTATGTACGATTTTCCGTAGGGGGATTTCAGCTCGCTGATTTCTTTGTCACACTCAAATGTAATTTCACTCGGATTGTGATGCCACTCCACGCCCTTAAAACGCATTGCAACAAGCTTCATCTCAGCTTTGCCTCCTCTTCCTCCGCAAGCCTGCGACTGTAACGTCTGCTTTCCTGTTCAAACAACTCGCTCAGCTCCTCGGCGTTGTAGCTTTGTGAGCTTTCCGCCGCAAGCTCATTTATTATTTCCGTGTTAAACGTCACAAACACTCCTCTTTTCTGCTGTAATTTCCACCTTATATTCAACACTTTTGTCAGCCGTTATTTCCGACTTGATTTGCGTTATGCGACAGCTTGAATATTTGACGCATTTTTGACCGTCCGAAATTTCAAGGGTGTCAAACGAATATTTGTCGTCAAAAAACTCCGCCGCCGTGCAGTTCATTTCAAGCAAAACAATAAAGCTGCTTTCGACTATGCTTTCAAAAGGCTTGTCTGTCAAAAATTCCTTAATCTCTCTTGCCGAATTGCAGACCATGCAGTTCGCCTTTTTTACTCCGCCAAGCACCTCGCCGTTTAGCCTTATTGTAAGGTCGCTTCCCTTTAAAAAACTAAACTCCGACAATCTATCCCTCCTTGCAAAGGCAAAAATCTATTCCGAAATTCACAGTTCTGTAAATTGCGTTCATATCCGAATCAAAGGCAATCGGCGTTGCACTTGCTTCGGTGGTAATTTTATCCTTATCTGCTTCCTTCATGCCCGATAGGATATTGCCCACGGTTTCGCTCAAGCCCGCACCGTTCTCGGTAGCCGGAGCGTAAACTCTGATTTCGGCAACAGCCGAATATTGCTCACCCTTGATTGATGAGGAAAGATAACCGCCGATATAGTTGTTTGACAGCACGGTTTCACGCACAGACACCACGGCAAGCAAGCTCGTAATCGGCGTTTCAACCTTATGAGAGCCGTATTCGCGAACAAATCGCACATCAGCCAAAGCCTCAATGTGCTTTAAGCCTACGATTATCCTGTCAAGCTGTTTTTGTATCTGCGTCATATTCGTCCTCCAATGCTTCGCCGTAAGGCTGCAAAATTGCCCATACATAAACGGGAATATCCTTTACATAATATTTTTCGCATCTTTTTACAATATATTTGTTTTCGTGCATTTCTATTACCGTATTGTTTTCCTCAAGATTCATCTGCGGAACGCCGATATAAAGGTATTTTTCCTTTTTAAAGGAACCAAGCTGATGATACTCGCCGCCGATATATACCTTGTTTTTGTAACGCAACGGCTCAACAAATGCTTTTGTGCTGCAAGCGGTACTGCCGTTTATTATCCTCACGCTTGAACCGTACTTTTTTATCGTTGTGCTGACAGAATTAAAAATGCTCATCACATCACCCTGCCAAACAAAAAGTCATTGCTCTTTATCAAATCCGATGACCTTGCAGCCATCTCTCGCCACATTTGCCCGAATTTGTCCCCGCTGTCGGGCGACGTGATTTTTACGTCGCCCGCAGCAAACGAAGTTATGTTCTCATCATTGCACATACTGCTCATTTTAAGAGCATAAACCGCACAAAGCAATTCAAGCCTTTTAGTATCATTTTCGTCAAGCTCCGATTTTATACATTTTGAGCTGATATATGCACAGGCGTCCTCAATCAAAGCGTTGTATCTGCAAGCTTCGGAGTCATCTGCACCCGACAAAGCGACAAAGTTTGAAGCTACATTTGCAATGTTCAAACAATCACCTCCGTCAGCAGGAAAGCGTTTTTGATGCTTCGGTAAATATCTTTGAAAAGCCTGCCGTGCAGGTTATTGCCGCACGTTCAAGCTGGCGGTCGATGAGCTTGTCATAATCTGTTGTTACCGAGCCTGCCTGCACCATTTCAAGTGCACAGTTTTTGTCAAGACCGATAATTTTGCCCGACTCCATTTCGGGAGCGTGAATAAGCTTTGCTCCGAGCGGAGTAATCATCTTGCCGGTTCCCTGAAAATCAAGTCCTGCTTTTGCGTCCTGCATCTGAGGAAGCGAAAGCAGCTTTTGCATTTCGGCTGTGGGTGCAAGAATTGTGTTTAACTCATAGGGTGAAAAGTCTGCCCAAAGCTTTATCATATCATCATAGCTTAGCTTTCCGCTCTCTGAGGCTTCGATATTTGCCGCAGCGTTTGAATTTCCGTCGCCGTTTAAGATAACCGAGATAGCGTCCTTGAGCTGTGCCCTTGCAATATATGCACCTATCTGGTTGAGTGTTACCGTAAACAAGTCAAGACGTTGGAAACGCAACGCTTCGTAGGAAGCCACCAACATTCTACCTCTTTTGTGGAGCTTTACAAGGTTTTCTCTTGTTTTTATGCTTGTCTGCGGAATTGACGCACCCTCGTTTACAACCGCAAGCGTCTTGTCGTCCTCGCTCGGATTTGAAACAATACTGCGGTAGTCCATTCCGTTGATGTCGGTTACGGTTGCCACAAGGCTTGACAGCACATCTGCACGCTCCATTCCCTGCTTTACCGCTCTGCTCACATATTCGGGAAAAAGTGCGGACGAATCCGAGGTTTGGAAAAACTTTTCAACGCAGTCGCTTCCTTTGCCGCTGACCTTGATGTCAAAGCGTTTGAGCTGGCGAGAAAATGCGTCAAGCCCCTCAAGCGACGTACCCGCATAGTTTTCGGACGGGTCAAGCTTTTCAAGCACGTCGGTAAGACTGCCCTTTCCCTGATACATACCCTTTTCTATTGTAATGTTTTGATAATCAGCCATTATAAAATACCTCCTGTTAATTAAAGAATGATTCCTGCTTCAGTCGCAGTTGAATTTACAACAAGCAGCTCTCTGCCGTTTGTGTTTGCGGCAACCTTGCCGTTTGCCGCCGCAGCAAGCTTTTGAAATCCAAGAGCAAGCTTAGCCGATGTTGTAACCGTTGCATAGCCCGACAACTGAACGGTTGCGTAGCCGTCACGCAAAGCAACGCAAACTCCGCAAAACACATCATTTGCAGAACAAGCCGCAACCGTGCCGTTGTCTGAGATTTTTACAGGCACGCCTGTTCTTGTAAGTGTGCTGTCGGCAACAAAGGTTGCCGCATTTTCGCCGTAGCCGTTAAATTTTACATTCATATTTTTACCTCCGTTAAATTTTGAATTGACCGTTTGAAACGGTGCTTGGTTTTTTGCTGCCGCCGCAAAGCTGAACCACCGGTGCAACGTCCTTGTTTTTCTGCTTTTCAAAGGCGGTCTTAAATTCCTTTAGCTGAGAAACCGTCATTGTTTTTGCAATGCTTTCCATTGTTTCTCTTGAAACGTCGGGCTGAACACAGGCAGAAAGCCTTAAAACCTCACTTGTCAGGCTGTCACGGTAATATATGCCGTCCTTTGCCGATTTTTTGAGATTTTCCATATAGTCACTCAGCTTTGAACAATCGCTGTCGCTGAGTGTAAAGCCCTTTTTGAGTTCAAGCCTTTTTAAAATATCTTCCATATTCATTTCCTTTCGATATGTCGACTTTGTAACGCCCGCCGATTTCTGCGACGGCACGGCAACAAAGCTCCATTCATAAGCGTCATAGGGGTCTGTCATTTCGCCGCAGCACAGCTTGGAGCCGTATTTTTCGCCCTTAATATGCGGGCATCTGTCTGAGTTTTCTCCGCAAATACTGCACACGATTTTTTCGACCGCACAGCCGACGCTCACCTCCTTGATAATTCCGCTGTCAAGTGCCAAAATCAAATCGGCGTTCTTTTCGCTTTTAGGCAGATACGCCCTTGCTTTGAGCCTGAAATAATCATCGCCCAAAGCGGTTTTTCGTCCTCCGACAGCCTCAACAGAGCAGTCGAAGATTCTTGCGGTCTGGTTTTTGGCACTCGGATTATGGTCAAAAATTCCGCTTTTTCCGACAAACAGCTTTTCAAGCTCAAAAAGCGACTCCACCGTAAAACGCTCGCCGTCACGGTCAACGTCGTTGTCACACAAAACAACCGAAAACACATACACCTCGTCTGCACTCAGCTTTCGCCTTGTGTAACCGTTGATAAGCTCAAGCTCCTTGTCGCTCACAACGTTTGAGGGGGCGTTTAAAACACTTCCCTGCACATTCTCCTTCTTTACAGCTTTATTCATCAATTACCTCCAAACCGATTTCCTTTTCAATTTGCAAAGCCCTTGCGTTGTTAAGCCTTGCTTCGGACAGCTCAAGCGAATCCTGAAGATTGATGTCGTTCCAAATCACCCTCACCCTGTCGGTATACCCCGACAACCTGAGGTGGCTCTCAATCACTCTGCGAATGACAGGCTCTACCACAGCCCTGTAATATTCCAGCTCGCTTGTCAAAATATCCGCCTGTTGCTGGCTCATACGCTCTGTGCTTGACCACGAAAGTCCAAGCAAAAACGGCGGTATTCCCAGCTTTGCAATAATCTGCTCCGTGATTGTTCTCACGGGAATTTCGCAATCGGGCATCTGGTTTTCGGCACCAATCACCTTAACGCTGACATCGCCTGCCGCAACAAAGTCACACACAGTGCTGCTTCGCATTGCCTTTTTCCATTCGGCGGCAATTTGCCTTGCACTTTCTTCGCTGAAGGCTTCGTTGGCGTTGGGAGTATAAGTGACGGCAAATCGAACGTCGCCCACACGCTCCCAATTGTTTTTTAGCGATTGAAAAATCCTCAGCAAAATTGAGCTTACAAACGGCAAGCCGCTCAAAATTGAGGTTCCGCACACAGCTCCTGCCTTGGGATTGAGCAAGGTTGCCAGCACAAGATTTTGGTATTTTACGGGAGTTATTTGTCCCATATCGTTTCGGCACACCGTCAAATCAAGCGGCGTTTTGTCAGCTCTGATTTCAACATCGTCAAGGCTTGCGTTGTAAAGTGCCGATATTCCGTCGGCATCAAGGGTCGGAATCATCTCACCAACAGCCGCTCCGTATGTAAGCAGGCTGTCAAGATAGCTGTAAACAAAATTAATCATTCCGCCCTCATTGCCGTTTGTTTTTACGTTTTTGATAAACTCGTCCGCAATTTTCTGAGCGGCTTTGCTCTCGGCTTCAACCTTAAAATTGCCGATAAGTCTTACCGTTTTGCAAATTGCGGCGTCAACAATCGGAACAGCCTCACGCAGGCTTGAATACAGCTCTCGCTCCGCCCTGCCTTGTGCCTCGTATTGCGAAAGCAAGCTCCCGCCTTTTGCATCTCGTGCAACGGTCTGAACCGCCGGTTGCTTTGAGCCTTGCTTTTTTCTTCCAAACTTCAAGCTTAGTTTTCCTCCTGTCTTTCGGCGGCAAACACAAAGGTTTTTCTGCCGCCGTCAATTATCGTTGTAACAAAATACCTGATGTCGTCCATAGCGTGGTCGTTTTCCTTAACAGGGCTGTCGTCGTGTTTTTTGCCGTCCCAATGATAAAGTGCAAACTCTCGCTTTGACGCCTTGCAGCCTTTGCAAATTCTCACGCTTTTGTCCTTTAGCACCTGCGACACCCTGCGGATTCCGTAAAGCACGTTGTTTTGAGCAGGCACTACGGTAAATTTTGCGTGACGGCGAATAGTTTGAATAAAGCTTGCCGCCGACGGGTCAACAACCACCCTTGACACAGCTTTGCCCTCTGCAAGCTCGCAAAGTGCCTTATAATGCTCCTCATCGGTTTTTTGAAAGCCCTCGGTGCGTGAGTTGAAATAATACTCGTCAAGCCTGTACCAAACGCCGTTTTGCCTGCCCCACAAGCCGAACGAGGAAGGGTTTACCGTGCCGTAATCACACGACACAACATACTCGTCAAAAGCTCCGTCGGGTATGGTGCAAAACATATCCTCGTCAGCCATAAACGGATACACAGCCCCGTAAACCGCCACCCATCTGCCCTTGACAAATCGTTCGTAAAACACGCCCGAATACAGCTTTTCGTATCTTTTCTTCACCTTTTCCGAAAGCGACGGATTATCGTCCATTGTAAAGTGAAGATACAGGGCGTTTTTCTCACTTGCCTTTTTTATCCATTCAAGATAAAACCAATGCTCAGGGTGTTCGGGGTTACAGTTAAACCAAAACCGTGAGCCACTCACGGAGCAGCGTGCCATAGCCTGCTCAACAAACGATCTCGGCATCAAAGCCACCTCGTCAAACAGCACGCCCGAAAGAGTCATCCCTTGTATAAGAGAGGCAGAGGATTCGTCCTTGCCTCCAAAAAGATAAAATCTGTTGGTGGTTGTGCCGTAGCTTACAAGTAAAATGTTTTGCGACAGCTTTTCCTCACATTCAAAGCCGATGGATTTAAGAATCGGAATCACGGGCGTTACCATATTTCGCCTGAGAGAGCGTATTGTTTTGCCGCAAAGTGCAAAGTCGGAATCCGCAAAGGCGTAAAAGCTCCAAATCACATATGAAAGCACCATACAAAATGTTTTTCCGCTTCTCACAGCTCCGTCGCAGATAATTGCGTCATAGTCGGACAGCTTTGAGTTGTCGTGCCACCAGCTCAGCACAATGCGTTGCTTTGCCGAGAAAGGTTTAATTTTCAAGCACATCACCACAGCCGTCCGCACTTTTGCCTATTGCGTCAAAAAAATCTCTTGCCGTGCTTTCTTCCTCTGTTTCTTTTTCAAGATGCTCAATCGCTTTCAAACGGTCAAAAAACTTGATTTCCATACTGCCGTCCTTGGGGCGTTTTATTTCCGACACCGAGAAAAGGTCCATTTTGCTCAGCTCCTCCTTGGTGGGATTATCTGCATAAAGCAATGACACCGCATCGGCAATGCTACCGAAAGCCAGCTTGTAGTAGCCGGTTGTCGCCATATTTGCAAGTGCCTTTTTGCGAGCCGAAGCAATGCTTTCGATTCTGTCGGTAATCTCTTTTTTGCAAAGCAGCTTTTCGCCCCGCTGTTCGGCAAGTCCCGCCTGCAAAGCCGAAAGTCTGAGGTCACCCGTAAATGCAAAGCAACAGCAAAACTCCTTTTCGCTTTTTGTAAGTTTTCCTTTAATATTCTGTCACCTCCGAATTTAAAAGGACGCCAAAGGGCTTTAATCCAAAGCCTTAGCTTAATCGGCAAATCACCGCAACGTCCTTTCAACCCTACCTGCAAAAATCAAAAAAATTGCATAAAAATATGCAATCTTTAAAAAATTTCTTAAAAATTTAATTTTTGGCAAAAAAATAAAGCCCTGCGGACTTGCCGCAAAGCTTTAGTTGACAATATTTATTTTTAAATCCTTTGAGCCTTCTGCAAGGGTAAAGCTTTGGGAAATTGTGCTTGTAACATAAACCTCATTATCCTTGCTCAGAATAACAAAATCAAAGCCTCCGTTTGCTTTTTGATATTCCCTTGCACCGTCAATCCCCATAACAAACAACGCCGTTGAAAGTGCATCGCTTTTCAGTCCGCTTGGCGACACAATCGTCACAGAGCTGATATCGTTGTCAACGGGCTGTCCTGTTTTGGGGTCGATAATATGAATATAGGTTTTTCCGTCCTCGCCCGTAAAACAGCGTTCATAGCCTCCGGAGGTTGCCACAACCGTGTCCTTGCAGCTAAGATACCCAAAGTAGCTTGCACGGTTTTCGGGGTCGGCAATACCTATCTTCCAGCTTGAAGCGTCGGGCTTTGTGCCGACTGCCGCCACCGTGCCGCCGAAGTTTAGCAATGCCGAGGAAACGCCTTCCTCCTTACATATCTCAATGCCCTTGTCGGCGGCATAGCCCTTTGCAACAGCACCCAAATCAAGCTGCATATCCGGCAAAAGGGTGATTTTTTTGCCGTCAAGCTTAACGCTCTTATAATCCACCGACTTCAAAAGCTCATCAATTTTGCTTTGCTGAGGGATTTTGTAGCTTTTGCTGATAAAGCCCCATTCGCACACCACGGGGTAAATCGTTATGTCAAGACTTCCCTCGGCTTCTTTGCACAAATCAAGCGATTTTTGCACAATGTCGGCTGTGTCCTCGCTTAGCTCAAAGGGTTGAGTATCGGCTTGATTTACCTTGAAAATGTCGCTGTTTTCATCTTCTGCCGACATCAATGCTTCAAGCTGTTCTGTTTTGTTCTGCACGGCTATTGCAACATCTTCGCTGTTTTCGCCGTAAATTTTAAGGCTCATAAAGGTATCCATCGCCTCAAAGCTGACTTCACTCGGCTTTTGAGCCTGCAACGCACATGAGCAAAAAACCGCACACAATGCCGTTGCCGATAAAATCCACAAAAACTTTTTCATATTTCTCCTAAAATCAAAGGGCGGAAGCTCCGCCCCTGAAAATTATGATTTTTTCCAAGCCGACGGCGAAAACAAAAGAAGAAGCGGGAAAAGCTCCAGCCTGCCGGCAAGCATATCAAAAATCATTACCGATTTTGACAGTATGCTAAATGAAGAATAGTTATCAACAGACCCTACTTCATTAAGTCCCGGACCCGTGTTGTTGAGAGTTGCCGCTATTGCCGTAAAGTTTGTCAAAACGTCTTTTCCTTCAAAAGAAACCAAAATAAAGCTCAGCACAAAAATTCCTATATACACAACCAAAAACACCGAGGTCGTTCTCATTATGCTGTGGTCAATTGTTTTGCCGTCCATCTTAATTGTTTTTACGTTGCGTGGGTGAATAAGGAGTGCAAATTCCTTTCTGACTTCCTTAAACAGAATAACGATTCTCGAAACCTTAAAGCCACCGCCTGTACTGCCTGCCATTGCTCCGATAAAGGTAAGGATTATTATGATTGCCTTTGAAAGCTCAGGCCATTTGTTTACGTCTTCAATCGAGAAGCCTGCGGTGCTGATAACCGACGAAACATAGAAAAAGCTCTGATGAAACGCATCATACGCCGACGGATAAATTGAGCTGATGTTTATTCCGATTATCAGGGTAGCAACGGCAATTATGCCGATATATGCCCACAGCTCCTCCATTTTGAACGCCTGCTTAAACTTGCGTGCAAGCAACATAATGTATACAGAAAAATTAGTGGCAAACAATACAAAAAAAACAGATACCACAATTTGACAATAACCGCTGTACGCCGCCATACTTGCATTGCGAACGCTGAAACCACCCGTGCCTGCGGACGAAAACGTTGTGTTCAATGCATCAAAAAATCCCATTCCGCCAAACAGCAAAAGTACAAATTCAAGCAGTGAAAAGCCGATATAAATTCCGTACAGCATCGACGCATAGTTTCTCATACGAGGAACAGCCTTGCCCACAATCGGGCCGGGGCTTTCCGCACGCATAAGATAAATGTTTTGAGAGCCGCCGAGCTTTGGTATGAGAGCAAGCAAAAAAACGATAACGCCCATACCGCCCAACCAAATCGAAAAGCTTCTCCACATTAACATTCCGTGACTCAACGCCTCAACATCGGTAAGAATTGTTGAGCCTGTTGTTGTAAAGCCCGAAACCATCTCAAAAAATGCGTCAATAAAGCTCGGAATACTGCCGCTTAACCAAAACGGCAAACACCCTACAAGCGAGAGCAAAATCCAGCTCAACGCCGTAGCCGCAAAGCCTGATTTTTGGTACAAAACCATATTTTTTTGCCTGAAAACTCTGACAAGCAGAGTGCCGATTGCAGAGCTTGACGCACCGACAATCAAAAAGTAATACCAATCGTTTTCACGGTAAATTAGAGAGGTGCAAGTGCCGATTTGCATTGCAATTCCCTCTATGATGAGTACCCAGCCGAGAATATAAACAATAATTCGCTTATTCATAACCCCTCAAAAGCCTCGTTAATCCAAAATATCGTCAAGGTCGCTAAGCCCCTTGTGCTTTGTAATTACCACAACCAAGTCATCAGGCATAATTGTATCGCTTCCGACGGGAAGAATAACCTTGCCCTTGCGGTTGATGCAAATAATCTGCAAATTATCCTTGAGTTCAAGCTCGGAAAGCTTCTTTCCGATAGTTTTGGACGAATTTTTGGCATTAAATTCAAGTGCCTCAACCCTGTCCTCGTTAAGGCGGTACAGAGTTTCAACATTACTTCCCAAAGAATTCTGCATCGCTCTGATATAGCTTGCAATATATTCACCCGAAATATTCTTCGGATTGATTACACATTCAAGATTAAGGTTTGCCACAATGCTGTCAAAGGAATGGTTGTTCACCTTGGTGATAACCTTTGCCTTTGAAACGCCCTTGATATACAGCGAAATGAGGATGTTTTCCTCGTCAAAGTCCATAAGAGCCGCAACACCGTCAACATGCTCGATTCCCTCGCTGAGCAAAAGCTCTTGGTCCATACAGTCGCCGTTGATAATCACAGCCTCCGGCAAAACCTCGGCAAGATGCTTGCAGCGGTCGGGATTTTTTTCGATAATTTTTACGTTTGTGCCGGACTTGATAAGCCTTTGTGCAAGGTAATATGAAATCTTGCCGCCGCCCAATAGGATAACGTCACGGCTTTTTCCTATCATCACATTGATTTTTTTGAAAAGCTTTGCCGTAACATCCGACTTTGAAACAATCGAAATTTTGTCGCCGCTTTCGATTACAAAATCGCCGTTTGGGATATAAACCTCAGGGCCTCTTTCGACCGTGCAAATTCGCACCTTACCCTTGAATATATCAATTTGGCTGATACGCTTGTTTGCAATAACCGATTCTTCGGGAACAGTCACCTTGATAAGCTCGACCGCACCTCGTGAAAAGGTGTCAACCTCCAACGCACCCGCAAAACGCAAAAGCTGGCTGATCTCATTGGCAGCCGTTTGTTCGGGGTTAATCGCCATTGAAAGTCCGAGATGCTCCTTAACCCTGAACAAATCGCTTGTATATTCGGGGTTGCGAACCCTTGCAATCGTGTGTCTTACGCCCGCCGCCTTTGCCATAAGGCAGGTGTAAAGATTTACCTCGTCCTTTGCGGTTACGGCAACAACCAAATCCGCTATTTCCGCTCCTGCTTCAATAAGCGTTTCATAAGTTGCACCGTTGCCCTCGATTCCAATGGCGTCGATAGAATCGGAAAGCCTTGAAACTGCTTCGCCGTTAACATCAACAACCACGACGTCGTGTTCGGTGTTATTAAGCTCCTTTGCAATGGCTGTACCAACCTTGCCACAGCCCACAATAATAGTTTTCATAAATTCCTCACATCTCATAAAGCAAATCAAGGCAATCCCGCAAAAAGCTTTGCGAGCTTACCTTTGAAAAGAGTTGCACTCAGTTACTTTAATTAACAGTAGTATCTTACACCATTAGTAGCTAAAAATCAATACAAAGATTAAAAATAATCGCAAATTCCTTGTGTATTCAAAAATAATATTATATAATTTAAGCAACAGCAGTGATTTTTGGCAAACATTCGCTGCAAAAGTAAATTCCAGAGGTGATTTTTATGAAAAGAAAAGACTATATTTCGTGGGACGAATACTTTATGGGAGTTGCGTTGCTTGCGGCAAAACGCAGTAAAGACCCCAACACTCAGGTCGGAGCTTGCATTGTGGATAAAAACAACATCATTTTGTCAACAGGCTACAACGGCTTTCCCTACGGTTGCTCCGATGACGACTATCCGTGGGAGCGTGAGGGTGACGACACAAAGTACAGCTATGTTGTTCACGCCGAGCTTAACGCAATTCTCAACGCAAGGGGCAAAAACCTGAAGGACGCAAGAATTTATGTTGACCTTTTTCCGTGCAACGAATGTGCAAAAGCGATTATTCAGTCGGGCATCTCGGAGGTGGTTTATCTTTACGATAAATATGCCGAGTCCCGTGACACGATTGCGTCCAAAAAAATGCTTTCCTCCGCCGGAATCACCCTGCGTAAATTTATAGCAGACCAAGAGCAAATCACCCTTGATTTTATAAGATGATAGGGGCGTTTATTTCATTGCGGAGCCCAACCTGAATATTTAACTTTCCTCGGCTATCATTATTATTGAATTATACAGCTTTGCAAGGCTATCTTGTGAAAAACCGACTGCTTCACCCATCGAGTGAAGCAGTCGGTTTTTTAAAAAGGTATACATTATGAAAACTTACTGGTAATCAAATACATTAACCCAAGAAAGCAAAAATTCACGTTCTTCGGGCTTGCCCTTTACAGACTGAGAAGCGGCTACAATCGGAAGCCACTGGTTTACATACTGGCGAGCTGTGTCGGTCTTTGCACAAAACAGCTTCATATACTTCTCAGCGATGTCGTCCTGCTTTTTAAGGCGGAACAACAGGTATGTTCTTGCCGCATCCGCAGAGCCGTTGCCCTGAGTTGCGTGTGACCAGTCGATAACATACGGAGTGCCATCGGGAGTGATGATGATATTGCTGGGGTTGAAGTCACCGTGGCAAACCTTTGAGTGTCTGTGCATACCGTTAAGGCGTGTATGCAGCTCATAGCGTGTTGTTGCGTCAAGGTCGGTTTCGCTGATTTTGCGATTCATCTTGTCGTGCAGCTTGTTAAGCAAGGGAGCTTCTTGATTGAGAATATTGATTTGAATGTCAACAAAAAGCTCAAGATATTCGTCAATCTTGTCGGGGTTTTCATCCATAAGCTGTTTAAGGGTTTTGCCCTCGATAAAGGTTGAGATAATCGCCCACTTGCCATCAAGCTTGGTAACTTCCTCGATTTTGGGAATGTTAAGACCTGTTTCCTCAACTCTCGCCTGATTCAAAGCCTCGTTAAGAATATCGGACTTGGGGAAGGTTTCGTCAAATACCTTGGCAACCAAATTGCCGTCTCGGTAAATCACCTTATTTTTTCTTTTTGCAAGAACTGTATCTAATTTCATATTAATGTTTTGCTCCTTTCGGAAAGTAATGTGCTGGCAAATCAAATTTGCTGTTAATATTATACAATAATTTATTTGCGGAGTACAGTAGAAAAATAACAAAAAATTCGCAAAAATCTTTGTTTATTTAGATAATACTTTTAAATAAACTTTGACGTTTTGAATAAATCTCAAGATTATTTTTATCATTTAAGCACAAAAATATTTTATTTCAACCGCCAAATTATCCTGCTGATATATTTTATTATTGTGCAAAATCTATAAACGGTCACAAAATCCCCATACGCAAAAATCCCGACAGCGTTAAGCCGTCGGGATAATCTTTATATGCTTTTATTAAATCAAACTGCTTCGTTACTCTTGCCGTAGTAAGCATTGAGATACATCTGCTTGATTTCGCTGAAGAGCGGGTATCTTGGGTTAGCACCTGTACATTGGTCGTCAAATGCCTGCTCTGTCATATCGTCAAGACGGTTGAGGAAGTCCTCCTCGTCCGGAACATAATCCTTGATTGTATCCTTAATACCAACTCTCTTCTTGAGGTCGTTTACAGCCTTGATGAGGTTTTCAACGCTCTCTGCGTCGTTCTTGCCGCCCAAACCGAGGTAACGAGCAATCTCAGCATAACGAGCCTGAGTGTGCGGGTGGTCATACTGCGGGAATGTACCCATCTTTGAGGGAACCTCGGAGGAGTTGAATCTGATTACCTGCTCAAGCATAAGTGCGTTTGCAACACCGTGAGGAACATGGTGGAAAGCACCGAGCTTGTGAGCCATTGAGTGGCAAACACCGAGGAATGCGTTAGCAAATGCCATACCTGCCATTGTTGCGGCGTGAGCAACCTTTTCACGAGCAACGGGTTCGTTCTGACCGTTGTCATAGCAAGCAGGGAGATATTTGAAGATAAGCTCAAGAGCACGGAGTGCAAGGCCGTCTGTAAAGTCTGTTGCCATCATTGAAGCATATGCCTCAAGAGCGTGAGATACAGCGTCGATACCCGATGCAGATGTAAGTCCCTTAGGACCGCTCATCATATTGTTTGCGTCAACGATAGCCATATTCGGCATAAGCTCGTAATCTGCAAGAGGATACTTGATGCCTGTATCTTGATCTGTGATAACGGCAAACGGAGTAACCTCGGAGCCTGTACCCGATGAAGTTGGGATAGCGATGAAGTATGCCTTTTCGCCCATCTTCGGGAAGGTGTAAACTCTCTTGCGAATATCAACAAAACGCATTGCCATATCCATAAAGTCAACTTCGGGATGCTCATAAAGTACCCACATAATCTTTGCAGCGTCCATTGCAGAACCACCGCCGAGTGCGATGATGCAGTCAGGCTCAAACTTACGCATAGCTTCTGCACCGTTCTGAGCAGAAAGAAGTGACGGATCCGGCTCAACATCGGCAAATGTTGTATAAACAATGCCCATTTCGTCAAGCTTGTCGGTAATCGGCTTTGTGTAGCTGTTCTTATAAAGGAATGAGTCTGTTACGATAAAGGCTCTCTTTTTGCCCATAACGTCCTTAAGCTCCTGAAGAGCCACAGGCATACAGCCTCTCTTGATATAAACCTTTTCAGGTGCTCTGAACCAAAGCATATTCTCTCTCCTTTCGGCAACCGTCTTGATATTGATAAGGTGCTTGCATCCAACGTTCTCTGAAACTGAGTTGCCGCCCCAAGAGCCGCAGCCGAGTGTGAGTGACGGAGCGAGCTTAAAGTTGTAAAGGTCACCGATACCGCCCTGAGATGACGGAGTATTTACAAGAATACGACAGGTCTTCATACGAGCTGCGAATTCGTCGATTTTTGCTGTTTCGTTTACAGCGTCAACATAAAGTGAAGATGTGTGGCCATAGCCGCCGTCTGCAACAAGCTGCTCTGCCTTTGCGATTGCATCCTCAAAGCTCTCTGCCTTGTACATAGCAAGCACGGGGCTAAGCTTTTCGTGAGCAAACTCCTCGCTGATGTCAACAGATTCAACCTCACCGATGAGAATCTTTGTTTCTTCGGGAACTGTCACACCTGCAAGAGCTGCAATGGTAACGGGCTTCTGACCTACAATCTTAGCATTGAGGGCACCGTTGATGATGATGGTCTTTCTAACCTTTTCGATTTCTTCGTCGTTAAGGAAGTAGCAGCCACGAGCCTTAAACTCCTTCTTAACCTTTGCATATATTTTCTTTTCAACGATAACCGACTGCTCTGAAGCACAAATCATACCGTTGTCAAATGTCTTTGAGTGGATAATCGAGTTAACGGCAAGCAAAATATCTGCTGTTTCGTCGATTATTGCAGGAGTGTTACCTGCACCAACGCCGAGTGCGGGCTTGCCCGATGAATAAGCAGCCTTAACCATTCCGGGGCCGCCTGTTGCCAAGATGCAGTCAGCTTCCTGCATAAGCATATTGGTAAGCTCAAGTGACGGAACATCAATCCAACTTATAATGCCTTCGGGAGCACCTGCCTTAACAGCAGCCTCCAAAACAACCTTTGCAGCCTCAATTGTGCTTTTCTTTGCACGGGGGTGGGGGCTGATGATGATGCCGTTGCGTGTCTTTAAGCATACAAGCGTTTTGAAGATAGCTGTTGATGTCGGGTTTGTTGTCGGGATTACGGCAGCAATAACACCGATAGGCTCGGCAATCTTTTTGATACCGAACGATTTGTCCTCTTCGATAACGCCGCAGGTCTTAACATCTCTGTAAGCATTGTAGATATATTCCGAAGCAAAGTGGTTTTTGATAACCTTGTCTTCGGCTACACCCATGCCTGTTTCTTCAACAGCCATTTTTGCAAGCGGAATACGCATCTGGTTTGCTGCGGTAGCTGCTGCAAGAAAAATCTTGTCAACCTGCTCCTGAGTGTAGGTTGAGAAAATCTTTTGTGCTTCTCTTACTCTTGCAAGAGCTGCTTCAAAAGTTTCTGTGTTTTCCACAATAGGATACTCTTTGTTGCTCATTTGTTTACCTCTTATCTAACTTAATTTTATGTGTATTGATTACTGACTTATTCTGTTGCTTCAACAGCAAAATTGTTCTTCTCTGCATATTCCTGAGCGTATGAACCCTTTTCAACCTTAAAGGTCAGCGGATTGGGACAGTCTGCAAATGCAGAGTCGGGAATTGATTTTACGGTTGCGGGAATCGTAACCTCTTTCAAATCCTGACATTGATAGAACATATATTCACCCAAGGATGTGAAAACATCGCTTTCGGGGATTGTAACACTCTCAAAACCTGCTGCCGCAAAAGCGTAAACGTCGATATTTTTGAGTGTTGAAGGCAATTCGATTGATTTAAGATTTCTGCAATTAAAGAAAACGTTTGTGCCTAAGGTTTCAAGATTCTTCGGAAGCTTAACGCTTGTCAAGCTTTTACACGAAGCAAAAGCGTGGTCCTGAATCTCCTTGACTGTGTCGGGGATTTCAACGCTTGTGATGTCCGCACGGCTGAAAATAAACTTGCCGACTGTGGTTACCGTGTAGCCGTTAAAGCTTTCGGGGAACACAATTTCCGTGCTGTCGCCCAAATAGGTTGTGACCATAAGCTCGTTATCGTTGATGATTGTAAAACCGAACTCGTCGTTTTTGAGATCCGGCTCTGTAACCGGAACTGTGTAGCCGGGCTTGTTGCTTGTTGAATCACTGCAACCGCAGCCCGAAAAACCGACCGCAGCCGTTGCAACCAGTGAACAGGCAAGCAAGGTACATAAAACTTTTTTCATTTTAATAATCCTTTCCTTTTCACACTGCAATGTTTAGGATATTCTTGCTTTGATACTAACATTTTATCATCATCGTTAAATATTTGTCAATGTATTTTTTGATTTTTTTTCTACTTTTATCGGGTTATATAATATTAACAGATTTATCGTATCTTTATTGAGCAAAATCGCCTAAAACAAAAGCCGCCGTTCAAGCCACGTTTTCCTTAATTTATATTATCCCAAAATCAGCATCATATCCCGAATTTTTATACCCGCCGATTTTGAAATATTTTATACTTGACAGCCTAACAGTTGTTAAAGAGCTTGGTGGAATGATACACTCAAAACATCTTGATTTAAAAAACGTTTGAAATAGATGCAGTGTTCGTTACTTTGAAAATATATCAAAGATTACTGCGGTGAAATGCACAAAATCGCTTGAAATAAATGCAGTGTCAGGACGTGTCCTCAGCTTTGAAAATATATCAAAGATTGATGCGATGAAATGCACAAAATCGCTTGAAATAAATGCAGTATCAAGACGTGTTCTCAGCTTTGGAAATACATCAAAGATTGATGCGATGAAATGCACAAAATCGCTTGAAATAAATGCAGTATCAAGACGTGTTCTCAGCTTTGGAAATACATCAAAGATTGCTGCGATGAAATGCACAAAAATGCACAAAAATGCAAAAAAATGCAAAAACGGGTAGCCTTACCGATTTAAGTAGGACTACCCGTTTAATTATTCGGTTGTGTTTATAGCAAGCTTATCAAAGGTCACGACCGCAGCATTTTTTATACTTTTTGCCGCTTCCGCACGGGCAGGGGTCATTTCTGCCGATTTTCTTGCCCTTGCGAACGGTTTTATTTGCAAGGTCTGTTCCGTCGGAGGAAATCTGAGTGGGCTTTGCCACCTGCTCACGCTTGAGTGCCGCCTGCACAGCGTTGGGCTGTTGCGGTTGCTCGCCGTTATTGAGAATCACCTGATGAGCGGCTGCGGCTTGCTTTTCGGCTGCCTTTCTTGCAGCCTCAATAGCCTCCTGTCGCTTTTGAATCTCATAAACACGCTTGGGCATAACAAGCATAAGCTTGATTGTATCCTCACGGATATTCTCAATCATCTCGTCAAACATATCAAAGCCTTCAAGACGATATTCAACAACAGGGTCGTGCTGACCGTACGAACGCAGTCTGATGCCCGATTTGAGCTGCTCCATATTGTCGATATGCTCCATCCAGTGGGTGTCAACGCTCTTTAAGAGGTAAACACGCTCCATCTCACGCATTGTTTCGGAGGGCAAAAGCTCCTCGTTTGCATTGTAAATTTCAAGTGCGTCATCAACAATCATCTTGCCGATTTCATCGGCTTCCATATCTTCAAGGTCGTCTGCGTCAAGGTCATATTTTTCGGTATCCTTGATTATCCATTCCTTGTAGTAGTCAATAAGGCTTGGGTAGTTCCAATTTTCCTTAGGTCCTTCGGGCAGATAGTGCTTGATTGAGGTGTCAACCGTATCCGAAATCATCTTCAGCACGGTGTCGTGCAAATCTTCGCCGTTAAGAACCTGATCACGCTGACCGTAGATTATCTCACGCTGACGGTTAAGCACGTCGTCGTATTTAAGAACGTCCTTACGAATACCGAAGTTGCGAAGCTCAACCTTTTCCTGTGAGCCTTCGATGATATTTGAAAGCATTTTGTTTTCAATCGGAGTGTCCTCATCAACATTCATACGCTCCATCATAGCCTTCATTCGGTCGCCGCCGAACAAACGCATAAGGTCATCCTCGGTTGAAAGGTAAAAGCGGCTTTCGCCGGGGTCGCCCTGACGTCCCGAACGACCTCTGAGCTGGTTATCAATACGGCGTGATTCGTGACGCTCCGTGCCGATAATCATAAGACCGCCTGCGGCACGAACCTGCTCAGCCTCGTCCTTGATTTCTTCCTTATACTTATCATTCAGCTCTCTGAACGTTTTTCTTGCGTTGATAATTTCCTCGTCGTCGGTTTCGGCATAGCCCGTAGCCTCCTCAATCATTTCTTCGGGGAAGCCCTGCTTACGCATTGAAGCCTTTGCCATATATTCTGCGTTACCGCCGAGTATAATATCCGTACCACGGCCTGCCATATTGGTTGCAATGGTCACCGCACCCAATTTACCTGCCTGAGCAACGATTTCAGCCTCTTTTTCGTGCTGCTTTGCATTTAACACATTGTGCTTTACTCCACGGCGTTTGAGCATTTTTGAAAGAAGCTCTGACTTTTCAATCGAAATTGTACCCACAAGCACGGGCTGACCTTTTTCGTGAGCCTCGCAAATTCTGTCAATAACAGCGTTAAATTTGCCTTTTTCGGTTTTGTATACGGAGTCCGGCAAGTCCTTGCGGATTACGGGCTTGTTGGTGGGAACTTCAACAACGTCAAGCTCATAGATTTCTTCAAATTCCTCGGACTCGGTTTGAGCCGTACCTGTCATACCCGACAGCTTTTTGTACAGACGGAAGTAGTTTTGGAAGGTTATCGTAGCAAGTGTTTTGCTTTCGCTTTGAACCTTAACACCCTCTTTTGCTTCAATTGCCTGATGCAAGCCCTCGTTAAAGCGTCTGCCGTACATCAAACGTCCCGTAAACTCGTCAACAATGATAACCTCGTCGTCCTTTACAACGTAGTCAACATCAAGCTTCATAACGCCGTTTGCCTTGATAGCTTGGTTTACATGGTGCTGAATCGTAAGGTTGTCGGGGTCTGTGAGGTTTTCGATGCCGAAAAACTCCTCTGCCTTTTTAACACCGCTCTGAGTAAGAGTTGCGGTCTTTTGCTTTTCGTCAACAACATAGTCAATGCCGTGTTCCTTGTAATATTCCTCCATATCCTCTTTGGAGTCAAGCTCGGCAAAGCGGTGGATTTTCAGGGTTTTGGCAAAGCTGTCGGCTCTTTCATAAAGGTCGGTTGACTTGTCGCCCTTGCCCGAAATGATAAGAGGAGTTCTGGCTTCGTCAATAAGAATCGAGTCCACCTCATCGACAACGGCAAAAGCGTGACCACGCTGAACCTTTTGTTCCTTATAAACAACCATATTGTCACGAAGATAGTCAAATCCAAGCTCGTTGTTTGTGCCGTATGTAATGTCGGCGTTATAAGCTTCTTTTCTGAGGTCGTTGTCCAAATCGTGAACAATAAGACCTACCTCCAAGCCGAGGTATCTGTAAAGCTTGCCCATCCACTCAGAGTCACGGCGAGCAAGGTAATCGTTGACGGTTACAATATGCACACCCTCACCCGTAAGAGCGTTGAGGTATGCGGGCAGGGTTGCAACCAAGGTTTTACCTTCACCTGTTTTCATCTCGGCAATTCGACCCTGATGAAGCACAATTCCGCCCAAAACCTGCACCGGAAAATGCTTCATTCCAAGCACTCGCCAGCTTGCCTCACGGCACACCGCAAAGGCGTCGGGCAAAATATCGTCTGTTGTTTCGCCGTTTGCAAGGCGTTCCTTAAGCAGGGCTGTTTGATTTTTCAGTTCGCTTTCGCTCATTGCGGCATATTTATCATCAAGAGCAAGCACCTTGTCGCAAATCGGCTGAATACGCTTGACCTCTCTTTTGCTGTAATTACCGAACATCGCTTTTAAAAAGTTCATTCAAATATTTCCTCTCTGTATAAAATAATTATTTACTGTCCTCTGAGGCTTTTTGAAGCCTGAATCATAGCCGCCTCGGCAACAGGACCGGCATAGGTAAATCCAAAGCCCGAATCCTCAACCACACACGCAAACGCAAGCGGGCAATCCTCGTCCTTTGAGTAGCCCACCATCCAAGCTGTCGGTTCTTTGTCGTCGCCGACCTCGGCTGTACCTGTTTTTGCACAAACCGTCAAGCCACCAAACAAATTGTCGCCGTAATAATCGGTTATTGTGTAACGCATAACCTCCTCAAGCTTTGAGGCTGTTGCGGATTCAAACATCTTGCGTCCGCTTTTTGCGGTGTTAATACCCAGCGACTTCAGCAAATCGTCCGTACCATCCTTGATAAATGTGGGATTCACGGCAGTTCCGCCGTTTGCAATCGCTCCGCAAATTATCGCCATTTGCATCGGGTTTACCTTGTCATTGTACTGACCGACGCCCGACCAAGCAAGCTCGTTGGTGTTTGCCTTTGAAACATCATAGCTACCCTTGGCAGTTTGAACACCGTCAACATCAAACGACATATTGATGCCGATTTCCTCAGCTGTTGCGGTCATTTTTTCCGCACCCAGCTCAACGGCAAGCTCCGCAAAAACTATGTTGCACGAATGTGCCATAGCTTCTTTAAAGTTGATTGTACCGTGTGTTTCAACACAGGTAATGTTGCTTCCGCCGATTTCCTCGCTTCCGCTGCAATCCCAGGTTCTTTCAAAAATATCGGGGGTGTTCTCAATCGCAGCGGCGGCGGTTACTATCTTAAAAATCGAACCCGGAGTGTATGAGGACGACAAAACATTGTCAAGATACACGCCGTCATATTCGCTTTCGTTGTCCTCGGTAATTTCGGGAGGAGCCTCGGGGTCATATGCAAGCGTGCTGACCGAGCAAATGACATCTCCCGTTTTGTAATTATACACAACGCAGGCACCCTTTTTTCCGTAGCTCTCAAGCACATCATAGGCTGCCGAGCAGGTTTGGGCGTCCACCGTAAGCGTCATATCATGAGAAATCTTCAGCGTTTGCGGCATATTCAGCCCCCAAATCAGGCTGTATCCCGTAAGCTGAGAACGATACCTGCTCTGAACGGCGGTGGAAATGTTGAGGCTGTTGTCGCCCACAACATGAAGAAGCGATTTGCGAATCGAAGAATTGTCGTTGTAAACTCGGTTGCCGTCAACCGTTTTTGCAAGCACAGTGCCGTTTCGGTCAAAAATCGTTCCCGCCTGAGCAAGTCCGCCGTTGCCGGCGATGTGAGCGTTATATGGTTGGTTTGCCCACGAGTCTGCCTCTGTTATCAGCTCAAACGACAAAAATCCCACGCCGCCGATAAACGCTATTGTAATAATAAGTATCAGCGTACTTCTGCGAAGCACTCGTTTCATATCAACGCCCCCTTTAATTCAGAATAAATATATAAAAATCTTTGCTTTGATTATCTTTTAACTGCATAGGTTCTTTCGTCTGCCGCTTTTATAAACGCAATAAGCCCCCAACAGCCGATTATACTTGAACCGCCGCTGCTGACAAACGGGAAGGTTACGCCCGTAAGCGGCAAAATATCGGTTGCACCGAAAATATTAAGCGAAAGCTGAACAATCAGCAAGCCTGCCGCACAGCAGGCGGAAATGGAATAAAACGTGCTTCTGCTTCGGGTGGTGATGGCTCTTGCATAAATCGGAAGCAAAGCAACTGCAAGTGCAATCACAATTGCCGTGATAACACCCATTTCTTCGGCAACAAGTCCGAACACAAGGTCGCTTTCGGATGCCGCCACCTGCTTTAAAAATCCGTTGCCTATGCCCACGCCGAACAAGCCGCCGCTTGCAATAAACGTCAGAACATGCACCTGCTGATAGCCCTCTGCCTGAGCATACTCCCAAACGTGACGCCAAGCCTTGAATCGGTCGGCAACATAAGGCTTAAATCTAAGCACTATTGTCACACCGAAAACTGCCGCCGCAATCGCAAGGATAACGGTTTTGAAGTCGCCCGAACGCATAAATGCAATAAGCAAAAAGGTCACAAAGAATATCAATGCCGTGCCGAAGTCGCCCATAAGAGCAAGAAGTCCGACACATACTATTGAAAATATAATAAATTCAAGCAGGTTTTTCTTTGTTTGCAGCTTGTCAAGAGCACTTGCACCGATGAATATATAAATTACCTTTACAAGCTCCGACGGCTGAATTGAAATTGAGCCTATGTATATCCAGTTTGCCGCTCCCTGTGTTATTTTGCCAAACAAAATGCTTGTCAAAAGCAGTCCCACGGCAACTATCATCATCGGAAGCCTCAGCTTGTTTACTTTGTCGGGGTTTTCGATGAATTTAATGATTACGCAAAACAAAATCATTCCGATTGCCGCCGCAATGAGCTGAACATATGCCGAACGTTCAATCTGCCGCACAAGCAGCATCACACCGATTCCCGTCAAAAACAACGCCAACGCTTCAAGCTCAAAATTCACTCGACGCAAAACATATGTTGACACAAAATAAAACGTCCATTCCACAGCCGCAAGAGCAGCAAAAAGCACAAGCGGCGAAAGCACCTTTGAGCCGTCGTTCCAAAACATTGCTTCAACGCACATAAACAGGTGAAACAGCGTTATCATAAGCATCAGCTTCCACGATTTCATCGCAGGCTTACTGCTTGGTTTCTTGAAAAACCAGCTTGATTCCAGCTTTTCGTTATATTCCTCGCCACGCTTAAACTCAAACTCGGAGTCGCCGACACCGATAACGTCATCAATCAAAACATGGGTTCTGCTTCTCACAGGCTTGCCGTTTACATAGGTTCCGCTTTTGGAATCCGTGTCTGTAATAAACCAACCGTTGCTTCGTCTTAAAAGCACACAATGATTTCGTGACACGGCAGGGTCGTCAACAATAATGTCGCTTGACTTGCTTCTGCCGATTGAATTTTCCCAAAACAGCACGGGCAGCTTTTCACCCGTATGAGAGTTGAGCAGGGTAACAAGCGGTTTTTCGGGGCGACGGCGACGTCGCATTGCGGCATAGCATTGATAAACTATTACAAACGCATAAAACGGCAACAGCACTCTGAGTGCAACAACGCCTATATCAAAAATTACCGCCACAGCAGACACGCTTTTCAACTCCTTTATTATATTATCAACTTAGTTAATTTTGATAGTTATACATTCTAAATGATACCTCATATTGTTCTAAAAGTCAAGCATCAGTATACACCTCACAGCGTTAATAAGCCGTTATCGCACATCCGAGCAAGGGCAAAGCAAAAAAATTTTATAAAATTTTCGGCAATTGCATAAAACTATGCAATTTTTCTCGATAATTCACCGTAAGCGGAGGTGAAAAAATGATTATCTTTAACAAACGCAAGCCTGTTGACTGCGTCAGCGGTGAATGTGTCGGCACAACGGGCGACAATCTTGCTTACACTCAGGAGTTTTACATCAAGGGAATTCGTGACGAAACTATTTCATACACTCTGCACCTTAGATTTTGCGACGGAAGCGTAAACTCGGTCACTCCTTCTCTTGTCAGCCTTGACGAAAACGGAACTCTCATTCGCTGGGTTGTAACCAAAAACGACATTTTTACCCACGGTAGCTTTGAACTGCAAATTGAGGGTACAAACAGCTTCGGACTTGTGTTTCAAACCGAAATCGTAAGACTTTACGCAGACGAAAGCCTGCCTGTTGAGGACAAGGAATACCAAAATCCGAATTCCGAAACGCTGAAGCTGAGAGAAGAAGCGTATCAGGCGTTGAGCAGGCTTGAAGCACAGCAAAAAGAGCTTGACGAAAATATTGCCAAAATCGACTTGACCTCGCTTGAACAAAAGGCGGACAAAGCCGACACTTATACAAAAGCCGAAACCGACGAGGCTGTTGAAAGCTATGTGAGCAAAAACTGCTACACTTCCGACGAGGCGGACAGCACGTTTCAGGTCAAGCTTCGTGAGGGTAATAACGTAAGCATTTCAACAGACGCAATTATCTCGGTCGATTTGAGCGGCAAATACGATGCTTCAAACGTTGAAACAGGCAGTGGTGAGCTGACTGTTTACTCTGAAAATATGCCGATTCCAAGTGCAAAGTTCGCATATCAGCGAACAGGCGATTTTGTGACCTTGGCATTGAGTATTGAGCTTGCGGAAGCGACTATGGGCGTAACAAAATCATATCAGTTGCTCGGTCTGCCGTATAAAAGCGATGCGGTGGCATACCATTCCGTGGTAACCAACAACAAGAACATCCTCACAACCGCAGTCGGTCGAGGAACATCAACCCTGACGCTTTTAACCCAAGGCACAGTGTTGAATTTTACACAAAAGGAATTTATCAATGCGGTAATCACTTACAAAATCAGAAAATAAAACTTAATCAAAGGAGAACAGTATGGAGCTTATTACAAAAATCACGCTTGATATGCTGGCAAAAGACAGCGTAAGCGTGCTTAAACAGCAATTTTTAATGCTTAACGACATTGAAATGCAGGTTGGCGGCAATGTCAGAAACACTTATATGAACAGCACAAGCGGCAGAGAAATCATAGCTTCTCTGCCTCAGGAATACAAAAATGCGATTCTCGCCGTGTGGGGAGATTACCCGACCGTTGCCGAGGAATAAAATCAAATAAAAACAAAAACAGGTTACCGCAAAAGCGGTAACCTGTAATTTTATCGGAAATCCGATTATTTGTGGCTAACGTGCCAAATCTCTTTTGCGTACTCAACGATAGTACGGTCTGATGAGAATTTGCCTGCGTTTGCAATGTTGAGCAAGCACTTCTTGCCGAACAATTTGCGGTCTGCATAGTCTGCATTTGCCTTAATCTTAGCGTCAACATAAAGCGGAAGGTCATAGATAAGGAAGTAGTTGTCGGCTTTCTGCCAGCTTGAATCCTTAAGCAATGAATCGTGAAGCTCCTTGAAGCTGCCTTCGCCCACTGCACCGTCATCGTCAAATGTGCCGTCGATAAGTGTGTCAACAACCTTTTTGATTTCGGGGTTAGCGTCATAAAGCTTCTTGGGATTATAGCCCTCAGCCTTGAGTCTTTCAATATCCTCAACTCTTGCACCGAAGATATACTCGTTTTCTTCGCCTGCACACTCTGCGATTTCAACGTTTGCACCGTCAAGTGTACCGAGTGTAACCGCACCGTTAAGCATAAACTTCATATTACCTGTACCCGAAGCTTCAAGACCTGCTGTTGAAGTCTGCTCTGAAATATCAGCGGCAACAACAATCTTTTCTGCATAAGATACGTTGTAGTTTGAAATAAAGTAAACCTGAAGAAGGTCCTTTGTGTCGGGGTCGTTGTTTACAAGGTTTGCAATCTCGTTGATGTACTTGATGATTGCCTTTGCTCTTGCATAACCCGGAGCAGCCTTTGCACCAAAGATAAAGGTTGTGGGAGTCCAATTTTTGAGCTTGTTCTCCTTCAATCTGAAGTAGATTGTCATAATCGAGAAAGCATTGAGAAGCTGTCTTTTGTACTCGTGCAAACGCTTAACCTGAACATCAAAGATTGTGTCGGGATTTACGTCAAAGCCGTCCATCTTCTTGATGTACTCAGCAAGCTGAACCTTTTTCTTCTTCTTGATATTGTTGAACTTTGTGATGGTTCTTGAATCATTTGCACTGTCAGTAAGCTTTGAAAGGAGCGAAAGGTCTGTAAGCCACTCGTCCGAGCCAACCTTTTCGGTAATCATAGCAGCAAGCTCGGGGTTGCAAAGACCAAGCCAACGACGCTGTGTGATACCGTTTGTTTTGTTCTGGAATCTTTCGGGATAAACCTGATACCATTCCTTAAGAACATCATTCTTGAGGATTTCGCTGTGAAGCTGAGCAACACCGTTTACATATGTTCCCGCATAAGTTGCAAGTCTTGCCATATGAACAACGTTGCCGTCGATAATACGCATCTTAGCCTTCATTTCCTCGCTTACGCCCTTTGCGGTAAGCTCCTCTTGACATTTGTTTGCGATAAGGCAGATGATGTCATAGATTTCGGGAATTACCTGTGTCATAAGGTCAGCAGGCCATTTTTCAAGAGCCTCACCGAGTACGGTGTGGTTTGTATAAGAGCAGGTCTTTCTTGCAATTTCAAATGCTTCGTCAAAGCTCATACCCTCAAGCATAAGAAGTCTTACAAGCTCGGGAACGCAGGATACGGGGTGTGTATCGTTGAGCTGAATTGCGTTTTCCTTTGCAAAGAAGCTGAAATCATTGCCGTGCTTTGCCTTGTAGCGACGCATAATGTCCTGAAGTGAAGCCGAGCAGAAGAAATACTGCTGTTTAAGTCTTAAAACCTTGCCCTCGTATTTGTTGTCGTTGGGATAAAGAACCTTTGAGATGTTCTCTGCGTCGTTCTTTTCCTTAACAGCCTTGTCATATTCTGTGTCGTTGAAAGCAGTAAAGTCAAAATCATTTACAGCTTCCGACTGCCAAAGCCTGAGTGTGTTGATGTTGTCTGTTTTGCAGCCGATGATAGCCATATCATAAGGTACAGCCTTAACTGTCTGGTCCTTAAACGAAACAGTAACAGCCTCGTCCTCTCTGCGAACGCACCAAGGATCTTCAAATCTCTGCCAATTGTCAGAAACCTCTACCTGATAGCCGTCTTTGATAAGCTGCTTAAAAAGACCGTATTTGTAACGGATTCCGTATCCGTCAAGGGGAACTTCCTGAGTTGCGGCACTGTCAAGGAAGCAAGCTGCAAGTCTGCCCAAGCCGCCGTTGCCCAATGCAGCGTCGTCGATGTCCTCAAACACATTGATGTCAACGCCCTTTTTCTTGAGGAGCTTTTTAACATCATCAAGAATACCGAGGCAGTAAAGATTGTTGTACATCATTCTGCCCATAAGGAACTCAGCAGAGAAATAGTAAGCTCTGCGGTTGCTGTTGTGCTTTGCCTTGCTGTTTGCCCAATTAGGAGCGATTTCACCCATAACTGCTTTTCCGAGCGAAAGGTGAAGCTCAGCAGGAGTAAGCTCTTCAACCTTTTTGCAGTACATTGACTGTGCTGTAAGCTCAAGCTTTTCCATTATATTACCCATTGTTTAGTCCTCCAATCGTCCGCTGTTTACAGACATTGTTTTTAATTTATCTGCAAGCTCTTCGGTGAGAGCATCGCTTGTTAATCTCCACGTCCAGTTGCCGCCCAATGTAGACGGTGTGTTCATTCTGGCGTCCTTTCCGAGTCCGAGAATATCCTGCATCGGCACAATCGCCGTGTCTGCCTTGCTTTCATATGCAGTGCGGATAAGTCCCCAGTTAAACGGCTCGTCCTCAGGCATACGGCAATATTCTCTTGCATATCTGAGGTCGTTGGGGTTTGCGGTTTCCGCCCAACCCATAACCGTGTCGTTGTCGTGCGTACCTGTGTACACAACGCAGTTTTCCGTATATTTGTGCGGCAAATAGTCGTTTTCTTCACCGCTGTCAAAAGCAAATTCAAGAACCTTCATTCCCGGATAGCCTGTCTGCTCCATAAGCTCGGTAACGTCGGGAGTCAAAGTTCCGAGGTCCTCTGCAACGATTTCGATTTCGCCCAGAGTCTCCTCCATCATTTCAAAGAACTCAATACGAGGTCCTTCTATCCACTCGCCGTTAATTGCGTTTTCAGCAGGGAACGGAATCGAATAGTAGCTTGCAAAAGCTCTGAAATGGTCAATTCTGGTTATATCATACAGCTTTGAAGCCGCTTTGACACGCTCAAACCACCATTCATAATCGGTTTCTCTGAGGTAATCCCAATCATAAAGCGGGTTGCCCCAAAGCTGACCTGTTGCCGAGAAATAGTCGGGCGGACAGCCTGCAACTGCAATCGGGTCGCCGTCATCGTAAAGCTGGAAGATTTCGGGGTTAGCCCAAGTGTCTGCACTGTCCATTGCAACATAAATCGGCATATCGCCCAAGATTTTGATTCCCAAGCCGTTTACATAGGCACGGAAATCCTCCCATTGCTCATAAAACTTAAACTGAACGAATTTCCAGAAGTCAACGTCCTCTTTATATTTGCGTTCATAGCGTGCAACGGCCTTTTCCTCGTGCATTTTGATTTCTTCGTCGGGCCACTCAAGCCACGAGTTCATATCAAAGCTGCTCTTAACAGCCATATACAAAGCGTAGTTTTTGAGCCATTTGCAGTTCTTGCGTTTGAATGACGAAAACTTCTTTTGGTCACCTTTTTTAAAGTTTGCGTAAGCGATTCTGAGAACGTCAAAACGGTTGTTGTAGATTTTTTCATAATCAACAGTACCGTTGTCGTCACCCCAGTCATAGCTTTCAAGCTGTTCTTTGGTAACGAGCTTTTCGTCACAGAGTGTGTCAAGGTCAATCAAATACGGGTTGCCCGCATAGGTTGAGAATGACTGATACGGTGAATCACCGTAGCTTGTGGGGCCAACGGGCAAAATCTGCCATATGGTCTGACCCGAAGCTTTGAGGAAGTCGGCAAACTTACGAGCTTCTTTGCCGATTGTTCCAATACCGTAGGGGGAAGGAAGCGAGGTAATTGATAATAATATACCGGCACTTCTTGCCATAAAATCAACTCCATTCAAAACGGATTATTAAATTTTTTGTGAGTTTCGCGGATAATGTTCCGAAAAACCCATAATTGCAATCATATTTTAGCATACAATGTTATTTTTTTCAAGTGTTTTTATATTATGTTAAAGAACATATAGAATTAATGAAATACTGCAATTTTTATTATTAATTATTACCCTGTTTTCGTATCAAAGCTGTTACAAACCTGTTTCATATTTATATGTCCCGTTTTCAGAATTGTACGCCGAGCTTCTCTTGGAAGCGTCAAGTGTATTATTTCGATAAAATCCACATTTATGCCTTTGCTGCAGGGTGTTTTACGGGCAAAATGACAGGCGGCTGTAAAATCGGATTTACATAATTGTAAAAAATGCGAAAAAAGCCTTTACAAACTCTGACAGAAGTGCTAAAATCTAAGGTGATTAAGTGTAAATTACTCACGTAATTACGGTTCAAATTAAGAGCCGTTTCAAAATTAAAGGAGGATTTTCCAATGGCAAGAAAAATGAAAACCATGGATGGTAACAGTGCTGTTGCTCACGTATCTTATGCGTTTACAGACGTTGCTGCTATCTATCCTATCACACCTTCTTCCGTAATGGCTGACCTTACCGACAAGTTTTCGGCTCAGGGCGTTAAAAACCTTTTCGGAAGAGAAGTTCAGGTAACTGAAATGCAGTCCGAGGGCGGTGCTTCGGGTGCTGTTCACGGCTCTCTTGCAGCCGGTGCTTTGACTACAACTTATACAGCTTCTCAAGGTCTGCTCCTTATGATTCCGAATATGTACAAAATGGCAGGCGAGCTTCTTCCGAGCGTTATCCACGTTTCGGCTCGTGCTCTTACAAGCCATGCACTTTCAATCTTCGGCGACCATTCCGATATTTATGCTTGTCGTCAGACAGGTTATGCAATGCTTTGCTCAAACAGCCCGCAGGAATGTATGGACCTTGCCGCAGTTGCCCACCTTTCGGCAATCAAGGGCAGAGTTCCTTTCCTCCACTTCTTCGACGGCTTCAGAACCTCTCACGAAGTTCAGAAGATTGAAGAATGGGATTATGAAGATCTTGCAGATATGCTTGATTGGGACGCAGTTGAGTCGTTCCGCCGCGGTGCTCTTAACCCCGAACACCCCGTAACAAGAGGTACAGCTCAAAACGACGACATCTTCTTCCAGGCAAGAGAAGCTTGCAACAAGTATTATGATGCAGTTCCCGAAGTTGTTGTTGAGTATATGAACAAGGTTAATGCCAAAATCGGCACAAACTATAAGCCCTTCAACTACTACGGTGCAGAGGATGCAGAGCATGTTATCGTTGCTATGGGTTCTGTTTGCGACTGTGCGGAAGAGGTTGTTGACTACCTCAACGCAGCAGGCGAAAAGGTAGGCTTGCTCAAGGTAAGACTTTACAGACCTTTTGTTGCCGACTATATGCTCTCTGAGCTTCCAAAAACAGTTAAAACAATCTCTGTTCTTGACAGAACAAAAGAGCCCGGTTCAATCGGTGAGCCTCTTTATCTTGACGTTTTGGCTGCTATCAACGGCTCTGACTTTGCAGGTGTAAAGGTATACACAGGCAGATACGGTCTTGGCTCAAAGGATACAACACCCGGCGACATCATCGCTGTTTACAGAAACGCTGAAAGCGAAACACCCAAAAAGAGATTTACAATCGGCATCGTTGATGACGTTACAAATCTTTCGCTTCCCGTTATTGAAAATCCCGACACAACTCCTGCCGGCACACATAGCTGCAAATTCTGGGGTCTTGGTGCTGACGGTACTGTTGGTGCAAACAAAAACTCAATCAAAATCATCGGCGACAACACAGATATGTACGCTCAGGGCTACTTTGCATATGACTCAAAGAAGTCGGGCGGTCTTACTGTTTCTCACCTTCGTTTCGGTAACACTCCGATTAAATCAACCTACTACATTTCAAAGGCTGACTTCGTAGCTTGCCACAACCCGTCATACGTTGACAAATACGACATCGTTGACGACCTCAAAGAGGGCGGCTCATTCTTGCTCAACTGTCCTTGGGACGTTGAGGAGCTTTCTAACAGACTCCCCGGTAAGATGAAAAAGATTCTTGCTGAAAGAAAGATTAACTTCTATACAATCGACGGTATCAAAATCGGTAAAGAAATCGGACTCGGCGGACGTATCAACACCGTTTTGCAGTCAGCATTCTTTAAGATTGCCGACATTATCCCCGCAGACAAGGCTAAGGAGCTTATGAAGGCTGCCGCTAAAAAGTCTTATATGAAAAAGGGACAGGCTATCGTTGATATGAACTATGCCGCTATCGACCGTGGTATGGAAGACCTCAAAAAGGTTGAAATTCCCGCAGATTGGGCTAACGCTGTTGACGACGCAAAGGCTGACTGCATCGACGGTCAGGGTGCTCTTGTTGAATATGTAAACGGCATTTTGAAGCCCGTAAACGCATACAAGGGCAACAAGCTCCCCGTTTCCGCATTTATGGATCACGTTGACGGCACAGCTCCCAACGGCTCTGCCGCTTATGAAAAGAGAGGCATCGCAGTTGACGTTCCCGAATGGAACAGCACAAATTGTATTCAGTGTAACAAATGTGCAATCGTATGTCCTCACGCTGTAATCCGTCCTATCGCAATGACAGACGCAGAGGTTGCAGCTTCTCCCGAAGAAACAAATGCTATTCCGATGATCGGACTTAACGACCTCAAGTTCGTTATGACCGTTTCAACTCTTGACTGTACAGGCTGCGGTGCTTGTGCTAACGTATGTCCGGGCAAGAAGGGCGAAAAGGCTCTCACAATGAAGCCTATCGACACTCAGCGTCCCAAGCAGGCACTCTTTGACTATGCACTCACTTTGGACGAGAAGCCTGAGGTTGCAGAGAAGTTTAAGTTCTCAACCGTTAAGGGCAGCCAGTTCAAACAGCCGCTCCTTGAGTTCTCAGGTGCTTGTGCAGGCTGCGGCGAAACACCGTATGCAAAGCTTGTAACTCAGCTCTTCGGTGACAGAATGTTCATCGCAAACGCAACAGGCTGTTCATCAATTTGGGGTGCTTCCGCTCCTGCAACTCCTTACACAAGAAACAAGAAGGGTCACGGTCCTGCTTGGCAGAACTCCTTGTTTGAGGACAACGCAGAGTTCGGTTTGGGTATGGCACTCGGTCAGAAGGCTATCCGCAACAGACTTATCGAGTATGTTGAGAATATCCAGAAGGATACAGACAGTGCCGACCTCAAAAACGCTTGCCAAAACTATCTTGACACAGTAACAGATTCAACTTCAAGCCGTCCTGCAACAGACGCACTTATTGCAGAGCTTGAAAAGAACACAGACGACGCTAAGGTTGGCGAGCTTGTTAAGAAAACCTTGGTTGACAAGGACGAGCTTGCTAAGAAGTCAATGTGGATCTTCGGTGGCGACGGCTGGGCTTATGACATCGGCTTCGGCGGTCTTGACCACGTTATCGCTTCGGGCGAAAACGTAAATATCCTCGTATTTGATACAGAGGTTTATTCAAACACGGGCGGACAGGCTTCAAAGGCTACTCCGGTAGGCTCGGTTGCACAGTTTGCAGCAGCAGGTAAGGCTGTTAAGAAGAAAGACCTTGCCGCTATCGCAATGAGCTACGGCTATGTTTACGTTGCTCAGTGTGCTATGGGTGCAGACAACAATCAGGTTCTCAAGGCTATGGTTGAGGCTGAAAGCTACAACGGTCCTTCAATCGTAATCTGCTATGCTCCTTGTATCAACCACGGCATCAAGGGCGGTATGGGCATTGCTCAGCTTGAGGAGAAAAAGGCTGTTGAAGCAGGCTATTGGAACATCTTCCGTTTTGACCCACGTCTTGCAGACGAAGGCAAAAATCCGTTTATGCTTGACGGAAAAGCTCCTTCGGCTTCTTACCGTGACTTCATTATGGGCGAAGTTCGTTACAACTCACTTTCACGTTCGTTCCCCGAAAGAGCAGAACAGCTCTTTGAAAAGGCAGAAAAGGTTGCAGAAGACAAGTATGCACACCTTCTCCACCTTGCAGGCAAGGACGCAGAATAATCATACAAACCCAATAACTGAGGGCATCGAGTTTTCGATGCCCTTTTTTGTATTTTCGGAACGCAAAAAAGCAACCGCAAAAGTACGGTTGCTCGAAAATCATATTCTTTTTATACAAGCTTTTTCAAGCTCATAACAAGGTTTGCACAATGGTCGATTGCACTTCTGAAGGTGTAGTCAAATTCTCCGGCATAGGTAACAACCCTTCCGCTAAAGCCCTGCTTAAAGCGGTAAACTCCGTAGTTTTTATGATTTTCGTCATACCAATACGGCACGCCCAAAAAGTCATAGGTGTGGCAGCCGCTTTCAATTGCATACTGAATCATAGTCCACTGCATCAAGTAGTTTGACATATAATTTCTGTTTTTGTCGGAGGAACAGCCGTAAACATAGCTTGTTGTGCCTGCATAGTTTACAATCAACGCACCCGAAAGCGGAATACCGTCAACATAGCACATACAGAGCTTTGCCGCTCCGTCAAGTGAGGTAAGGAAGTTTCTGAAATACTCCTTTGAGCGAATCATAAATCCGTCACGCTTGCCTGTTTCCTGCATAAGCTCATAAAAGTCATCCAGCTTTTCTTCGCCGTAAAATTCGCAGGTTACGCCCTTTCTTTTTGAAAGACGAATATTGTATCTCCACTTTGACTTAAACGAAGCAAAAACCTCGTCGCAGGTTTTGTCCTTTATGTCAAGCACATAGTTTTCTCTGCATTGTGTGTTTTCATAGCCGACCTTTTCGCCGTGATAAACAAAGCCGAGGTCTGTAAGATTTTTGATTGCAAGAAAATCCTTCTCGTCAATCATAGGGTCTATTTTCAGCGTGTAAGCGTGATGCTTTCTTGCAATCAGCTTCACCTGCTCAAATATGGCGTTTACGGTTTGTTTATCCTGCATATCACACACAAAGCCTCTCGGAATATAAAGCATTGCGGTGTTGAGAAACGGTATTTTCTTTACAAGGACAAGTGCACAGCCCTTGATTTCTGCGTTGTCGTCCCTGACTGTCACATATTCGGGTAACCAGCTGCTTTTAACCTTTGCCCAATTTGCCGACTGCAAAAAATTGCCGTGTGCGTTATTTTTACAAAAATTTTCGTATTCTTTAATATCCATTAAAATCAGCCTTTCTTATATGTTATACACACATTATAAGAAAGGCTTGTTTCGTAAATTGCACTTAATTGTATACTTGTTGTATCATTTATCAAAATTAACCGGTTATTATCGGATTATCGCAGTAAAACGAAAAAGAATCCGTGTAGATGTTGAAATACATCAAATAATCATATACTCCGACGTTTATAACCCCGTCTATATCCCAATATGACTTTAAAACCGATTCCAGCTCTGCTTTGTCGGCTTCGTATGTACTGGTACTGCCGTCTGTATTTTCTTCGATTAATTTGTCCTTCTCCGAATAAAAATCATACGACATTTCATAAATTGTGTTTGAATCCGTGTTAATCAAAATAGAAAGTGACTGCACGTTATTATAATCCTCGGAAGCGTAATAGGTGTAGTCAAGATACATCAGGTTTGCGTCGGCGGTTGTGTCACCCAAAACACCTCTGACATTATAAAAATCAGCATTGTTCGGGAATGATTTTGACACAACCTCTATCGCCTGATTCATATAGCTTGCAAGTCTTTCGCTTGTGTTGAGCTTTTGCGAAAGCTCGGTAAGGCATCCGATTACGGTATTTGACAATTCCTGATTATTAATTTCCGGCTTTTTTACTATCCAAAGTGTTTCGCCGCTTTCGATGAGCTTAACATATTCTTCGTTGGTAACCTTTCTGTTTACCGTGCCGACCGAAAAGCTCTCGATAACACTGCCCGAATTGTTGCTGTTGTCGGAAAGCGAATAATAAAACTGCGGTAGAAAAACCACCAAAAAGGTAATTAGCAACGTCAAAAAAATGCAAACGGCGGTCGGCAAAAGCTTCTTAAATTTCATTTTCCGCACCTCCGCTTTCACTCATATCGGACAAGGGCAGAGAAAAACCGATGGTTGTTCCCTTGCCCTCTGTACTTTCTATTTTCAGCTCGGAGCCGTGAAGATTTGCAATCTCGTTACAAATGGAAAGTCCAAGTCCCGCACCGCCCATACTTCTTGCACGGGATTTATCAACCATATAAAACGGCTCCGTTATTTTTTTCAATTGGTCTTGCGGTATTCCGCAACCGTTGTCGGCAACGGAAAAGCGATATCTGTCATTGCAAATCTCGCCCTTAAGCAATATCGACTTGCCCTCCGTGCTGGCTTTGCACGCATTGTCAATCAAGTTGTACAACAGCGTTTTTATCAGCGACGGCTCAACAAGAACGTCGGCATCGGCAACATCCAAATTCAGCGATACCTTGTAACGCTTCAAAAGAAAATGCACAGCCTTTTGCGTTTCGTCGGCAATCGCAGAAGCGTTTGCCAAAGAGGTGGTTATCTCGTTTTTTCTGAGGACGATAAGCTCAAGCAGGTTGAGCGAGAGTGCCTCAAGACGACTGCCCTCTTTGTATATAAGCTCGGCACATTCACGCCGTTCTTCAGGCTCCATTTCATAGGTTCTCAGCATATCGGCATAACCTATTACCGAAGTCAGCGGAGTTTTCAGCTCATGCGTAAAATCCGCCACAAAATCATCTCGGTTTTGAGCCGCCTGCTTCAATTCTTCGATATAATTCGCAACATAATCCGCCATCGTGTTGAAATTTTGCGACAGCTCGGTTATTTCGGCTGACGAGGCAATGCCTCCGCTTTTTTCAACTCTCATATCAAAATTGCCCGCCGCAATCTGCTTTGAAGCAACCGTTAGCTTTTCAAGAGGCTTTGTAAGAAGCCGTGTAAACAGCAACAGCAAAACCGACGCAACCAAGCCGACTCCGACAACCACAATTTGATATATTGAGCAATATGTATCTCTTGACGCATAAACCTCTGTTATATCTTCAAGTGTTTCAATGTAATAGTTTTGCTTGCCCAGCTCTGCATTACAGACTGTCTGCAAATAATAACGTCCGTCTCGGCAAACAATGCGGTTGCCGCGGGAATTAAGCTGCAAATCATCGGCAAAGGAACGGCTGTCACGAAAGCTGACCTTGTTTATGTTGCCTATGCTGACCTTTGTGTCGGGGATTCCTGCCGCAATCTGCTTTGCAAAGCCTATTGCCGAGTTGCGAATATATTCGTGGCTTTCGGAGGTGGAAGCTACGTTTTCGACATAAACAGAAAGAGCGGTAGTGACATAGCGGTTTGTATTTGCTGCGGATTCAACACGCTCGTTGAGCATACTCGTAAAAACGGTATTGATAAGGAAAAATCCGCCGGCACCGAAAGATATTATTATGATTAAAAAGGTGACAAAAAATATTTTGCGTGAAAACTTCATTTCCGGCTTTCCTCCGTACAATCCGTAAGACGATACCCAACCTTGTAAACCGACTGAATGTTATCCTTAAGACCGAGTTTTTTTCTCAGCCTTTGAATATGCAAGTCAACAGTTCTTGTGTCGCCCATATACGGCTCGTTCCAAACCCTTTCATAAATCATCTCACGGTAAAGTGCAATGTTTTTGTTACGCAAAAACAACAACAGCAGGTCGTACTCCTTTAATGTAAGGTCAACCACCGCACCGTTTTTGGTAACGACCATTGAATCTGTGTCAACCGTAATATCTCCGAAAGAAAGCTTGGTTTTTGACTTGTTGTATCTTCTCAAAACAGCATCGCATCTCGCTTGCAATTCCGACACATTAAACGGCTTTGTGATGTAATCGTCCGCACCGAGATTCAACCCGTAAACCTTGTTGGAAATGTCTGCCTTAGCGGTAATAAATATAACAGGGGTGTCAAAGCATTTTATATAATCCATAAGCTCAAAGCCATTAATTTTGGGAAGCATAACATCCAACAATATCAGGTCAAAATGCTTTTTCTCAATGATTTCCGCACAACATTCACCGTCAAACACACAATCTATTTTATGTCCGTGCTGAGAAAGAGCCATCTTGATAAGATTTGATATGTTTTTTTCATCTTCAACAATAAGTATGTCAGCCAACAGCCTCACCTCCGAGAGATATTCTATAAATTCATTGTATCATAAATGTATCATTTTATCAACAAAACGGAAAACAATCAATTTATGCTTGCCGTTTTATGTTTTGTCATTGACGGCTTGAAAAAACAGCTCCCTTTTCAGGGAGCTGTTCCAAGCAAATTACTTTCTGAGCAATCTCTTTTTATATTGAGCCGGAGTACAATCGTAAACCTTTTTGCATTGAGTAATAAACGATTTAACGTTTGCAAATCCGTTGTCAAGCGACGCCTGTGAAACGGTTGAGCCCTTTGTCAGCATATCCTGAACTGCGTTTTCAAGCCTGAGATTTGCAAGATACTCCGAAAAGCTTACACGGGTAACGCTCTTGAAATATTTTGAAAAATACGACGGCGAAAGATTTACTACGCTTGAGATTTCTTCAAGCGGAATTTCGTTTCTGAAGTTTTCGTTAATATAAGCAATCGCTGTTTTCGCATAAGAGAAATCACGCTTCGGAAGCACCTCGGATGTGGAAATGCGACGGAAGCAAATGCAGTTTTTAAGCAAAAGATAATAAATTGTGTTGATATACGACACACTCAGCAACGGAGCGTAGTCGTCCTTTGAATCGTCAACAGAGGCAAGCTTCCTCAGCTCCTCAACAATCAGCTCTTTGATTTCGGGCTTGGCAGTAACATCAAAGAACACGCTGTCAATCGGCTTGCAAAACATTCGCATATACTCAAACGAAAGCTGAATACACAGCAGCTTGCACTTTGTTCCGTTGACGGGACGCACCAAATGCACATCTTCGCTGTTAAAAAGGATAAAGTCATCTTTTTCAACAATTTTCTCGTCGCCGTTGTGCGAACACTCACAGCGTCCCTCCAGCACATAAACGATTTCCGTTTCACGGTGCCACTGAAGCTCTGCCTTTTGCGTGTCCGAGTTCAGATTCATAACCATTATCGTTGCCGGAATGTTTTTGTTGTAGCTGATTACATCATACCTGTAATCCATTTAAAATCTCTCCCTTGAAAATCCTGTTGAATTTTAATTAAAAATATAGTATCATATTAAGTATAAACCATTATATATTAATTGCTATGTATAAATGTTAGAATAATATGGACGAATGTTTCGGGGTGAAGCAAATGAAAAAGGATTTGCGTTACAGTTCAATAAATTGTTTTTGCTATATTTGTGGAAAATATGAAAATACAACAGATACCGTAAAAATTTCACTTTCGCGTGATACCTATAAATTGTTTTTTCTTAAAAAAGGTGATTGCAAAATCTTTGTTGACGGAACAGTATATGACATTTTTGAGCATCAATCGTTTATGGTTTTCCCCAACAGCAGAGTCATTATTCAGCCCGACAAAAACCGCCCTATCTCGTTTTATTGGGTGGAATTCGGCGGAATTATCGCAGACAGTCTGCTTTTGCAAACCGCCTTTTGCCGAGCAAAGCCCATCATCGGAAAAATCAACGTTCCCTATTTTGAAAAGCTCTTTGAAATCCCCCACAGCGGCCACGAAACCCCCTACGCACAGTTCAGGGCAGGCGGTCAGATTGTGGTTTTGCTTTCCTACTATATGGAGCATTATCCACGCTTAAGCACCCAAAACAACACCTATGTGTTTGAAGCACTCAATTACATTGAGCAAAACATCGGAAGCTCCGACCTCAACGTAAAATCCGTGGCTGACTACGTTAAAATTGACAGAACCTACCTTTACAGGCTTGTTAAGGATGAAATCGGTATTTCTCTTGTTGAGTATATCAACAAATCAAGGGTGTCCCGTGCTGAAATTCTGCTTGCAAACAGAATCACCACGGTAAAGGACGTTGCATTTTCCGTGGGATTTTCAGACCCCTTGTATTTTTCCCGTGTGTTTAAAAAGTACAACGGCCTCACACCGACCGAATATCAACGCAAAAACAGAGTTTTGGAATAAACGGCAAATTTCCCGTTCATAATATAATAAAAAGGAGAGTTACTATGCAACTAAAAGGTTCAAAAACAGAAAAAAATCTTGAAGCAGCTTTTGCGGGCGAATCAATGGCTCGCAACAAATACACCTACTATGCTTCTAAGGCAAAAAAAGACGGCTATGTTCAGATAGCCGAAATCTTCCAAGAAACTGCCGACAACGAAAAGGAGCATGCCAAAATTTGGTTTAAGCTTCTCAGCGGAATCGGTACAACCGAAGAAAACCTTGCCGCAGGTGCAGCAGGCGAAAACTACGAGTGGACAGATATGTACCCCGAATTTGCAAAGGTTGCAAAGGAGGAGGGCTTTGACGAAATAGCCGCACTTTTTGAAATGGTGGGCGAAATCGAAAAGCACCACGAAGAACGCTACAAAACCCTGCTTCAAAACGTAAAGGGCGATTTGGTTTTTTCTAAAGACAACGATGTTGTGTGGCAGTGCAGCAATTGCGGTCACATTTGCATCGGCAAAAAAGCACCGCAGGTTTGTCCCGTTTGTGCCCACCCGCAAAGCTACTTCAGAATCAACCCTGCCAACTATTAAGCTGATTCAAAATTAATGCCGTACGACAACACGGCATCTGTAAAACAATCAGGGCTGTTGCAAGCTTTACTCACTTGCAACAGCCCCTTAACTTATATTATTTTTTGACCGTCAAATTAAGTCGCTGTGCTTCAAAAAACGCCTTACAGCACAAAGCCAATCTTTTTCATAGCCTTGTTCAGCGTTCTGCTGCTGATTTTAAGAGCAATTTCGTCAGCCTTGCGGTAACATTCTTCAAGATAGGCCTTGTCCTTAATAAGCTGTTCATAACGCTCACGGATAGGTCTGAGCGTTTCAACAACAGCCTCGCCCACAGCGGTTTTAAAGTCGCCGTAGCCCTTGCCCGCAAAATCTCTCTCTATTTGCTCAAAGCTCAGCCCCGTAACCGCACTGTATATCGACATAAGATTGTTTACACCGTCCTTGCCCTCGCCGTAATGAACACTTGCCTCGCTGTCTGTGATGGCACGCTTAAACTTTTTCATAATTACTTCGGGGGTGTCCAGCAAATGAACACAACCGTTCACATTTTCGTCGGACTTGCTCATCTTTCTTGTCGGGTCCTGCAAGCTCATAATTCTTGCACCGTTTTTGGGAATAAATCCATCGGGTATTTTAAACACGTTGCCGTAAATGCCGTTAAAGCGTTCGGCAATGTTTCTTGTTATCTCAATATGCTGTTTTTGGTCTGCACCAACAGGCACCTTGTCGGCTTGATAAAGCAAAATATCACACGCCATAAGCACCGGGTATGTAAAAAGACCTGCGTTGATGTTGTCTGCGTGCTTTGCCGATTTGTCTTTAAACTGAGTCATTCTCGACAGCTCACCGAACTGGGTGTAGCAGTTGAGCAACCAAGCAAGCTCGGCGTGGGTGTGAACGTGACTTTGAATGAAGAAAAGGCTTTTTTCAACGTCAATTCCGCACGCCATAATCGAAGCGTAGGCGTCGATTATGTTTTTACGCATCTGGGCAGGAGCTTGACGCACGGTGATTGTATGAAGGTCTGCAAGAGCGTAAATGCAGTTGTATTCCTCCTGCATCGTCACCCAATTTCGGATTGCTCCGAGATAGTTGCCCAATGTAATTGTTCCGCTGGGCTGAATGGCACTGAACACAACCTCTTTTTTGATTTCGTTTTCCATATTTATCCCTCCGTAGTTTTATAGCTGTTTGCAAGCCTGCCGAGAATTTCAATTCCCTTTTTGAGTTGCTCGTTTGTCGGTGTTGAAAAATTAATTCTAAAGCTGTTGCAGGGCGTTTTTTCATCTGTCAAAAACGCATTTCCCGGCACCACGCAAACCTTGTTTTCAATGGCTTTTTTGCAAAATTCGGGCATATTTATTTCGGACGGCAGCTCGCACCAAATAAACAACCCACCGTCAATTTTGTTGTAGCTGATTGCAGGAACACAATATTTGTCAAGCAGCTCCATACAATATGCGGCTTTTTCGGTATAAATCTCTCTCAGCCTTGCAAGGTGAGCGTTAAAGTCATATTTTGAGATAAACTCATCGCAAACATACTGCGACCATATATTGGTATGAACATCGTTTCCCTGCTTGCATACAACAAGTCGCTGAAATACCGGCTTGGGTGCAATGCAATAGGCAACACGCATACCCGGTGAAATAACCTTTGAAAACGAGCCTGCATAAATCACAATTCCGTCGGTGTCAAACGATTTTATGTTCGGCACATATTCTCCGCTGTATCTCAAATCGCCGTAGGGATTGTCCTCAATTATCAAAACGCCGTATTTCTTGGCAAGCTCATATATTTGCTTACGCTTTTCAAGGCTTGTTGTAACGCCCGACGGGTTTTGAAAATTGGGAATCGTGTAAATCAGCCTTGCGTTCGGATTAGCCCTAAGAGCATTTTCGAGCTTTTCGATATTCATTCCGTCGCTTTCAAGCTCAACTCCCACAAGCCTTGCGTTGTAGCTTCTGAACGTGTTAAGCGAGCCGATAAACGACGGTGCCTCGCAAATCACGGCGTCGCCCTCATTTACAAGTGCTTTTGTACAAAGGTCCATAATCTGCTGAGCACCCGTTGTGATGAGTATATCGTCGTCTTCGCTTCCCGTGCCGTGCTGTTCTGCCATATATTGCAAAAGATGCTGTCTGAGCGGTGCATAACCCTCGGTTACGCTGTATTGCAAAACCGAAATCGGGTCGTTTTCCAACACCTTTGCGGAAATCTCCGCAATTTCCTTTGACGGAAACGCATCGGGCGACGGATTTCCCGCCGAAAGTGACACAACCTCAGGATCTGAGGCATATTTAAAAATTTCTCTGATTGCACTGGGCTTCAGGCTTGAAACCCTGTCTGAAAACTTGTATTCCATAAAACAACCTCTTAAAATACTATACATATTATATTCTATCACGAACAGCGATAACATTCAAGATTTAAGCTCAAACAATTTTTTGGGCATTTTATATTGTTTTTAGTCGTAATGTGTTGTATAATATAGATTGGTATAGCTTGATTTGCAATTAAAACAAAAATGTAAATTAAAGGAGCCGTAGCTATGAGTAACCGCAATGATTACGATTATTTTGATATGGACAATTTTGATGACAGCTACGATAGCAGAGATTATCGTCGCCGTCAGCAAAGTCGCAGACAGGGCAGCTACAACAGACGCCCTGCGTATAATTCATATTCCTCGGACAGAAAACGCAGAAAAAGAAAAAACAGCAGACGAACACGCAACCGTGTTATCATCGTTGCTTCGGCAATTGCAATAATCGCTTTGTTTATTCTTATTCTGACATCTATGTTTAAGGGCTGCAATTCAAGCAGCAACACAGACAAGGTTTCGACCGACACAATCACAAAGCAGGCGGCTTCTGCCGAAACCACAGTCCCTGCACCGACCGAAGCCGTAAACAATGACCTTTCGACATCGTATTTCAAAACGCCCGAAATCAAGGATGACAAGTCAGACGGCGAATTGGTGTATAACATATACATCTGGAACAAGGCAGGCTTTGAGCTGTTTTACACAGATTCAAACAAGCCTCAGACCTATGCCGACACAATAAACGGCTTTGCAGACAAGCTCGGTGACATAAAGGTTTATGATATGATAATCCCCAACCACACCGAATACGGCTTGCCGCAAAGGCTCAAGAGCGACTCGGCACCGTCGGACTCTCAGGCTGATATGATAAAAGAAACATATTCAAAGCTGTCCGACAAGGTCACAGCAGTAAACGCATACAACTATCTTGCAGACCACAACAGTGAGTATATATATTTCAATTCCGACCACCACTGGACAGGACTCGGTTCATATTACGCATACAAGGCGTTTGCCGACACAAACAAGCTGACTCCGCTATCTCTTGACAAATGCACGGAAAAAACCATCGAGGGCTTCACGGGAACCTTCACCAACACCGCCTACGGGCTTGACACCGACACGGTTCATTATTGGGAGCTTCCGTATGAGGTAACAATGGAAATCACCTCGGCAGACGGCACAACAAACACCTATGACGGGCCTTACTATTCGGGAGCGGCAGCAGGCGAATACACCTACGGAGTGTTCCTTGTGGGCGACAACCCGCTCACGGTGCTTAAATCAGGCTCCGAAGACGCAAAAGCAGGCAAGAAAATCGCTGTTGTAAAGGAAAGCTACGGAAATGCGTTGGCACCGTACCTCACAAACAACTATGAGGAGGTTCACGTTATTGACTTCCGCACATTCAGGGATGTTAAATCAACCGACCTCGTTTCATATTGCAAAGAAAATTCAATCGACGAAGTGCTGTTCTTAAACGGCGTAATGAGTGCAAATACTCAAATTCAGCTTGACAGTATGAGCGGACTTTTTAACTGATAACGAAAGGAGGCAACACAGTGATTGCAGAACGTGTCAAAGCAACGTTGTTCGGAAAAATCAGCGACAACCTTTATTCAGCATTCATAAACTCACCGAAAATCAACAACAAAAACGCATATGCCGTTTCCAAAAACGAGCTTCCCGAAGTCTTTGACGCCGTGGTAATCGCAGTTGCCGAATTTGACGGACTTGACGGCGAGCGTGCCGTTGTTGCTCCGGCAGGCGAGATTTTTTACGAGCCTGATATTCGCAATATGCTCTCAAAGCTGAGAAACGTAAGGCTGACAAATATCTCTTGCCTGTATGAAAAATCCTGCGGTGCGGTGATTTTTTACAAGACAAAGCAGGACACAAAGATTTTGCTTGTCAAAAACAATAACGGCAGATATTGGAGCTTTCCGAAAGGTCACATTGAGGACGGCGAAAACGAACAGGAAACCGCTATCCGAGAGATTAAGGAAGAAACAGGGCTTGACGTCACCATTTTTGACGGCTTCCGAGAGGTAAGCGAATACTGTCCGTTCGGCAAAATCCGCAAGCGAGTGGTGTTTTTCCTTGCAAGAGCGTTCACCGACAACGTCAAAATTCAAGAGGAAGAAATCGACAGCTACATTTGGGTTGATTTGCAGCAGGCTCGCAAAATGTGTTCATATGACAACGACCTGCGTGTTATTGATAAGGCAGAAACCGCAATTCACCTTATGAAAACTTAAAATTTACAGCTTGAAAATTTGAATATTGTAATTTTTATACGCTGAATACAAAATCCGACCCTTGGAATTCCTTAGGTCGGATTTTTGTATTTCATCGCAGTAATATTCCAGCTATCGGTTAAGCTAATTGCTTTGGAATAGTTTTCTATATTATAAACTTTAGTATTTAATTTACCTTTTCCGCACGCACCAAGCCCTCACCTGAGGGAGGGTGAGCTGAGGAAATGTCGTTAATCAGCTACCCAAAAACATTATTGAGGGAATAAAGCTTCATAACCAAGGAAATAATGCAGTGTCCACCCCTCAGTCAGCTTCGCTGACAGCTCCCCTCAAGCGGGAGCCTTGGAAGTGTTTCTGCTTTTGGTTAAGTCGATAGTTGTAGAAAAGTTGAGTAAATGAGTAACTTTTCGGAACGGTCAAGAACGTTTCCTACAATGATATAATTGAAATGTTATATTTAAATAATACGTTACTGCGACAGGCAATCCCTCAGTCATTTTGCAAGCAAAATGACAGCTCCCTTTGCACAAGGGAGCCTTGAAAATGTTTATATTTCAATAACAATGATAGCTGTGGAAAAGTTTTCTGATAGCTGATAGTATAATTTTTTTGCTCAATATTTCCGCAAAATCCAAGCCTCCCTTGTGTAAAGGGAGGTGGCAAAAATGCTTAAATAAAATGCAGTGTTTGGACGTGTTTATGCCTTTGAAATCACATCAAACATTAATGCGATGAAATGCACAAAAATTTTTGTCGGAGGGATTGAAAACGTTTATGTTATATGAACTTAAGTTTAATTAGCGAAAGCTTCTGTTGTATCACCGTAGGAAATAGTCGTACCGTTCCGCTTTTTGCTTAGATGAATATTAGATTTTTCAAGCCAAAGCTTTCACAAGCACCAAGTCCAAATCACATGACCGTTACCACGGCTTTATTGTTCCTGTCAGCTCCGTTACGCTGTTGATTCCGTTGGCATCGAGAAAGCTTTGCATACCCTCGGCAATTTTTATCGGAGCATACGGGTCGGTAAACAACACCGTGCCGATTTGCAACGCCGACGCACCTGCAATCATCATTTCAACTGCGTCCTGCCAAGTGGTGATTCCGCCGAGTCCGATAACGGGAATTTTGACGGCGTTTGCCACCTGCCAAACCATTCTTACGGCAATCGGAAACACAGCCGCTCCGCTCATTCCGCCCGTGTTGTTGCGAATTATCGGGCGACGTGAATTGATGTCAATACGCATACCCGTAAGCGTATTTATCAGCGAAACTGCGTCTGCTCCGCCGTCCTCTGCCGCCTTTGCAATGGATGCAATGTCGGTTACATTCGGGCTGAGCTTTACGATAAGCGGCTTTTTGCAGTGCTTACGCACCTGTCTTGTAATTTCACCCACGCCCTCACAGCTTGTTCCGAACTGAACTCCGCCCTGCTTTACGTTGGGGCAGGAAATATTAAGCTCAATCATATCAACGTCGGTATCGCTGAGCTTTTCAGCCATTTCGCAATATTCCTCATAGCTGTTGCCGGCAATGTTTGCAATAACAACCGTGTTTTGCTCCTTGAGCCAAGGCAAATCAAGCTCAATAAATTGGTCAACACCGGGATTTTGCAACCCCACGGCATTGAGCATACCCGACGGTGTTTCGGCAATTCTCGGTGAGGGGTTGCCGTCACGCTTTTTAAGCGTGATTCCCTTGCAGGAAATTCCGCCCAACGCACTGAGCGGATAAAGCTCACCGTATTCTCTGCCAAAGCCGAACGTGCCTGATGCGGCTATCAACGGGTTGCTGAATTCAACTCCTGCGATTTTAACAGACATATCAGCCATTAAAAACTACCTCCTCCGCATTAAAAACAGGGCCGTTTTTGCAAACGTGCTGCATAAACTCCATACCGTTCACCTTAACCTTTACGGCACAACCCAAGCACGCACCGATTCCGCACGCCATACGTTCTTCAAGCGAAACCTGACACGGCTTTGAATAAGCCTTGCAAACCTCAGCCACAGCTTTGAGCATCGGGGTTGGTCCGCAGGCACAAACCTCGTCGATTTCACCTATTCTTTCTCTTAAAATATCGGTAACAAAGCCCTTTACGCCTGCACTTCCGTCGTCGGTTGCAAGCACAAGCTCTGCACCCGCCTTTTTAAAATCGTCCTGTAAAATCACAAGCGATTTGTTCCTGAAGCCCGTGATAACAAGCGGATTTTCGGTTTGCTTTGCCGTGTAGAGCATCGGCGGAACACCGATTCCGCCGCCGATAAGACAGTAACGCTTATCGGGCTTGATTTTAAAGCCGAAGCCGAGCGGTGCAAGGACGTCAACATCTTCTCCCTTTTTCATCTGTGACATAATCTTTGTTCCCTCGCCCTTGACCTGATACACAAGTCTGAGCGTGCCGTTTTCAACATCGCAAATCGAAATCGGACGACGCAGGGTTTTGGACGGAACATAAACATGCACAAACTGTCCGCACGACGCAGGCAGCTCGTCGTTGTCATACTTTAAGTGCATATCAAAAATCCCGTCCGCTATTTCTACGTTGGAAATCAGCGGATATTTTCTTACATCGTATTGCATATCATCATTCCTTAATCATATATTAGTTCCAGCACAATAATGCTGTTTTCGTCGTAGTAATAAACCTTAAATTTTCTTGAAAGCTGATGTGAGCTGTCGTTTTGTGAATTTGCATACTTAACCCAGTCAATCAAATATCCATCGTTTACAAGGCTGTCGGCGGTAGCTTCCAAATCAAGGCTTTTGTCAGCCAAAATCACAAAGATGTCCTTACCCTCGGCGGCTGTGCTTGCCAAGCTTTTTTTAAGCTCGTCGTTATCATCAATATCCGTCAGGGTCGGGGAGCTGTAAGTCAAGTAGTTGTACTGTGTGCCGGTACATTCGGGAACATAGCAGTTAAACAATTGATTGGTGTCAAAATCCTCCGAAAGCTCGCTGAATTTTTCATTAATCGTGTGGCTTGACAAAATCTGCTCGTCGCTTAGATTGAGATAAAAATACTTTTGCACGTCAAAGCTCTGAACGTCGTCGTTCCAAGTTACATCGACGTGATACCACTCGTCAGCAAATTTCACACAGTTCCAAGCGTGCCTGTCGCCGTTTGCATATCCATTAACGGTAACGCACTCAATTCCAAGCTCGTTGCACAAAAGCTGAAACGCCTTTGCATAGCCGTCGCAAACCGCTTTTTTGTCAACCAAAGCACCGTAAGCATTATGCTCGTTTGCAAGAGTTTCGTTGTTCAGGCTTGCTTCGGCGGCTGCGTCGTCATATTCGCAGGTGTCAACAAGGTAATCGTTTACAAATACTTCTGCTTCAAAGCTATTTGCTTTTTGCTTAGCCTGTGTCACAATATCGGAAACCACTTCGTCAAACTCCGATTTCAGCTCAATAAGCTCGCTGTTTTCATAAGTAAAACAAAGCGAAACAATCGTTTCGTCGGCTTCATAACCGTATTTAAAGGAATCATCAATCCAAAAAACCTGCGGATTGTCGTTCAAATAAGCCGCAAGCACCTCGGTGATCACCTGCACCGTGGCCTCGCCCTCAATCGAAAACTCCTCGGCAGCGGCTTTGTCTGCATATTCGTCAATGAACGCATACAGCGTTTTCTTTTGCTCGGTGTCAAGAGTGTTGTAGCCATAGTCCGAACACGCCGCTTCGTCCGACAATTTGACAGACGGCAGGGTCGGAAACAGCTCGGAGGAGGTTGTATCAACAGTATTAACAGAGCTGTCAAAAAAGCAACCACAGAGCAACGCACTGCACAAAAAAACTGTCGTGCATAAAGTCAAAAGCTTATTTTTATAATTTATATATTTCAAAAAACCACCTAAATATTCGTTTCTGATTATATTGTACTTTATTTTCGGTATATCGTCAATATTGCGTTTAATATAAATCTGTGCTAAAATAATATACGGTCTGTTCGCAAAATCCAGACCTTAAACAAACACTACGGAGGAATTTAATATGAAAAACAAATCGACGCTGTACATCGTGCAGGCATCGGCAATCGCAGGGCTTTACGCCGCATTGACAATACTGCAAAACCTGCTCTTGCCCGGCTCTGCTTCTGCGGCTGTGCAATTCAGGGTTTCGGAGGTAATGACGGTGTTCGCCCTCTTTACCCCTGCGGCTGTGCCGGGACTTACGATAGGCTGTGTGCTGGCAAACCTCAGCTCTCTGTCCTCGCTCGGACCGTACGATATGATATTCGGGTCACTTGCAAGCCTTTTTGCCGCAATTTTGATGTACCTAATGCGTAACATAAGATTTTTTAAGCTCCCCATACTTTCGTGCCTGATGCCCGCTTTAACAAACGGAGCTTTGGTGGGCTTTGAAATCGAATTTTTCTTTGTTTCGGGAAAATTTCACTTTGCCGATTTTCTTTTGCAGGGAGGCTTTGTCGCACTCGGTGAGCTTTGCGTTTTGTTTGCGTTGGGGCTTCCGCTTGCAAGGCTTTTTGAAAAGCAAGGGCTTGACAAAAAGCTGTTTCACTTGTAAAAAACAATATCAACATAAAAATCCGACCCTCGGTTCATTAACTCCTTGGGTCGGATTTTTGTATCCGTTTTTCTTTAGACGGACGTGTGCAAAATTTTAAATCAAGCCTAACTACACCGGAATGTGTAAAATCTCTCCCTCAGTCATTTTGCGGGCAAAATGACAGCTCCCTCGTCAGCGGAAGCCAAGAAAAGTCGCATAATTCGGTTAAATAGATAGATACGGAAGAGTTTTCGGTTATTCCATTGTAGGGAACGCTATATCTAAATAATATGCTACTGCAATTAAATGTGATAAAATCGGTTGGCGTTTTCGGCTGTGATGTTCAAAAGCTCCTGCGTAGTGAGATTTCTCAGCTCGGCAATTTTTTGAGCCGCATACACAATCATTGAGCTGTCGCATCTTTTGCCTCTAAACGGCACGGGTGCAAGATAGGGTGCGTCGGTTTCAAGCAACAGCCTATCAAGCGGAATTTCACGAGCAACCTCAACGCTGTGACGTGCGTTTTTAAACGTCACCACACCGCCCAGGCTGATGTACATTCCCATTTTGACCGCCTCACGCATCAACTCAACGCTGCCCGAAAAGCAATGCACAAGTGCGTTGGGGCGATATTTTCTCAGCAAATCAAAGGTGTCGCCGTGAGCCTCACGGTCGTGTACGACAATCGGCATTTTTAAATCCAGCGACAGCTTTAGCTGTTCCTCAAAAACACGCTTTTGCAGCTCTTTTGGAATGTCCCAATGATAGTCAAGACCGGTTTCTCCGATTGCAACCACCTTTTTGTGCTTTGTCAGCTCTGCTACTTTGTCGAGGTAATCGTCGGGCAGATTTTCAAGATTTTCGGGGTGAAATCCCACCGCCGCATACATAAAATCATACCGCTCGGCATATTCAATACATTTTTGTGCGGTTTTTAAATCAACCGCATTGTTCACAACTTTGCAAACGCCCTTTGTCCGTAGGCTTTCAAGAAGCTCAAGCCTGTCCTCGTCAAACCAACTGTCGTCATAATGGGCGTGTGCGTCAAAAATATTATAAAAACTTGTTTTTGATTCCATAACAGCGTTACTCCGCCTGAAAATTATGAGATTTTTGCACCCGACGGCATATCGTCAACAAAAATCACCTTTACGTCCTCGCCGCAGGTTGCCGCAAGAATCATTCCGCAGCTTTCAACGCCGCACAGCTTGGCAGGCTTGAGGTTTGACACAAGGATAATCTTTTTGCCGACAAGCTCCTCTGGCTTGTAGTATTTTGCGATTCCGCTTGCCACGGTTCTCTCTTTAACCCCGTCAAACACGGTGAGCTTCAACAGCTTTTTCGCCTTTTTAATCGGCTCGCAAGCCTTAATTTCGGCAACTCTCAAATCAACCTTGCAAAAATCGTCAATACCGATTTGAGCAACGCCCTCGATTTCTTCACGGAGCTTTTTGGTTTCTTCGCTTTCTGCGGAGCTGTTTTTGATTATGCCGTTAAGCTCCTCAATCTCTTTTTCAACGTCAATTCTCGGGAACAAAGCCTCGCCCTTTTTGACGGTGACATCAAGCGGCAAAACATTGAATTTGTCGGCGTTTTCATAGGTTGCAAGACCGTTGGCACCGATTTGCTCAAACGCATTCGGCATTGTGGTCGGCATAAACGCAGACAACAGCGTTGTTGCGATTCTGATGGTTTCAAGCAGATTATAAAGCACCGATGCAAGCCTTGCACGGTTGCCCTCGTCCTTTGCAAGCACCCACGGAGCGGTTTCGTCAATGTATTTGTTAGCTCTTGAAACAACCTTGAAAATTTCGGCAAGGGCGTTGTTGAGCTGGGTTTTGTCAACATATTCGTCAACGGATTTTTTGAGCGAGGTTGCCGTGCTTATCAAATCGTTGTCAAATTCTCCGCTTTCACGCTCAACAGGCAGAGTGCCGCCAAAGTATTTTTCAACCATTGCAACGGTGCGTGAAATCAGGTTGCCCAAGCCGTTTGCAAGGTCGGAATTGATGCGGTTAATCATAATTTCGTTGGAAAACGAGCTGTCTGCACCCAAAGCCATCTCACGCATAATGTGATAGCGAATTGCGTCAGCACCGTAACGCTTGCCCAAAATGAACGGGTCAACAACATTGCCCAGCGACTTTGACATTTTTTGACCGTTAAAGGTAATCCAGCCGTGAACGGCAAGGTGCTTGGGCAGGGGCAAATCAAGAGCCATAAGCATTGCGGGCCAGATGATAGCGTGAAAACGCATAATGTCCTTTGCAACCATATGAACGTCGGCAGGCCAAAACTTGTTGTAATCGTCAAAGCTTTCGTTTTGATAGCCGAGAGCGGAAATGTAGTTTGAAAGTGCGTCAATCCAAACATAAACAACGTGGTCGGGGTCAAAGGTTACGGGTATGCCCCACTTGAAGCTGGTGCGTGACACACACAAATCCTCAAGACCGGGCTTGATAAAGTTGTTTACAAGCTCAACGGCACGGGTTTGGGGACGAAGGTAGTCGGTTTCGGTGAGGAGCTTTTCGATTCTGTCGGCAAAAGGCGACATTTTGAGGAAATATGCCTCCTCCTTAGCTTCAACAACCTCTCTGCCGCAATCGGGACATTTGCCGTCAACAAGCTGGCTGTCGGTCCAAAAGCTCTCGCAGGGAGTGCAGTATTTGCCCTTGTATTCGCCCTTGTAGATATAGCCTCTGTCATAAAGCTCCTTAAAAATCTTCTGCACGGTTTCAACGTGGTAATCGTCGGTTGTGCGGATATATCTGTCGTAGCTGATGTTCATAAAGCTCCAAAGCTCCTTAAACAACGCAACAATATCGTCAACATATTCCTTGGGAGTAACACCCTTTTCGGCGGCTTTTTGTTCGATTTTCAAACCATGCTCGTCGGTGCCTGTCAAAAACATTACGTCATAGCCCTGCATTCGTTTGTAGCGAGCGATTGAGTCGCAGGCAACGGTTGTGTAGCAATGACCGATATGCGGATTGCCGGACGGATAGTAAATAGGCGTAGTGATGTAGAATGTTTCTTTTTTACACATAGAGTAATTCCTCCTTTTATTCAGCAAATGAGCTGTATTTTTTATTATACCAATTTGTGCAAAAAAATGCAACCGTTTGGGTCTCACAGCTGTGCTTGTAATTTGTAGGATTACAATTGATGTGTTGCAAATAAACGTGTCGATTGAGGAATTGCAGACAACTGCAACAACAAAATCAAGGAGCTGCTTAATTGCAACCCCTTGTTTATCTAAACTATTCCTTTTTTCAAGATTACCCCAACTATTGACATTGAGCCTCTATTTTAACACAAAAAATCCGAACTTTTCATCTCAGTAAAAAGTTCGGATTTTTTGTGTTTGGTGGGAGAAGGTGGATTCGAACCACCGAAGCATGACGCAACAGATTTACAGTCTGCCCCCTTTGGCCACTCGGGAATTCTCCCATATTAAATTCAATGGTAAAGCCTACTGCCTAAACAGTAGGCTTTAATGGAGCTGGTGGACGGACTTGAACCCCCGACCTGCTGATTACAAATCAGCTGCTCTACCAACTGAGCTACACCAGCATAGTTTTTTGAGTGCTTTAATAATATAACATAACACTCGGCTTTTGTCAACACTTTTTTATAATTTTTTTAATATTTTGCACGGTGTGGTGTTTGATGCAAAGATTTTGAAGCCTGCGTGTTTTATTTTGATTTATCGGGGGAATAATATCCATAGCTTTTACGAAAGGAAGTTTTTATGGAGTTATCAAATTTTGCGGCGGCAGGCTGCGATGTAAAAAAAGACGAGGCTGTGTCCTCAAAATCGGGGATTTCATTTTACACAAAGCTGTTTTTTCTTTACTTTTTAAACATCGTAGACTGGCTTTGCACAGAGGTTCTTATTGCAAGCGGTAAATTTTACGAAGCTAACCCCGTAATGAAGCCGATTTTAAACGGATTTTGGCCTACGGTGATTGTAAAGGGCGTTTTGCCGCTGGCACTTGTGCTTTTGTGTGCGTTGATTTACAAGCTCGCAGGCTCAAGCGAAAGCTTTGCGGCAAATCTGCTGCTGTATATCGGGATTTCTGCATACGCACTTGTAAATCTTTGGCATATTTTCAATTTTGTATTGCTCTTTTTCGTTTTTTAAGGTAAAATATTAAGAGTGATTTTTGAAAGAGGGTGTGGGTTTTGCCGGCGTTGTCTGTTCGCAATTTAACAATGACCTTTGTTGAGCATAATTTGTTTTCGGACGTTTCATTTGATGTTGAACATCACGACAAGGTTGGGTTTATCGGTGCAAACGGAGTGGGCAAAACCACGCTTTTTAAGATTTTGAACGGTGAGCTTGCTCCCACGTCGGGCGTTGTGGCGTTTGACAAAAACGCCAAAGCGGGATATATGGAACAGCACGCCTGCAACAATCCTGAGCTTGACATTTATCACGAGCTTTTGTCGGTGTTTTCTTATCTTGCGGTGATAGAAGCCGAAACCGAGGAGGTTACCCGTGCGATTGAGCAAAAAATCGGCAACCTTGACGAGCTTGTGGAGCGTCAAACTCAGCTTATTGAAAAATACGAGCGTTTGGGCGGTCTTACCTACAAAAGCAGAACCCGCTCGGCACTTTTGGGGCTTGGGTTTGCCGAAGCCGATTTTGATATGCCTGTTGGCAGCTTGAGCGGCGGTCAGCGGTCAAAGCTTTGTCTTGCAAAGCTGTTGCTGTCGCAAAGCAATTTTTTGTTGCTTGACGAGCCGACAAACCACCTTGACATAAAATCCGTGGGCTGGCTTGAGGGCTTTTTGCGTGACTTTAAAGGTGCAATGATAATCATAAGTCACGACCGATATTTTCTTGACAACGTCACAAACAAAACCATTGAGCTTGAGCATAACAGAACTATGTGCTACAAAGGGGCTTATTCGGAGTTTATCAAGAAAAAAGAAGCATACAAGCTTTCGCTGAAGAATAAATATGAAAACGACCTCAAAGAAATCAAGCGAATTGAGGGAATTGTTGAACAGCAAAAACGCTGGGGCAGGGAGCATAACTTTATAACGGCGGCGAGCAAGCAAAAAGAAGCCGACCGAATCAAGGCTCAGCTTGTTGCTCCCGAAAGCGAGCTTGAAGCAATGCGTATTGATTTTGAGCCGAAATGCGAAAGCGGAAACGACGTTTTGATTTGCAGAGGGCTTGCAAAAGCGTTTGGCGAAAAAAAGCTTTTTGAGAATGTTGACATACATATCCGTAAGGGCGAGAAGGTTTTTATCCTCGGTGAAAACGGTTGCGGCAAAACCACGCTGCTGAAGATTTTGATGAGCAAGTGTCCTCAGGACAAGGGCGAATACAGCTTTGGCGTAAACGTGCAGGCGGGTTATTTTGACCAGATGCAGCAAAACCTTGATTTGAGAAAAACGGCACTTGAGGAGGTGCAGGACGCATTTCCGAGCCTGACAAACACCGAAGCAAGGTCGTCGCTGGCGGCGTTTTTGTTTAAAGGTGACGACGTGTTTAAGCCGCTTTCAAAAATGAGCGGCGGCGAAAGAGCAAGGGTGTCGCTTTTGAAGCTGATGCTTCAAAAAGGCAATTTTTTGCTGCTTGATGAGCCGACAAACCATTTGGATTCATCGTCAAGAGAAGAGCTTGAAAAAACGCTTTCAAAGTACAGCGGAACTATGCTGATAATCAGTCACGACCGCTATTTTATCAACAAGCTTGCAAGCCGAATACTTGTGCTGTCGCAGGACGGAGTGCGGGAATATCTCGGAAATTACGATTATTATATTGAGCATACCGAGGCTGAAAGTGAGCAAAAAAAATCAGAGAGCGTCAAAAAAGAGAAGCCGAAAAATGATTATTTTTTGCAAAAGCAACAGCAAAGCGAGGAACGCAAACGCAAAACAAAGCTGAAAAAAGCCGAAGAAGAAATCGAGCGGCTTGACGCTGAAATAGAAGCCACACAAAAGCTGTTGGCAAGCGACGAGGTGACAAGCGACTACGAAAAGCTGTTGGAGCTTACAAACAAGCTTGAAGAATTGCAAATTGAGCAAGAAAAGCAGTATTCAATCTGGGAGGAGCTGTCCGATTGATTATTGCTGTATAAAACCGCAGGTAAACTGCGGAAATATCTGCCCGTGGCGTAATTGGATAACGCAACAGATTCCGATTCTGGAGATTGGGGGTTCAAATCCCTTCGGGCAGGCCAGAAACGCCTCACTGACGTGAGGCTCAGTGAATAGTGAATAACGAATAATGAATAGTTTATAGTAAATTAACCTTTAGGGGCGTTTCTGTATTATTCTTTATTCGTTATTCTTTATTCGTTAAAAGGAGTAGAATTATGGCGTACAACAGTCCTTTATTAGAAAAGTCTTTGCAATTCGCCGCACGTATTGTAAAACTATATCAATATCTTTCTAAAGAAAAGAAAGAATCCATCATTTCAAAACAAATTATCCGCAGCGGTACTTCTATCGGTGCAAACGCCAATGAAGCCGTTTACGGAGTCAGCCAAGCGGATTTTATTGCAAAACTGCAAATATCTCTCAAAGAAACAGCGGAAACCGAGTATTGGCTTCGTCTTTTGCTTTTGTCAAATTATATTGATGAAAAACAAGCACAATCATTAATAGACGACTGTTTAGAAATAAAACGAATCCTTATTTCTTCCCTAAAAACGGCAAAAAATAAAAAATGAAATTGAGAGAGTTTAAATCAAACCACCGAAAATATCTTTTTATAGTGATTAGACAAAAACACAGGGAGTGCATTGCACTCCCTGCGTTTTTTGGTATGCATAGTATTTTTGCACATTCAGCGGCGGCAGGCTTGGTATAATTAAAAAACTATGTCCTCGTCCTAACACTGCATTAAGCAACAAGCCTTTCTACGGGATTTGAAGCCGACCGTTAAGAACACCGCAGTTGGCGAAAAACGAAGCTTGAAAATGCTTTATATTGCAGAAACGTTTTCCGCAGCTAACAAATTAACCAATAAATAAAATGCGGTTATTCGTTGATTATTCTGCCCTTTTCGACGCTCGGCATAATAAAATTGTTCAGCGAATAGTCCCAAAGAGCTTTTGAGCCGTCGGCGGTATGGGCGTTCCTTTTCAAAATTTGGGTGAGCCGCACCTTGTGCTCTGCCCACTTTTTTCCGTCGGTTGCACAGTTGAGCATTGCGGGCTGGATATTGTCCATTGTGTGTGCAAATCTGGCTTCGGGGGTTGTGCCTGCTTCAAATTCCTCCCAAAGGGCTTTGAATCGCTCGGCTTGGTCGTCGGGCAAAATTCCGAAAAGACGCTTTGCCGCCTTGATTTCACGCTCTTGCTGAGTTTTTTTGCTTTCATCGTCATAGGCGTAGGTGTCGCCTGCGTCGATTTCAACAATGTCGTGAATCAAAATCATTGTAACCGTTTTCAGCAAGTCGATTTCTTCGTTTGAATATTCACCGAGCAACAGGCACATCAATGCCATATGCCATGCGTGTTGGGCGTCGTCCTCGTTGGTTTTTCCGTCGGACAAAAGGGTTTGACGCTTGATTTTTTTCTCTTTGTCAGCTTCAAGACAAAACTCAAGCTGTCTTTCAAGTCTGCTTTTTTCCATTGTGCTTACCTCACAAAAATTGCTGTCATTATCATACAACGCAAAAAACGTTTTGTCAAAGCAACACCCCAAGGACAAAAACCTTGGGGTGTTGTGTATGAGGATATGTTAAGACGGTATTACCATCTTGAGTTCCATTCGGATTTCGGGGTGGTTTTCTTTTTCTTTGCACAATATCTTGCGTATCTGTTGCTCTTGCGGTCACGCATAAAGAATACAAGTGAGGTCACGCCCAAAATAACGGCTACAAGTACAAACCAAATCCAAATATTGGCTGTTCTCTTGACCTTTGCGGTGGTTACTGCCGGAGCAACCGAGGCGGATTTTGAAAGTGCCTTTTGTGTAACCTTGTTTGTTTTAATAACAACCTCGGAAGCGGTGTCAACATAGGCTTGGTTTTGCTCGTTTGTCAAAATCAGAGCCGACGGGCTTACCGTTGAGGGAAGCTTTACGGGACCTGTTGTTTCTTGTGTTCCGACGCTGTCATTTCCATTGGCATCGGTTTCAAGTGAGCCTTGACTGATAATAAGGTTATAGGTTTCTTCGTCAACAACACCTGTTGCTTCAAGATTATTTGCAAGCTGGAATGCTTTTACGGCTTCGGCTGTGCCAAGCTCAAACTTTTTGTCAACGTCGCCTGTGTAGAAGCCAAGCTCCTTGAGCTTTGTTTGGAGCTGTTCAACCTTGTCGCCCTCGCTGCCGATTGTGATTACGTCGCTCGGAACAGTTGCTTCCGTTGCGGCTTCGGTTGTGCTTTCAACAGTCTGTGCCTTGGGAGCATCGTCGGAATACAGGGTTTCAAGGTCTGAGCCTGCAATACCGTCAACCGTTAAGCCTGCGGCAAGCTGAAACGCCTTGTATGCAGCTTCGGTTGCCGTGCCGAAGCTTCCGTCAATTTCGCCGTCAAAATATCCAAGCTCTTTGAGCCTTGTTTGAATTTTTGTTACTTCGTCACCGCTTGAACCAAGCTGATAAACAGTTTGTGCCGATGAGCTTGAGCTGCTTGATGAGCTTGACGAGCTTGAAGAAGTGGATGACATATCGCTCGGCGTGCTGCTTGAACGACCTGCACCGTCAAAGTAGTAGGTTGTGCCGCCGATTTCTCTTGATGTGTCGGTTATGTATTCGCCGTTTTCGTAGTAGTAGTAATCGCCGTTAAATTCTTCCCAGCCTGTGTCGGGATATGAAACGGCTGCAAGCTTAAACCAATAGGTCCAGCCCATATATGATGACGACATACTCTCGTAGCAAACGCCGTAGTCGTCGCCTCTTGCGTCAACCTCATAGCCGTTGCCGACATAAACGCCGACGTGGCCCGGACGCCAAAGTCCCAAGCCGTGAATGTTGGGAACGCCCGCACTTACCGAGCCTTGCTCCGTGCAGGTTTCTATCATATTAACTCTTTCGCCGCCGCAGTATGAATAGATAAGACCTGAGCAGTCTACTGCTCCCGGTGTTGAGCCGCCGTAAACGTAGCTCCAACCCTCATAATATGCGTTGATTGCCCATTCTGCAAGTCCCGTACCCGTGCCTGAAGCACCTGCCGAAGCTGTGCCGCCGAACACGAACACACCCGAAAGTGTAAGTACGCTCAAAATTACGGCGATGAGCCTTTTTGTTCTGTGCATTTTAAAAACCTCCGAATATATATAAGTTGCGTTCCTGTAATTGTTTGGTTACAATTAGCACGCAACTTATTAACAATGTTGTAACCATTATAACACCGTCGATTGAAAAAATCAACCCTTAACGCCTATTTTTTTGCGAAAAAGGCAATTTAGGGCAGATTGCCACACGATTTAATTCGTTCTTAGAATATTTTTAAGCGAATTGGTTACAAAAAGTTACAAACCGAAGCGTAACAGAAGCAATTAAACACATCAAACACACGCCCGTGCAAAAAATTTGCACGCAAAAAGCCGCCGCATTTCTGCGACGGCTCAATTTTTTCGGTATACTATATAATATATACGATATGCGAAAATCAGCCTTCTTTTACAACATCTCTGATAACCTTTGCGATATGAGGCTGAGTAAGACCGAATTTGTCAAGAAGCTCCAAAGCAGGACCGCTGTAACCAAACTCGTCTTGAACACCGATTTTTGTAACCTTAACGGGATATTCCTCGCTGAGAACCTCGCTTACGGCACTTCCCAAGCCGCCGATAACGTTGTGTTCTTCAACCGTGATAACTCTGCCTGTTTCCTTTGCTGCCTTGATAATGATTTCTTTATCAATAGGCTTGATTGTGTGAATATTGATGAGACGAGCGTTGATTCCCTCTGCTTCAAGCTCTTTTACAGCCTTGAGAGCCTCGTTTACAACAAGTCCCGTTGCGATAACGGCAACGTCGTTGCCCTCGTGGAGGGTGATGCCCTTGCCAAGCTCAAACTTATAGCTTGCGGGGTCGTTGAAGCTGTCTATGGCAAGTCTGCCCAAGCGAATGTATACAGGGCCTACATATTCAATGGCAGCCTTTGTTGCCGCCATCATCTCATAGTGGTCGGCAGGATTAAGAACAACCATACCGGGGATTGTACGCATAATGCCGATGTCCTCAATGCACTGGTGAGTTGCACCGTCCTCGCCTGTTGAGATACCTGCGTGACTGCCTGCAATTTTTACGTTGAGGCGGGGATATGCAACAGAGTTGCGGATTTGCTCAAAAGCTCTGCCTGTTGCAAACATTGCAAACGAAGCGGCAACGGGGATTTTGCCTGTTGCTGCCATACCTGCCGCAACGCCTATCATATTGCCCTCGGCAATACCGCAGTCAAAAAATCTGTCGGGAAATTCCTTTTTGAAAATACCTGTTTTTGTTGCAGCCGCAAGGTCTGCATCAAAAACAACAATGTCTTTGTTTGTTTTTGCAAGCTCGCACAAAGCCATTCCAAAGCTTTCACGGGTTGCCTTTTTAATGATTTCAGCCATCAGCAGTTGCCCTCCAATCTGTCAATTTCAGCCTGAAGCTCGGCTGTTGCCTGCTCAAACTGCTCCTTGTTCGGGGCTGTGCCGTGCCAGCCAACCTGATTTTCCATAAACGAAACGCCCTTGCCCTTAACGGTTTTTGCAAGAATTGCGGTGGGCTTGCCCTTAACGGTTTTTGCTTTGTCAAGAGCTGACTTTATCTGCTCAAAGTCGTGACCGTCGATTTTGATTACCTCAAAGCCGAAGGCTTCAAACTTTTTGTCAAGAGGCTCAATGCCTGCGATTTCTTCAACGGTACCGTCGATTTGCAGTCCGTTTTGGTCAACGATAACCACAAGGTTATCAAGGTTTTTGTGAGCGGCAAACATTGCAGCCTCCCAAACCTGACCTTCTTCAACCTCGCCGTCACCGAGAAGTGTATATACACGATAGTCCTTTTGGTCGAGCTTTGCCGAAAGTGCCATTCCGCAGGCAGCCGAGATGCCTTGTCCGAGCGAGCCTGTGCTCATATCAATTCCGGGAGTGCCTTTCATATCGGGGTGACCCTGAAGCATTGCACCGATGTGACGCAAAGCCGTAAGCTCGTCCCAATCAAAATAGCCTTTGAGTGCAAGTGTTGCATAAAGGCTGGGACAGCAATGACCCTTTGAAAGAACAAAGCGGTCTCTGTCTGCCCAATCGGGCTGTTCGGGGTTTACGTTCATCTCCTTGAAATAGAGATATGTGTAGATGTCAGCCGCCGAAAGTGAGCCGCCGGGGTGTCCGGATTTTGCATGATAAGTACCGAGAATAGCACCCATTCTTGACTTTGCAGCAAGAATTTGAAGCTGCTTGATTTCTGAACTATCCATAGAAATGTTACCATCCTTTCAGTTTTTTCGAGCCGATTTCATATATAAACAGCCCAATAATAACTATAATAATTATACACGATATCCGCCAAATTTCAATGTTTTTTTGATAATTGTTAAAATTGTGTCAAATAATCTAATAATCCTGCTTGAAACAGGTTGGATTTGTGGTATAATAATTGATAAACGCAACAACAATTACTGCTCGGAGGATTATTTATGCTGCTTACGGTTGATGTGGGAAATACAAATATAAAGCTCGGAATTTTTGACGGCGACGAGCTTATGTGCAAAATTCGTTTTGCAACGGACACCTGCAAAACAAGCGACGAATTTGCCGTTGAGCTTTACACATTTTTTCAGATATACGGCATAGACGCTTCGAAAATCGACGCTTCAATCATCAGCTCGGTTGTTCCCAAGGTGACCCATTCGCTGAAAACCGCAATCAAAACCGTTACCGGCGTTAAGAGCTTTGTTTTAGGGCCGGGGCTTAAAACGGGACTTGACATTAAAATCGACCACCCCGAAACGCTGGGTGCCGACATTGTTGCGGGTTGCGTGGGTGCGTGCGAAAAGTACGGCGGCCCGCTGATTATGATTTTTATGGGAACCGCAACCGCTGTTGTGTATGTTGACAAAAACCGTACCTACTGCGGCGGTGCCATTGCACCGGGTGTGGGTATTTCGCTTGACGCCCTTACTCAAAACGGAGCGTTGCTCCCCTCGGTTGATTTGAAAGCCCCCAAAAAGGCGATTTCAACCAACACCACCGACAGCATACGTTCGGGGGTTATGTTTGGCACGGCTTGTATGCTTGACGGCTTGATTGACAGGTTTTCCGCCGAGGCAGGCGAGGAATGTAAGCTGATTGCAACAGGCGGACTTGCTCCGATTATGATAAAAAACTGTTCTCACGATATTGGCTTTGACGAAAATATTATTCTTGACGGGCTAAATTGTATTTATAAGCGAAACAAAAAATAACTTTGATGCAACCGCCGAAAGGCGTTGTAAATAAATTTGCGTTTTACCCGTATGTTATAAGGACGGGAAAACAGCAGGAGGCTATTATGTCAAAAAACAAAACTAACCAAAAAACATTCAAGCTTGTCGGTCTGGGTATTCTGACTGCAATTATCATTGTGCTGCAGATTGTTACGACCTTTTTTCCGACAAAACCGTTTGCAATCACGCTTGCACTTATCCCCATTATCATAGGGGCGGCGTTTTACGGTGCCGGAGCGGGAGCTTACCTCGGCGGCGTTTTCAGCGTTGTGGTTATCCTGATGTGCGTGTTCGGCGTTGACTTGGGCGGTGCAATGGTATGGAACGCAAACCCGATTATGTGCATTGTTGTGTGCCTGCTAAAGGGTGTTGCCGCAGGCTTTTTCGGCGGATTGGTTTATCGTGCAATCGCCAAAAAAAGCACAACCTTCGGTGCGATTGCGGCAGGAATTGTGTCACCGGTTGTAAACACGGGGATTTTTATTGCAGGACTTTTTCTTTTCTTCAGACCTGTTTTGCAAGCTTGGGCAGGCGAAACAGACGTGGTGTATTACGCACTTGTTACGATGACAGGCATAAACTTTCTTGTTGAGCTTGGCGTAAATATGTTGCTGAGTCCTGTTATTGTAAGAGTTGCAAAGGCTGTTAAAATTAAAGCGTAACAGGTTGTGCGGAGGTAAAAATGCAGAATAATATTGTGAATATTCTTGCAGATGCAGATGATTATGTTTCGAGGTATACTATTTCAAACAAGCTCGGCATAAGCCGTCAGACAGTGCGGAAAAGCATTGATAACCTCAGAAAAAGAGGCTATGAATTTGAATTCTTAAAAAGATTGGGCTACAAGCTCACAGCTTTTCCCGATTCTGTTGATGTGGGAGTGCTGAAGCTGCTCTTGAATAACAAAATAATCGGCAAAAGCATCTTGGTTTTGGACTCCGTTGACTCAACTAATGATTATATCAAACGAATCGGCAACAGCAGAGCGGCAAACGGCACTGTGGTTGTTGCCCGTGAACAGAAAAACGGCAAGGGCAGGCTCGGCAGAAGCTGGCAAAGCAAAAAAGACGAAAGCATTATGCTTTCGATTTTGCTCAAGCCCAATATAACGCCGTCGCAGGTTTCACAAATCACTCCGCTTGTAGGGCTTGCCGTGTGCAAGGCTTTGCGTGAAGTAACAAAGCTCAACTGTATGATAAAATGGCCCAACGACATTGTTGTGGGGTCAAAAAAGCTCGTTGGAATACTCACGGAAATGAGTACGGAGCGTGACTCCGTTGAATACATAGTGACGGGAATCGGAATCAACGTTGACCAAACGGATTTTCCGGATGAAATTGCCCACAAAGCAACCTCGATTTTGCTTGAAACGGGCAAGCATTTTGATAAAAACCGCCTGCTTATCAATGTGCTTGAGCAGCTCGAAAAGGAGTTTTCGGAAACCAACCTTGAGCTGACGCCCGATGCACTTGAGCAATATGTCAATATGTGCATTTCAATCGGCAAGAGTGTTCGCTTTATGAGGGGGACACGTCAGATGTGCGGAACGGCAGTCGATGTAGCCGTTGACGGTCAGCTTCAGGTTGTGCTGCCGGACGGAAGCCCCTGCCTTGTTAATTCCGGAGAGGTTACCGTTCAGGGAATTTATTGATAAACACGGCTCAAACACCTTTGCCGTATGATGATAGTTATGAAAATTAAAGGGCTGCTTCAAAACAAAATATTTTCTTGCTTTGCGGCGATTTTTTGCACCGTGCTTTGGGGAACGGCGTTTCCGTTTATCAAGCTGGGATATTCGTCGTTTGAAATAGCCGAAGGCGACATCGGCTCAAAGCTGTTGTTTGCAGGGCTGAGATTTGCACTTGCAGGGCTGATGGTGCTTGTGCTTTTGTGCGTAAGCAACCGCAGATTTATGCTTCCCGACAAAGGCGAAGCCTTGCCTGTTGTTACTTTGGGACTTGTTATGACGGCGGGGCAGTATATTTTTACTTATGTCGGCATAGGATTTACAAGCGGTACAAACACCTCGATAATAACCGCCTGTGCTTCGTTTTTTACCGTGCTTGCCGCTCCGATATTTTTCAAAGCCGACAGGCTGAGCGTGACGAAGCTTGCAGGCTGTGCCTTGGGCTTTGCGGGAGTTCTCATAACAAACCGAGGCGGAGGCTTGGGGCTTGACACGCTGTTTGGCGATGTGATGATTTTGCTTTCAACGCTTTGCTCGGCAGCGGGAAATATCTTGTCAAAAAAGCTCGCAAGCAACCGAGACCCCGTAAAAATAACCGCATTTCAGCTTTTGACGGGCGGTGCCGTGCTGACGGCGGCAGGGCTTGCCTTGGGCGGTAGACTCAGCTTTGAAAAGGCGGAAAGCACGCTGATTTTGCTTTGGCTTGCGTTTGTTTCGGCGGCTGCGTTCAGCGTTTGGACGGCACTCTTAAAATATCACCCTGCAAGCAGAATAACGATTTTCAACTTGCTTGTGCCGATTTTCGGAACAATGCTTTCGGGCGTGTTGCTCGGTGAGGATGTGTTCGGGCTTGAAACCCTTATTTCACTTTGCCTTATAACGCTCGGCATAGCTTTTGTAAATGTATCAAAAAAGGAATCGCCGCCTGATAATTGACGGCGGATTTATTCGGAGAGAATATGAAAATCAAAGGTATTATATCCGATATGGACGGAGTTATCCTTGACAGCGAAAAGCTCTATGTGCGGTTTTGGTGCGAGGCGGCACGCTTTTACGGCTACCCGATGCAAGAGCTTCACGCACTGAGTATCCGCTCGATGGCACGACCTCTTGCGGCACAAAGGCTGAGGGGATATTTCGGAGAGGATTTTGATTATCACGCAGTTCACGACAAGCGTGTTGAGCTGATGGATAAGTATATTGATAAAAACGGGATAGAAGCAAAGCCCTTTGCAAAGGAGCTTTTGCAATATCTTAAAGCGTGCGGATACCAAGTTGCACTCGCGACCGCCACGGGACTTGAACGTACGCAAAAATATTTGGAGCGTGTGGGGCTGTATCGGTATTTTGACGAAATTGTTTGTGCGTCAATGGTTAATTGCGGAAAACCCAAGCCCGACATCTATCTTTTTGCAGCCGAAAGACTCGGACTTAAAGCCGAGGAGTGCATTGCACTTGAGGATTCACCCAACGGGATAATCTCGGCTTCGTCGGCAGGCTGTAAAACCGTTATGGTCACCGACCTTGACAAGCCCACAAAGGATATACTGCCGCTTTTATTTGCTGTTGCGGATAATCTCGGCGATGTTATAAATCTTATTGAAAACCTTGATAAGGAGAGGGAACAATGGAAATAATCACGGAAATCGCAAACGGCTTAGACCAATTTCTTTGGGGACTGCCGATGATTGTGATTTTGCTCGGAACGCATATTTATATGACGTGCCGCACAAAATTTATGCAGCGAAAAACCCTGAAGGCAATTCGCCTTTCGGTTACAAAAGATCCTGACAGCGACGGAAACATCAGTCCGTTTCAATCGCTGACAACAGCCTTGGCGTCAACCATCGGCACGGGCAACATCGTCGGTGTGGGCACGGCTGTGGCACTCGGCGGAGCGGGAGCTGTGCTGTGGTGCTGGCTTACGGGTGTGTTTGGCATTGCAACAAAATACGCCGAATCGCTCATAGCGGTAAAATATCGTGTTAAAACCGAGGACGGCAAGATGCTGGGCGGTGCGATGTATGCCATTGAGCGTGGAATCCACCCGAAAATCGGCGGCAAAAAACGCAGTATGAAATGGCTTGCCGTGCTGTTTGCGGCGTTTGCGGTTTTGGCGTCGTTCGGAATCGGCGTGGGCGTTCAAACCAACGCAATTTCAAATATTCTTGACAACGCCTTTAATCCGTCGCTTGTGTATGACCTCGGCTATATCAATTCAACCAAGGAAGCCGACACTCAGTTTTGCGGATACAATAAGATTTACGACGAAAATATGTGGTCGGATTTCTCCGAGGAAACAGACGGAAGCTATATCTACATAAACAACTCCGAGGGCTGGAGCTCGCCCTGCGTTTATTATACGACAACCGACAACAGCGAGTGGACGGGTGTGAATATGATTGCGGTTGATTCTCAACCGAATGTTTACAGGGCAACATTGCCCGAAAACGCCGATATGCTGTTCTTTTCGGACAGGGGCATTTCGCTTGTGGCTTTGATTGCGGGAATTGTGACCGCAATAAGCATTGCACTTGTAATTTTCGGCGGCATAAAGTCGATTTCAAGCGTGTGCGAAAAGCTTGTTCCGTTTATGGCCATACTTTATGTTGTGGGCTGTATCATCATTTTGATAATAAACGGCGATGTGCTGTGGCAGACGATAACAACCATCGTTTCGTCGGCATTTTCCTTTAAGTCGGTGGGCGGCGGTCTTACCGGTGCGGGAATAATGCTTGCCGCACGCTACGGCGTTGCAAGGGGACTTTTCAGCAACGAGTCGGGTATGGGCTCTGCTCCGATTGTTGCTTCTGCCGCTCAAACCCGCAACTCTGTAAGGCAGGCTCTTGTTTCCTCAACGGGAACGTTTTGGGACACGGTTGTGGTTTGCCTTATGACAGGACTTGTAATCGTAAGCTCCTGCATCAAGAATCCAAACATTGACACCGCAAGCGTTGAGGGCGACAAGCTGACCTCTGCCGCTTTTGCCCAGATACCCGTTATCGGTATGCCAATCCTTGTTGTCGGAATTGTGCTGTTTGCATATTCCACGATTTTGGGCTGGTCGTATTACGGCGAAAGCTGCATTGAGTATCTGTTCGGCAAAAAAGGAATTGTGCCGTACAAGGTGCTGATTATCGTGATTTTGCTGATTGCTCCGATTACTTCAATCGACCTTGTTTGGACTATGTCAAACATCTTTAACGCATTGATGGCACTTCCGAATATCTTTGCCGTGATTGTTCTTACTCCGATAATCGTAAAAGAAACCGATTATTATTTGTACGGCAACCGAATTGATGAGCGTGATACCACGCCGATTCCGATTGTTCACAAATAAGTGTCCGTTTTATGAAACACCTCCTCCTGTATAATAAAATTACAGGAGGAAGTTTTTATGTTTAATTTTTGTATTTTTACTTTTATATTGTTTGCGGTAGGAGGCTCGGCAAAGGCGATTTTGTTTGGAGGTCGTCGCAAAGAAACACGGTTTGAGCGAGGCTGTGCCGCAAGGCAACGTCAGGCGGCACGCCGCAGACGGTCGGCATACGAAAAGAAAAGAGCGGCTGTGCATCGCAGAGCCTATGCTCCCAAAATCGGACTGCAACAGGTTCAAACAAAAACAGCACGGGGATTTTGCTCCCGTGCTGTTGCTTTTTGTCCTTGAATTGCCAAGGCTTATTCTTTTATGAGTGCTTTTGTGATTTCGCTCACATACATTTTGTGAAAATCGTTTTTATACCATTTTTCAACGGTTGCTTTGTCGGCAAAGCTTTCCTCGGTCAAAAGCTGAGAATACATTTTTTTGCACACCAGCACAAGACGAGCCTGCTCAAAATACGGCACGCCGTCCTCGGTAAACACGGGAGTCAGCCCCGTTTCCTTGGGCTTGTCAAAATCTCTGCCGCTTTTTGTGCCGCAAAAATTAAGTGCGTTGCGATAGCTTTCATCAAAAAACGACATAGTAAAATACTCGTTGTTTTCCGTGAACTCAAAGGTATGCCTTTGCGGACGGATGAAGGCAAAGGTAACGGGCTTGCCCCACATAATGCCAACTCCTCCCCAGCTTACGGTCATTGTGTTGAAGCTCTCCTTGCTTCCGCTTGTCACAAGTGCCCAATCCTTGCCGATGAGCTTAAACGGGTTGTCTTTGATTTGTTCGGGCAAAATCTCTTTGAATACTGACATAAAAATCATCCTCTCAAAACAGTTTATGCAAAATTGTATGCCGATATTATTCACGTTCAGTATAACAGAAATCCGAAAAATATTCAATATGCACGCAAGAATATTCATAATTTTGAATATTTGATGAAATTTATGAATATTCATTTAAAATGAATATATGCGTTTTTTTGAATATTTCACAGGTAAGCGGCAGTGTTTAGTCTGATTTTATCGGGTTTTTGCGGTGGTTTTACTGTAAAACTGTCAAAAATCACAATTTTGGAATTTTTTTGAATATTTATTCAAAAAGGGGTTGATTTTTTCAAATCAGAGTGTATAATGTAATAGTAATCAAAATTTTGACACACGGAGGAATTTAAAATGGCTGACAATAAAATCAAAAAAGTAGTCCTTGCTTATTCGGGCGGACTTGACACTTCAATCATAATCCCTTGGCTTAAAGAAAACTACGACAACTGCGAGGTTATCGCTGTTTCGGGTGACGTAGGACAGGGTACGGAGCTTGACGGTCTTGAAGAAAAAGCAATCAAAACAGGTGCTTCAAAGCTTTATATCGAGGACCTCAACAAGGAATTTGTAGAGGATTATGTTTTCCCGACAATCAAGGCAGGTGCCGTTTATGAGGGCAAATATCTTCTCGGCACTTCGTTTGCACGTCCTATCATTGCAAAAAGACTTGTTGAAATCGCCAAAAAAGAGGGTGCCGACGCAATTTGCCACGGTTGCACAGGCAAGGGCAACGATCAGGTTCGTTTTGAGCTTGCAATCAAGGCATACGCTCCCGATATGAAAATCATTGCTCCTTGGAGAACTTGGGAATTCAAGAGCCGTGAGGAAGAAATCGAATATGCGGAAAAGCACAACATTCCGCTCAAAATAAACCGTGAAACAAACTACTCAAAGGACAAAAACCTTTGGCATTTGAGCCACGAGGGACTTGACCTTGAGGACCCTGCAAACGAGCCTATGTACAACAAAGAGGGCTTCTTGGAGCTTGGCGTTTCCCCCGAACAGGCTCCCGACAAGGCAGAGTACATCACACTTACATTTGAAAAGGGTATTCCCACAAAGCTCAACGGTGAGGCTGTTGAATCGGTTGAGATGATTAAAAAGCTCAACGAAATCGGCGGAAGAAACGGCGTTGGCATTACGGATATTGTTGAAAACCGTCTTGTGGGTATGAAGGCAAGGGGCGTTTATGAAACCCCCGGCGGCACAATTCTTTATACCGCTCACGACAAGCTCGAAGAAATTTGTCTTGACAAGGATACATTGCACTACAAGAAGAATCTTGCAAACACCTTTGCAGACCTTGTATATGACGGAAAATGGTACACACCGCTCAGAGAAGCTATGTCGGCATTTGTTGACAGCACTCAGGAATATGTTACAGGCGAGGTTAAGCTCAAGCTTTACAAAGGCAACATCATTGACGCAGGCGTAACAAGCCCGTATTCACTCTATGACGAGGAAATTGCAACCTTTGACGAGGACGAGGTTTATGACCAGAACGACAGTGCAGGCTTCATCAACCTGTTCGGTCTGCCGATAAAGGTTCGTGCAAAGAAGGGTCTTATCAAATAATTGAATTTATTTGACAATATCGGGGCAGGGAATTTCTCTGCCCCATAAAGTGTTTTTACGGAGTATTCGGCGGATTGCCGACTATCGAAGAAATTTTCTCTAAACTGAGTATGAGGTGATTATATGCAGCTTTGGAAAGGACGCTTCAAAAAGGAGCTTTCCAAGACAACAAACGATTTTAACAGCTCGATTTCTTTTGACAGCAGAATGTACAAGGAAGACATTGAGGGCAGCATTGCTCACGCAACCATGCTGGGCAGATGCAACATCATTAAGAGCGAGGACGCCGAAGAAATTGTGAGCGGACTCAAGGGGATTCTTGCTGATATTGAGAGTGGTGTGCTTCAGATTGACGCAGATGCCGAGGATATTCACACCTTTATCGAGGGCGAGCTTACAAAGCGTATCGGTGACAACGGAAAAAGACTGCACACATCTCGCAGCCGCAACGATCAGGTTGCTCTTGACATCAAGCTGTATCTTAAAAAAGAGGTTGTAAACGTAAAGTCGCTTGTGGTTGACCTTATCAAGGTGATTGCGGACAAGGCGGAAAAATACAGCGAAACCGTTATGCCGGGCTACACTCATCTTCAAAGGGCACAGCCGATTACGTTCGGACATCACCTGCTTGCCTACGGCGAAATGCTTTTGAGGGACGTGTCAAGGCTTGAGGACTGCCTCAAAAGAATGGACGAAATGCCGCTCGGCTCTTGTGCCCTTGCAGGCACAACCTATCCGATTGACAGAACGATAACAGCCGATTTGCTCGGCTTTGACAGAATAACAAACAACTCGCTTGACGGAGTTTCGGACAGAGATTTTTGCATTGAATTTGCTTCCGTGCTTTCTATAATTATGGTGCATCTTTCAAGATTTTCCGAGGAAATAATTATGTGGTGCAGCTGGGAATTCAAGTTTGTTGAGCTTGACGACGCATTTTCAACCGGCTCGTCAATTATGCCCCAGAAAAAGAACCCCGACATTGCCGAGCTTGTAAGAGGCAAAAGCGGCAGAGTATTTGGTGATACTATGACCCTGCTCACGGTTATGAAGGGAATTGCCCTTGCCTACAACAAGGATATGCAGGAGGACAAGGAGGCAATTTTTGATGCAGTTGATACGGTCAAAATGTGCCTGACCGCATTTACACCGATGCTTGACACAATGCGTGTGCTTCCTCAAAATATGAGAAAAGCCGCAGCAGGCGGATTTATCAACGCAACGGATTGTGCCGACTACCTGACCAAAAAGGGTGTTCCGTTCAGAGATGCCTACAAGGCAACGGGCGAGCTTGTTGCAAGGTGTATTGAGCTTGCAACAGACCTTGAAAATTTGCCGCTTGAAGAATACAAGGCGGTTTGCGATGTATTTGACAGCGGAGTTTATGAGGCAATTTCGCTTGAAAAATGCACAAACGACAGAAAAGCCTTTGGCGGCCCTGCATCAACAAACGTAAAGGCACAGGCAAAGCGTGTTGCCGAAATCGCAGAAAAGCTGTAACGGCTTTTGCAAAAACTAAAATAAAACAAGGTGATACATATGAAAATCAAAGCAGCCGTAATCGGAGCTACGGGCTATGCAGGTGCAGAACTTGTTCGCCTTTTGTCATCACACCCCTATGCCGAGATTTCGGCGGTCAGCTCGGTGTCTTATGAGGGCGAAAAATTAGGCGACGTTTATCCGGCATACAAATTTCTCAACGATATGATTTGCGAAAATCAAGACGCCGCAATCGAAAAAAGCGACGTTGTTTTTGCCGCTTTGCCCCACGGACTTTCTCAGGAGCTTGCCGCAAAGTGCATAAACGCAGGCAAAAAATTTATTGACCTCGGTGCGGATTTCAGACTTGAAAGCGAGGAGGAATACACCGAATGGTACGGCGGAACGTTTCTTGACAAGGAGCTTCACAAGCATGCTGTTTACGGCTTGCCGGAGTTTTTCCGAGATGAAATCAAGGGCAAAAGCATTGTTGCAAATCCGGGCTGCTACACCACCTGCTCTCCGCTTGCAATTGCTCCCGCAATCAAAAACGGCTTGATTGAAACCAAGGGCATAATCTGCGACTGCAAAAGCGGTGTTACGGGTGCAGGCAGAAAGCCGAGCCGTGCCAACCACTATCCTGAGCTTAACGAGGGCTTTCACGCATACAAGGTTGCGTCCCACCGCCACACTCCCGAAATCGAGCAAACGCTTTCAAAGCTGTCGGGCGAAAAGGTTATCATCACCTTTGTTCCCCATCTTTTGCCCGTAAACAGAGGAATTTTGGCAACGGTTTACGCCGACATCAAGGACGGCGTGAGCTTTGAGCAGATTGAAAAGGCGTATGAGGAATTTTATAAGGACGAATACTTTGTAAGGCTTTTGCCAAACGGAATGAACGCCGATATTCACAACATCAAATATTCAAACCTCTGTGATGTTTCAATTCATCACGACAAGCGTGCAAACAAGCTTGTTGCCTGTGCCGCAATCGACAATATGGTAAAGGGAGCGGCAGGTCAGGCAATTCAAAATATGAACATAATTTTCGGACTTGACGAAAAAGCAGGACTTGAAATTGTGCCTCCTGCATTTTAACGGTGATAATATGATAGAATTTAAGTATATTGAGGGCGGCTCTGTAACCTCGCCGCTCGGCTTTACGGCTGACGGAGTTTGTGCAGGCGTAAAACCTTCAAACACAACAAAGCGTGACTTGGCACTTATTTGCTGCGAAAAGAAATGTAATGCGGCGGCGATTTTTACAAAAAATCTTGTCAAATCGGACACGATATATGTAACACAAAAGCACCTTGAAAACGGCACAGCTCAGGCTGTTGTCGTAAATTCGGGCAACGCCAACGCCTGCAATCCCGACGGATATGAAAAAGCAGAGCAAATGTGCCGTCTGACAGCGGAAGCTCTCGGCATTGACGAAAACGACATCATCGTTGCTTCAACCGGCGTCATAGGTCAACCGTTACCGATTGAGCCGATTGAAAAAGGAATTGCAAGCCTCAAAAGCACGCTTTCCAAAAGCGGCGGAACAAATGCCGCAGAAGCGATTATGACAACCGACACCGTCAAAAAGGAATGGGCGGCAACGGCGGTTATAGGAGGCAAAACGGTTACAATCGGCGGAATTGCCAAGGGCAGCGGAATGATACACATAAATATGGGTACAACCCTCTCTTTTGTAACAACCGACGCCGCAATTTCGGCTGAGATGCTCAAAGAGGCATTGATTGAAGCTGCCGACGTGAGCTATAATATGGTCAGCGTTGACGGCGACACCTCAACAAACGACACCCTTGCGATTATGGCATCGGGACTTGCCCAAAATGCTGAAATATGCGAAAAAAACGAGGATTACAAAGCGTTTGTTTCGGTGCTTACCGACGCTTTTAAGCGAGTTGCCAAAAAGCTTGCCGCCGACGGCGAGGGAGCTACCAAGCTGCTCGTTTGCGGTGTAAGCGGTGCAAAGGATGAGCAGACGGCAAAAACCGTTGCCAAGAGCATTATCTGCTCAAGCCTTGTAAAGGCGGCAATGTTCGGTGCGGACGCCAACTGCGGAAGAATACTGTGTGCAATCGGTTACAGCGGTGCAGAGGCAAACGTTAAGAAAATCGACGTTTCATACAAATCGTCAAAGGGCGAAATTTTGGTTTGCAGGGACGGAAACGGACTTGCTTTTGACGAGGACAAGGCAAAGGAAATTTTGCTTGAAAGCGAAATCGAAATCATTGTTAAGCTCGGCGACGGCAACGGCTGTGCCGAAGCCTACGGCTGTGATTTGACATATGATTATGTGAAGATAAACGGGGATTACAGAACCTGAGCTTTGCGATAAATTTAAATACGGGAATGATGTAAATGGATACTTCAAAAAGAGCCAAGGTGCTTGTGCAGGCGATGCCCTACATAAAAAAATATGCAGGCGAAACCGTTGTTGTTAAATACGGCGGAAACGCAATGATAAACGAGGATTTAAAGTCGGCTGTAATGAGCGATTTGGTGCTTATGCAGCTTGTGGGAATCAACGTTGTGTTGGTTCACGGCGGAGGCCCCGAAATCAGCTCAATGCTCAAAGCCGTGGGCAAAGAGAGCAAATTTGAGAACGGGATGCGTGTTACCGACGCCGAAACAATCGAGATTGTTCAGCAGGTGCTTGCAGGCAAGGTGAACAAAAGCCTTGTTCAGCTTCTTGAAAGTCACGGAGGCCACGCAATCGGGCTTTGCGGACTTGACGGCAGAATGTTGATGGCGGAAAAGCTTGTCACAAATGCGGATTTGGGCTTTGTGGGCGAGATTACAGAGGTAAACCCCAAGCCGCTTGAAATGGTGATGAACAACGGCTATATTCCGATTGTTGCAACGGTTGCAGGCGGATATGACGGAAGCGTGTACAACATCAACGCCGACCTTGCCGCCGCTCAGATTGCCGCAAAGCTGGGAGCTAAAAAGCTCATTTTGATGACCGACATTCGCGGACTTTTGCGTGATGTAAACGACGACGACTCGTTGATTTCGGTTGTCAATGTCAGCGAAGTGCCTATGCTCAAACGTGAGGGCATTATCACGGGCGGAATGATTCCCAAAATCGACTGCTGTGTTGAGGCGGTCAGAAACGGCGTAAACCGTGCCCACATAATTGACGGAAGACTTGAACATTCGATACTGCTGGAGCTGTTCAGCGACGAGGGTATCGGAACTATGTTTTACTGAGGATATTCGCATATGACTATAAGACCGATGACAAAGGGCGATTATGATGAGGTGTATGCAATGTGGCAAACCACCTCGAAGCGTGCCATTTCAAACGCCGACAGCCGTGAGCAGATTGAAAGGTATCTTGACCGCAACGACGGAATGAGTCAGGTTGCCGTGATTGACGGCAAAATTGTGGGAACCGTGCTTGCAGGACACGACGGCAGGCGTGGATTTATTCACCATATGGCGGTTTTGCCGCAGTACAGAAGACGAAAAATCGGCCATTCGCTTGCTCAAACCGCACTTGAAAAAATCACGGCTGAGGGAATTGACAAAACCCACATCTTTTGCTATCAAAACAACGAAACAGGTCAGGACTTTTGGACTGATTTCGGTTTTGAAAAGCGTGACGACGTTTTTGTGTATTCCTTTGCAAACAGATAATACCGAAAAGAGGCAAAACTTTGAACACAAAAGAAAAAGACTTAAAATACATAATGCACACCTACGGCAGGTATGACGTTGCACTTAAAAGCGGCAAGGGTGCTGTGGCTTATGACGAGGACGGCAAAAAGTACATTGACGTTTCTTCGGGAATCGGCGTAAACAGCCTCGGCTACTGCAACGACGGCTGGGTTGAGGCTGTTTCAAGGCAGGCAGCAACGCTTCAGCATATGTCAAACTATTTTTACTGCAAGCAGGCAAGCGACCTTGCCGAAAAGCTCTGCACGCTCAGCGGTATGGCAAAGGTTTGCTTTGGCAACAGCGGAGCGGAGGCTAACGAGTGTGCAATTAAAATCGCAAGAAAATACAGCTTTGACAAATACGGAAATGACCGCAACCGCATTATTACGCTGAAAAATTCTTTTCACGGCAGAACGGTCACAACGCTTTCCGCAACGGGACAGGAGGTTTTTCACAACTACTTTTTCCCGTTTACTCAGGGCTTTGACTACGCCGAAGCAAACAACATTCAAAGCCTCAAAAGCACAATTTCGGACAAAACCTGTGCGGTGCTTTTGGAGGTTGTTCAGGGCGAGGGAGGCGTCAACATTCTTGACAAGGATTATGTTGTACAGCTTTCTGAGCTTTGCAGGCAAAAGGATATTTTGGTAATCGTTGACGAGGTGCAAACGGGAATCGGCAGGACCGGTGCTTTGTTTGCTTATCAAAATTACGGCATAACCCCCGACCTTGTAACTGTTGCCAAGGGCTTGGGCGGCGGATTGCCGATTGGCGTTTGTATGTGCGGCGAAAAGCTCAAGGACGTAATGTCGCCGTCAACTCACGGCACAACCTTCGGAGCAAACCCCGTTGTGTGTGCAGGTGCAAACTATGTGCTTGACACGGTTTCAAGCAAGGGCTTTCTTGACGAGATAAACAAAAAGGGCGAGTATCTTGAAAACAAGCTGAAAACCTTGGACGGCGTTAAAAGCGTTCGCAGAATGGGGCTTATGGTCGGCATCGAGCTTGAAAATGCCGACGCTCACGAAATCGCCGCAAGGTGCGTTGAAAACGGGCTTTTGATAATCACCGCAAAGGATTTGCTGAGAATGTTACCGCCGTTTGTAATAAGCTGTGACGAGCTTGACGAGGCTGTAAATATATTGAAAAAAACACTGAAGGAGAACAATTGATATGAAACATCTGCTTAAACTTGAGGATTGGTCAACCGAACTTATTATTGACACACTTAACCTTGCCGACCAGCTTAAATATGAGCAAAAGCACGGCATTGAGCATAAGCTGCTCAAGGGCAAAACATTGGGAATGATTTTTGAGAAATCAAGCACAAGAACACGAGTTTCGTTTGAGGTTGGAATGACCCAGCTCGGCGGATACCCGCTGTTTCTTTCGTCAAACGATTTGCAAATCGGCAGAGGCGAGCCTGTTGAGGACACCGCAAGGGTGCTGTCACGCTTTCTTGACGCAATTATGATAAGAACCTTTGAGCAAAAAGAGGTTGAGGCTCTTGCCGAATACGGCTCAATTCCGATAATCAACGGACTCACCGACTACTGTCACCCCTGTCAGGTGCTTGCCGACCTTATGACAATTCGTGAGTTTAAGGGTCAGCTTGAGGGCTTGAAAATGTGCTTTATCGGTGACGGCAACAATATGATGAATTCGCTTATCGTAGGTGCTCTCAGCACGGGAATGAGCTTTTCTGCGGCTTGTCCCAAGGGTTATATGCCGCCCGAAAACATCATTGAGTTCGGCAAAAAATTCGGAGATAAATTTGAAATCACCGATAATCCGCTTGAAGCCGCAAAAAATGCAGATGTTGTTTACACCGACGTTTGGGCTTCAATGGGACAGGAAGAAGAAAAGAAAATCAGAGAGGCTGCGTTTAAGGGCTATCAGGTAAACCAAGAGCTTATGGACGTTACAAACAAGGATTGTATGGTGCTTCATTGCCTGCCTGCTCACCGTGGCGAGGAAATCACAGCCGATGTGTTTGAGGCTCACGCAAACGAGATTTTTGAGGAAGCAGAAAACCGCCTCCACGCTCAAAAGGCAGTCCTTGTTGAGTGTATGACAGACTACAACGGAAAAAAATAAAAATTTAAGCATTAGCTGATAATTTCAGCTCTTTACATAAGTGAGGCTTGGATATTACAGAAAACTTTAAGCCAAAATCTATACTTTCATCTGTCAAAAATACTTTTCCACAGCTATCAGCTTAATCATTCTCGGCTCCATATCACTGTATGGAACGGTCTTGACCGTTCCGAATACTTCATTTATTACAGACGTAGCTGACTGAGGGGGGACACTGCATTATTTCCTTGATTATGAAGCTTTATTCCCTCAATGATGTTTTTGGGTAGCTGATTAACGTCATTTTCTCAGCTCACCCTTCCGTCACGACTTGCGTCGTGCCACCCTCCCTCAAGTGAGGGCATGGTGCGTGAAGAAACGGTCGTCTAATTAATTGAAGTTAATTTCACTGAAGCGTTTTCTCTCCCTACGTCATCAGATGGAGGCTTAGTGCGAATGAAAATGATAGTTAAATAATTTACATTTCCGGACAAAAACACACAGCGTAGCAAAAGCTACGCTGTGTTCGTTTATACAAATATTTTTAAATGCTGTTTTCGGCAATACGATTATTCTGCGGTTAAATCCTTAATGACCTCGCCTGCAATAATCAATCCTGCGACCGACGGCACAAACGCCGTGCTTCCCGGCACCTGCCGTCTTGCCGACCCCTCTGCCATAACCTCGTCGTCAACGTCAATCGGCGTCAACGGTTTTTCTTCGGAATAAACCACCTTCAGCTTCTTTATTCCTCGTTTTCTCAGCTCATTTCGCATAACTCTTGCAAGCGGACACACCGACGTGCTGTATATATCCGCAACCTTAAACGCACCTGCGTCAAGCTTGTTGCCCGCTCCCATAGAGCAGATTATCGGCGTTTTTGCCTTGCTTGCATTCAGCACAAGTGCAAGCTTGCCCGTTACGGTGTCAATTGCATCAACGATATAATCGTACTGCGTAAAGTCAAAGCTATTCTCGGTTTCGGGTGTATAAAAAATGCAATGCTTGTTTATTACGACGTCGGGATTGATTTCGTGAAGTCGCCTTTCGGCGGCGTCAACCTTGTATTCGCCCACGGTTTTATGCGTTGCAAAAATTTGGCGGTTTATGTTTGTCAGGCACACCTTGTCGTTGTCAATAATATCCAGCGTGCCGAGTCCGCTTCTCACAAGAGCCTCGGCGGTGTGTCCACCCACTCCGCCGATTCCGAACACGGCAACACGGGAGCTTTCCAGCTTTTTCATTGCCGATTCGCCCAAAAGCAGTTTTGTTCTTGAAAATTGATTTAGCATCCTACTTGCTCCAAATTAATCTTCTGTGTCTACGCTTGTGCTTTGGTGCTTTGGTGCGGTTTTCCTGAATTTGCCTTTTCTGTAAACATAAACATAGAAGCAGATAAACGCAAACGCCGCCGCACAAAGCAACGAAACCGCAAGTCCGGGCCAAAAGCCCTGCGGATAATATGTCAGCTTGATGCTATGCTCACCGCTGTCAAGATGAAAAGCAACCAAGGAGCCACCCACGGGTGTGATGTCAACCTTTTGCCCGTCAACATAAGCACTCCAGCCCTTTTCATACGGAATTGAGGTGTAGAACAAGCCCGATTCGCTTACGTTTATTGTGCCTTCCATTGAATTTGAATTGCACTTTGTCGTTGTCATTACGTCACGGCTGACAACGTTGTAGCCCTCCTCAAAAACATCCTGATTGAGCAGGTTTACATACACCTTTGCCGTGCCTGCCTGACCCTGCTTAAGCTGAGAATAAACCGAGATTTTGTCGCCCTTGTTAAAGTAGCCGATGCAAGCGATATAAGACCTTGACATACCATAGGATTTGGTTTGAGTTTGGTCGTTTATCATAATCGTAACGTCGTCACCGCCCGTTATGTCGGCATACATACAATACAAGCCGTCCTGCGGTGCGGAATAGTTCCACTTTAAGTTCGGAGTAATCGAAGCGTCAACACAGCTAAACGAATAGTTGCCGTAGTCGGTTTTTGACACGGTGAATTTGGTTGCGTCATAGTGACCTTGGGTTTCCACCTCAAGCCTTGTATAAACATCTTTGTCAATGCCTGTTGCAAGGCGGAAAAACTCGTTTTGTGTGTCAAACGGATTGAATTGGTCCTCATTGTCGTTTTCAACCCATTGCGTAAGGCTGTCCCTTGTCATAAAGCCCATCGGAATGTAATGCTCATTCAAAAGCAGCTTTTCGTTCGCAACGGAGTAAACCTCCTTGAGGTCATAGGAATTTTGATATGTTCCGTCACGGGAAATAAGGTATTTGAGGTTCATAAACATATTGGTAACGGGCGAGCTTTCGGCATAGGTGTATCTGTTACCGCTTTTCCAGCCCATCATACCGAAGTTTTCAAAAAACCTTGTCATATTTACGTTTGCCATAGAGTTGAACATTGACAAACCGCTGTAATGATTGAGGGCACCGTCGTTGAGGGTTTGGGTTGAGGTAACCTCGGCTCTCCAAAGCTCCGGAGTGTTTTCCTCAAGCGAATCCATATAGTCAATAATTTGCTCGGTGTTTTCTTCACCTCTGGGATAATCCATCGTTGTGGTAACGGTTGTAACCGTCACGCCGAAAAACGCCGTGACTCCGCTCTGACCGATTACAAGCACGGTCAAAACAATAACAAGCACCATTTTGGGGATTACACGCTTTGTGTAGAACAGCACAATCACCGCAAGCACCATAAGGAAAATTGCCGAGCCGATGAGCGTCGGCACAATCCAACCTGCGTGGTCAACAAACTGAGTTTCAATTCCCTTGTCGTTTATTGCAAGAACAAGCACCACAGCACTGCAAAGTGCGGCGATTATAACCTGAAGTGCAGATGTAAAATCAATGAGGGTATACGCACGATACGCCATAACTATCAGCACAAAGCTTATCAAAAAGCTGAAGCGATAGGGAATCATATTTGTAAAGTGGAAGCCGTGCCAGATGTAGTCGAGCTGTCTTATAACACAGCTTATCATCATAAAGAACAAAAGCGAGCAGGAAACAAGCTTTTCTCTGAGCTTGATTTTCTTTGATGTGAGATACAAAAATCCAAAGAATATGCACACCGCTCCGCACGAGATGTTCGGAATGGCGTCGGCAGCCTTTGTTGCGGCACAGGTAAAGTTTACAAGGTTTGCCACAATGCTTTTGAGTGCCTTTAACACGCCCATCAAGTCGTTTGAGCCGCCGATGTTGATTGCAAAGGCTGTCGGAAACGAGCTTCCCGAAGCGTTGGTGTTTTGCAGTCCGAAGAACGCAGGCAACAGGAAAAACGCCGTCAAGCCGATGCCTATCATTGAGAACAAGGCGGTTTTGCAAAGGTCAAACACAAAAGTTTTTGCGTTTTTCCAATGAATGATGTTGTATGCGATAAACAAAAGCAACACAAAAATACAGGTAAAAAGACCTATATAGTAGTTTGTCAAAAGCGAAAGTGCCAGCGTTACGGTGTAGAGGCGGAAGTTGTTTTCCTTGAACAGCTTGACCGCACCCAAAACAACAAGTGGAGTAATGCACACCGTGTCAAGCCAAATTGTGTTCCAATAGTAGCCCATAAAGAAAGCACAAAACGAAAAGCTGCAACCGAACAGCATAAGCGAAATGTCGTTTCTCTTGTATACACTGCGTAAAAAGATTGCCGTAAACATTCCGCCGAGGGCGATTTTTGCCGATACCGAGAACATAAGAAATTCTCTGAGCCAATCACCGGAGATAAACACGGTCAAGAAGTTGAGCGGACTTGCAAGGTAGTAGGACATAAGTGCAAAATAGTTTACACCACCGCCAACCGACCAAGTCCAAAACAGCGATTCGCCGTTTTGCAGCTTGTTTTGAAAATCCGCAAGGAACGGAAAGTATTGATGCCACAGGTCGGTAACAAGAATCTGCTTGTCCGCACTGCCAAACGGCGAAACATTCATAAGCCCGAACGCCGTGACCATAATTACAAACGGCACCAAAAACGCCAAAATTATGTACAGGTTCTTTGCAAAAAAGCCCTTAATGCCCTTTGGATATTGCTTTTGATGCAAAGTATTTTCGGGAACAGAGCCGATTTCGGCTTGGGCGGCTTTTGAAGCGTTGACCGCCTTTGCCTTTGCCAAGGCTTGAGCCTTAGCCTTGGCGGAAGATTTTTTATTCGCCATGGGTTAATACCTCCGTAAGAATTGATGAGTTGATTTGCCGCAGTCGTGTCGATGCGGCTGAGGTTTTGTGCGGATTTCATCAGCACATAATTAAGCTATTATATTCTAACACGTTTTTTACTCTGCGTAAATAAAAATAGCAAGAAAAATTTAAAAAAAATGGACTTTTTCAAATTACTTTAGTATAATGGTTTCAGAGGTGATTTTTATGAAAACCATTGATTTGGTTGTTCCCTGCTATAACGAGGAGGAGGGGTTGGAGCATTTTGTGCTTGAAACCAACAAGGTCATCGACACACTCCCCGATTACAGCTTCAGATATATTCTTGTAAACGACGGAAGCCGTGACAAAACCTATCTTGTGATGAAACAGCTTGCAAGCCGTTTTTCAAACGTCAAATACATATCGTTTTCACGCAATTTCGGCAAGGAAGCCGCAATGTATGCGGGGCTAAAGCACGCAACGGCTGACTATGTTGTTGTTATGGACGCCGACCTTCAGCATCCGCCGGCTGTGTTCCCTCAGATGATAGCTGCTCTTGAAAACGAGGGCTACGATTGCTGTGCCACAAAGAGGGACGAGCGTGAGGGCGAGGGCTTTTTCAGAGGCTTTTTCTCAAAGCTGTTTTTCAAGCTGTCAAACAAGCTCACCGACGTCAAAAACCCCTACGGTGCTATGGACTATCGAATGATGACTCAGCAAATGGTGCGTTCGATTGTTGAGCTTGGCGAGGTGCAAAGATTTTCAAAGGGCATCTTCTCTTGGGTGGGCTTCAACACAAAGTGGATTTCATTCAAGACGGTTGACCGTGAGCTGGGTACGTCAACGTGGAAATTCTCAAGCCTATTTAAATACGCAATCGACGGCATCACCTGCTTTTCGGTTGCTCCGCTCAGATTTACGGCGGTTATGGGTGCGATTATATTCTTAATATCGCTTGTCTACATCATCATCACGCTGATTCAAACCCTGTTTTTCGGAATCACCACTCCGGGCTATGTAACCACCCTGTGTGCCGTGCTGTTTTTGGGCGGCATAACGGAAATGTCAATCGGCATTTTGGGCGAGTATATCGGCAGAATTTATATGGAAACCAAGGACAGACCGATATATATTACAAAGTTTTCTAATTTTGAGGATGAAAACAACGAGGAAAAGGAATAATTATGGGTGAATTTATAAAAAAGTTTTTTGACATCAAGTTTTGGAAGTTCATCCTTGTGGGCATAATCAACACCTTGGTGGGCAACGGATTGCAATTTGTGTTTTATGCCTGCTTTGGCTGGGACAAGTTTGAGTGGGGTGTTTGGCTTGCGTCGGCACTCGGTTACTTAATCGGTAGCGTTGTAAGCTATTTTCTCAACAAATATTTCACGTTCAAAAACACAGAAAAGGGCTGGCGACCGATTTTGCGGTTTGCTTTGAACATAGCCGTGTGCTACACCATCGCCTACGGAATCGCAATTCCCGTAACAAAGTGGATTTGCATTTCAAACAACCTTACTATGTTCGGCTTGACCTCAAGCGTGTTTGCAGACTACGCTTCAATGCTCATCGGTGCGTGCCTGTTTGTTGCCACCAACTACATAGGTCAAAGATTTTTCGCTTTCCGTGAAAAGAAAACCTCGGACAATTCGGAGGATAAGCAAGCCTGATTTGGTAAACAAAGCACAACAAAAGCCTCGGATTTGTCCGAGGCTTGTTTTTATGAATGCCAATCATTTAGGATTTGGTCGATTTCTGCTTCTTCGGGACTTTTGCGGTCGATGTCGGAAAGGTATTTGTCGTAATCAAAATCATCGTCAACAGCTCGTGCTTTGGTGGCTTGCGGCTTTGGCTCTGCCTTGACGGGAGTGCGACGGGGAGCAGGCTTTGCTTCCCTTTTGCGACTGTCGTTTTTGATTCTCTGTCTTTCGCTTGCATCTCTGCGGTTTGCCTGAAGCATAACTTCTTCTGCCTCACGCTTCTCTTTTTGCTCACGCTTTCTGCGTTCGTCGCCAAACGCCAGATCGCCCAAAAACAATCCGAAAATTCCCGCAACAAGATACACGAAAATCAGAACGATGTTCGTTAGCTTGAAGCCACCGCAATAAGTCATTGTGAACAAAAACGCTATCGGCGATATGAGAGCAAACAAAAAGTCAAGCCCGTGCTTTGAACAATAAATCGCCGAGCAAGCAACCGTTGTTACCAAAAGTATGAAGTAGAATGCAATCGCAGAGTAATTTTTGAGTGCGTCGTTGGCAAAAATCAACGGTACAATCAAAAACACCGCAAAAATTACAATCGCATAAGGAAGATATCGCTTTACTAAGTCTTTCATTTTTACCTCCTGAAATTTTAAATTTTTAAACTTTTAACTTAATATATTTGTGTTTTGTATTTAAATAATATGCTACTGCAACAGGCAATCCCTCAGTCAGCTTCGCTGACAGCTCCCTTTGCACAAGGGAGCCTTGGAAAGTGACATCTAAATTATAACTTAAATGCAGTTTGCGGACGCGTTCACAGCTTTGAAAATTCATCAAAACTTACTGCGGTGAAATGCACAAAAACTTGCAACGCAAGACTACTGCACATATTTAACGACGAGCAAAAAATGCTTGCTTGCAAGGGCATTTTTGCGAGGAAGTCAATAGTGCAGGTGTGCAAAGCACACAGCGGCAAAGCCGCAAGGTCTTGCAACGCAAGACTACTGCACATATTATACCAATACATTACCTAAAAATCAATATATTACCAAAAAATCGCAACAAGAAACACTTTCAAAATACAATAAAATCGGTTGACAACACGGCTGAAAAAGAATAAAATAATAGCATAGGCAAATGCCGTATTTGATTTTAAAGGGGTGAAAACTTAATGGACGCAGACGGTAATAAAGGCGTTGTTCCGGGGCGAAGTACGAGGCTGATGCACGCTTTTGCGTTCATTGGGTTTTGTTAAGACATCACCGAACAATTCTATCAAGCCTTTACTGCAACGATAATTGTGCGGTGTTGTTTTAAACCTGTACTTGCTTGAGAAACACGTCTTTACTCCGCAAAATTTAAAGGAGGAAAGATGATGGAGCAGGTTAATGTAACTCTCACCGAAACCATCAGGGTGTTGCTTGAAGAAAAAAAGTTTAACACCCTGCGTGATATTTTGGTTACAATGAAGCCGTATGACATTGCGGCTGTTTTTGAAGACTTGCAGGACGAAAAAATGCCGATTTTGTTTCGTATCCTGCCAAAAGAGCTTGCGGCTGAAACCTTTGTTGAGATGGACGATGAAACTCAGGAGTTTTTGATTCACGGGTTCAGCGACAGCGAGCTTAAAGAAGTGGTTGACGAGCTGTTTGTGGACGACGCCGTTGACCTTATTGAAGAAATGCCCGCAAACGTTGTAAAGCGAATTTTGCGGCAGGCTGACAGGGATATGCGAAAGCAGATTAACGAGCTTTTGAATTACCCCGAAGACAGTGCAGGCTCGATTATGACGACGGAGTTTATCAAGCTCCGCCCCGATATGACGGCAGAAATGGCAATCAAGCGAATTAGGCGTACAGGCGTTGACAAAGAAACTATATACACCTGTTATGTCACCGACGACAACACTCGGCTCATCGGCATTACAACGGTCAAAGACCTTTTGCTTGCCGACGACAACGACCTTGTCAAGGACCTTATGGAAGAAAACGTGATTTCCGTTCATACGCTTGACGACCAAGAGCAGGTTGCTCAGATGTTTCAAAACTACAACTTTTTGGCTTTGCCCGTTGTTGACAAGGAATATCGCCTTGTGGGCATTGTTACCATTGACGACGCTATCGACGTTTTGCAGGAAGAAGCAACCGAGGATATCGAAAAAATGGCAGCCGTTTTGCCGAGCGACAAGCCATATATGAAAACCAGCGTTTGGGGAATTTATCAAAAGCGTATTCCGTGGCTGCTGGTGCTTATGCTTTCGGCAACCTTTACAAGCACAATCATTTCTTCGTTTGAGGGAGTGATTGCAAGCGTGATTGTGCTTTCAACGTTCATTCCGATGATAACGGGTTCGGGCGGTAACGCAGGCTCTCAGGCTTCTGTGTCGGTAATCCGTGCGTTGTCGCTGGGCGAGGTTGAGTTCAAGGATATGTTCTTGATTTTGTGGAAAGAGCTGAGAGTTGCATTTTTGTGCGGCATAACGCTTGCGGCGGCAAATTTTGTGAAGCTGATGTTATTCGACCTAAACGGCAACCCCGATGCGTTTTGGATTGCACTTGTGGTTTCGCTTACGCTTGTGGGAACGATTATGATGGCAAAAATCGTCGGTTCAAGCCTGCCGTTAATTGCAGGCAAGCTGGGCTTTGACCCTGCGGTTATGGCAAATCCGCTCATCTCAACGGTGTGCGATTCGCTTTCGCTGTTGATTTATTTTGCGGTTGCAACCTCGATTTTGCACCTGTGATTTCGGCAACGCTTTGTTGCAGACTTATTTTAATATTCACGCATAACACCTCTGAGATGTCAAATTCTCAGAGGTGCTTTTTTTGCAAAAACAGATCTCCGCTTGGTAGCCAAAAAGACCTCCTCTGTTTTATATATTTTACACAAATTATCACATATTTATAAAATTATTATTGATTTTCAATAAACCGAGTGTTACAATAAAATAGAAGCAATATCTGTTTATATTAAAACACAGAGGCAACAATTAAGTTGATTTTGCACAAAAACTCCCCTCAAGCTGGAGCCTTGGAAATGCTTTATCTTTAGATTAAATTGATAGCTGTGGATAAGTTTTCTGTTCAATAAAACCTTAGATTATAGTTGAGCGTTTCTGTAAAATCCAAGCCTCCCTTGTGCAAAGGGAGGTGGCAAAAATGCTTAAATAAAATGCAGTGTTTGGACGTGTTTACGCCTTTGAAATCACATTAAACATTACTGCGATGAAATGCACAAAAATTTTTGTCGGAGGGATTGAAAGCGTTTATATTATATGAACGTTAAAATTTAAAACCAAAGCTTCCGCACGCACCATGCCCTCACTTGAGGGAGGGTGGCACGACGAAGTCGTGACGGAAGGGTGAACCTTGAAACAATAACTTTGAACCAAAGGCAAATCTTAAATTTTAGACAAGCCTAAAAATTTTAAAAACCTAAGCGAAAGGAGACATATCTATGTCAAACAAAAAGAAAAAAGTCACGGCAGTTGCGGCAATAGCCACAGCGGCGGCACTCTTGCTCGGCGGAACGTTTGCTTGGCAGAGTATCAGCCAAACGGCTCTCAACGAAACCGATGACATCATCAACCCCGGCGGACGTTTGCACGACGATTTTGACGGCTCTAACAAGGACGTTTACGTTGAAAACTTTGCAGATAACCCGATTTTCGCCCGTATTCGTCTTGATGAATATTTTGAAATCACGATGAACAAAAACACCCCTGCCGAGGCCACTGAGGTTATCACAACAGGAGCGACAAAGGACGATACAAGCTCCTATTTAACCCACTATTTTGACCAAGAAAACTTGACCGATACATATTGGGATTGGGCAACAGGCGGCTCAACAACCTATATGCCGACGTTCAACAAGAACAAGGACAGCTTAAAGGCAGACATAAACGGCACATATGCTATGGATTTCGACGATTACGTTGATTACACCCAGACGACCGAATTGACCGACAATGCAGTTTATGATGCAGACTCAAACAGCGTTGAAGATGACGGCGTAAAAACAGTTGAAGAAACCCATTACGCAACAACAACTATCAACGGCGACTTGATGAGTATGCAGGAGTGGATTGATGCAGGCTCGACCGCAGGCGATTATTGGGTATATGACACCGACGGCTGGGTATATTGGGCAAATGCAATTCAGCCAAATACAGCAACAGGATTGTTGCTTGACGGCATATCGCTGAAAGACAAAATGGACGACAGCTATTACTATGCAATTAACGTTACCGCTCAGTTTGTCACAGCAGATGACGTCGGCAAGGACGACAACACAGGCTTCTATGACACCACAGCAGGCACAGCTCCGAGTAAAGATGCAGAAAACTTGCTGAAATCAATCGGTGTAGATATTGCAGAGGACCCGTTGCCGACAGGTGACACAATTTACAGCCTTTATGCATCAAATGATGACGGCTATTATGATTTGATAATGTTCACATCAGCCGACGACATTACGCTTGAGCAGGCATCAGCCATTGCAGGCGTAGATGAGGATATTGTTGCCGCATATGCCGAAACAACAAATAAAAAGCTTAGTGAAGACGCAAATAAAAATGCTTACAACAAGATGGTTAGCACTGTGCGTTTTGCAAACGATGTTATGCCCACGGATATGTCACATTACTTTACTAATGTAGGTTCTTCTGCTCCATTGGATACAAGCTTTGATTTTACAAACCTTGACACTTCAAGCGTAACGAATATGTCCTATACTTTTTATTTATGTACTAATGCGACAGATTTTGAATTAAGCTCTTTTGATACATCTAATGTAACAGATATGGCGTATATGTTTTATAATTGCAATAGCATAACAGCTTTGGATGTAAGCAGTTTTGACACCTCCAAGGTAACGAATATGAATAATATGTTCTACGGTGACAATAACTTGATGAGCTTGGATTTGAGTAATTTTGATACCTCAAATGTAACAGATATGTCTGCTATGTTCTCTGTTTGTTCCGATATAACAGCTTTGGACGTAAGCAGCTTTGACACCTCCAAGGTAACGAACATGGAAGATCTCTTTAGCTATTGTTCGAATTTAACAAGCATAGATGTAAGCAAATTTGACACTTCAAATGTAACAGATATGACTCAAATGTTTTATCAATGCAATGCGTTGACCGGCTTGGATGTAAGTAATTTTGATACTTCAAAAGTAACAAGTATGAGTAATATGTTTACTACCTGCAGACTCTTGACATATTTGGATGTAAGCAAATTTGATACCTCGAATGTAACAAATATGAGCGGTATGTTCTCCAGTTGTAAAAGCTTAACAAAGTTAGATGTAAGCAAATTTGATACTTCGAATGTAACAAATTTGAGCGGTATGTTCTCCGATTGCAGTAGCTTGACTGAGTTAGATGTGAGCAGCTTTAATACTGCAAATGTAACAACCATAAATAGTATGTTTGAAGGTCCCAATAAATTAAAGAGCTTAGATTTAAGTAACTTTGACACTTCAAATGTAACGGATATGTATGGTGTGTTCTATAATTGCAACGCCTTAATAGAATTAGATGTGAGCAGCTTTAATACTGCAAAAGTAACGAATATGCAAAATATGTTTTCAAATTGTAAGGTGTTGACAGAGCTGAACTTAAGCAACTTTGATACTGCAAAAGTAACGAATATGAACAGTATGTTTTACAGTTGTCAAAAGTTATCAAGTGTAGGAGATATTAATTTTGATACTGCAAAAGTAACGAATATGAATAAGATGTTCTACGGTTGCAACAGCTTGACAAGTGTGAATGTGGGTAGTTTTTATACCTCTAACGTAACAGATATGTCAAATATGTTCTCAGGTTGCAACAATTTGACAAGCTTAGATGTAAGCAATTTTAATACTGCAAAGGTAACGAATATGTCTTATATGTTCTACGATTGCAGTAACTTGACAGAGCTGGATTTAAGTAGCTTTAACACTTCAAGAGTAACGAATATGCAATGTATGTTCGGCAGTTGTTCAAAATTAACAAGCATAGGAGAAATCAATTTTGTTACTTCAAAAGTAAAGAATATGTCTTATATGTTCTACTCGTGTTCAGTTCTTACCTTGGATTGTTCCGATTGGAGCGTTAGTAAAGTAACTTCTCGTTCTGAGTTTAACACCAACGCACCGGGAGTTACTGCACCTAATTGGTAAAGCGAGCGATTTGAATTTAGTAATTAGTTAAAAACATAACACCTCTGAGATGTCAAATTCTCAGAGGTGCTTTTTGTTTGCAAAAACAGAACTCCGCTTAGTAGCCAAAAACGCCTCCTCTGTTTTATATAATTTACACAAAATCTCGCACATTTGCAAAAATATTATTGATTTTTAATAAACCGAGTGTTACAATAAAATAGAAGCAATATCTGTTTATATTAAAACACAGAGGCAACAATTAAGTTGATTTTGCACAAAAACTCCCCTCAAGCTGGAGCCTTGGAAATGCTTTATCTTTAGATTAAATTGATAGCTGTGGATAAGTTTTCTGTTCAATAAAACCTTAGATTATAGTTGAGCGTTTCTGTAAAATCCAAGCCTCCCTTGTGCAAAGGGAGGTGGCAAAAATGCTTAAATAAAATGCAGTGTTTGGACGTGTTTACGCCTTTGAAATCACATTAAACATTACTGCGATGAAATGCACAAAAATTTTTGTCGGAGGGATTGAAAGCGTTTATATTATATGAACGTTAAAATTTAAAACCAAAGCTTCCGCACGCACCATGCCCTCACTTGAGGGAGGGTGGCACGACGAAGTCGTGACGGAAGGGTGAACCTTGAAACAATAACTTTGAACCAAAGGCAAATCTTAAATTTTAGACAAGCCTAAAAATTTTAAAAACCTAAGCGAAAGGAGACAATTATATGTCAAACAAAAAGAAAAAAGTCACGGCGGTTGCGGCAATAGCCACAGCGGC
>CAZYGJ010000007.1:0-89092 GCA_964646975.1 uncultured Ruminococcus sp.
TCTGTTGCTTCTGTTGTGGGCTCTGTTACAGGAACAGTTGTTGTGGGTTCAGTTGCTTCTGTTGTAGGCTCTGTTACCTCTGTTGTAGGCTCTGTTGCCTCTGTTGTGGGCTCAGTTACAGGTCTTGTTACCTCTGTTGCCTCTACTTCCTGTTTGGTAGGAACAAGATAGGTATCTGTCCATGATTTTGAGTTTGTCAAAGCAAAAATCTTTGAATGTTGTCCGAGTCTGAGCTTTGTAGACGAGCCGTCACCCGGATATTGCTGATTTGAACCCGAACCTGAAATAATTACTGTTGCATATTCCGACTTTGAAAGGTCAAAATCACAAGAAGTCATTTCGCCTGTTTCGTTATCGGTTTCCATAGAGGTTGTGGGAACTTCAACATAATAGTAGCCCGAAGCCTCGTCATATTCCATTGACTGACCCGGCCAACCGCCGTTTTTGTAGGTTACTGTGTCAGAAGTTTCTTCGTCATAGATATATACATTATAAGGTGCCTTCCAAGATGCTCTCTTTGCGGCATTAAAGAAGATGTAAATGCCTGAGCCGTTGTCTTCCTGCTTAACATACTTGTATACGTCTGTTGAAGTCTGACCTTTACCGTCTGTTGCGGTAAGTGTAAGTGTAATTGTGTCGCCGTATGAATAATCCGAGCCGATGCGGATTGTTGTTGTTTCTGTGTAGGTTACGGGAGTTGAGCCGTCAATGCAGTATGTACCCAAAACAGCGTTTTCAAGACCGAGGGTTGTAACCATTGTTTCGCCCTTGAATGTGCCGCTTGTAGCCGAGCAAGTGCTTCTCGGTGTGGGGGTTTCGTCATAAACGACAGCAACACCGGTTGAACCGATTGAGCCTGTGAGTGTGCCGGCAGTTACAGTAAATTGATTACCTGTGATTGTATCGGTATATGTACCGTCTGCAAGACCTGTTGAAGCAATGCTGACATCGGCGTTTGTACCCTTTGTATTTGAAAGCACAATGCCGCTTGTACCTCTTACAACATAAGCAACTCCGTCTGAAGCACCGAGAGCTTCGGACTGTCCGACAAAGTTGTTGTGGAACTTGTTGATTTCGGAAACTGCTGTGGATTTGTAGGTTGTGTTGTTTGCAGCCTCACCCATAAGTGCCGCACCCGGACGTGCAAAGTAAAGTGCGGTTGCGTCTTTTCTTGAAGCAACAATTGCCCAAGCTTTTACGATGTTTTCATCGGATATTGAAGCTGTGTTTGAGATTCCGGCAGAACCCGATGTGCCTTCAAAAGTATCGTGTGATTCTGCCCAAAGAACTACATCCGAAGCATCAACGCCCGACTTATATGTTGCCTTAGCTGCTGTTGAAGCCTTGCCGTTTACAACATTATAAAGAACAGCATCGCCTGTTTTGTTGTCTGTTACGTTGATATAATCGGTATATGAGCTAAAGCTTCTGCCTGCTCCGCAGGTGTTGAGGATTTCGCCGTAGATATAAAGGTCGTTACCTGTTTTTTCTTTGTAGTATTCGCCTGCTCTGCTTGAAATCTCTACCCAATAATCGGAAGCATATTCGCCGTCATCGGGTGTTTCAATGTGCTTTGCAGCGTCAAAACGGAAGCCGTCAACACCGCAGTCGATACACTCTTTAAGAAGAGTAACAACAGCATCCTGAACATCTTGATTTCCAGTGTTAAGATCAGGGCAGTTTGAAAGATGTCCCTGAACAATGCTCTTTACGCTTGAGTCACTTGTTGAACCCTTTGTGTGGTGGAAATAATCTTCCTTATTCTCATAGAAATCGGGCTGATAGATTTGAACCTGAGGGCTGAGTGAATCAGAGTCGGTTTCAACCTCGTTGCCCATATGGTTTGAAACTATGTCGCAGATGATTTTGATGCCGTATTTTTCAGCTTCTGCACAAAGCTCTGTAAGCTCAGCCTTTGTGCCGAGCCATGACTGCTCTGCGATTTTCATACTTACAGGCTGATAAAGCTTCCACCACTGACCGGAAATATCGGCAGAGGTGCTGTAATCCTTGGGCTGCTGAACCGGTGAGGTCTGAACAGTTGAATAGCCTGCAGCAGCTATTGAAGGTAAATTCTCTTTTATTGAGTTGTAAGACCAGTTAAATGCGTGCAAAATTACGCCGTCCTGCACATTTGCCTGAACGGGAGCCGTGGACGAAACGCCGACTTCATCGTTTGAAGCTGCGTTTACCGAAAATGCAAATGCCGTGGTCGAGGTAACCATTGTTGCCGCAAGTGCCAGACTTACAATTTTTTTGATTGGTTTCATCAAAAAACTTCCTTTCCGTAAATAATCATTTTAATTATATCAAAGACGTGATTAAAAGTATACGTTATTTGCACCAAATTTAAGAAAAATATTTTGTGCAAGTTTTTCAAAGTTTCGATTCAATCTACAAATTTCTGTTTTATATACTGCTAATAGGATTATTTTTTACATATTATAATTGACAATTAGAAAGTATTAGAATATAATTTTGAATGATAATTATCGTGGTGTTTTTCGCCCTTTTATCAAATATACAGTTCAGAAAGTCAGGGTGGTGCAAAAAATGGAGCGGATGTCTGAGAAAACGATAGTATCCTTAAAAGACATTTTTGTAAGGTTTGACGGCGAGGTTATCCTCAACCATATCAACCTTGATATTCACGAAAAAGAGTTTGTTACGATTTTGGGACCGAGTGGCTGCGGAAAAACCACTACCCTCAGAATCATCGGCGGCTTTGTTGAGCCTGAAAGCGGAGATGTTATTTTTGACGGCAAAAGAATCAACAATTTGCCTCCCAACAAACGCAATGTAAATACCGTTTTTCAAAAATACTCACTTTTTCCGCATCTTAATGTTTTTGACAACGTTGCTTTCGGATTAAAGCTCAAAAAGCTCCCTAAAGACGAAATCAAACAAAAGGTCACAAAAATGCTTGCCACCGTTGACCTTAAAGGCTATGAAAAACGCTCGGTTGCTAAGCTTTCGGGCGGTCAGCAACAGCGTGTTGCAATTGCAAGAGCTCTTGTGTGCAACCCCGCAATCATTTTGCTTGACGAGCCGTTGGGAGCACTTGACCTTAAGCTGAGAAAAAGTATGCAGCTTGAGCTTAAAGAGATTCAGCAAAAAACCGAAAAAACCTTTATATATGTAACACACGACCAAGAAGAAGCCTTGACAATGAGCGATAGAGTTGTTGTTATGAACAACGGCTCGATTGAACAAATCGGAACTCCGGAAGATATATACAACGAACCCGTCAACGCCTTTGTTGCCGACTTTATCGGAGAGGCAAACATTCTTAACGGCATTATGATTGATGACTGCCGAATCAAAATTTTGGGCAAGGAGCTTGAATGTGTTGACAAGGGCTTCGGAACAAACACTCCTGTTGACGTTGTTATTCGCCCTGAGGACATTGAAATCACCACACCCGAAAACGGACAGCTTACGGGCGTGGTTGAAAATTCAACATTTAAAGGCGTTCACTATGAAATGAGCGTTAGATGCGAAAATTGCGAAATCCTCATTCATTCAACAAAATCTGCGGAAATCGGCAGCAAAATCGGTATGCGTGTTATTCCGTTTAATATTCAGATTATGAACAAGCTGCTTCCGTTCTATGACAATGTAATTGAGGCTGAGGTTTCTTATGCAAACGAGGATGAAAACTGCTTTGAGTTTATGCTTGAGGGTGAAACCGTAAAGGTTGAAAACCGCTTTTATCCTCAAGATACAAAGCTCAAAATCACTCTGCCCCCTCATGCACTTTCACTTGCAGGCGACGGAATCGGTGATTTGAAGGACGTTTACATTGAGTCGGTTATTTACAAGGGTGAGCATAACGAAATTATCCTTGAATCCGACGAACGCAAATGGCTTATGCTCAGCGACACCGACGAGCAGGTTGCAACCTATGTTCCGCTCAGCTTTGATTTTTCAAAAGCCGATTTTGAAGTTATTGATCGGGAGGGCTGAAAATGAAATCACGCAAACCCTCTATCCCCTATCTTATTTGGATGGCGGTATTTACTCTTATTCCGATTGTTATGATAGGCGTGACGGCTTTTAAGGATAAACAGGGCAACTTTTCGTTACAGCCGATGATAAACGCATTTTATTATACGGATGTTTTTGTCAAATCGCTTTGGATTGCCCTTGTGTCAACGGCAATTTGCCTTTTGCTTGCTTATCCGCTTGCTTATATCATCACAAAAATGAAAAAATCATCTCAAAATACAGTAATTATGCTGCTGATGATTCCTATGTGGATGAATTTTCTGCTGAGAATATATGCGTGGATAATGATTTTGCAAAAAAACGGTCCCCTTGACCAAGCACTTTCGTTGCTTGGAATCCACGGAACATATATCGGAAACACCTCTGCTGTGGTTCTCGGCATGGTTTATGAATACCTGCCGTTTATGCTTTTGTCCATCCACTCGGTTATGAGCAAAATCGACGGCAGACTTATCGAAGCGGCTCAGGATTTAGGCTCAAACAACCTTTCGGTGTTCAAAAGAGTTATCTTTCCGCTCAGTATTCCCGGCGTAATTTCGGGAATCACCCTTGTGTTTGTTCCGAGTGCAAGCACGTTTCTTGTTTCACAATACCTCGGCGGAACAGACGACATAATGATTGGTGATATTATCGACAAAATATTTTGGACAGACCAAAACACAGGCTCGGCAATATCTTTGATTCTTATGGTTTTGATTTTTGTTTTTCTGATTCTTATGAACTTCTTTGGCGACGAGGAGGCGATTGCGTGAAAAACCAAAATTTTAAAAACGGCATTTTGTCAAAAATCTACATCGTCTTGATAATGATATTTATGTATGCTCCTATTGTCGTTTTGATTTTGTTTTCGTTTAACGACGGAAAAACCACGGTTTGGAAAGGCTTTACATTAAAATGGTATGAACAGCTTTTCAAAGACGATAATATAATGAACGCACTTGCAAATACATTGATTATCGCCGTGCTTGCTTCGATTTTTGCCACAATCCTCGGAACAGCCGCCGCAATAGGCATCAGCAACTTCAAGGGCAAAAAGCGTTTGCTTATTCAAAATGTATCAAATATTCCCATCATCAGCCCCGACATCGTAATGGGCGTTTCGCTTATGCTTTTGTTTACGTTTTTGGGCGTGATATTCAACTTTGAAATGGGATTTTTCACGGTGTTGATTGCTCACATTTGCTTTTGCGTGCCTTTTGTCGTGCTTAACGTTATGCCGAGAATCAAGCGTATGGACAGAAGTATTTACGACGCCGCACTTGACCTTGGCTGTAACCAATGGCAAGCATTTTACAAGGTTGTTATTCACGAGCTTATGCCCGGAATTGTTTCGGGACTTTTGATGAGCTTTACTTATTCACTTGATGATTTTATAATAACCTACTTCACACGAGGAGCAAAATTTCAAAACCTTTCGATTGAAATTTACTCAATGACACACAGGAGGATTTCTCCGAAAATCAACGCCCTTTCCGCTCTGCTTTTTCTTGCGGTTCTTGTCATTATGGTTCTGATAAATCTGCGTGACAGACGTGAAGAAAAAAGCATGGCTGAAAAATCATAAAAACTGAGGAAAAAGGAGTAAAAAATGAAAAGATTAATCAGCACAATCCTTGCTTTGGCACTTTCGACATCGGCGGCTTGCTTTGCAGGCTGTTCAAGCACCGCTGTTGACAAGGGAGAAGTAAACGTTTATAACTGGGGTGAATACATTGCCAACGGTGAAGACGGACTTATGGACGTTATTGATGAGTTTGAAAAAGAAACAGGCATTAAGGTAAACTACACAACTTACGAAACCAACGAAGAAATGTATAATATGCTTAAAAACAGCAATGTAAGCTACGATGTTGTTATCCCGTCCGAATATATGATCAGCAAATTGATAAACGAGGATATGCTGCTTGAGCTTAATTTTGACAATATTCCGAACTATCAGTATATTACCGACCGTTTCAAAAATCTTTCCTGTGACCCCGAGGGCAAATACACGGTGTGTTACAGTTGGGGAGTAACTGCTATGGTTTATGACAAAACCAAGGTATCAGAAAAGCCAACCTCTTGGGATGCTCTTTGGAATGAAGACTTGAGCGGACAGATTTTGATGTTCAACAACAGCCGAGACGCTATGGCAATAGCTATGCAGCTTTGCTCGATTAATCCATCCGACAGTACAAAGGAGGATGTTGACAAGGCAGCTCAAAAGCTTGCAGAGCAAAAGCCGCTATTGAAAAAGTATGTAATGGATCAGGTGTTTACCGAAATGGAAAACAGCCAAGCCGCAATCGCACCTTATTATGCCGGAGATATTGCATCAATGATTAAGATTAATCCCGATCTTGACTATGCACTTCCAAAGGACGGCTCAAACCTATTTTATGACGCAATGTGTATTCCCACTTGTAGCAAAAACAAGGAAAACGCCGAGGCATTTATCAACTTTATGCAAAAACCGGAGGTTGCCGCAGCTACCTGCGAATATCTCAGATACGGCACTCCGAACCAAGAGGCGTTTGACAATTACATCAGCGATGAAATCAAAAACAGCGAATTAACCTCGCCAAGCGATGAATATCTTGACAAATGCTATGTTTTCACAAATGTTTCCGATGAAGTATATTCATATATGCAAGAACAGTTTGTGAAAATCCAAGCTGAATAATCAACAGATACCTGCCGCGTTTAATCAGCGGCAGGTTTTTTATCACTCAAAATTAATTTTATCCGCCTAATTATTCATTATTTTTATAAAAATACTGTTTTTGATTATATTGACTTTACATAAAAGTAATGATATAATATTTAAAAATATATGTGAAAGTATGCACTATTGTACATAACATAATTTTATCAGTTCGGTAAGGGATAGTTTTTATGCAAAAAGGAAAAAACAAAGAATCTCAGTACGTTGAAATAGATTTGGCTGAATTGTTTATTGCACTTTGCAAAAAAGCATGGCTTATTGCAATTGCTACGGTTCTCGTCGGTGCCATTGTCGGTGCTTACGCTTGCTTTTTTATAACACCGACATACAAGGCAAGTGCGATGATGTATGTAAACAACAATTCGGTGTCGGTTGGAGGCACGTCGTTTGACCTCTCCGACATCAACGCCGCAAAAAGCTTGGTTAATACATATATTGTTATATTAAACAGCCGAAATGTGTTAAACGATGTCATTGAAGAATCGGGCGTGGATTACAGCTACAAGGAGCTAAAGCAAATGATTACAACCGGAGCGGTTGACTCAACCGAGGTTTTTGAGGTTGTGGTTACAAGCACAAATCCCGAGGAGGCTGAGCTTATTGCCAACTCCATTTGCTCGGTTTTGCCACAAAAGATTGCAAGCATTGTTGAAAGCAGCTCTGTAAGAATTGTTGACTCCGCTGTTTTGCCCGAAAAGAAATCATCTCCTCACATAACAATGTACGCTTTTGTGGGTATGCTTATAGGCTTTGTTGCAAGCTGTGGCGTTATAATCGTATTAAAACTGAGCGACAATACAATTACAAGTGAAGAATTTTTGATTAATAACTATAAATATCCGGTATTGTCTGTAATACCTGATTTTGATGACGAGCATCAAAAGGGTAAGTATTATTACTCTTATTCAAGCAAAAGGAGTGATAACGACTATGCAGCACATTAACAACGACGGCGATGTTAATAATTCAAAACGCAAATCACTTAAAAACATAGGCTCAAATTTGAACTTTGCGGCATCGGAATCATATAAGCGTTTGAGGACAAACATCTTCTTTTCGCTTGAGAATAAAGATGACGATTTAGGCTATGCTATCGGTGTTACCAGCTCGGTGCGAGGCGAAGGAAAAAGCACAACAAGCATCAACATCGCATATGCACTTGCCGAATCGGGCAAGCACGTTATACTTTTGGAATGTGACTTGCGTTTACCTGTTATGGCAAAAAATCTTGATATTGAGCTAAAGCCCGGCTTGTCCGAGTTTATAGTGGGATTGTGCAAAAGCGAAGAAGCTATAAGACCTTCGCTTGTTCACCCAAACCTTGACGTTGTGCCTGCGGGCAGTATTCCACCCAACCCATCGGAGCTTTTGGGAACCAAAAGATTTAAGAATATCTTAAAGGCATTTCAAAAGGTTTATGACTTTGTAATTATCGACCTTCCGCCTGTTTCGTCGGTTTCCGACGCTTTGGTTGTTGCAAGCGATGTTGACGGAATGATAGTGGTTGTAAGGCAAAATCTATGCACCCAAAGCTTGCTTGGCGACACAATGAGGCAGTTGTCGGTGGTAAAAGAAAAAATCCTCGGCTTTGTATACAACGGTGCAGGCTCGGAAAGCAAAAGATACGGCAAAAAGTATTATAAATACGGTTACGGCTACGGCAACAAGCACCGCAAAAGCGGTTCGGAAAACTAAAAAATTCCGTTTGTAAGGAAGTGTCCTTGTGAAAAAAAGGTATTTTTTCTTTATCGGATTTGTGCTTTGCCTTGTGCTTTCCGCAACCTTTCTTTATCTTGGCTTCAGCTCGGTTTTTATAAAGCCGAAAACTATGGATTACGCCCCGACAAGACCTGTTGAAGCAACGCAGGAGGCAACGGAGAATACAAGCCAGAATGATGAACAAAAGGAATGTCCGGTGGATTTTGATGCTCTTAACAGCATCAACTCCGACATTTACGCTTGGCTTGATGTTCCCGGTACAAATATCAGTTATCCCGTGCTTCAAAGCGAAAGTGACGATGAGTTTTATCTCACCCACGACAGCGACAAAGATTACAACGCAAACGGTGCGATTTTCTCGGAAAGCAAGTATAACACTAAAACCTTTGACGATGCAGTAACTGTGCTGTACGGTCACGATATGCTTTCGGGCGATATGTTCGGCAAGCTTCAGGCTTGCTATTCGGATTCGGAGTTTTTGGAAAACAATGATGAGATTTTAATTTACACGCCCGATAAGGAGTTGCATTACAAAATTTTTGCGGCTACTCCCTATTACAGTATGCACCTTTTGCACTACTATCCGTTTGAAAAATCATATGTCTTTAATCAGTTTTTTGATGAGCTTTACAGATATAAAGCCGTAAGCTCAACATATATAAAAAATCAAAAACCCACAAGCGGAGACAAGGTTATTGTTTTATCAACCTGTATGAACAACGGTGATAACAAGCGGTTCTTGGTTATGGGGGTTTTGGAATACACCGAAGAATATAATTAATATTTTAAAGGAGTGGAAATTATGAAAAAACTACTTTCGGTAATTTTGGCGGTTATGGTTATTGCGTTAACGATTGTTCCCGTTGCAGCTGCTTCTGACTCTTTTGTTCCTAGTATAGAAATGAAAGAAGCTCCGAAAATAATTATGCAGGTGGACAGCAAAGGAAACGAAGTTGCGGCAATCATTTATGACAAAGACGGTCACGAGATAATCGGAGTTCCTGAGGATGCGGTTATCATTACACCTTCTTCGGCAGCGGATGAAGCTTCGGACGCAATAAAAGAAGCATTGCAGGCTGCTCAAAAGCAAATTACCAATGCTTCAAGTCTGAGTGAATTGACAAGCGAGGTTTTGGATTTCTTAAACAAGAACTATCCCGAACTCAATGTTAACGATTTGGTTATTTCACAATTGTTTGACATTCGTTTGAGTGACGAGTATGCTTCACATCTCAAAGATGACGCTTACTTTACAATCAAGCTTGATTTAGGAGAATCCTTCCTTATGCTCCTTATGTTGCAAAACGACAATTGGAGTGTCGGCAAAGACTATAAGCTTGATGGAAACGCTCTTACATTAAATTTAAAGGCTCCCACCCAGCTTGCATTAGCTAAAAGCGATTACTCGCCCGATGGTATTAAAACCAACACAGACAAAGCAAATGCGGCAACAACATCACCGCAAACAGGCAACTATACAAACATTTTGCTGATTTCACTCGGCGTGCTGTTTGCTGTGGGTGCAGTATTGCTTATGGTTATGTTTGTTAAGAATAAAAAAGCTTCAAAATAAAGTTTTTATAATACTATGAAATCAAATTACAAATCAAACCGATTTCTGAAAGTTGCCGTCGGTGTTGTGGCGTTTTTGATTTTAGTTGTGGGATTGCTGCTTGCATTAAATCTTATGGATATTAACAGGCAAAGCGACAACCAAGACACTCAGTCACAAGCCTCAAACAACAGCTCGGCAATTTACATTGACGGCTCGCCCTACAAGGCAAAGTCCGGTATTGAAACAATTATGTTTATCGGAACGGATAAATATGAGAGTGACGAAATCAAAAACAATTCGTTCAGAAACGATATGCAGAATGACTTTAACTTTCTGCTTGTTATTGATAACGATGCTCAAAAAATCACACCCATTCTTATAAACAGAGATACAATGACCGACATACAGACATATTCGGTCAGCGGAAAAAAAGCAGGTATGCAATACGCTCAGCTTGCTCTTGCCCACACCTACGGCTCAGGCAAAAGCGACAGTTGCATTAATGTTATTGACGCTGTGTCAAATCTTTTGTATGACGTAAGCATTGAGCATTACGCCGCAATATCTTTGGATGCAATACCGATTTTAAACGATGCGGTGGGCGGTGTTAAACTGACGGTTCAAGATGATTTGTCGGCAATTGATTCCGCTTTGGTCAAAGGTGCAGAGGTAACTCTGAGCGGCGAACAAGCTGAAACCTACATCAGAAGCAGATACGGTCTTGACGACAGCACAAACGAAAACCGTATGCAACGCCAGAAGCAGTACATTTCCGAATGGCTCAACCTTGCAAAGCAAAGCCTTGAGCAGGATTCATCATTTGCCGAAAACACAATATTAAAGGTAAATGATTACCTGACAACAGATATGTCGGTTTCATCGTTATCACTGCTTGCCGAAAAAATATCGACCTACGACCAAGCACAAATTGCAGAGCTTACGGGTGTGTCTAAGCAGGTTGATGGTTATATGCAGTTCACGGCTGACGAAAAAGCAATTAAAGAAATTGTGATAGATAATTTCTTTGTGTCGGCAGTCGAACCCTATAAAGAATAGTTTTGATTTTCGCTCAGCGACGGTAAAATTCCGCCGCTGAGTTTTTTATTTGACGAATATCTATTTTAAATAAAAAATGTGACAATTTAACTTAGCAATTGACAGAATACGCAGTAGTATGCTATAATTATTTTAATAATAATTTAAAATTTAAGGGTTGCAAAATGGGATTATATGAAAATTCAACAAATACAATTCAAAATTTTAATATTGAGAAAGTTTTGCCCGAAAAAAAGTTAGGTTATGAGTTTACAAAAAGGTTGCTTGATTTAATTTTGGCGTTGTTGTTTTTTATATTGCTGTTAATACCGATGATATTTATCGGCATTATAATAAAGCTTGATTCAAGAGGTCCTGTTATATTTAAGCAAGAGCGTGTGGGTAAAAACGGCAGGCAGTTTATGATGTATAAATTCCGCACAATGAAAGACGATGCCGAAAAAGACGGGCCGCAGTGGGCAGAAAACAACGACAGTCGTTGCACAAGAGTCGGCAGGTTTTTGCGAACCGTACGGCTTGATGAGCTGCCTCAGGTTATAAATGTTATTAAGGGAGATATGAGCTTTGTCGGTCCTCGACCGGAAAGGCAGTATTTCTATGATGAATTTGAAAAGTATATACACGGTTTTTCATATCGAACGGCAGTTACTCCGGGAATCACAGGATGGGCACAAGTAAACGGCGGTTATGAGCTTTTGCCAGAAGAAAAAATCGTTTATGATATGGAGTATATTAAAAAAAGATCTATGCTGTTGGATTTAAAGTGTTTTTTCTTAACTATTAAGGTTGTGTTTACAAGAGAAGGGTCAAGATAGCTTTATCTGCTCTGTTTAGAGGTGTGTTTAATTGGGGAACAACAAAAGAGACATTTTGTTTTTGTGTCAGTTTTTTTATCCGGAGTATAATTCTTCGGCTTCTTTACCGTTTGACATAGCAAAGCATTTGGCGGACAGCGGGTTTTCCGTTGACGCTCTTTGCGGTTACCCCAAGGAATATAACGCTTCAGGCGAAGTACCTAAAAAAGAAACTGTTGATAACATACATATAAAACGATTAAAATACATTCAACTCAGTCGCAACAAAAAATTCGGCAGATTGGTAAACTATTTTTCATTTACACTAACGGTTTTGCTTCATATTTTTTCAATTAAGAAGTACAAATCCGTTATTGTTTTTTCAAATCCACCAATATTACCGTTTGTTGCTTTATTTGCAAATATTCTTTTCGGCACAAAAATCGTATTCGTTTCGTTTGACGTCTACCCCGAAGTGGCGTATGCTTCAAAAAGTCTTACCGAAAACGATTTTGTGTCTAAGCTTATGCACAGCTTAAATAAAAGGCTATTTAAGCGAGCCTCAAAGATAGTGGCTCTCACGCAGGAAATGAAAGATTTTCTCATTGAAAATCGTCCTGAAATAACCGAAGAAAAAATCGCAATCATTCCAAATTGGGCACACGAGAAAAAGGCCGAGAGATCAAAACAGGCTTATTCTGATTTGGGATATAATCAAGATGATTTTATTGTTTCCTATTTCGGAAATATGGGCATATGCCAAGATGTTGAAACAATGCTTCAGGCAATGAAGCTGCTTAAAGATAACCCAAAAATCAAATTTCTTTTGGTTGGTCACGGCAGCAAGCTGCCCTATGTTAAAGAAAAGACAAAAGATTTGCCGAATGTGGCTTTGTATAATTTTATGATAGGCAAGGATTTTGAAAATGCCTTAGCTGTCAGCTCGTGCGGAATTGTTTCGCTTGAAAACGGACTTAAAGGCACCTGTGCACCAAGTAAATATTACAGCTATCTTCAAAGCGGTATTCCCGTGCTTGCGGTGGTGGAATCTGATTCGTATTTGGTTGAAGATGTTTGCAAAAACAACGTTGGTGACTTTGCAAACGTCGGTGACGGAAAGAAATTGGCAAAAATAATCTCGGAGCTTTGTGATAACAGAGATAAACTGCGTATTATGTCTGAAAATGCCGAAAAGCTTTATTCAAACGAATACGCAATAGAAATAGGAACGGATAAATACAGACAAATTTTTGCAGGCGGGTTGAATTTATGAAAATACTGATGATAAATTCTGTTTGCGGATTCGGCAGTACCGGCAGAATTTGTACCGATTTGGCATACTCGATAATCAGCAGAGGCGATGAATGTATGATTGCATACGGCAGAGGCTCTGCTCCCGAAGAATTATCATCTTGCACATACAAAATCGGAAATGATTTTGATATTAAAATTCACGGTTTGATGACAAGGCTGTTTGATAATCACGGGTTTTGCAGTAAAAACTCCACCGAAGAATTAATTGCCTTTATAAAAAAATACAACCCCGATATTATTCACCTGCACAATTTGCACGGTTATTATCTTAACATTAAGGTTTTATTTGAATATCTCAGGGAGTGCAAAAAGAAAATTGTTTGGACCTTGCACGATTGTTGGTCTTTCACCGGTCACTGTGCTTATTACAGTGCCGCCGATTGCTCTCAATGGAAATCAGGCTGTAAAAGCTGTGTTTGCACAGGCGATTATCCTAAAAGCTATGCTAAAAACAGCGTTTATAAAAACTATATAAAAAAGAAAGAGCTGTTTTGCGGATTGGAAAACCTCACCTTGGTAACACCGTCAAAATGGCTTGCCGAACAGGTTGAAATGTCTTTTTTGAAGGATTATAAAATCGTAGTTATCCCCAACGGCATTGATACAACCGCCTTTTCGCCTGCGTCAACAGATGTTTTTGATGAGTTTCACAAAAACAATATAAAGGTTTTGCTGGGCGTTGCAAGCGTTTGGTCAAAAAATAAGGGCTTAGACAGCTTTAACCGATTGGCTGATATTATTAACGAGGCTTATAAAATTGTGCTTGTTGGAATAGACAATGCAGACACAAGCAATGTGAACAAAAAAATCCTTTGCCTGCCTCGCACTCAAAGCATAACGGAATTGTCCGAAATTTACAGCTCTGCAGATTTATTCATAAATCCCAGCATTGAAGAAACAATGGGTATGACCACCGTTGAAGCTTTGGCTTGCGGCACTCCTGCCGTAGTTTACAATCGCACGGCTGTTCCGGAGATTATTAGCAACGATTGCGGAATAGTAATCGAACCCGAAGCAGGCAAAATTGCAGAAGTGCTTGAAAACGCTTTGAAAATCGACAAATCCGCCTGTGTTAAACGAGCCGGTGAGTTTTCTCTTGAAAACCAAATGAATAATTATTTAAAGGTTTACAGTGATTATCAATGATATATAAATTACCGGTGTATTAATATGAAAAAAAATCTTGTTATTATTGCAGGCACCTGTTACCCCATACCGTCGGCAAACGGTGCGTTGGCACTTAAATGTGCTAAGTATTTAAAAAATGAATATGATGTCAGCGTTATTTCAATAAGAAAATGTGAAACCAAGCTGCCCGACAGCGTTGTTTGCGACGATGTAAAAATACATACCTTGGGCAGATTCAGGCTTGATTGGTGGTATAAGCACAAAAAAATTGCTTTTGAAAGCAAGGGACTGAAAAAGCACATATTTAAAGCTTCGGCTTTTTTGGCAAGATTATGCGGAAAAATCGACAGCACACTTTTTCACGTTGATAATATGTGGTGGTACAAAAAATCGGCATTTAAGCTTTTGGAAGGATTGAACAAGGAAAGAAAAATAGATGCCATAATTTCCTTTTGTCTGCCGATAGAAAGCCATTTGGCGGCACTTCAATATAAATCTCGCCACAACGATGTGTCATGGGCAAGCTATTGGGCGGACGATTTTGCGGTTAAAAGCAACAAGCGAAATTTATTTATTTCGTTTGACAGGCTCAAGCAAATTGAAAGTGAAGTATTAAACAAATCTGATGTTGTTTTTTCAACCGAGGAGCTTACCGAAGCCTTAAAAGCGTATTTAGGCTCAGCCGAAAGCAAGCTCTGCCCTATTCCCTATATCATAAACTCATCTGTTTTGCATAAAACATATGCACCGAAGGTCAACGACCGTGTAACCTGCATTTTTATGGGCAATTTTTACAGGAAAATACGAAATCCCGAATATATGCTAAAGGTTTTTTCTGATTCTCAGCTCAATAATATAAAACTGCTTATGTACATTGGCGGTGATTGCAACAGCATTGTTGAAAAATACGCATCGAACAGCTCAAACATTGAATTTCACGGCTTTATACCGAAAGAGCAATTAGAGGCTGTTGTGGCAGGGTCGGATATTTTAATAAACATTGACAATTATAATTGCAGCGGAAAGCCGAGCAAGCTTTTTGAGCTTATTAGTTACAGAAAGCCGATTTTAAACTTTGGCTATTCCGATGATTTGGGCGAGCTGGAAAATTATCCCTGCAAGCTGCAAATCTCTATGAATGAAGACGTGCATACTGCGGCTGCAAAAATCAGGGAGTTTGTTTCTTCAGCTCTCAGCTTTGATGCAGTTACGCCCGAACAAATCGAATCGGTTTATGAAAAGCACACGGAAAATTTTGTAAAAAGCTTGATAACGGGCAGATTAATAAATTCAGATAATAAGCAGAGGAACTATGAAAGTTAAAATACGGTTTAAGCAAAATTTAACAGAATTTTTAACGTATTCGTTAATTGTCGGTTTGATGATGATTTTGTTTTTTGAACCGTTTGAAGTCACCTTTTTTACAGGGCTTGGTGTTTGGGTTGCGTTTATAGCGATTGTATTAATTACCATTGTAGCCGCAATAGAAAAAAGAATATACAAAAACCCGATAACTGTTTGCACGGTTTTGTTTGCCGTGATAGCTGTATTTTCTGTAATAATCAGCAATCAAATGTCCTATAAAAGCATTGTAACGCTGATGTCGGCTTTGGAAATCCCTTTGTTTATACTTTCTGTCAGCCTAATTTCATCAGAAAAACTAATTAAATTCATTTACAAAAGCTTTGTAATAATTTCGCTGTTCTTCATAGCTTTATCTTTCACATCCTTGGCTCATATTTTTAAAAATGAATACGGTGTGTCACAGCAGGACTTCTTGACCTTGGGCTACGGAAACCCCAACAAAACGGGTATGCTGTTATTTGCCTGCTTTGCTGTTTTGCTTTCATATTTGTTTTATGAAGAAAGTGCAATCAAAAAGCTCTTGATAACGGCAGATTTGGCATATATTTTGGTGTTGATTTTTCAAACTCTCTCTCGTGCCTGCACAATTATTGCCATATTATTAATAGCATTTTCGTTTGTAAAAAGCCGAAAAGTAATAAATGTGTTTTCAAAAATTTGTTGCATCGTTCCCCTTGTTTTTGCACCGTTGTTTATCATCTTCCCCTCACAGATAATGCAAAGCAAATTATTGGGTGAAACAATAGACACGGGCAGATTGTCGATATATATAAACGTATTAAAAAATATGAACGTCAAGAATTTTATCATCGGCAACTACACATATCAGTTTTCTAACCTACACAATGTGTATATCAGCGTGTTTGCCACGGTAGGCATAATAGGCGTTATACTGTTTGCGATTTTGTATTTTTTTATCAATCAAAATCTTTGCCGTACTTATGAGGATAAGCCGAGCAAAATTGCGTTTTTGGCAATTTCTCTTTATTCACTTCATTCTTCGGTTGAAGCGGCAATGTTTTTATCGGGATCTTTGTATGCAACAATCATTATCTTGCTTTATGTTTTGTGTATAAATAAAACGGATAAAAAATCCGAGTTGAAAAGGATCGGTTAAATGAACGATTTGCAAAAAACAGAGTTTCAACTTTTGAGGCAGTTTTCCGCTGTTTGTGAAAAGCTGAACATTAAATATTTTCTGCTGTGCGGCAGTGCCTTGGGTGCTGTAAAATATCATGGGTTTATCCCGTGGGACGATGACATTGATGTGGGAATGTTCCGAAAGGATTATGAACGCTTTTTACAAGCCGCCCCAAAGCTCTTGCCAAAGGACGTATTTTTGCAATCGTATAAAACAGATAACAACTATTTTAACATATTTGCAAAGCTCAGAAATTCAAACACAGCGTATATTGAAAAAACATATTCAAAAATCGACATAAATCACGGTGTCTATATTGACATTTTTCCGCTTGACGGATACCCTCTGAAAAAATCAGAGCAAAACAGCTTGGAAAGAAAAAAGCTGTTCTACAAGCAAAGGCTTTCATCGCTGTTTGATAATCCGAATTTACTTAAAAAGATATTAAAAATGCCTTTGAGATTTATCACTTTGAATCCGCAAAAAACTGCCGAAAAATATGAAAAGCTTATTTCTTCATATGACGCCGATACCTCTCCGATAATTTGCAATCATGGGAATTGGCAGGGCAAATTGGAGTATGCTCCCGCAGAGCAATACGGCAACGGTAAGGTAGCTGAATTTGAAGGGCTTGCGGTGCGTGTTCCCGAAAAATTCGATGAATATTTAACGCAAAAATACGGCGATTGGAGAGCCGAGCTTCCGAAAGACGAACAGGTGGGACATCATTTTTACGAGGTCTGCGACCTTGACCGTCCCTATACAGATTATGTGGAAAAGCTCGCAAACGGAAAAATCAGAATTAAAAAATAAACCGTATATTATGTCCCTCGGGATGAAATATAAAAAATAAAGGAGGAATTTTATGAAAGGCAAAAAATCTTCAAAGGTTTTGGCCGGTATTCTCAGTTTGTTAATGCTGTCAAGTGCTGTGCCGCTCTCTGCTTATGCAGCTATTGATAACTACGACAAGAATTTCGAGTCCGAAACCCACACTGTGTTTAAACACACAGAACAAACCCTTGCACCCGGTGTAACAAATTATACCAACTACGCTTATTCAAAAGACGGTAAGCAGATGGTTTACTATGTTACAACTGCGGATCTCAATCGTGATGATGTTGTGGCTCAGGTTGCATACAGAGATATGCAAAATGAGGTTTACGGCATGGAAAAGCTCGCTAATATGGTGAGCTGTGCAAATGAAAAATACTCAGACCCCGAAAATTCCCAGTACATAAGCGATTACTACAACGTTGTATCCGCTTGTAACGGTGACGGCTATAATATGACCACCGGTGAACCCAGCGGCGTGTTTATTATGGGCGGCAACGTAAAGAAGGACTGGAACAAAAGCAGCAATCCGACCTTCTTGGCTATTCTTAACGACGGCTCGGCAGTTATTGACAACACACAAGAAGCTTGGAATGCTTGCAAAGAAGCAGGAATCAGCGAAGCTATTGATGTTTTCGGCTCTACTCTTGTTTGGGACGGCAAGGATATAACCGCAAATGCAAGCGGCTCTTACAACGTAGACCGTCACTCCCGTACAATGGTGGGTGTAACCGAGGACGGAAAGCTCGTTATCTGCTCGGTTGACGGACGTCAGGAGCCGTTCTCTTGCGGTGCTTCTATGCACGAGCTTGCTCAAATTATGCTTGAGGCAGGCTGTGTAAGAGCATTCAACCTTGACGGCGGCGGTTCAACTACATTTATGGCAAAGAACGAAGGTACGGACGAATGTGTTGTAATCAACCGTCCCTCCGACGGTTCCGACCGTTCTATTTCCAACGGAATTATCATTGCATCAACAGCAAAGCCCACAAACACCTTTGACCACGCAAATCTTTCTGTTGAAAACAACTATGTAACTCCCAACTCTACTGTAAGCGTATCGGCAATCGGTGCCAGCAGCACAAACAACGCAGTAGCTATTCCCGACGACATTACTTGGGAACTTGAGGACAATTCCTTCGGAACAGTTGAAAACGGTGTGTTCACATCTAACGGAACAGTAGGCGATGCTGTTGTTCAGATGAAGTGGAACGGAAACGTTGTAGGCTCAGTTACAATTCACGTTGTAATTCCCGAAATTTCGTTTGTTAATTCAACTATGACTGTTCCCTACAACAAGACATTCAAGCTCAACGTTACCGCAACAACCAACGGCGGACTCAACGAAGTGGCTTTGAGTGACTCAGATTACTTCTTTGAGCTTAGCGACAGCAATCTGGGAACAATCGACGGTAACTCATACACAACCTGTGATGAGTCAACCGGCTTAACAAACGGTACTATTACCGTTAAGTGCGTATACGACGAATCAAAGTGCGACACCACAACCCTGACCTTCGGCAAGGCTTCTGTTGTTGCAGAGGATTTTGAAGACTTCGATATTTCAACTTGGGGAGCAGGCACAAACTACTCAATCCGCCCGTTCGGCCGTCTTGAAAACGCTTATGTGGAATTGGTTGATTCCGAAACAGGTAAGGTAAGAAGCGGAAATTACTCGTTGGCACTTACCGCTGACTTCACCGAAACCACCGCATCGGGCTACAAATCCATTAAGTACACATTCCCTACAATTGACCTTACAGGTGCAACTCAATTCGGAATGTGGATGTATCTTCCTGTTGAAGACGCCAATAATCTTGAATTTGACATTGGCGGGTATGAATACTACATTGACAATGACACAAATGTAACTGAGGACGGTTGGTATTATATCAGTGCCAAAGCAAATAGCGTCGGCTCATCTATTTCTAAGTTTGTCATTTATATGGTAGACCCCGATGAAACCTATTATAATATCTTTGATAAATTCACAATATTTATTGATGATATTACTATCGACTACTCAAATGCAACCGACGACCGTGAAATTCCCAAATTCAGTAGCATAAAGCTTGTAAGCGGTACAGACAGAGAGGTTGATTTGAACGGTCAAACCTTTGATGATAACACAGTTACCGTTAAGGCTACCGCTACCGAAGATTTAACAGGCAACTACACAGGACTAAACTATGATTCAGCAAGAGTATTTGTTGACGGCGTTGCTTTGGATTCTGCTAAGTATACCTGCGACAAGAGCGGTATCATCACCGTTGCAGACCTCGTTTTGAGCGACGGTACACATACATTTAGATTTGAAATCGATGACAACTCGGGCAATACAGGCTTTGCTACAAGAAAGCTCGTTGTAAACACCAAAGATTCCGCGGTTTCTGTTGTTCGCCGCTCCAATGCAGCACTTCCTTTGACAGATTCAATCGAATACTTTGATGTTGTAGCTAAAAACGTTGAGAACATTGAATCCGTAACCTTGTCATTGGGCTTAGACACTTTAAACTCTTGGGAGCTTCAAGGTACAGACACGTTGTACGGATTTGATATTTCATACACGGTTGACAAGTTCAGCAACGAAGCAGAAATCACCTTGACAAGAACTGGTGATGTAGAAGCAACAGGCGAGCAGGTTATCGCATCATTGCCTGTTCGTGTTTGGGCATCAAAATCTTATTTGATGGACAAGTATATTGACAGTAACAGAGTAACAAACAGCCCCGCTTTGGTTGACAGCGGCTGGGCATTAACTCCTGATGCTATCTGGAGCTCAGACGGTACTCACCTTGTAAGAATTGAGCTTGATGTTGACAGCATCGTTGTTAATTACAGCGACAGCTCGCAGGATACATTTGCAGGCACAGAATACAATGTAATCACCGAAAACAATCGTTACAGAGCATCATACTACTATGATGAAAACGGCAACGCTATCAGTGCAGACTCCACAACTGTTAAGCAGGGCAAAACAAAAACTCACATTCACACAGAAACAGCACTTGAGGACAAAGCTGCTACCTGTACCAAAAGCGGTTACACAGGCAGAACCTATTGCGAGGTATGCGATTCTGTTGTTGATTGGGGTACAACTATTCCCGCAACAGATCACACATATGAAATTATTGACGATGTTCTCAAATGCAAGGATTGCGGCAAGCTCTTTAACGGCGAGTATGAAGGCAAACTTTATGCAGACGGCGTTTTGGTAAACGACTGGGTTGACAACAGTTATTACGCAGACGGCGTTAAGGTAACGGGAATTTACAATGTTGACGGTTATTACTACGACTTTGGCGACGACGGTGTTTGCGAAGACAAAGCTAAATATAACGGCTTGCTTACAGAGGATGGCAGCTTGTATTATATCGCTCTCGGCGTTAAAACATCAGGTTGGTTCAAGGTTGACGAAAACGACTATTACTTTGACGCAACAACACTCAAGGCTGTTGACGGTGTTCAGAAAATCGACGGACACACATACAAGTTTGTTGACTGCGTATTGATGGAAGGCTCGCTTGAGCGTACAACATCAAACAATCTGACATTGTATTGGGCAGGTCGTACATACTACAACGCATGGCTCAATGCTCAGGGCAAGACTTATCACTTTAATGCCTACGGTCATTTGGCTCGTGGTCTTTGTGTATTGTCCGTATCAACAGGCGGAGACAAATTTGCGTTTGTATTCAACGAAGATACAGGCATACTTGAAAGACAGATTACAGGAAACGGCTTGATTAACGATGAAAAGGGTACTGTTTATCTTGTTGACGACGTAGCTCAGTATGCAGGTCTTGTAAAAGAAGGCAGCGACTACTATTACATCAACAGCTATTGCACAGCAGTTACAGGTAGATATTGGGTTGCAAAAACAAACGGTCTTCTTTCCGGCGGTTACTATGACTTTGCCGAGGACGGCAAGATGATTAATCCCCCTGCTGATAAGAAAGACGGCATCAGCTTTGAAAGCGACGGAACATATTATTATGTTGACGGCGTCAGAACATATGCAGGCCTTGTAAAGCACGGCGATGATTACTACTACTTCAACAGCGGACTCAAAGCTGTTACAGGTACATATTGGGTAGCTAAGACTAACGACTTGCTTCCGGGTGGTAATTATAAGTTCGACGAAACAGGCAAAATGCTCCAAGGTCTTGTAGAAGAAAACGGCGGAACATATTACTATGTAAACGGCAAGCTCAACAACGCAGGTCTTATCAAGGTTGGCGATGATTATTACTACATCAACAGCTCATGCAAGGCAGTAACAGGCACGTATTGGGTAAACACAACCAACGGCTTGATGCCCGCAGGCTATTACAACTTTGACACAAACGGCGTTATGCTTGATGCACCTGTTGAAAAGAAAGACGGCATCAGCTTTGAAAGCGACGGAACATATTATTATGTTGACGGTGTCAGAACATATGCAGGTCTTGTAAAAGATGGCAATGATTACTACTACTTCAACAGCGGACTCAAAGCTGTTACAGGTACATATTGGGTAGCTAAGACTAACGACTTGCTTCCGGGTGGTAATTATAAGTTCGACGAAACAGGCAAAATGCTCCAAGGTCTTGTAGAAGAAAACGGCGGAACATATTACTATGTAAACGGCAAGCTCAACAACGCAGGTCTTATCGAGGTTGACGGCGATTACTACTACATCAACAGCTCTTGCAAGGCTGTAACAGGCAAGTATTGGGTAAACACAACCAACGGCTTGATGCCCGCAGGCTATTATAACTTTGATACAAACGGCAAAATGATTCTTAATTAACCCCCTATGCCCGACTGATTTCAGTCGGGCTGCTGCACAAAATCAGAGCCTCCACGTGGCGTGCGGCGTCAACGAGTTACCACTCGGCTAATCTGATTTATTGGGAATTTTGATAAATATGAAAATTTTGCAAATAAACAGTATGTTTAACACAGGCAGCACAGGCAAAATAACCGCTGATATTCACAATGTGCTTTTAGAATCGGACATTGAAAGCGTTGTTTGCTACGGCCGTGGCGAAAAAACAAACGAGAAGAATATTCATAAGGTTTGCACCGAGTTCGGGGCAAAGCTCAACAGCGGACTTGCACAATTTACGGGGCTTGAATACACAGCCCTCCCCTTTTCGCTACTAAGAATAATCTCGGTAATAAAAAAAGAAAAGCCCGATGTTGTACACTTGCAATGTATTAACGGATTTTTTGTTAATATATACGCTTTGATTTCGTGGCTGAAAAAACATAAAATTAAAACTCTGCTTACTCTGCACGCAGAATTTATGTTTACTGCCAACTGTCCTCATTCATACGAATGTATCAGTTGGCAATCAAAAACCTCGTGCGAAAATTGCAAGGATTTTAAAAAGGCAACTCACAGCCGTTACTTTAACTGCACTCGCCTGTCATTCAAAAAAATGAGCAAAGCCTTTGAGGGCTTTGGAAAGAATTTGACGGTTGCTTCTGTTTCGCCGTGGCTATGTGAACGAAGCAAACGCTCTTATATTTTGGGCGGAATGAAAAACATAACGGTTCTCAACGGAATAAATACAAAAATATTCAAGCCGTATGAACACGAAAACAACAAAAGTGCAAAAACTGTTTTGCACGTTACCGCCAAATTCAGCGATGCAAAGGGCTATCCCAAGGGCGGCGACTATGTGATTGCTTTGGCAAAAATAATGCCCGATGTAAATTTTGTTGTTGTGGCAAAGGTACTTGCCCTCGCTAACGGTAGCCTGCCTGATAATTTAAAGGTGATTACCGATATTTCTCAGTCGGAGCTTGCAAAGCTGTATTCCGAATCGGATTTATCGCTTATCACAAGCAAAAAAGAAACATTTTCAATGCCTGTGGCAGAAAGTCTTTGCTGTGGAACGCCTGTTGTGGGCTTTAAAGCAGGAGGACCTGAATCAATAGCCGTTAAACAATACTCGGATTTTGTAAATTACGGCGATTTTGACGCTCTTGAAAATGCAGTAAAGAAAATGCTTAAGCAGTCATCTAATTATGACAGAAAGCAAATTTCAAAAATCGCAACCGAAATATATTCCGAAAAAAGTATGGCTTACGGCTACATATCCGCATACAAAGAGCTTTTAAGCCGAAAATAATTGTTTATCGGGAGTAATTAATGCTAAAAGTTGTTTTTATTTCAAATTATTTTAACCATCATCAAAAGCTTCTTTCAGATTCCTTACATAAAAATTTAAACGGAAATTATGCTTTTATCGAAACAGAAAAAATTGATGAAGAAAGATTAAAAATGGGCTGGGGTATGGACGTTTACCCCGACTATGTGTTTAATTATCTTAAAGAAGCCGAGAAATGCAAAAATATAATTGATGAAGCCGATATTATTATTTACGGCTCTGCTCCCGAATTTTTGATATACGAGCAACTGAAAAAAGGCAAGCTTGCTTTCAAATATACGGAAAGGATTTACAAAAACGGGTATAATCCGCTGAAGCTGCCTGTCAGATTAATCAGGAATTACAAAAGGTTCGGTAAATACAAAAATCTTTATTTGCTGTGTGCAAGTGCTTACACATACGGCGATTATGCAAAAACCTTTAATTTTAAGAACAAGGCGTTTCGATGGGGGTATTTTCCCGAATTTATTAAGTATGAAAACATTTCCGAAATAATCAAACAAAAAAACAAAAATCAAATCCTGTGGTGCGGCCGCTTGATTGATTTAAAGCACCCCGAAGCTGCAATTAATGCGGCAGAAATGCTGAAAAACGCAGGATATGACTTCAACCTGAAAATCATAGGAACAGGTGTGCTTGAAAGCGAAATCAAGTCTGCGATAAAACAAAAGCATCTTGATGACTGCGTATCGGTTTTGGGTGCTATGTCACCTGAAGAAGTGAGAAAGCATATGGAGCAGTCGCAGATTTTTCTTTTTAACTCCGACAAACGTGAAGGCTGGGGTGCGGTTGTAAACGAAGCAATGAACTCAGCCTGCGTCGTAGTTTCAAACACTTCTCCGGGAAGCGTTCCGTTTTTGATAGACGACGGGGACAACGGTATAATTTACAATCCGTCTGACAACAAGAGCCTGTTTGAAAAGGTTGCTTATTTGCTTGACAATCATTCAAAATTAACCGAAATTGCAGAAGCCGCTTATCATACTGTGGCTGATTTATGGAATTGTAATGTTGCGGCAGAGAGATTTATTGAGCTGTCAAAGAGCATTTTGAACGGTAACCTCTACCCCGACCTGTACAATGACGGCCCTTGCAGTAAAGCGGAAATTGTAAAAGAGCTTTATTAATGAATTTAACTTAGGTGTGTTTTTATGAATATAAAAAAGCTATTGCATACAGAAGGGATTTACAGAGCCTTTGTGCTGCATTTAGTTAACAAAACCTATGCCGGAATAACTAAGCCCTCTGTATGTGCAAAAAAAAGAAAGCTGCTTATCAAGCTTGGATACGAAATCGGTGAAGACACGACAGTTTTGGGGCCGATTGAGTGTAGCGGAAAATTAACAATAGGCAAAAACTGTTGGATAGGAAAAAACTTCAAAGTCAACGGTAACGGAAGCGTGACAATCGGCGATAATTGTGATATAGGGCCCGAGGTTACATTTCAAACCGGCACTCACTCAATAGGCACAGCCGAACGCAGAGCCGGAGAAGGGGCGTCCTGCAATCAATCTGTGGGCGACGGCACTTGGATTGGAGTAAGAACAACCGTAATAAACAATGCGAGCATCGGAAAAGGATGTGTTATTGCCGCAGGAGCAGTGGTTGTCGGTGATATTGCCGATAATACGCTTGCAGGCGGAGTTCCTGCAAAAGCAATCAGACAAATCGAAGATGATTAGAGCGTGGGAGTAAGTAATGCGTAGAAACATAGGTATATTTTTTTCATATATAAGTGTAGCGGTAACGATGGTAACAGGTTTGGTGCTTTCATCGTTTTTGTTGAAATCGCTCGGTGATGTAGAATACGGTTTATACCAAACAATTTCGTCGTTTGCAAATTATCTTGTCTTGCTTGAATTTGGTACAGGCACCGTTATGACACGCAACATATCGGTGTGTATGAGCAGGTCAAACGATTTGAACCGAAAGGAAAACATCAACAAAAATTACTCTACGGTGTTTTTTATCTCAATAGTCTTGTCTGTTTTGATTTTTTTGGTTTCAATGGTTTTCTACTTGTTTATCGGAAACATTTATTCAAACACAATGACCGAACAGCAAGTTGCACACGCCAAAAATATTTTTATTTTCCTTACGCTGTATATAATTGTTTATTACCTTACACAAAGCTGCAACGGATTTTTGATGGGTGTTGAAGAATACTCATTTGCAAAAGTTATGTCAATCATCAGAGTTGTGTTAAGAACCCTTGTGCTGATTTTGATTATATCCTTTTATCAATCGGCTCTTGTTATCGCCGTTGTTGATATGATCTTGGGTACTGCCGTTTTTTTGGTTACGTTTTTTTATTGCAAGGTAAAACACAAAGTAAAAATTTCGCACAAGTATTTTGACAAATCAATTTTCAAGCTATCCATTCCCCTGTGCCTTACGTTGTTGCTTCAAGCAGTCACCTCTCAGGCAAACAGTAATGTGGACAAGTTTGTTATCGGTATAATGATGAGTATGGAATCTGTTACGATTTACTCTGTGGCTCAGTATGTATATCAAATGTTTTCAACCGCTGTTACAATACCTGCTTCTATGTATATGCCCGAAGTGTCCAAAAACCTTGAAAAAGGCTTGGTCGGCAAAGAGTTCACAAAAACCTTGATACAGCCTTGCAGACTGACCGCATTGATAGGCGGAACTATAATGTGCGGATTTTTTGCGGTTGGAAAGCAATTTATCAGCATTTTATACGGCAGTGACAAGCTGATAGCTTGGGTTTATGCGTTAATAATAATTGTTCCGACATTTGTAAATATGACAAACATAGTTATTAACTGCGTGCTTGAGCTAAAAAACAAAATGCTTGTACGTTCGCTGACAATGGTAGGCACAACCGTTGCAAATATAATATTAACCGTCCTTTCAATAAACAAATTCGGAATAATCGGTGCGGTGGTTTCTACTGCGATAACTTTAATTATAGGCAATATAATAATACTAAATGTCTACTACCAAAAAAGTCTCGGCATAAAAATAATGTATTTGTTTCGCCAATCATATAAGGGAATTTTACTTTTCCAAATTTTGTCGGCAGTTGCGGCATACTTTGTTGCTCAAATGCTGTCAAATGACATCATTGCATTCTGTGTCGGTGCCGCAATATATTTAGTGCTGAGCTTCGGTTTGATTGTTGTTTTCGGTTTGAATGATTATGAAAAGAGCAAATTAAAGTCAACAATCGGTAAATTTAAAAGAAAAAGCAAATAACATATGCTGATTATAGAAGGAGATTATTATGAAGAAAAAACTTATATCATTTCTGCTGATTATACCCTTGCTCTGTTTACCTGTCGGTTGTCAAAGCGAAGCAGGCTCAAGCTCAGAAGTTGAGGCTGTTACGTCCGCTCAGGATACCGATGATGCAACCTTTGCCATCGAAACCGACTATTGTGTTTTAAAATATCCCAAAAAGTTTGAAGCCGATGTTGTTATTGACAAATCGGAAAATGCCGTAGCATTTTCGTGCGATGAGCAAAAGCTGTTTGATGTTACCTTTAACGACGAAAACGCGGTTTCTGTCGGCACGTTAAGCGACGGAACAACAGTCGGCATTAATTCGTATGATATTGATTCAGACAGTGCAAATTACGATAACCTTTGTGCAATGCAAGAAGGAATTAACATAATAATAGAGAATTTAACGAAGGACTATAATTTGAAATAATTTTTTGGAGGACTTTTATGTCGCTTTTTGCTGATAAAACCCTATTGATTACCGGTGGTACAGGTTCATTTGGAAACGCTGTGTTAAACAGATTTCTCAACACCGATATTGGAGAAATTCGGGTGTTTTCCCGCGATGAAAAAAAGCAGGATGATATGCGTCACGAATTTCAGGTCAAAATGCCCGATGCTGCGGATAAAATCAGATTTTACATAGGTGACGTGCGTGACCTTCAATCTGTTAAAAACGCAATGTACGGTGTTGATTATGTTTTTCATGCGGCCGCTCTAAAGCAAGTTCCGTCGTGTGAATTTTTCCCGATTGAAGCTGTAAAAACCAATATAATCGGAACAGACAACGTGCTTACAGCCGCAATTGACGAGGGTGTTGACACGGTTATTTGCCTTTCTACCGACAAAGCAGCTTATCCCGTAAACGCTATGGGAACGTCGAAAGCTATGATGGAAAAGGTTGTTGTTGCCAAATCAAGAACTACCAAGAAAACAAAAATTTGCTGCACAAGATACGGCAACGTTATGTGCAGCAGAGGGTCTGTAATTCCGCTGTGGATTGAGCAGATTAGAACAGGCGAACCGATAACAATAACAGACCCGTCTATGACAAGATTTATTATGTCGCTTGACGAGGCTGTTGACTTGGTTTTGTTTGCGTTTGAGAACGGTGAATCAGGAGATATTCTGGTGCAAAAAGCACCTGCCTGCACTATTCAGACGCAGGCTAAGGCTGTGTGCAGACTTTTCGGCGGAAACGAAAACAACATTAAGGTGATTGGTATTCGCCACGGCGAAAAAATGTATGAAACTCTGCTCACAAACGAGGAGTGTGAAAACGCCGTTGATATGGGAGATTTTTACCGTGTCCCCTGCGACAAGCGAGGCTTGAATTACGACAAGTATTTTAACAAAGGAAATCCAGATAGAAACAAGCTCAAAGAATTTAATTCAAACAACACTCAGCTTTTGGATGTTGAACAAACTATGAAAAAAATGGTACAATTAGATTATATTCAAAACGAGCTTTCAAAATAATTACGGAATAGTGATATTATGAAGATTTTGGTTACAGGAGCAAAGGGCTTTGTGGGGAAAAATCTTTGCGAAGCGTTGAAAAACATTCGGGACGGCAAGGACAGAACACGCCCCAATTTAGCAATAGACGACATTTTCGAGTATGACATTGACACCCCTGCGGAACAGCTTGAAAAGTATTGTCAAAATGTAGATTTTGTTTTTAACCTTGCAGGAGCAAACAGGCCGAAAACTACTGACGAATTTATGCAAGTTAATTGCGATTTTGCAAAAAAACTGCTTGAATGTTTGAAAAACAGCAATAACAAATGTCCCATTATGCTATCAAGCTCAATTCAGGCAACGCTCTGCGGCAGATTTGCAAACAGCGAATACGGAAAATCAAAGCTTGCAGGCGAAAATCTGTTTTTTGATTACGCCGAAGAAACAGGCGTAAAAGCTTTGGTTTATCGTTTCCCGAATTTATTTGGAAAATGGTGTCGCCCAAACTACAATTCGGCTGTGGCAACTTTTTGCAATAACATTGCAAACGATTTGCCCATAACGGTAAACGACAGTTCAACAGAGCTTGAGCTGTTGTATATCGACGATTTGGTAAACGAAATGCTCGACGCACTTGAGGGCAACGAGCATCATTGTGAGTTTGACGGAGTAAATACTGTTTTGAACGAAAGCGGAAGATTCTGTGCCGTGCCGATAACACACCGTGTTACACTTGGCGAGATTGTCAGATTGCTTGAGTTATTTAAAAATCAAACATCTACGCTTGTAATGCCCGAAATTCCAAAGGATTCTTTCAGCAAAAAGCTGTATTCTTCATATCTGTCTTATTTGCCCAAGGAAAAAACGGCTTTTGAATTAAAAATGAATACTGATGAGCGTGGTAGCTTTACCGAGCTTATGAAAACTACAAGCTGTGGCCAGTTCAGCGTTAATATTTCAAAGCCAAACGTAACCAAGGGTCAGCATTGGCACAACACAAAGTGGGAATTTTTCATCGTGGTTTCGGGTCACGGATTGATTGAAGAAAGAAAAATCGGAAGTGACGAGGTGCGTCGCTTTGAAGTGAGCGGAGAAAAGATAACTGCCGTTCATATGCTTCCGGGATATACGCACAATATAATAAATTTGTCGGATACGGAAAATCTTGTTACGGTAATGTGGGCAAACGAACAATTTGACCCCAACCACCCCGATACATTTTTTGAGAAGGTTTAATTATGCAGATAAAAAAGGATTATTCGGACATAACATTTAAAAGCAACGGAAAGCTAAAGCTCTTGATTATTGTAGGCACTCGTCCCGAAATCATACGCTTGTCGGCTGTTATAAAAAAATGCAGAAAGTACTTTGACTGCGTTTTGGCTCACACGGGACAAAACTACGATTACAACTTAAACGAGGTTTTTTTCAAGGATTTAAAGCTTGATTTGCCTGAGGTATATATGAACGCTGTCGGCGATGATTTGGGCGAAACCATAGGAAATATCGTAAATTGTTCGTTCAAGCTGATGAGTCAAATAAATCCCGACGCATTGCTTATTCTCGGAGATACAAATTCCTGCTTGTCGGCAATAGCTGCAAAAAGGCTTCATATTCCGATTTTTCATATGGAAGCAGGCAACAGATGCAAGGATGAATGTCTGCCCGAGGAAACCAACAGGCGAATTGTTGACATAATCTCTGATGTAAATATGGCATATTCTGAACACGCAAGACGCTATCTTGCCGAGTGCGGTCTGCCCAAGGAGCGCACATATGTTACGGGTTCTCCGATGGCTGAGGTGCTTCACTCAAATTTTGAGGAAATCAAAGCGTCAACCATACTCAAAAAGCTCGGACTTACAGCGGGTAAGTACATTTTGCTGTCGGCTCACAGAGAGGAAAACATTGACACGGAAAAGAATTTTATGTCTTTGTTCAACGCAATTAACAAATTAGCCGAAAAATATGATATGCCGATATTGTATTCGTGTCACCCACGTTCAAAAAAGCGACTTGACGAGTCGGGCTTTGAGCTTGACAAGCGTGTAATCAAACACGAACCAATGGGCTTTCACGACTATAACAATTTGCAAATGAACGCCTTTGCGGTTGTTTCGGACAGCGGCACTTTGCCTGAAGAAAGTAGCTTTTTTACAAGTGTTGGCAAGTCGTTCCCTGCAATCTGCATACGAACAAGCACCGAACGTCCCGAAGCGTTGGACAAAGGGTGCTTTGTGCTTGCAGGAATAGATGAAATTAGCCTGCTTCAAGCAGTTGAAACCGCAGTTGAAATGAACGCCGCAAAAGATTTGGGTATTCCTGTACCCGATTATACGGACGAGAATGTTTCTGACAAGGTTGTAAAAATCATTCAAAGCTACACAGGCATCGTAAATAAAATGGTTTGGAGAAAAAACATATAAGCACTTTTTTATGACCGCCACTTTTCTTAGTATCATATTTTGATACATCAAAAATACTGTCATATTGGCATACTTTGAAACTGTAAAATGCTAAAGTCAGACAGAAATATTACAGACAAAACAAAACCGTCAGACGAAAATCTGACGGTTTAAATGCTTTATCTTTGATTATGCCCAAGGATTATTGCTTTCAGGTTGGCGGATATCGAGAAGAATACTGGAGTATTCCCATAAGTACCACTTTCCGTCCTTCGCTTTACGAAGCTGTATCGGACGAGGGCTGTCGGCACCTCCGGAAGGAATAAACAGCTTTGCTATTCCGTCTACGCTATATGAATTTGCGTTTTCCCTTACTTCAACCTTGTAGGGTGCGGCAGGCTGATAGTCATTGTCGGGAGTAGCACCTGCAAAATATGATCTGGGAACATAATCTTTGGTGCGAAAACGATCTGTAATAAACTGTTTGTCGGCACCGTTCATTGGTCTTGGTCCTCGTAAATAATCAATCATTTTAAAGCACAGTTCGCTGTCCTTTGGATAAAAATTAAATGCAAGCACTGTCATAGCAGCCGTCTGAAACGGAGTTGACAAAGAAGCCTGCGGCAAGCTTGTAAACTGTTCGTAGCTTTCGGGAAGGGTTGAAAAAACAATCTTCTCGCTTTTGTTATTTACCGCATTTCTGATTTCTTGTTTTACGCTGTTGCCAAGCTGATTTGCCGCCTTGCTTGCAAACATATCAAATAATCCCATAGCTGCCTCCTTTTAATACTGATGATTTTTAAATGAATTGCAAATAATTATTGCTTCGGTGCTCCGCATCCACTGCAAAAATTAGATGTGTTTTGTGTTCCGCAATTTGAACAAGTCCAAGCAACAGCTTGAGCGGGCTGCTGAACATAGCCATTCTGTTGCATTGGTTGCTGCGGATATCCGTTTTGCTGCATCGGCTGACCATAGCCCTGTTGCATTGGCTGTTGAGCATATCCGTTTTGCTGCATCGGCTGACCGTAGCCCTGCTGCATTGGCTGTTGAGCATATCCGTTTTGCTGCATCGGCTGACCGTAGCCCTGCTGCATTGGCTGCTGTGCATATCCGTTTTGTTGCATCGGCTGACCGTAGCCCTGTTGCATCGGCTGTTGAGCACCACTCTGTTTCATTTGCTGGCAAAGCTGCATTACTTGCACACCTGCCTCATAAGCCTGCATAAGCTCCATCTGATTATTTGAGCTTACGTCGGCAACAGTAAACGTAATAGGATTTGTAATGTATGTATCTGTTACTCTGAAACAAACTTTGATACCGCTTACTTCACGAACACTGCTTGAGCTTGTGTAGCTTGAGCCTGAATTTCTGACAAATGGCTGTGCGGCAAGCGGAACATTTATCATACTGGTTTGCATATTGTTCATACCGCCGAACATTTGATTCAAACCGTTCATTGCTGAATTAAAGCCGCCTTGATTTCCCTCTTGTCTGTTGTCAAATGTATCTCTACTGTCAGGAATACCGTCGTGGTCAGAATCAGTAAGTGTTCTGAATTCCTGCTCCATCCAGAAATCTTGAAGCTGTGAAAATTCAAAAATTTGCGGATTGCCGCTTTTATAATCTCTGTTATTGATTGCAAATATAAACCAACGGTTATTAAAATCAACTTGGATTGAGTTATTTCTGCCGCCGGCTGTTGCCGAGCAGTTGAATTGCTGATATTTTTGCTTGTTCTGCTCTCTTAATTCCAAATGTGCTTTAACATCGTCAACATTGCGTTGCTTCCATCCGCTTGTAAAAGAACCAAGCTTATGCTTGCAATCGGAACAAAGGTAGCCGTCAGACAGCTTTTGCTGTGTAAGCATATTTACTTTGTCGCCGCAAATACTGCAAAACTTTTTTTCAAATAATCCCATAAATATTGCCTCCTTATTAATGTTAAATATAGGTTATTAATATATTCCCGCATAAGACTAAATATGTATAGACGTTGCTAAATCACAATCAGTGCTTTTACGGGTTATAATGCTTCTTATTTATTAATTGCTATTAGCATATTTTTTTGCAATTTCAAAGAAATGTTCACATACCTCGTTGTAACAAGCTCCGTTAGTATCGAGAGTAAAGCTTTCGTCTCCGTAATTTACGCTGAAAGCACTTGTTGTTTCATCTGCAACTGAAAAAAACTTGTTCTTTTTATTTTGGTCTTTTACAAGACTGAAAAAATCATATTTACTGTCAAGCTCTTCAAAAAATTTGAATTCTTCCTCTGTTATTTCTATACCTTTAAAATCTACATCAAGATAATCGTCGCCGTCTTCAATCATACACCACGCATCCAAAAAACAGGAACCGCTGTTTCTGTAAGCATAAAATGTGTAACAATACGCTTGTGACATATGGTTTTGTGAAATTGAAACCGAACTCAACTCCGCATCAGGCCTCGGTATATTTTTTGAACAACCGAAAAAAGTTGTGATAAAGCCCAAAAGACTCATAATTATTAAACCTTTGACCACTAATCTGTTCTTAATCATCACTATTCAACACCGTTAATCTTATTAAGCTTACATACATAAGCAGGAATTGAAAGACTTAAAAACTGCTTTGATAAAACACATATCAGGTTGACGTCGCTTGACGTCAACCTGAATTTTATGCACTAAATCAGTGATTTCCTCTTGGAACGTAAGTAGTATGCAAAAGCTCATGAGCCTTGTGTGTACCAGGTTTTTCAAAGTAATCTTCGTAAACCATCTTAACAACAGGGCTTTCGTCACTGCTTCTGTATTCGCAATTCTCATCGTAATCATAAAGAGCCTGTGAGCGAAGTGCTTTGTAATCAACATAGTTGCTTACCTTATCGCTTCTAATCGGCTGACCGCCGCCGTTGATACAACCACCGGGGCAAGCCATAATCTCAACCATTTGATAATCTGCTTCGCCGCTCTTGATTTTTTCAATAAGCTTTCTTGCGTTGCCAAGTCCCGAAGTAACGGCTACCTTAACTTCAACGCCTGCAACCTCATACTTAGCTTCTCTGATTTGTTCGGGCCCTCTGACCTCTTTAAACTCAACAGCCTTAAACTCGCCATCCAACATTCTTGCGGCTGTACGCAATGCAGCTTCAAGCACGCCGCCAGTTGCACCGAAGATTGCGGCACCGCCTGTTGCTTTGTTAAACGGAGCATCGTAATCCTCATCATCAAGGTCTGCAAAGTCAAGACCTGCACTCTTAATCATTCTTGCAAGCTCTCTTGTGGTGAGTGCAACATCAACATCGTCAAATTCTTTTGAACGAAGTTCGTCACGAGTTACCTCAAATTTCTTTGCTGTGCAGGGAATTATGCTGACAACAAACATCTTTTCGGGATCAATGTTGAATTTTTCCGCATAATAGCTCTTTAAAACCGCACCGAACATAGCCTGCGGCGATTTGCAGCTTGAAATATGCGGGAGCATTTCGGGGTAGTAATGCTCTGCAAACTTAACCCAACCGGGACAGCAGGAAGTAAACATCGGCAATGTTTCGTGGTTTGTAATTCTATGAACAAGCTCGTTTGCTTCTTCAAGAATTGTGAGGTCGGCGGTGAAATCCATATTGAATATCTTGTCAACACCGAGTCTGCGGATTGCAGAAACCATTTTACCCTCAACATTTGTGCCTATGGGCATATCAAAGCTTTCGCCCAAGGTAGCCTTGATTGACGGAGCTGTGTAGAATACAACGTGCTTTTCGGGATCTGCAATAGCGTCCCAAACCTGATTTACATTGCTCTTTTCAGAAAGTGCACCAACCGGACAGCTTACAATACACTGACCACAGCCAACGCACGGAGAATCGTTAAGGCTTCTGTCAAACGGTGAACCGACATGAACCTTATAGCCACGGCGAATAGGCCCGATAACTGATACAGACTGCTGATTTTTGCAGGCTGCAACACAACGCATACAATTTACGCACTTGTTGTTGTCACGAACAATATAAGGTGATTGGTCGTCAATGTCATAAATCGGTTCTTCTGACGGGAATCTGTCCTCGTCAACATCATATTCCATAGCGAGCTTTTGAAGCTCACAATGATTGTTTCTGATACATGACAGGCACTTTTTGTGGTGAGTTGAAAGCAAAAGCTCAATAGTGGTTTTTCTTGAAGCTCTTACCTTTGGAGTATTTGTTAAAACCTCCATTCCCTCCTCTGCGGGAATTACGCAGGCAGCGGTAAGACCACGTCTGCCCTTTACCTCAACCATACAAACACGGCACGAACCGATGCAGTTGATGTCTTTGAGATAACAGAGAGTAGGGATTTCAACCTTTGCAGCCTTTGCGGCCTGCAAAATTGTATAACCTTTCGGCACCGAAACGGGGATGCCGTTAATTGTAAGATTTATCATATCCATAATTATCCCTCCTTAATGCACTTCAATAGCCTGGAATCGGCAGTTGTTCATACATACGCCGCACTTGATACATTTTTCCTGATCAATAACGTGCGGAGTTTTAACCTTGCCTGTGATTGCATTTGCAGGGCAGTTTCTTGCACAAAGAGTACAACCCTTGCACTTGTCGGAGATAATTTCATACTTCTTGAGAGCCTTACATACTGCCGCAGGACAGGTTTTGTCCTGAATATGAGCAACATACTCATCTCTGAAGTAATTCATTGTTGAAAGAATCGGGTTAGGTGCGGTTTGACCGAGAGCACAGAGTGACGAGGTCTGCATATGATTTGCAAGCTCTTCAATCTTTTCAAGGTCTTCCATTGTACCCTTGCCCTTTGTGATTTTTTCGAGTATTTGAAGAAGTCTGCGAGTACCTACACGGCACGGAGTACACTTGCCGCAGCTTTCGTCAACAGTAAATTCAAGATAGAATTTTGCGATGTCAACCATACAGGTATCTTCGTCAAGAATAATCATACCACCCGAACCCATCATTGAACCGAGCTTGATAAGACTGTCGTAATCAATCGGTGTGTCAATGTGCTTTGCGGGAATACAACCGCCTGAAGGACCGCCTGTTTGAGCCGCCTTAAACTTTTTGCCGTTCGGAATACCACCGCCGATTTCTTCGATGATTTCACGCAGTGTTGTACCCATGGGAATCTCAACAAGACCAACGTTTGTGATTTTGCCGCCGAGTGCAAATACCTTTGTACCGGGGCTTGTGGGAGTACCGAAAGATGTAAACCAATCACTGCCGTTTAAGATAATCTGTGCGATGTTTGCGTATGTTTCAACGTTGTTAAGAACAGTAGGCTTGCCGAAAAGTCCCTTTACAGCTGGGAACGGAGGACGTGGACGAGGCTCACCTCTGTTGCCTTCGATAGAGGTCATAAGTGCGGTTTCTTCGCCGCATACAAACGCACCTGCACCAAGGCGAATTTCTATGTCAAAGTCAAAGCCTGAGCCGAAAATGTCCTTGCCCAAGAAGCCCATTTCTCTTGCCTGATTGATGGCAATTTCAAGTCTTTCAACCGCAATCGGATATTCAGCTCTGATATACACAAAGCCGTGGTGTGCACCGATAGCATAACCTGCGATAGCCATTGCTTCGATAATACACTGTGGGTCGCCCTCAAGAATTGAGCGGTCCATAAACGCACCCGGGTCACCCTCGTCGGCGTTACAGCAAACATATTTAACATCGTTTACGCTTGCCTTTGCAAAAGCCCATTTTCTGCCGGTTGGGAATCCACCGCCGCCTCTGCCTCTGAGACCCGAAGCGGTAATCTCGTTGATTACATCATCGGGAGTCATTGAAGTAAGCACCTTTGCCAAAGCCTGATAACCGTCAACAGCGATATATTCGTTGATGTCCTCAGGGTCAATTACACCGCAGTTGCGAAGTGCAACTCTGAGCTGCTTTTTATAGAAGTTTGTTTCAGACAAAGAAATGATTGAGCCGTCTGTATGTACTGTTTCCTGATAAAGAAGGTCTTTAACAATGTTGCCCTCTTTGAGATGCTCTTTTACTATTCTTTCAACACCTTCGGGGGTAGCCTGAGAATAGAAAGCTCCTTCGGGATACACAATCATAATCGGTCCGAGTGAACAAAGACCGAAGCAGCCTGTTCTTACAACAAGGATTTCATCTTCAAGTCCGTTGTCCTTAAGTGCCTTGTGAAGTGCGTCAAGAACCTTTTTACTTCCAGAAGAAGTACAGCCTGTACCTCCGCACACAAGCACCTGCTTGCGATAGCTTGTTTCTTTAGCAAGCTTTTCGCCCTCGGAAGCAATGATTTTTCTTACCTGAACAACCTTTTCGTGTTCTTTTTTGATTCTGTTAAGCTCTTCAAGCATCATAATCAGTTGCCCTCCTTTTCAATGTAGCTGTCAATGATTTTTTCGACCTGGTCGGGAGTAAGCTTTCCGTAAACCTCGTCGTCAATCATCATTACAGGAGCAAGTCCGCAAGCACCTACGCAACGGCAGGAATCAATTGAAAACATACCGTCGGGAGTACACTCGCCGCTTGTGATTCCGAGCTTCTTTTCAAGCTCGGCAAGAATTTTGTCTGCACCCTTTACATAGCATGCAGTGCCAAGGCATACGCTGATTCTGTGCTTTCCCTTTGGCGTAAGGCTGAACTGAGAATAAAAGGTTGCAACACCGTAAACCTCGCTGAGAGAAACTCCCAGACCGTCGGCTACCATTTGCTGTACCTCTATCGGAAGATAGCCGAATATTCCCTGAGCTTCCTGCAAAACGGGAAGCAAAGCACCGGGTACGTCCTTGTACTTTGCGATTACTTCTTTTAGCTTTTCATCCTGAGCAGGCGTGCTCTTAAAAGCAAAAAGAGTTGTCTGTGACATAAGAATACCTCCAATTTGTAATTTTTACACATTCTTACTAAATAATTATACAATAACTTTTAAAATAAAACAATATATTTTTAAATAAGATAAAATTTAGTAATTATTGATTGTTAAAATTTTATCAATATCAAATTGTACTTTTGTTGTTTTTGCACTATTTTGACGTGAATAAGTATTTTTTCTGTAAAAGTTATCCGATAAATTGTCTTTTGATTGTTCGGCACTTTTAATAAAAATTTTTAGCACTATTTTTCTGTTTTAGAAAATAAAAATAAATAATAATTTTATTGTATTACAACGGATTTTTTGTGCATAATTTCAAACATAAATCGAATGTATAAAACAGATTTTCTGAAATTTGAGCGACCGAAATCTATAATTAATTCAAATTAAACAGTAATTATGCGGAAAATCATTGAAAACCAATTAAGAATATGTTATGATAATTAATGTATTTAACATTCGCAATTAAACTTGGAGGGGTAACAGGTGCTGAGGGATTTAAAACCAACAGATAATATATGCGGATTTGACGTAAGACCGGGATACTACGAATTTGACGGTGCAATGCCTGTGCGTGGCGGAGTCAATTTTACAATAAGCTCATTTTATGCAACCTCCGTTACTTTGCTTCTGTTCAAAACAAGAGCATCAATACCGTATGCAAGGATTCCTTTTCCCGAATCTTACAGAATCGGCAACACATACTCAATGATCGTTTTCGGTCTTGAAGTGGATCAATTTGAATACGCTTATTCGGTTGACGGACCTTATGACGAAAAGAAGGGTCTTATTTTTGATAAACACAAATATGTACTTGACCCATATGCAAAAGCGGTTACAGGTCAAAGCGGTTGGGGCGAAAAGCAAGAATACGAGTGCGTTTATAAAGCCCGCGTCGTTTGCAACGATTATGAATGGGGCAATTTTTCCGCTCCCTCTCACCCGCTTGAGGAGCTTGTTATTTACGAGCTGCACGTCAGGGGATTTACCAAAGACAAATCTTCGGGAGTACAGCATCCGGGAACCTTTGCGGGCATACGAGAAAAAATCCCCTATCTTAAAGAGCTTGGCATCAACGCTGTGGAGCTTATGCCGATATTTGAATTTGATGAGATGGGTGCGTATCGAAAATTCAACGGCGAACAGCTTTATGATTATTGGGGATATAACACGGTGTGCTTTTTCGCACCGAACACAAGCTATGAGTCTGACCACGAGCATAACCGTGAGGGCAGAGAGCTAAAGGAGCTTATCAGAGATTTAAAGCAGAACGGAATCGAAGTAATCCTTGACGTTGTTTTTAACCACACAGCCGAGGGCAACGAACACGGCCCATCGTTTAGCTTTAAAGGGCTTGACAACAGTATATACTATATGCTGACACCCGACGGAAAATACTACAACTTCAGCGGATGCGGCAACGTGCTTAACTGCAACCACCCGATTGTAAGAGATTTTATAAAGCGATGCCTAAGGTATTGGGTTACCGAATACAAGGTTGACGGCTTCCGTTTTGACCTTGCTTCAATTCTCGGTCGTAACGAGGACGGCACGCCTATGGATCAGCCGCCGCTTTTAAAGAGCCTTGCTTTTGACCCGATTTTGGGTAAGGTAAAGCTGATTGCCGAAGCGTGGGACGCAGGCGGACTTTATCAGGTCGGCAGCTTCCCGTCTTGGAACAGGTGGGCAGAATGGAACGGCAAATACCGTGATGATTTGAGAAGATTTTTAAAGGGTGACGGCAACCTTGCGTGGGCTGCCTCGCACAGACTGACGGGTTCAAAGGACCTTTATAACCCTGTAAACAGAGGGCAAAATGCCTCGGTAAACTTTTTGACCTGTCACGACGGCTTTACGCTGTACGATATGTATTCATACAACGAAAAGCATAATTTTAAAAACGGCTGGAACAACACGGACGGTGCAAACGACAACAATAGCTGGAACTGCGGATTTGAGGGTGAAACTACCGACGAAAATATAAATTCGCTCAGAATCAAAATGATTAAGAATGCGATTGCAACGCTGATGTGCAGCCGAGGTGCGGCTCTTTTTGCCGCAGGCGATGAGTTTTGCAACACTCAGTTCGGCAACAACAACCCCTACTGTCAGGACAACATAACCTCATGGCTTGATTGGAGCAGAAAAGAAAAATATAACGATGTGTTTGAATTTTTCAAATATATGATTGCTTTCCGTAAGCGTTTTCACGTTATCACAAGAGACAGACACGAAGCAACGTGTAGCTTTCCGCCCGAAAGCATCCACTCCTGTATTCCGTGGAACACCGAATTTGACGCAAACACCAGAATGGTTGGCGTTATGTATGCCGGTGCATCAAGAGATAATCCTGCTCTTGACGAAATTGTGTATTTTGGCATCAATGCTTATTGGGGAACAGTGAATGTTGAGCTACCTGCACTTCCGACAGGATATGTTTGGCGTTTGTATGTTGACACGGGACGCAATCGTTTTGATGTAATCACAGAAAGTCACAGGATTTTCCTGCACGACAGACGAATCGCAATGCAAGGCAGGTCGGCTATTGCCGCCGTTGCAGAAAAATTGTATTAACAACAAGTCGTGAGCAAGCTTAAACCTTAAAGCTTTATAAACTAACACTTAAATACAATACAACGGCACTGTTGCAAGTGAAAACCTGCGACAGTGCCGTTGCTGTTTATGGGTATTGAGTTGTTTTGTTATGCACCTGCAATGCTCTTTTGAAGCTGTGTTACATCTGAAATTGTAACCTTGCCGTTGTTGTCAAAATCGGCAAGAACCACTTGTCTGTCTGTAAGCGAAGCCGAGTTTGCAAGATACTTTTGAGTTAATGTTGCATCAAGGATATTAACAACGCCGTCAAGATTTACGTCGCCCACTTGATTTTCGTTAAGCTCAAGCACAAAGCTGCTTCCGTCAAATACAAAGGTTACATTCATATCCTCACTCGGAGTGATTACCGCATTTTTATGAGTACCCTTATATTGGACATACATTGCGGTAGTTTCATCGGTCAAATCAGCAGTAAAGTAGTTATCGTTATCATCAAAAATCTTAAATTCATATACGATATCCTTTGAAAGAGTTACGTCGATTTGATATTTTCCGCTTGTGTTTTTGGTGAGCTTATATTGCTTTGCTCCCCAGCCGCCAAAGCCGATTCCGGTTAAGTAATAAGCTTCTTCCGGTGCTATTTCATTAATCTCCGCATTCATCCATTCTGCTCTTGCGTTTAGCCAATCATACATATAGCTGATTTGTCCGTCAAGGTCATAGGTGTAGTTTTCGTTTAACGATTCATAGTACGGGAACCATTCAAAATCCCACATCAAATAGTTGATATATGCGGCATTAGGTGCTATGCTTGCATATTCATCAACACTCTTCAGTCTTGAACCTGAAGCATATGCTTCGCCGTTTAAAACCTTGATTGCATGAACAAAATCGTCGTTCCAAAGTCTTTTTACAACGTCCTCAAAGCTTTCTCCGTTTGAGGTTGTACCGCCGACATTAAAGCCCTGACCGAGAATGTTTGTCATTTGTGTTTCGTCGTATTGAGCGGTTTTGATTGCCCAACCTTGGCTGTATGCGGTATTTGTTGCATTCTGCCTTGTGCAAGTAACGTTTCCGAGAGTGCTGTCACAGTCCCAAATCGGATCAGCGGTAAACTTGCCAGTTTCGGCTGAATATGCAAAATAGCAGCTTGTCATACCGCCGTCACAGTTTTTGCCGAATTCCTGAAGCAAATACGCTCTTGCAAGAGAATCAACATCGCAAATTGCTTCAAGGTCGGACATTGTGCCGGAATAAAGGGCGTCCTCAAGCTGTTGATACTTGCCCTTGATAAAGTTATACTGAGCGTTCAGCGTTTCATCAACGCCGTCATATCCGTCCAAATCGGGAGATTTGCAAACGACGTGGAGGTCGTTATCGCTTACAAAATATGTATCGCCGGCATAATTCCAGATATCAAGCTCAATAAGGAAGTTAAAGTTTTCGGTCAAAACATCGGACTCATCCTTGAGAGAAACAAGTGAATTTTTGCCAAGCTCAACCTTTTGAGTGATTTGATAACCGCCCTTGTAAACACCGTTGATATACAAATCAACCGTGCGTGAATCAGAAGAATACAAACCATTTACTTCGTTTGCAAAATCGTAAAGGATTCTGTTTCTCAGCAAAGTGCCGTCCTTTGGATTTGAAAGGAGCGAAAACTTTTTGCTTGTTATTCCACCGATGTTTGTTTTGCTGTCAAATGTAATGTTAAAAGGCTTTTTGCTTGCTCTCCAAGTTGTGTTGCCTCTGCCTTTGATTTTTTTGAGGGTGGTGTCGGTAACACCGTTTTCATCAATAATCGTACATTGTGAGCCTTTTACCGAGTTCTCTTTACTTGCGGAAAGGAAGGAGTAAAAATCGGTTTCAACTGTATTTCCGTCACTGTCTGTATACGAGCCTGTTGTATCGTTGATATACAAGGTTACTTCGCTGTCGGACTTGTAGAATTCAACATAATGAGATACAGAAGAATTTTCAACCAACGCTGTTGTTTTTTCACCGACGGTATAATTTACAATCGCCGAGGTGTTCGGCTTGATTTCAACTCCGTTGATTATTACGCTATTTTCAAATGAGTTATACAGCTCAACCTCGCTGTCACTTGCTGTCGGCGGTAAAAAGAAGTAATACACTCCCGCTTCGGCGTTGGCACCGTATAACGCTTCCCATTCCTGCCAAGCCTGCTCATTGGTTGAGTTTTCCTGTGAATGTGCATAAAGGCTGTTTGCCTTTGCAAAAGCAGGCACAGCGGTAGACTCAACCGTGTTGGTGGTTGTTATAATTTTGCTGTAAACAAAAGTTTCCTCGGAAACTCCCTCAGAGTTTTCAGCGTAAACCTTTATTGTGTAATCCTTCGGAGAAGTCGTGTCGTTTCCGAGAGTAAGCTGAATGGCTGTTTCAAAATTTACAGGCTCGGAATCGTTAATTGTGTAATAAGCCTTGTCAGCCAAGGCAGCGTACAAGGTAACGTTCAGCAGGTTGCGAAATTCACAGCCGCTTACAATGCTGCTTGAAACCCTCGGTGTGTTCTGATATTCCGACCACTCGCCTGTCATATTGTCATAAACATAGCTGTCGCCCGGAAGAATCAAGTCCTCGGTTTGATTGCCCTCACCTGAGCCACCGTTGCCGAAAATGATATTATTATAATCGGTTGTTATGGTATATGACCACAAATCGTCACCGATTTTTTCCATCTTCTCACCCGGCCAATCGGCATTTGCTCCGCTCTTTCCCCACATAAAGCAATAAACCTCATCCCAATTCATTGTGTTGGAGAAATATACGGTTTTGCTGCTTGCCGCAAAAGCAGAAAGCTCTGCAAGCGAAAAGCAGGACATAAGCATCAAAATCGAAAGAATGACGCAAATTGTTGACTTTGCTTTTTTAAGCATATAATCACCTCTGAAATAATTTTCTCTCATTAAAATTATAGCATTTCCAAAAATAATATTCAATAACAGTAAAGCAAGATATGAATTTTCAGTTAATGCTCACAAATACGATTTGCGATTTTGTGCATTGTGATTTTTATATTGTAATTTTGACGAATATTTCGTCCTTTGTTATCACTGTTTTCGTAATTGATAAGGCAAAATAAATAGCCACGGCAATTTGCTTGCCGTAGCCATTTTTCTTTTATTCTTTACCCAATGCACTATTAAAAATATGCTCGGATTTTTTCATCATTTCTTCAACCGCTTGTTTTCCGCATCTTTGTGAAATGCAGTTTACTGCTTGCAAAAAGCACTCCGGTGAACGATGCGTCATTGAGTGAGAGTCTGAACCTAATATATCAATCAAACCCTCATTAATAAACTTTATCAGCTTTCGCTTTGTGAAAAACGAAGCCTTATCAGCATAATTGCCGATATTTGTTTGAATCAAAACACCCATTTCGCGAAGCTCGGCAATTATTTCGGGGTATCGCATAAGCCAATTATACCGCTCAACGTGTGGCAAAACAGGCTTCAAGCCGTAGTTATCCATAAGCATACAAATATTGTCCATGGTATGCTCGGAAAAAGAAGAATCATATGCAAACTCGGTGAGTATATACTTGGATTTTCCGTATGTAACAGAAGAAAGGTCATCGTTTACAAACAGATATTTGGTAACATACACTTCTGCTCCGAGTACGATTTCCATATCATTCGGCTTAAACGGCAAAAACTTTTCATAAGCTTCATTACGACTCCGAACAAATTGCTCGGCACTCATTTCATTTGAATAAAAATGAGGCGTAAAACAAATATTCGTGACATTTTGCTTTTTCAGACAATCAAGCATAACAAGTGTTTCTTCAACGCTCTTTGAACCGTCGTCAAAATCGGGCAAAATGTGGCTGTGCATATCATAAAGCTTCATACAGCACCTCGCTTAAAGTGCATTGCACACAAGATCGCCCATTTCTTCACAGCTCACCTTTGTAAATCCATCCTCATAAATGTCGGGAGTGCGGTGAGTTTCAAGCACCTTTGCCACAGCAGCCTCAATTGCATCGGCAGCATCGTTTCTGTCAAGCGAATAACGCAGCATCATTGCCACAGAAAGAATTGTTGCAAGAGGATTTGCAATGCCAAGCCCTGCAATATCGGGAGCAGAACCGTGAATCGGCTCATACAAGCCGAGCTTGCCCTCTGAAAGACTTGCAGAAGCAAGCATACCGATAGAGCCTGCTATCATCGAAGCCTCGTCGGAGAGAATGTCACCGAAAATATTTGAGGTTACAATTACATCAAACTGCTTCGGATTGCGAACAAGCTGCATTGCACAGTTGTCAACATACATATGATTAAGCTCAACCTCAGGATAATCCTTGGAAACCTCGATAACGGTTTTTCTCCAAAGACGTGAGGACTCAAGAACGTTTGCTTTGTCAACACTTGTGAGCTTTTTGTTTCTTTTCATAGCCATATCAAAGGCTACTCTTGCAATTCGTTCAACCTCGCGAACCGAATACATCTCCGTATCCCAAGCAGCAGGACTGCCGTCAACGGTTTTGTTTCCTCTTTCACCAAAGTAAATTCCACCTGTAAGCTCACGAACAATGAGAATATCCATATTGTCACCGATTATTTCGTCCTTTATCGGAGAAGCACTTTTCAGCGGTCCGAAAATCACAGACGGACGAAGATTTGCAAACAAGCCGAGAGCTCCTCGGATGCCGAGCAAGCCTGCTTCGGGACGGTTGCTTCCGGGCTGATCATCCCACTTGGGACCGCCTACCGCACCCAAAATTACACTGTCCGAAGCCTTGCACTTGGCAACGGTTTCTTCGGGGAGCGGAACGCCTGTTGCGTCAATAGCACAGCCGCCGAGCAATGCCTCGTCATATTCAACGGTAAAACCGAATTTTTCGCCTGCTTTGTCAAGCACCTTTACAGCTTGATTTACGATTTCGGGGCCGATTCCGTCACCCTTTAATAAAGTTATTTTATAATCTGACATATATATTTCTCCTTTGGTTTTATTTACTCTTTTTCATAAGGCAGGGTTGAAAAAACCTCACACACCTTATCCCTTTGCCAAAGCATCGGCGTAACTCTCAACGAATATCCAAAGCCGTTGTCCATTGCCCATTCAAACGGCTTTGCCTGAGGAAGTCCGTAAACGGCAAGCAAAGTCATTATTATGCCACCGTGAGTTACTATTGCACACTCGGTCGTGCCTGTTTTCATCAAGCCGTCAACAATGCTTTCAAACATTTTGCATATTCTGCGAACAAAATCATCGTTGCTTTCGCCTCTGGGAGGCTTTACGGAAGTATCACCGGCAAGCCATTTTTCAAAATCAGGGTCAGCTTTAAGCTCATCTGCCGTTTTGTTTTCCCATTCACCGAAGTTACACTCTGAAAGAGCGTCAATTACAAGCGGTTTAATATTCGGAAAAAGAATTTTGCAGGTTTCCGTACAACGCTTGAGGGGGCTTGTAAACACAACCGTCGGCTGTGGATAAGCATAGTCAAAATTCAGCTTTTTCAGCGACATCTTTCCCTTGTCGGAAAGCAAAACATCGGTAGTTCCTATGTATTTACCCGCCAGCGTTTCGTCAATCGAGCCGTGGCGTATAAAATGAATAACGTAAGATTTCATAAAATTCTCCGCAACATATTTACAATGTGTTATAATTATCATATACTATATGTATAAGCAATTATGCCGTTACAATATATTATACTATTATTGAAATTGAGGTGTCAAGGTTTGAACAAAGATTTTCCGAGAATTATTACATTTTTGCGTAAGGAGCGTGGACTCAGCCAAAAGCAAGTATCTGCCGATTTGGGAATTTCGCAAGCTTTGCTTTCGCATTATGAAAAAGGAATCCGAGAGTGCGGACTTGATTTTTTAGTTAAAGCAGCGGAATACTATGAGGTTTCATGTGATTACCTCTTGGGCAGAACCGTACAAAGAAAGCTTGCGGCGGTTACAGCCGAGGATATTCCCGACAGCGATGAAATTCGCCATATAAAGGGCAGTATGATTAACCAAATCAACAAAAAGCTGTTAATGAATACCACCACGGTGATTTTTGACCTTTTGGCTCAAATCGGCGACAAAAGGCTGACCAATGCAGTCAGCAACTATCTTATGAGTGCCGAATATCAAATTTTCAGAACAATATACTCCTCCGACGAAAATAATCCTCAATCTATTTTTTCGCTGGACAAGAATAAATACAAAGCTCTGACCTCTGCGTCTATGATGCTTGACTTGGAGATTGTCGATTCGATTATTGAGAAGCACAGCCTTTCACTTGCACTTTCGCCCGATATTCTTTCAACCTACTTTAAAAACGGATCCGCGTCGCTGTTCAACTTAATACAGTTCTCCGAGCGAAGCATACGCAATATTGTCACACCTAAAAATGTGCTTTAGTCGTATGTGGATAAATTATAAACACAATAAGACCAACAAAAAAAGTGAGGAATATTATGACTGTTTGGGAAGATTTTGAATTAAAATGCACCGATTATTTAAACAATAAATATGGACAATACGCAAATTTTGTTCATAAAGGTGGTGTAAACTCTACTGTTGCCGATATATTAGTTAACACACATTCCGGCAATAAATTTTACATTGATGCAAAACATACACCTGCTCAATGCGGACAATTTGTATTGATTCCAAATATTAAAACAAGCTCATTTATTTACAGTTCAAAAAACGCTAATCCAATAAATGATTATGCAAAAGCAATCATAAATCATATGAATAACTTTTTCGAGAAATATAAAGATGCAGGAGCTTCCGGAAAAAACATATATTTTAGTAATTGTGAAAAAGTGTTTTCTAACTGGATTGTTGAAAATTATAAAGCTAAGAACGTAAGATATTTTATTACAAATAATTTTACTGTTTTACCAACAGAAAATTTTGCTGATTATTTTGAAGTCACAGCAAAGTATCGCATAAAAAGAAGCGGTTCTTCAAGTCTTGGTAAGAAACGAGTTGAAAAATATGCCCTTTTCCTTTCAAATAATATGATAACCAACTTTAAAATTACTAAAATACGAACTGATGGTAACAAATTATACGTTTTATCCGATTCAAATTTGCATAATATACGCTTTAATGACGGCACATACGAATATATGTTTTCAGCACGAAATAGTGAATACGAAGTTAGAAAGCTGTCAAATACATACAATGCGAATGTAATATTTTCAATAACACATAAAAATATATTCGGCATAAGTGAAGATGATTTTATTTGTGGTTTGAAATAGTATCTTCACAAAAAAGAATATACTTTTTTATAGCATATCGAAAAGCACTCATATAATACTTTCCTATTGGTAAATCAGCATTAGTATGCTCTTTCATCCTTTCATTGATACCCATATTTAAAAACAACGACATTAATAAATTACATTTATCTTTGCGATATTGTTCATCAATATCGCAGTTTTCAATTTCTCTTTCAATCTTTTTTAGCCGCGATATTATATCGCTTTGCATTTTTCGATTAATATTATTAACTTGCATCCAATTGCGAAATTCAACTTCATTCATATTACACCTCTAATGATTTTGCCATTTCAATGCAAATATATTGAAGAACATCAATAACAACCGAATTGCCGAATTGGCGGTAAGCTTGATTTGATTTGGAACTTATTTTGTATGAATCAGGATAGCCCATTAGCCTTGCACATTCTCGTGGGTGTAATTTTCTGGGTCTGCCGTTGACTAAATAACCGCCTGTCTTGGCAAAAACTCCGCCTCCATACGCAGAAAAAGTAATTGCTATCCCCTTTGTACTGTAAATTCGCTCTCCTTGTCCGCCTTTATTAACAATGCCCAATCTTATAGACTTATTACTATATACGTTATCTTGTAAATCATTATAATAAATATCCGGTCTGCTCACATATAAATTTTCAGTTAACGATGTATCTTCCAACAAATAATCTTCAACGTGTTTTTCTAATTTGATAGCTTTGGGAAATGTAAAATCTTTAGTAGGAATATCATTTCTAAAGCACACCATATAAATCCTTTCACGTTTTTGCGGTATACCGTAATCAACAGAATTAAGAACACGTTGATTAAAAGTATATCCTAATTTCTCCATAGTATTTTTTACTATCGCCAAAGTTTTTCCACCGTCGTGTGTTGCAAAATTTTTGACATTTTCCATAAAAACAATTTTGGGCTTTTTTTCTTTTACAATACGAGCTACATCAAAAAACAATGTTCCTCGGCTATCATCAAAGCCCCGTTGCTTACCGCTTATAGAAAATGCCTGACAAGGAAAGCCGGCACACAAAATGTCGTGATCAGGTATAGTTTTTTCATCAACTTTTGTAATATCGCCTTCAGGAATATCTCCAAAATTTTTATAATATATGTCTTGTGCCGGTATGTCCCACTCGTTTGAATACACACACCTTGCACCCAATGATTCAAGAGCCAGTCTAAACCCTCCAAGACCGGCAAACAAGTCAATAAATTTCCAACCTTTAAAATATAAATTATTAACTGAAATCATAGTAATCCCCCGAATATTATATATCCATCAAAATTATAGCGCTATGCGCTATAATTTGCAATATAAAATTTGCTGTCTTACTGTTTATGGTAAGACAGCTCCCTTTATTCCGACAGCTTTATTCCGTTCATAATTATGCTGCCCCATGATTTTTGCCAATGATTATCATTTTGCTCGGAGGTACGTTTTCTGAAATTCAAGCCTCCGGCGGCTTCTATCTCCTCAAACGCCGAGGCTTTTGATTGACGGCTGTAAAAAACATATCGTGTGTAATATCCGCCGCTTGCAAAATCCGAAATATCTATATCAAATCTTTGAGAATGTTCGTCGCCCGATTTTCCCGAATAAAACTTTTCAAGCACAAACGCAGTAATCGGATAATGCTTGTAATCATAAACCTCAATTCGCAGGCTAAGGTCGTTTATATCGTCAAGGTTTTTCCATTTCAATTCAAGCTTCATTTGCTCGTCATCATAGAAAATATTGTCGGTTCTGCCGTTATACTTTACCGATAAGAGGTCAAGTTTTTTATGCTTGACCTTGAATTTATGCTTTCCGTCCGAATAGCTGTGGCTGAAAAACTCGTCGTTTTCTCCGCCGATATAACGCTTTATTGCATCATCAACATTGCCGTCAAAAACCTTTGCACCGCTTTCAAGAACAATACAGCGATTGCAAAGCTCCTGTATTGTTGACATATTGTGAGATACATAGAGGATTGTTCTGTTCTCATCAATCGCCAGCTCCCTCATTTTAGCAATACATTTTTGCTGAAAACGCATATCTCCAACCGCCAAAACCTCGTCCATCACCAGTATTTCGGCGTCAAGGTGCGAAGCCACGGCAAACGCAAGCTTTACAAACATACCCGATGAATAACGCTTTACGGGAGTATCAATGAATTTTTCACATTCGGAAAACTCTATTATCTTGTCGATTTTCGAGTCAACCTCGCTTCGTGTCATTCCGAGAATAGCACCATTGAGATAAATATTTTCTCTGCCCGTAAGCTCACCGTGAAAACCCGTACCTACCTCAAGCATACTTGCAATTCTGCCTCTGTACATAATTTTTCCGCTTGTCGGTGAGGTGATGCGTGACAAGAGCTTAAGCAGGGTTGACTTGCCTGCCCCGTTCTGTCCGATGATTCCCACACGCTCGCCCTTGTTTATTTCAAGGCTTACATCGTCAAGTGCAAGAAAGCTCTCGCCCTTTTCATAAGTGCGTGCGTTGATTTTACGGTTTGGGTCGGGCCTACCTTTGCGGCGTGCGTACAGGCTTTGCAAATCACGCCTGAGAGTTCCCGTTCCTATTTTTCCAAGCTTATATTCTTTTGTTAAATGTTCGGTTTTTATTACGCAATTATCTTTCATAATTTACACCGTGTCGATAAAGTTTTTTTCCACCCGATTAAATACAACAATCCCCAAAAACAGCACTAATAAGGTAACTGCAAGACTTATCAGCAAATAAAGCCACTCAAACGAACCGCAGCCCAAAAAACCATACCTAAAAGCTTCAACTATCGGTGCAACGGGATTGAGCATAAACAACCAACGCAATGACTGCGGAATTTGCGACGACGGATAAACAATCGGGGTGAGATACATCCACAGCGTCAGTCCGAAGGACACAAGGATTTTGAGATCACGATATTTTGCGGTGATTGACGAAATCAGCAGGCCAAAGCCTGTACCCAAAAATGCCGTTTGAAGTATGAGCAGCGGCATAAGTAATGCGACATAATTCAAGCTTAGATTTGAGCCGATAATCAAATATACAAGCACCAAAATTAAAAATGCCGCAAATTGCAGGAAGAAGGTCACAAAATTATATATCATACTCGACAACGGCATCACAAGGCGAGGAAAATACACCTTGCCAAACAACCCAGCATTGCCGACAAAGGTTGATGAGCTGTTGTTTAAGCACCTTGAAAACAGCCCCCACATTATGTTTCCTGCCATAAAAAACAAAAACTGCGGCACGCCCTCGGTTGAAATATTAGCCACAATGCCGAAAATCACGGTAAATACAAATGTTGATAAAAACGGGTTTATCACTATCCACAAGGGGCCGAGAATTGTCTGCTTGTAAAAGCTTTTTAAATCACGCTTAACAAACATCACAACCAAATCCCGATAACGCCACAGCTCCTTTAAATTCAAATCTAACAAGCCGCTTTTGGATTCAATTACAGTGATTTTGCTGTTTTGCATTGCCTCACCTCCCCATATCTGAAAATTCAGCATAAATACTGTTAAAATTTTAGCATATTAATTATTTTATGTCAATTCAAGGTTGATTTGTCGAGGAATTAATGATAGAATATGATTAATATTTATCGGAGGAATCAATATGAAAAACAATATTAAATCTTTCTCATTCAAAACTCTCGGCTTGCTCATAGTTGCAATACTTACAATGTCCTGTCTGATTTTCAGCGGTTGTGATGACAGCAGCTCAGCTTCAAGCAAGGCACAAAAGACCACAACTGCCGCTGCATCAAGCACGAATGTTAACATTCCCGACAATGCGATAACCGCAATAATCGACGTCAAGGATTACGGAAAAATTACAGTTGCACTTTTCCCCGACGACGCTCCGATTTCTGTTGAAAACTTTGTAAAGCTTGCAAAAGACGGATTTTATGACGGCTTGACATTCCACAGAATCATCAGCGGATTTATGATTCAGGGCGGCGACCCCCTCGGAACAGGTATTGGCGGCAGCGATGAAACAATCAAGGGCGAATTTTCCGCAAACGGTGTATCCAACAGCCTCAGTCACACAAGAGGTGCTATTTCAATGGCTCGCTCTCAAGATTATAACAGTGCAAGCTCACAGTTCTTTATCGTACACGAAGACAGCACATATCTTGACGGTCAGTATGCAGCGTTTGGTTATGTGACCGACGGCATCGAGGTCGTTGACGAAATTTGCAAAGACACTCCTGTTACCGACAGCAACGGTACTGTTGAAAAAGCTAACCAACCGATTATTAATTCAATTACAATTGAAGAATAATTCTTTATAATAATTATTTAATAGAATTATAAACAAAGATAGAGCCTCCGACTTTTCGGAGGCTTATTTTATTATGCCGTCATATGCCGTATAAGCGGCTGAAATGTCGGTGTTACAGGACAAAACATAAAAATCTGTTGCTCCGATGAGCTTGTCAAAACTTGCAAGCATTTTATCGGCAGATTTTTCACTAAGCATATGAACAGTTGAAAAATACAAGTTTTTGAGAATTTCATCAGTACGGGCAGGGCGAATGGCATTGCTTTTGCTTCTTTCCAAAAATACAATTGCTTGCAATGGAGCGGTTAAGTTTTCGGCTATTCCGCTTCCCCCGTCAAACGGAGTACCAAACGCAAATGCCTTGTCATCATCAAGCACACGCACCGCAGGCTTGTCGTCGTTTATATATTGTACCCTGTTGCCAAACGCCTCTTTCCAAAGGCGTGTGTGGGTAGATTTGCCGATTTTTGACTCACCGCAAAATAAATACGCCCTCCCGTCAACAACTATTGCCGACGAATGAAGAAGAATTGCTCCAAGCTTAACGCTCTGCTTAAAAAATGCATTTCCCACAGCAAAGCTCTCGGCTTGAGGAGCTGTTGTACCGTGCTTCATTCTTTGAAGCAGGCTGTCAATATGCTGTTGCGACACGTCAAGAGCGATGTCTGTCGGTCGGTCACCGTAGTATCTGAATTTTTCTGCAAAAGAATTAAGCAATTCATATTTCGGAGTAAACTCCGTCACCAAATCCGCAATTAAATACTTCACAAATCCTCCGATTTTGCACAAAGCCTCCCATTGGGAGGCTTTTGATTATCATAATATACCTGCTGAGAGCTTCTGAATTGATGTTGCATCGGAAACGGTGATTATACCGTCGCCCGAAAAGTCGGCAAGCAAAAGCTGTTCGTCATCAAGAGATGTGATGCCTGCAACATATTTTTGCACCAAGGTTGCGTCCAAAACATTCACCTTGCCGTCACGGTTAACGTCACCGTCCTCATATGGGTCGATAAGCTCAAAAGAGATGCCGTTGTCAACCGCATATTGGTGAGCGTAAGAGTTGCGATAGCAGCGAATTGTGAGGTCAGAGTCGTTTTTAAACGAATTTGCCGCAATGCTTGTGACGTTCTTTGACAATGTAATTGTTTTTAAGGACGTGCAATTTGCAAAGGCAAAGCTGCCGATTGTTTGAATTCCGCCGTTTAAAGTAACATTTGTAAGCGAACTGCAATTATAAAACGCCTGATTCGGAATTGTGTCGATGCTTGAATAAACAGTCAAATCGGTGAGCGAGGTGCAGTTTTGGAAGCACCCAAAGCTCAGCTTCTTAATTGAAAGCGGCAAAACAAGTGTTTTGATGTTTGAACAGCCTGCAAAAGCACTGTCACCGATTTCGGTGAGAAAGCTTGCGTTTTCAAAGCTAAGTGAGGTCATATTCGTATTGTTAAAAAACGCATATTTTGCGATTTTGGTTGTGTAATTGTCGCCAAGCTGCTGTGGAATTGCAACATCGGAGGTGCGATTGTCATAATCGTAAATCACAGCCATTTTGTCGGTTGCAAGATACGAAAAGCCGTCAGACATCAAATATGCGTCGGCACACACCGCAACTGTTGATGAAGCAAGTATGAGCAAGGCAAAAAGGAACGATGAAATTTTTTTGAATTTTTTAGTCATAAATCCTCCAAAAGGCAGACAGGCAGCCGCATAAAGCGACTGCCTGCATTTTTAATTAAGCACCGATATCGTCGCCGTCATCAATATCACCGGTCTGCTGAGTTTCCTCAGGAGTGCTAAGGTCTATGTTTTTCATAAGATCTTCAAAATTAAGCTTAGTAATATCAATTTCCGGAGAAAAATACTTCTTTTTTTTCATTCAATTACCTCCTTAAGAAACGGTGTACTGCATTGTAGCAACATCGTAGAAGTTGATATAAACGGGGTCACTCAAGGTAACATTACCGTTAGTATCAATCATATATGAATACACTTTGATAAGATACAACGCATTGGTGTAGGTGTATTTGTCGGTAGTCGAATTATAAATTGAGTTTGCAAAGCCCTTGTAGAATTCGATTCTGTTTTTGTTTGACAATTTCGAGGTTGCAATCTCGGTTTTAAGAAGGTTTCTGCCCTCATCTGACTTCGTTTTACCGTCTTTAATAGACTGTTTCAATGCGTCAAGGTCTGTTTCAAACGTAAAGCTTTCCGGATTATCCTTAAAGGCGTCTGCAAGATTTTCGTCAAGCTTTGTTCCAACCTCAAAGAGGATTCCGCAGTTTTGAACATCACTTGCTTCATCGCTGTTAAGAATTTGTCCGTCCTTGGTAAATGAAAGCTGGAAGTCGGCATAAAGCTTATCGGTTTGCGAAGTCTTTTTACCATCCGCATCAGTCCACTGGTTTCTTGAATATTCAAGAAGCTGAATTGTTGAATATGTGCCTGATTCGTCCAAATATTTTGTACCCTCAAACACAGGAACGATGTAATAGTCAGTGTAAAGAACGTAGTTGAATTTTCTTGAATAGCATCTTGAAACAAGGTCGGTGTGTTCTGCATCGGTGAAAATTTCCCAATAGCTGAACTTAACTTCCTCATTGTCTACTGTAATGCTTTCGGGAGCTTCAACCAAGTATTTATACTTGCCGCTGTCATAAGTAAAGTATGAGCCGTCGTCATTCTTTTCAACAGCAAGGTCGCCAAAGTTTCTCTCAAGAACTTCTGCCGGATCATCAGGAGTAAGCTGATAGTTCAGATAAACTTTTCTGCCTGTTTGAATTGAATTAACTGTTGCGGTAAGAACGCCGTCCGATGTTTCGCCATAAGAAATTGAAGCATCATTCCACTTGATTGTCTCGCCAAAGTTGTCCTCATAAGGAGCTTTCTTCATTACAAGGTCTTTTGACAGCACAGCACCGTTTTCGGTGATGTAGCTTTCTGACAAAGTACCCTTGATTACATAAATCTGATTTGCACCAAAGCGATCGGTGTAATTAAAGGTAATCTTGTAATCCTTAGAAACAGGTACAAAATCGGAATAGTAGTTAAGTGCCTTTGAAATAAGCTCGCCGGCATCATTAAACATTACAGCTATATCAATTGTTCTTACTGTTGTTACTGCGGTTGTTGAGCCGACTGCTGAAGAAGCAGAAACAACGTCATAAGTATTGCTCTGACTTACAACATAAGTATTCCAGAATGTGTTGACACCTGCAGGCTTTGATGTGAGCGTGATTTTAAGACTATATCCGCTGTTTGCCTTGATGTAAGTGTCGGAAACTGTGATTGTACCTGCTGTTTCGTCATAGGTCTTGATAATGTTGCCGTTTGAGTCAAGAACCTCAACCTTTACAAGGCACTCGCCCATGCCACCCTTTACTTCGGGCATACCCTCAACTGTGGGAGCAGTTGAATAGAGCTTGTGGCTAATCGGCAAGTAACCTGTAGGTGTTTTGTAGAATCTTGCAACAAAGGTAGCGTTACCTGCCATAGGAGCTTTTGCGTTCTGATCGGTCGAGAAGAGTGTCATCTCGCCGCTACTGTCAACCTGATACCAACCGAGGAAGGTGTAGTCACCATATGCGTCGGTTTCCGCATTAAAGTTGAAGTAGTTTGATTCGTTAACAAGTGCTGTTTCAGATGTTTTTCCGTAGTAATCTTCATCTGTAAAGTAAACTGATGTTCCTGTTGTTGTACCGATGTTTGACTCTGCTGATACGAACGGATCATCAACATATGTGCCGTTTTTGGTTTCGGCATACTGAATGGCTACATTTGCTTTGATTCGGTCACCACGGCGTGAATAGTACCAACGACCGTCGCAACGATCACCTTTATCATCGCCGCCAAATATTGAGCTTTCATATGTGATGTATGTCGGGTGACCTTTCAGTGAGTCATCCTGTTCTGCTGCATTAATCAAAGCAGCACAGTTTTCAACCAGCTTTTGCTGTCCATCGGTGTAAACGGTCCACGAGGTTGCGTATGCACCATAGGTTGCTGACGGAACTTTTCCGTCTACGTTTGACTGATAACCCTTTGATACTACATATACAGGTTCAAGAGTATCATCTGTAACAAGGTTTCCATAGATGTCAACCTTGCGGCTGTAATAGTCAGTAAGATCTTCCCAACCGTTTTTATAAACAGTTGCATCGGTTGAAGTCGGTATAGTGCTTAAGCCTTTGTTTTCAACTTCTGTTCTGTACTTAAAGTCAAAAATGATGTTATCAACAGCGTTTGTTCCTGTAAGCTCAGAAAGCCTTACAAAGTCCTTAAAGTCGTAGGTTTGACAGTTGTTTTCTGTACCGCCGCTTACAAGAGTTGTGTGAATGTCGTCCCAAACGTAGTTGTTCAAGGTTACACCTGTAACAGGTTTGGTTGTATCACCGTTGAGGTACTTAGGAACTTGAACGTAGTAGAAACCACCTTCGTTAAGGAGCGGCTGACCGGGATAACCGCCAAGTGCGTTTTTATTATCATCGGTAGAGCCCACGGTATCGCTACCGCCGTTATACCAGAAGTGAGCGGCGATTGTGTTGCCCCATTTTTCTGCAACCGCATCACTAAAGCCTCTTACATAGAAGGTAATCATATTATCATTTGATGAATAGAAGTAAACAGGAGTAACTTCAAGAGTTTTGCCTGCCATATCCTCTGTGATTGGAAGCGTAAGTGTGTAAACACCGCTTGCGTTAGCAGAAGTATTTACGCTGTATGTCTGTCCGTTTACAGCAAAGCCACGAACATAATACTTGGAACGATATTCTTCGGCAATTGTTGTTTTGATAACAACAGTATTACCTACTTCCGAAGATGCTTCTTCGTAATATGTATGAGAAGTAACAGCGGTGGTATGACCCGACACAAATTTTGTGTCTGCCATATCTGCATATTTTTGGTAATCTTTACGAATTGTACCGTCTTTTGCATAAATGTCAACACCTGTTGACGAAGTAGTTTTTACTGTTGGAATAACCTTATAGGTTTTGTCCGACACATAAGTCTTGTCACCCAAATGTCCCAAGTCAAACTTGATTGCAGTAACCTTTGAGCTATTAATTGAAAGATAACCGAATCTATAATTACCATAATCGTTCTTCTCAGCGGTTATATATTTCTTATATTCGGTGTCAGTTGAAACGGAAAGATCATTCGTACTTTGATAGTACATACTTGAGTAGCTGGTAGAACCGGATATAGCAAAGTAGTATTTTTTGCCATTTGAAACCTTATCAGATGGCAAATATGCAACTGCTTGACCGTTCTTTTTATATACAGGCGTGCTAAATTCCCATTCTGTCGGATTCTGCTTAGTTCCGTAAACCATATACAAACCTGTTGCTTCGCCTGTTTCTTCTTTAAATGAAGAGCTGTAAGTAACATCTGCGGTAATCTTTTGGTCTACTACGGAAGCGTCATGGTAGTAAGTTGAATCAGTACTTCTGTACCATTTTTCAAAAACATAATCGCTTGCAGCTTCGGCATTGAGTGCGATTGTGTCGCCCTGTACAACCATAAAGGTTTGAGTGTTTCCTGCCTCAATAGTGTATGTGGTGCCGTTATAAATAAAGTATGATGTACCGTTTTGTCCTGCAATAACCGTTACATTATATTTGGGCTTTTCGGTATATGTTACTGTAACCGTAACATTTGCACCCGGCATTACAAACTGACCATCGGTCAAAGTTATTTCTTCGCTCGTTGTATCGTTTGTAACAACCACACTTACGTTATATCCTGCCGCAGGTGAGGTTGTAACAGAAATAGTCTGTCCTCTCCTTGAAGCTGTGGCACTAACGGTTGCGGGAGCTGTTTTGCCTGTGCTGTCCTGATCATTAAGAGTAATTGTATACTCTGTCGGATCTGTGGTTATAGCAGAAACGCTGAGTGTTTTAGCTGTCGGGTTAAAGGTGATTGTAACATCAGATTCTTCGGTCAAAGTAACACCGATATTTTTATTATTGCCGACAGAAGCCAATGTACAACCGGTTTGATTTTTGGTAGTAAAATAATCATAGTCATACCATGTACCGGCGGAAGAATCATAAGGTTTAAAGTTATAGGTTCCTGCTGCAATGCCCTTAAACACAACAGTGTATGAGCCATCACCGTTTGCTTTTGCGTTGTTAATATCCTGTGACGCCCAAGCCTCATCTGTGCCTGTTAAGCCGGTTTCACCATTAACATAATAATTGGATTTGAATACTGCCTCAACGTCAATAACTCCGTTATTATCACCGTCGTTTGTTCCGTTGTAGGTCAGTGTGTATGTATTGTTGCTTACAGTAACCGCTTTGCCGTTTACAAGCAATTGTGAGAAAGTTGAATCTGAGTTTGCGGCAACGGTGATTTTGGTTGTTTCACCTGCAAGCTGAGGAGTTGTTTTTTCAACAGTAACCGTACCCAAGCCTGTGCCTGATGTGGTTGTGCTTACAGTGTACAATCTCTTATACCTTGCAATAACTCCGGTGTTGTCAGCAGACGGATAGAAGGTTGTGTCTTGAGCTGTTGCGTTGTCAACATAACCTGTGTTGTCTGTTTTGATATCCCAACGAATAAACTGATAGCCGTCCTTATTGGCTGCGTGAATTGCAACACCTTCTGTATATGTACCCTGTGTAGCATCAATTGTCACAACATCTTGAAGCGGCAAATCATATGTTGTGCCGTTTGTAGAATACTCTGCTTCACCTGAGAGACCTGTGTAGGTGATAAGGCTGAATGTTGCTTCGATTGAAATAGCACCTGTCTTGTCAGCCATATCAAGGGTAAATTGAGCTTCGGTGTGTGTGTCGGTTGTGCTGTCATCAAAGGTTATGATAACATTTTCAAGCTCGTAGCCTGTGGCGGGGTCAGCCTTTATAACAAGCTTGTCGCCTATGTTATACTGAGTGATTGATTGGTCGTCGGCAGCACCTTCTTTTTTAACCGAAAGGCTACCTGAGCCAACAACCGATGTTGAGATTGCGTAATCTTCGGGAGCGAATTTTACGTTTACGGTAACGTCTGAAGCAGGCATTGTGAATGTTGCTGTGTTGTCAGTAAGTGTAGCATTGCTTGTTTCGCTACCTGCTGTATAAGTTACCTGTGTAACCTTGTAGCCCTTATTTGGGGTGCAGGTTACTGTGATTTCATCGTTGTAATTAGCTGTTTCTTTGCTGAGGGTAAACGAACCGCCTGTTGTGTCACCCTTTGTTAAGGTGTAATCAACAATTTCGAAGCTAGCGGTTACGGTTGCACCGTCGGCTGTTGCCGTTACTGTGGTTGAAGCAGAGGTTGCGTCTGCAACAGTAGCATCACCTGTAACTGTCCAGCCTGTAAACTTGTAGCCGGTGTTCGGGGTGGCAACAATCGCAGTTGCTTTTCCGCCGTTGTTTACTGACTTTGTTTCGCCTGCGGCAACATCAGTTTTATCATTATACTTAACAGTACCGTTTTCCCCTGAGGTAATGCTTAGAGAATATGATACGGGGAGGTCTATCCATTTCTTCTCACTATTGTCATAGTACTTGCCTTCATTACCGGAAATTGTAAGGTCGTCGGTTTTAGGATTAGTACCACCACCATTATTGAAAATGACATAATTGTATGGATTTTCGTCGGGAGAGTATGTGTAATAGTAGAAAGTATCATCACCGATTTGGATTGTATTACTCAGAATACTCTCGCCGGGCCAATCTGCATTATTTTTATCGCCATTGTTTGAATCCCACAAATACGCATTCAAAGCTCCTTGCCAATTTGCAGAGTTCTTCAAATACAACGTAACCGTTGTCTTCTCAACAAAGGTCGGAGTAACCGTTACTGCGGATGCGGGCATAGTAAAGGTGTATGTAGTTTTATCAGAGCTTGCGGTGGCTGTAACATCGTCACCGTTAGCATCTTTTACAGCCAAGCTCTCCAGCTTGTAGCCGTCGCTTGGAGATACAGTAAGAGTAACTGTTTGTCCGCTGTAAGCAGAAGCTTTGTCGGCAGTTACAGAGCCGTTTGCGGCAGAAGCTACCGTGATAGCATATGTCTGCTTTGCGACAAAGTTAGCTGTAACAGTACCTGCAGCGGTTGCGGAAACTGTGGTTGTTGCAGAAGTTTCATCTGCAACTGTTACGCCGCCTGTTGTAGTCCAACCTGTAAAATCATAGCCTTCCTTGGGTGTGGCTGTGATTTCGGGAGTGGTTGTTTCGCCTGCCTGTACAGAAGCAGGTGAAACTGTACCCATACTCTCATCATTAGAGTTTACGGCTACATCGTACAAATCCTCTGTTAAAACTTCCCATGAAAGAACTTTTGTCGAACTATTGAACGTAAATGTTACAGTAACACCGGTTGCAGCTTCTACTCTCCACTTAGGATCAGCACCGGGAGAAGTATTTGTCGTTGTTCCGGCAACTCCGCTTCCTGAATTATGAGTTGCGGGGTGATACGCTGTACTGCCGTCATAGATTACAGGATATTGATAACCGCCTTCATCATCTGTAAATGTATACTCCAACGTGTAAATATTAGAATCGGTTGAACTCTGAGTGAATTTAAACTCATCTTTTGCTGTTGTAACCGAACCCTTATTTAACCAACCTGCTAAATAATAATCCTTATCAACAACAGGATCATAAGTAAGTGTTACCCAACTTGAACCGTTGTATAGCTTACCGTTGTAGTTTGAAACTGAAGTCCAAGAGGAAATCGGTTGACACTGTGCTTTCCAAGAGTTATTTTGATAAATTTGAAATTGCAATTTACCTAATCCATCATAAGAATCAGTAAAACTACATTTATATATCGCATAACCGCTATAAGTTCCACCATCATCATAGGTCATGGTAGTAGAAGCCCAATCGTCACCATCACCTTTTTTATTATAATTTGCTTTTAAAACGCAGCCATCATTAAGAAGACCTGATGCAGAATCTACATAGCCACTTGTATCAGAAGAAAGTGCAGGAACAAAATAAACAGTTGTATTAGTTGCACCAACACTATCCGAGTCAGTATATGCGGCGTTGGTGCTGACTACACCTATTGTGAGGGTGGTAACCAACATCATAACTGCAAGGACGATTGAAATTGTGCGTTTTGAAAATCGTTTAATTGAAGTTTTCATAATTACCTCCTAATTAAATTTGAAAATTTGTGGGCAAAGGTTTGCTTTGGGCAAGAGACTTGCCGCAACAGCTTTTACCGCCTGACCAACGGTGAAACAAACGTCTGTGCAAAAATCAGTTTCGACTGCAAAGCATAGTTCGACCCACTATATTTATTTTATATTATAACACCTCAAATCGGTTTTTTCAATAGAATTTGTTTTGTTTATTCAATTATTTTTTATTCAATCATTGAATTTTGTTTGGTGATTTTGCATATATTTTGGCATAAATTGTAACGTTACGCAAGAAAACAAGTGATTTTTACACAGTTTTTTGGGTTTTGGGTCTTATTTGTGCATTTCAGCGTAGTTGGGTTAGATGTGCTTTCAAAAACGTGAACACGTCTGCATACTGCATAGTTTCCTTGATTTTGAAGCTGTATTTCCTCAATGACGTTTTTGGTAGCATGTTAACGACATTTCCTCAGCTCACCCTTCCGTCACGACTTGCGTCGTGCCACCCTCCCTCAAGTGAGGGCTTGGTGCGTGCGGAAGCTTTGGCTTTAAAAATTAACGTCCATCTAAAAAAGCGGAACGGTACGACCGTTCCATACAGTGATATAGAGGAAATATTATATTTAAATAATTTGCTACTGCGACAAGCAATCCCTCAGTTATTTTGCAGGCAAAATAACTGCTCCCTTTACACAAGGGAGCTTTGAAAAGCAGCATCTAATCATAACCAAATGCAGTGTACGGACGGGTGTGAGATTTTTAAACTCATTCACAGCTAACTGCGGTGAAATGCACAAAAGCTCCCTTTACACAAGGGAGCCTTAAAAAGCAGCATCTAATCATAACCAAAAGCAATGTACGGACGGGTGTGAAGTTTTCAAATATATCAAATTTTACTACGCTGAAATGCACAAAAGGTTAGGTTTTTTCGGTGAGGAGCTTGTTTAGCTCATCCATAAAGGTGTTTATATCCTTAAACTGACGGTAAACAGAAGCAAATCTTACATATGAAACCTCGTCAACATTTTTGAGCTGTTCCATTGCAAGCTCACCGATTTGCAGAGTGGTGATTTCACGGTCAAGGCTACTTTGCAGCTTTGCCTCGATTTCATCAACCATTGTTTCGATTTGACGAATCGACACGGGGCGTTTTTCGCAGGCACGCAGGATTCCTGCGGTCAGCTTGTTGCGGTCAAATACCTCTCGCGATTTATCACGTTTAACCACTATTATCGGCACGGTTTCGATTACCTCGTGCGTTGTAAAGCGTTTTCCGCATTTTAGGCACTCACGGCGTCTGCGGATTCGCTCGCCGTCATCTGCCGAACGAGAATCAATTACCTTGCTTTCTTCATAACCGCAATACGGACATTTCATTTGGACTCACCTCTGCATTATTCTATAAAGTAATTATAACATATAAAAAACAAAATTCAACAAAAGTTTAATTACAATTATATTACAGAAAGCAACAAATTATCAGAAATTGCGATAATGCTTTACGTTGCGTCTTTTGCGTTTGCGTTTGGCGTTGATTTTGAACACGATGAAATATATCAACAAAATCAGCACTATCAAGCCGATTAGTACAAGGAACCAATACGACTGAAAAATTGTTCCGATTACCTCAAGCATTGCCAAAAATCCGCTTCGCTCAACGTTTTCTTCGGGAACAAGGTTTATCTCGGTGATTTCCTGCTTGTTGCCGTCCTTGTCGGAGTAATAAACCTTAGCAGTTCCGACAGGTTTGTCCTTCGAAAGCGGTGCTTCGGCAACCTCGGGCAGGTTTGGCTCTATGATTATGTCTTTATCTTCGATGTCGGACGGTACAAGAACCGTGATGTTGCTTTCAGGCACAAGGTTGACAGCGTCGCATTGCATTGACAGCTTAACCTTTTGCTCACAAATCGGCGTGTTTGAGGTTTTGACTGTTTTCAGCTCAAGGCTTGTGAGTGCCCAACGAAACAGGTCTGCCGCATCGGTAAAGGTGTAGTATTCCTCTTGCTCACCCTCTTTGTAGGGGGCGTGCAAAATTATTGCCATATACGAATATCCGTCCGCTGTTGCCGTGGTTACAAGGCAACGTCCCGCTTCGTCGGTTGTGCCTGTTTTAATGCCCTTGGCATACATATAATAGTATTCGCCGCCTCGGTACTCGTCAATGAGATAGTTGGTGGTAATAAGTGGCAGGTCGTCACCCTTGCAGGTGTATTCGGTGGTGTTGGAAATTTCCGCAAATCTGGGCAGGGTAAGTGCATAGGTCGTGATTTTGTAAAGGTCACGGGCTGTGGTGTAGTGGTTGTCATCGTGAAGTCCGTCGGGGTTTTGAAAATGGGTGTTTTCACAGCCAAGCTCCTCGGCTTTCTTGTTCATCTTGTCGATAAACACGTTCATATCGCCGTTGCCGACATAATCGGCAAGCACCATTGCGGCATCGTTGCCCGACGGAACCATCATACTGTACAGCAAATCAATTACCGTCATTGACTCTCCGACATGGTTCTCAACATAAGCAAGTGAGCTTCCTGTTCCCTTGAGCTTGTCGATAATCTCTTGCTTTATCGGAACAAGTGTATTGTCAAGGTCGTCTATGCTTTCAACAACAATTATGTATGTCATTATTTTGGTGGTTGAAGCAGGATAACGCTTGGAGTCGGGGTCTTTTTCAAAAACAGTTTGACCCGAATCCATATTTACAAGCAGAATCGAATCCGACATAGTTTTTACATTGTTGGGATAGTTCACCGCCGAAGCGTTTGGAATCGCAGATGACAAAATTACGCAAAGTGCGAATAAAACGGACAAAAGTCTGATTGATTTCTTCATTATATATCCCCCTTAGTTGAGTATGTTATGTCCGCCGCGACTGAAAAGCCTGTCGATTTCGGCTTTGAGCAAATGAAGCTCATCACAGCGAATGTCTTTATATATTAACATTATATAATCTGTAATTTCCTGTGCCAGCTCAACGCTTTTTGAGTCGGCAAAGTCAGCGATTGCAAGCTGAGGCAATCCGTGCTGGCGTTCACCGAAAAAGTCGCCCGGCCCACGCATTTTGAGGTCGCAATCAGCTATTGCAAAGCCGTCACAGGTATGGCACATAACGTCGAGCCTTTCTTTGGTTGAGGGTGAACGGTTGTCGCTGATTAGTATGCAATAGGACTGAAACTCACCTCTGCCCACTCTGCCTCTGAGCTGATGAAGCTGAGAAAGCCCGAAACGCTCGGCGTTTTCGATTACCATAACGGAAGCGTTCGGCACATCAACGCCAACCTCGATAACTGTTGTTGCAACAAGCAGAGAATACTCATTGGCGGCAAACCTTGCCATTACCGCTTCCTTTTCTTCCGCTTTCATTTTTCCGTGGACAAGCCCGACGGGAATGTCGGAAAATTCTTTGAGCATAAGCTCTGCGGCATATTCCTCGGCGGAGGCAACGTTGCTAAGCTCGCCCTCCTCAACAAGCGGACAAACTATATATGCCTGACGTCCCGCTGCCGCTTCTCGCCTGATAAAGCTATAAACTCGGCTTCGCTGTGAGGTGTCAAAAGCTACCGTTTTGACAGGCTTGCGTGACGGCGGAAGCTCGTCGATAATCGAAATGTCAAGGTCACCGAAGATTATAAGACCGAGAGTTCTGGGAATCGGGGTTGCACTCATTACAAGCAAGTGCGGATTATTGCCCTTGCCCAAAAGCTTTGAACGCTGAGTTACGCCAAAGCGATGCTGTTCGTCGGTTACGGCAATGCCGAGGTTTTTGAACTCGGTTTTGTCGGTTATGAGTGCGTGAGTTCCGATAACAAGGTCGATTTTACCGTTGGCAAGCTCACTGCGTATCCGCTTTTTTTCTGATTCTTTAAGCGAACCTGTAAGCAAAGCGATGGATAAGTCGGTGTTTTCAAGCAATTTTGAAAAGGTTGCAAAATGCTGACGTGCAAGGATTTCGGTTGGTGCCATAAATGCCGCCTGAAATCCGTTTTTGATAACCGTGTAGCACACCGAAGCCGCAACCGCCGTTTTGCCCGAACCCACATCGCCCTGAACAAGCCTGTTCATAGGTGAAATTTTGGTGAGCATATCGTTACAGCAATCGGAAATTGCGTGCTTTTGTGCATTTGTAAGAGTAAACGGCAAAAAGGTTTCAAATTCGGCAGAAAACGCCTGCTTGATTTTGATTCCGCTTATGCCTCGGCTTTGCTCACGGAGGTTTTTCATTCCGAGATTCAGCACGACAAGCTCCTCGGTTACAAGCCTCTTGCGTGCAGAATCAAGCTGTTCTCTTGTTTGCGGAAAATGGATTCCGACTATTGCCTCTCTCAAGGAGCAAAGCCCAAAGGTTTTGCGAACCTGTTCGGGAAGCGGGTCATTTACGGTTTGCGGCAAAAGCTTGATTGCCTGAGCAACCGCATTTGAAATAGTTTTGCTGACAAGCCCTGCGGTTTGCTTATACACGGCGTGCATTGTCATTCCGTCGGAAACTGCCGAAAACGTAGGTGCAACCATTTGCGCACCGTATTTATCAGTAATTATTTTTCCATAAAAGAAATATTCGTTCCCGCTTTTTAACATTCCGCTTATGTATCGGTTGTTGAAAAACACTATCTGCAAAGCTCCTGTTTCGTCATATACAGTGCCTTTGGACAGTATTTTTCCGCCCTTTATCACAGAATCGGTGATTGGCGAACCCAATACAGCCTTTATGCAATAAACTCCGCCGTATTGCAGGTTATTGATTTTTTCAACATTACTCCAATCCTCATAAGCACGCGGATAAAAGGTCAGCAAATCGCCGACACTTGATATGCCGAGCTTTGAAAAAAGCTTTGCTCGCTTTGCTCCGATTCCGCTTAGGCTTGTGATTGGCAATTTATACAGTGAAGCCATAAATTTATCCCGATACAATTAAAAAAGGGGCGGCTCCAAACGACCTCAAATCAACAGCTTGAGGTCGTTAAGGATGCCGACCCCCACGACATTAATATATTTGATTCAATCTGATATTATTCTACGCTGAGAATGAAATAGTAAATCGGCTGGTCGCCCTTTACAAGCGAAATGTCGGTATGTGAGCCGAACTTTTCACGCAGCTCCTCATATGCCTTTTCGGCATCTTCTTCACAAACATCCTCGCCGTATATCAACGTGATGAACGAAGAATTGCGGTTTACCATACTTTTTGCAAGCTTAACAAGAGCCTTTACAGGATTCTTTTCCGTAATTGTGAGCTTGCCGTTTTCAAGAGCGATAATGTCGCCCTCTTTAATCTTCATACCGCCAAATTCACTCTTGCGTGCGGCAAAGGTTACAAGACCTGTGCCTACGTTGTGAGCGGCGTCAATCATAAGCTGAGCGTTGCTCTCACCCGAAATTTCTGGGTCAAAATTAAGCATTGCGGTCATTCCCTGAGGAATTGTGCGTGTAGGCACAATAAGCACCGTTCTGTCTTTAACCATAGGTATTGTCTGCTCTGCGGCAAGAATAATGTTCTTGTTATTAGGCAATACAAATACGGTTTTAGCAGGTGTGGCAAGAATTGCCTCATAAATATCGTCTGTGCTGGGGTTCATGCTTTGACCGCCCGAAACAACGTTTGTGCATCCGAGGTCCTTGAACAAGTTTTTCATACCCTCGCCTGCCGCAACTGCAACAAAACCAAATTCCTCGGTCGGCTCAACAGGAGTAAACACTTCCTTTTCGACCTTTTGCGGCTTTGATTTTTTAACGGGCTTCGTGGATTTTTTGGATTTTGACTTAGCGTTTTTGTGCTGTTCTTTCATATTTTCAACCTTTACGGTTAAAAGCTGACCGAACTCAAGACCTTTTGAAAGCACGTTTCCGGGATTTTCGGTATGAACGTGAACCTTGATGATTTCATCGTCATACACAACAACCACGCAGTCACCGATTGTTTCAAGAAAATCTCTGAGAGTCTGCGGATCTGTTTCGATTTCGGGATCTCTGCCGACAATAAATTCCGTACAATAAGTAAAACGAATATCATCGTCAAATTCTGCGGCGGCACTCTCATAGGTTTCCATCGTTGCCTGTGTCGGAGCGTCATCATACTCAATAACTACGCCGTCTTTGATTACCGACAGCATACCCTCGAAAATTGTGCAAAGGCCCTTTCCGCCTGCATCAACAACGCCTGCCTTTTTGAGAACGGGAAGAAGCTCAGGAGTAATAGCAAGAGCTTCGTTTGCTTTGTCGCAGATTTTTTGCCAAACAAAAACAGCATCGGAATTTTCTTTTGCAGCCTCAACACCTGCTTCGTATGCCATTCTTGCAACAGTGAGAATAGTACCCTCGGCAGGCTTCATAACAGCCTTGTAAGCACCGTCAACACCGATTCCGAGTGCAGCGGCAAGATTTTTGCCGTTAACCGCCTGCATACCCTTAAGCCCCTGAGCAAAGCCTCTGAATAAAATCGAAGTGATTACACCTGAATTTCCTCTTGCTCCTCTGAGCATTGAAGAAGCGGTTATTTGTGCAACCTCTCCTGCTTCGTCGCCTTCATAATCGGCAAGTGCCGCTGCTGCCGCACAGATTGTCATAGACATATTTGTGCCAGTGTCGCCGTCGGGTACGGGAAAAATATTTAAGTCATTTATTTGTTCTTTTTGTGAGTTAATATTATTTGCACCTGAAATTATTGCCTGCTTTAATATTTCGCCGTTTATCATAAACGCACATCCTTCTCTACAAGATATATTCTCAGACATAGTATATTATACAATTTTTGATTCCGTTTTGCAATAGCAAAAACAAATTCGTTATATTGCCAAGTTTAAAACGGAAATTTGTCGATATTTTTATCATTCTATCCGCAGACCTTCGGCATTAGTGCATTTGCCGCTTTTGTCATCAATATCAAAAATAACACATTCCATTTTGCAGTCGCCGCTTGCAAGGTCAAAGCGTGCGGGTAGCTTTGTTTTCATTTTTTCGATTATTATTTCGGTTTTCACTCCCAAAACCGAATGAATCGTGCCTGTCATTCCCACATCGGTAATGTAGCCTGTGCCGTTAGGTAAAACCTGAGCGTCCGAGGTTTGAACGTGAGTGTGAGTTCCGAACAAAGCACTAACTTTTCCGTCAAGATAATACCCCATTGCACGCTTTTCGCTTGTGGTTTCGGCGTGAAAATCAACAATAATTATCTTGCCCTCTGCCCTTTCAAGCATTTTATCTACGCTTTCAAAGGCACAATCAAGGCTTGTGTCCATACACATATTGCCCATAACGTTGATAACCGAGATAATTTTTCGGCCTGTGTCGATGTTTTGTATTCCCACTCCGGGAGCTGATTTTTCGGGAAAGTTTGACGGTCGAACCACAAACGGGTTTTCGTCAATAAGCTCATATGCTTCCTTTCTGCGGTAGGTGTGGTTGCCGAGCGTTATCACATCAACTCCGCTGTCAAACAAAAACCTTGCCGACACAGGAGTTATACCGTTGCCGTCGGAGGAATTTTCGCCGTTGCATATTACAAAATCAATCCCCATTGTCCTTTTCAGCACCGAGAGCTTTTGCCTCAAAAATTCGCAGCCGACGCTTCCTACAACATCACCTATACATAATATTCTCACAAAATCACCTGCTTTAATAATATGTATATCATTTTAGCACAAAAGGATTATTCTGTCACGCTGAATTCAACGGTCTGTGCAATATTTTCGTTAAAAACATAGTCTACCTTACAGCAGTATGAATTTTCATTCGATTTTAGTTGCACATTTCGGCTTATCGTCCTGCTGTCACCTTTCTCAAACACTTCATAGAGCAAAATTCGATTATCAAATATTTTTTGTGCAAGAGCTTGATCAAGCTCAACATTTGATTTTTCAAGCTCATAAGCAGTTTCTGTTTTGAGCTGAATTGGCAAAAAAACACCGTTTACACAAACATTCCGTGAGCTTTGAGAATATGCCGAATTGTCATATGACGAAAACGAAAACGAATAAGGCAGTTCAAGCCAAAGAAATTTTACTCTGCTTCTGTCGGCTTTATTTTCTGTTAAATAATAATAATCATATTGTGTCGGCAAATATAATTCTTTTTGAGAAATTACATCTGCAAACACTTCAGCGTCAGCGTGAACATAGCGAACAGTTTCAAGCTTTGAAATCAACGCTCCGCTCACAAGCAAATCTCCGCTTGCAACGCCGCTCCCCTTTTGAACCAAGGTTTCGCCGCTTTTGGCGTTGATTTCGGTAATCACACCATCACACCTTGCCTTGATATTACAAGGCGTTTCTATTTTATTGATTTCGGGCTTTTGCACCTTTTCTCTTACCTCTACCGAAACCGAGCTACCCGTTATATTAACGCTGAGCCAGCCTATTTCATCAATTTCAAGCAGAATGTCACGCTTTATCCTTTTGACGTCGAGATTATTTTTGTACGCACCTACTTCAACGCCGTTTTCCGCAAGAACCTTCAAAAGTCTTGTATCACTCACAGACTGCGTTCCCGTTATGCTGACAGACCAAATGAAATTTGACAGCACCAGCAAAAGAACAATCCCGACAGCCGCACCGACAGCCAAGCCGATTCTGCTTTTGTAACGAGCAACCAAAAACGGAAAGCCGTGTCTTTTTACGATTTTTGCCTTTACGCGTGCCTTCCTTGCCACAATCCTGAGCTTGCGGTAATCGCTAAGCGAGCATGAAGCTGACAATCCGCCGTTTTCGGGACGGGGATTCCAAAGTATAATTCCGTATCGTGAACAGATGTTAAGCAGTCTTTCCGGAAATTTTCCGCTTGCCGAAAATTCTATCCAGCCCTTAAAAAATCTTATCAATCGCACAAGCATATCTTCACCTCAGGACAAAAATTCGATTTTGGTAACAAAGCCCTCAACTTCCACACAAGAGCTTGAAATACAGCGAACGCAAAGCCCTCTGCCGAAAAACGACACAATCATTCTTGCCGTGTTGATTTTTATGTTTTCACTTTCGTACAGCAATATTCCCGTTGAGCCCTCAATAGTTATTCTTCGGTTGCCAATCATCTCAATAAGCGGAGCAGACCCCATATCAAGCTCAACGGAACGGAACGGTTTAACGCCGTCGGTCTTCTTTTTTTTCAAAAAAATCTCTCCTAATTGAATTTCTTATTTATTTTTATGCGAATTTAATCATATATATTATCGGTGATTGATATGTATGTTAATGCAGCCCTGCACAAAGTCGGTATAGTTATCAAAGCTCTTGCGGTGCTTGCGATATGCTCAATGCTTTTGATTTATTCACAAAGCAGCTGTAAAGGAGCCGAAAGCGGTATTGAATTTTGCCTAAGCGTGCTTATTCCGTCGTTATTTCCGTTTATGGCTGTGTCGGGATTTTTAATAAAAAGCGGATTATCCCATCGGCTCGGCAAGCCTTTCGGTAAGCTTACAAGGAAAATTTTCGGACTCGGAGGTGAGTTTGCACCGATTATATTATTGAGTATGATCGGCGGATATCCTGTCGGAGCGAGAGGAATCGCTTCCCTAAAGGCTCAAGGCAGAGCGAACGACCTCGAAGCCGAAAAAGCCGCTCTTTTTGCCGTTTGTGCAGGGCCGGGATTTATTGTGAATTTTGTGGGAATGTCTTTGTACGGCAGCAAAACAATTGGAGCCGTACTGCTTGCCTCACAAATGTTGTCTGTAATCATACTCGGAATTGCGGTGAATTTCTTTTATAAAGGTAAGGGAAACAATAATTCTTTTGCGAAATTAAGACCATCGAAAGTATCTGTTTCAACAGCACTTGTGGAAGCTGTTGCGGACAGTTCAAAGGGTATTCTTGCCATTTGTGCCTTTGTGGTGCTATTTTCGGCATTAACCGCAATAATCTCGGAAATCACAAGCGATCAAAGCACTCGGAATATGATTTACTGCTTGCTTGAGGTTTGCACGGCGGTTAAACAGCTTTCTCAAAGCAGTCCCGTGGAAACGGTAGCTTTTGCGGTAGGATTCGGAGGATTATGCGTACATTTTCAAATATTTTCCGCTTTGGGAGGTTTAAAAATCAACAAACTGATTTTCTTTGTAATCAGGCTTGTTCAAGGAGCGATTACAGCCGTATTAGCTCACATTGGATTGGCGTTGTTTCCTGCCGAAGCAACGGTGTTTTCGAGTGCAAGCGTTTCAAATGCCGACACCTTCACAGGAAGCATAGCTTCGGGAATTGTAATTATTGCGGTTGCCGTTTGCTTTTTGTTCACACTAAAATCATATAAAACCAACTGAATTTACGGAGGTATTTTATGTGCGGTATAGCAGGTTGGATTGAAAAAAACAGTAATATGGCAGACAGACTCAAAGCCATAAACAGAATGTCGCAGGCTCTTGACAAGCGAGGCCCTGACGAAAACGGAATTTACATCAATAAAAGCACAGCTCTGATTCACCGCCGTCTTGTAGTTATTGACAAGGAAAACGGCAAACAGCCTATGGTGGCGTCGTACAAAGGAACAACCTATGTAATTGTGTATAACGGAGAATTGTACAACACCGACGCTTTGCGTGAGGAGCTGAAAGCGGACGGATTTAGATTCAGAGGTCACAGCGACACCGAGGTGGTATTAAAAGCCTTTATAAAATACGGTGAAAAATGTCCCGAAAGGCTAAACGGAATATTTGCATTTGCAATTTTTAACACAAGTGACAAATCGCTGTTTTTGTGCAGAGATAAAATCGGAGTTAAGCCGCTGTTTTATTATGAATACAACGGCGGAATTATGTTTGCGTCGGAAATCAAAGCGATGCTTGCAAGCGGAGTTGTCAAGCCCGAAATTGACGAGGAGGGCTTATATGAAATTTTCTTCTTAGGCCCCGCACGCACACCGTCTTGCGGAATTTTCAGAGGAGTAAAGGAGCTGAAGCCCGGTGAATGTGCAAATTATTCCGATAGCAAGCTGAGCATAAGAAAATACTTCTCTATCAACGCAACAGAACACACAGACAGCGAAAAAGAAACCATTGAAAAAACACGTTATTTGCTGACAGACGCCATAGAACGCCAGCTTGTCAGCGATGTGCCTATGTGCTTTTTTCTTTCGGGCGGACTTGACAGCAGTATCATTGTAAAGACAGCATCAAATTACCGCAAGGAACATAAGCTCGGCAAAATTTCCACCTATTCGGTTGAATATCGTGACAACGAAAAGTATTTTAAAAAGAGTCTGTTTCAGCCTACTCCCGACTACGAATTTATATCGCTTATGTCCAAAAACGCAGACACCAACCACAACGAAATCATCCTTGACAATTCTCTGCTTGCCGAAGCACTTTACAACAGCGTTGAAGCAAGGGATCTGCCCGGCTATGTTGATGTTGATTCCTCGCTTTTGCTGTTTTGCAAGGAAATTAAAAAGGACTTTACAGTTGCATTATCCGGAGAATGTGCCGACGAGCTTTTCGGCGGATATCCTTGGTATCACAACCATGAAATACTGTTTGAAGATTGCTTTCCGTGGTCACGAAGTCAAGATGTGAGAAGCTATATTTTAAAGGACGGTGTGCTGAAAAACGGTGCAGATTATGTAAGGCAAAAATATCTTGACACAATAAGCCTTGCACCAAAGCTGAAAACCGACAGCAAAATCGACAGGCGTATGCGTGAAATGTTCTATTTAAACTTTTATTGGTTTATGCAATGCCTGCTTGAACGCAAGGACAGATGCTCAATGTACAGCGGACTTGAGGTAAGAGTTCCGTTTTGTGATTACAGGCTGGTTGAATATGCCTATAATATGCCGTGGAAAATCAAAGCCTACGGCGGACGAGAAAAAGGCATTGTTCGCAAGGCATTTGAGGATATTTTGCCCAACGAGATATGCTGGAGAAAGAAAAGTCCTTACCCAAAAACTCACAATCCGATATACTTTGACGAATGTGCGAAAAGGGTAAGGATAATTCTTAAAAAGAAAAACGCGTTAACCGAGATGCTCGATAAAAAAGCCGTGGAAAGCATCATTGAGCATCCCGAAAAAATCACATCTCCGTGGTACGGTCAGCTTATGCAGGCTCCGCAGATTTTGGCATATATAATTGAAATAGATTATTGGTTTGAAAAATACAATATTGAAATAGTTTAAGCGGTGTGATAAAATCAATGTATATTATAATTGGGAGATGTAAAAAATCAGCCGTGACCGATATATTAAACTGACAAATTTTTTTAAAAGCAATAAAGCAGCAAACCGAATTTTAAAGGTGATTTATTACGGATTGCCGCTCACGGTGCTTGCAGGCTATCCGATTTTGCTTATCTACACCTTTTTTGTAAAGCAAGAGCTGTTTTTTAAAACGCTGTTTGTCCCTGCGGCGGTGTTTTTGCTTATCACTTTGCTCAGGAAAGCAATCAAGGAGCAACGCCCCTACGACAAATTTAAGACAACTCCCGTTATAACCAAGGAGTCAAAGCCCGACAGTATGCCGAGCCGTCACACGGCAAGTGCTTTCATCATTGCAACGGCTTTTATGTCGGTTAATATTTACGCAGGAATATCCTATATGCTTATTGCCCTGCTCATATCGCTGTCAAGGATTTGTGCGGGCGTGCATTATGTTAAAGACGTAATTGCCGGTGCAGCAATATCGTTAACCGTCGGAATAATTTTCATCTTGATTTTATAAAACAACCAAACAAAAAGCCGTGACTTTAAGCCACGGCTTTTTCTTTTATTCTGTTTCTTCTGTAATGTCAAGAGGTACATCGCTTGTGCAATGCGGACATTTGGTTGCTTTGATATCAATTTCACTCAAACAATACGGACATTTTTTGGTTGTGGGAGCTTCTTCGGGCTTTTTCTTTTTGCCGAGCGACATAACCGTATTTACAAGCTTTACAAACAGGAAAATTACAAGCGACATAATCAAGAAGTTGATTACAGCAGTAATAAATTTGCCGTATGCAAGCGTTGCACCGTTGATGTCAATTGAAAGATTGTCAAAGTTCATTCCGCCGAAAATACCGAGTATCGGAGAAATGATGTCATTTGTAAGTGAGGTTACAATCGCCTGAAACGCCGCACCGATGATTACGCCGACAGCAAGATCAAGCACATTGCCTCTCATTATAAATGTTTTAAACTCCTGCATCAATTTTTTCATTCTAACCCCTACCCTTCTTTTACTTTAAAACTGCTTTGTGGAATACTTTTTTACCCTTTTTAATAATTACATATCCCTTTTCAAAAGACTGTTTATCAAACCTTGCGTATACATCCGTGATTTTTACATCGTCAACAGAAACACCGCCCTGCTCAATAAGACGTCTGCCCTCTTTGTTTGAGGGAATAAGCGAACACTTTTTCAGCAAATCAAGAATTGCAATTTCGCCGTCTGCAAAATCATCATCCGAAAGCTCTGTTGAAGGCATATTATCGGTGTCAGCCTTGTTGCCAAATAACGCTCTTGCCGCCTCTTGTGCCTTTTCGGCTTCTTCCTTGCCATGCACAAGTGCCGTAAGCTCATAAGCAAGAACCTCTTTTGCCTTGTTTATTTCGCTTCCCTCAAGCTTTGCAAGCTCATCAATCTGCTCAAGAGGCAGAAAAGTGAGCATTTTCAAGCACTTGATAACGTCGCCGTCGTCAACATTTCTCCAATATTGATAGAAATCATACGGCGAGGTTTTTTCGGCTGAAAGCCAAACCGCACCTGATTGGGTTTTGCCCATCTTCTTGCCCTCTGAATTGAGAAGAAGATTTATTGTCATCGCATAAGCATCCTTGCCGAGCTTGCGTCTGATAAGCTCTGTTCCGCCGAGCATATTGCTCCATTGATCATCTCCGCCAAACTGCATATTACAGCCGTATTTTTGATACAGCGAATAGAAATCGTACGACTGCATTATCATATAGTTAAATTCAAGGAACGAAAGTCCTTTTTCCATTCTTTGCTTGTAGCACTCTGCTGTCAACATTCTGTTTACGCTGAAATGTGCTCCGACATCACGCAAAAGCTCAACATAATTGAGGTCAAGCAGCCAATCGGCGTTGTTTACGATAAGTGCCTTTCCGTCGGAAAAATCAATAAAACGGCTCATCTGCGTTTTGAAGCAGTCAACATTGTGCTGTATCGTTTCTTTTGTCATCATTTGACGCATATCGGTTCTACCCGAAGGGTCGCCAATCATTGCGGTTCCGCCTCCGATTAGTGCAATCGGCTTGTTGCCTGCCATTTGCAAACGCTTCATAAGACAAAGTGCCATAAAATGACCTACATGAAGGCTGTCTGCTGTTGGGTCAAAGCCTATGTAAAATGTAGCTTTACCGCTGTTTACAAGCTCTCTTATTTCTTCCTCGTCAGTAACCTGAGCAATCAATCCTCTGGCTACAAGTTCTTCATATACTCCCATCAATATAATCCTCCTGTATGTGATTATTCAATCATAATTGTACAGTCGCTGAGGACTGCGTAAATGATAATTTTTTAACTTTTAATCAGTATAATATATATTTCAGCCAAGGTCAAGTCCTAATACCCCGTTTGAACACTAAGATTGCTTCCGTCGGAGTTAATCACCACGGTTTTATCCTCTGCGGTGCAATAAAGCTCATCGCTGTATTTGTCAAGCCGAGCCATAGTTGTGTAATCGGGCAGATCAGCACTTGATTTTCCTGCACTGACCACTGAGATTTTCGGGTCTGCCTTTGCAAGAAACTGCTCGCTTGACGATGTTTTGCTGCCGTGATGTGCAACCTTTAAAACGTCTGATTTTATTTCTTTTGAAGAATTAACAATTTCCGCTTCAACCTTGCTCGAAATATCACCCGTAAAAAGCACCGAAATTTCCTTGAAGCTCAGCCTGAACACAAGAGAGCTATCGTTTGTGTTGTTATAAACCTTGTCGGGCATTATAAATTCAAGCGTCATATCTCCGATTATTAAAGCTTCACCGCTTTTCGGATGCTCGGCTTTAAGATTATTTTCTTCTAAAGAATTAATCAAATCAACATATTCATCGCTCTCCGAAATTATTTCACTCGGAATTTGCGGCATATATACTGCATCAACGTCAAAGCTGTCAAGCACTTTTGCCGCTCCGCCGATGTGGTCGTTGTCGGTGTGCGAAAGTATCAAAGCGTCTATGTGAGTTATTTTGTGCCTGCGGAGAAACGAATTCAGCTTGTCATAAGTAAGGCTCAAGCCCGTATCTACAAGCATAATTTTCTCTCCGCACTTTATGACACAGGCGTCGGCTGTACCGACATTGAGAAATGCCGCCGAAAAATCGGCGTCAAAATTTTCGCTCACGCCGAAAAAGGCATATATTCTGCTCCAGCTCGGCACACCCCAGCCTTGACCGAAGGTGATAAGTAAGGTGCAAACAGCAATTATAACGGCAAGCAAGGCAATAAAAATGCTTTTTGCTTTATTTTTTATTCTTCCGCCTGTACTTTGCATATTTATCCTTATTTTTTTTACTGTTTTTTGATTTAGGGCTTGTTGATTTTTTGTAGCCGCCAGCACCTTGACCTGCAAGCGGCGTTACAAGGCAACGCTTGTCATTGCCGATTAAATCTCTGCGACCTGCTTTGATTAAAGCCTTGATTACAAGAGGCTTGTTTTCAGGAATAAAATACTGCAAAAGTGCACGCTGCATTGACTTTTCTTCTTCGGTTTTCGGCACATAAACCTCTTTGAGAGTATAAGGGTCAAGCCCCGTGTAAAACATACTTGTCGAGATTGTACCCGGTGTGGGATAAAAATCCTGCACTTGCTTGGGGTGGATATTTTCACGCTTGCAAAACAATGCAAGCTCAACTGCATCCTTTAAGGTTGAGCCGGGGTGCGAGCTCATCAGATAAGGAACAACATACTGCTCTTTCTTTGCGTTTTCCGTATATTTGTAAAACTTATCGCAGAATTTCTTATACACTTCGATATGAGGCTTGCCCATCTTGTCAAGAACAGCCGCAGAACAATGCTCGGGAGCAACTCTGAGCTGTCCGCTGATATGATATTTTACAAGCTCCTGCAAAAACTCGTCGCTTTCGTCCTCCATAAGATAATCAAAGCGAATACCGCTTCGGATAAACACACGCTTTACGCCGTCAAGCTTTCTGAGCTTTCGCAAAAGGTCAAGATACTCCGTGTGCGACACCTGCATATTCGGGCAGGCAACGGGAGCAAGGCATTTTTTGGATTTGCACAAGCCAAGTCGTTTTTGCTTTTCGCAGGACGGCAAACGAAAATTCGCCGTAGGACCGCCAACGTCGCTTATGACTCCCTTGAATCTTGGATCCTTTAAAAAGCTCTTGGCTTCATTAAGCACACTTTCTTCGCTTCTGACCGTTACGGCACGTCCCTGATGAAACGCAAGCGAGCAAAAGTTGCAAGCACCGAAGCAGCCTCGGTTGTGAGTTATCGAAAACATAACTTCGCCTATTCCAGAAACACCGCCGAGCTTTTCGTAGCACTTGGGATATGCACGCTCATACGGCAGAGAATAAACATAATCAAGCTGTTTGGTATCAAGCGGCGGCATCGGCGGATTTTGTACAAGAATATAATCGCCGTGCCTTTGAATTAGGGTTTTGCCCCGTACAGCGTCGGCTTCGTCAAGCTCCTTGCGAGAAGCTATTGCATAATCACGCTTGCTTTCCCTCACACGCTCAAAGCTCGGCAGTTCAACTACCGATTTGGGAACATAATCACTTGTTTTCACTTTACTGCAAACGCCCCTTATGTCATAAAGCGACTCCACGGGGCTTCCTTCGCTCAACCTCTTGGCAATCTCAATGGTTTGCAGCTCACCCATTCCGTAAACAAGTATGTCGGCTTTGCTGTCAAACAAAATTGACGGCATTACGCTGTTGCTCCAATAATCGTAATGGGCAAATCTTCTCAGCGAGGCTTCAAGCCCTCCGATGATAATGGGACTGTCGGGATAAAGCCTGCGAATGATGTTTGAATAGACCGTAACGGCTCTGTCGGGACGTTTGCCGTTTTTGCCGCCTGCGGTATATGCGTCGTCGTGACGCTTGCGGCGTGCAACAGTATAGTGAGCCACCATACTGTCAATATTTCCCGCCGAAACCATAAAACCAAACCTCGGCTTGCCGAATTGTGTAAAATCGCTGTCGCTTTTCCAATTAGGCTGTGCAAGAAACGCAACCCTGCAACCGCAATCCTCAAGAACTCTTGTGATTATTGCGGCACCGAAAGATGGGTGATCAACATAGCTGTCGCCGCAAACATAAACAAAATCCACGCTGTCCCAGCCACGTTCTGCAACCTCTTGCCTGTTCATCGGCAAAAAAGCCATAATCACCCTCCTGTCTGAATTAACACTTAATCGGCTCGGTTTTGCAAAACATTTCTGCGTTCAAGCCATTCGTTGTATGTCATAAGAACATCTCTCGGCTTTGAGCCTTGGTGAGGACCTACTACTCCGAGCTGTTCCATATCGTCTATCATTCTGCCGGCTCTTGCATAACCGACCTTTAACCTACGCTGAATAAGTGAGGTTGAGGCTTGTCCTGCTTCGATTACGCACTGAATCGCCTCGTCCATCTTTGAGTCAACATCAAGTCCGCCATCGTCCTCCGAGGAAGCTGAGCCTGCTTTTTTGCCGTTTGCGATTTCTTCGGCGGCAATACGCTTGATTTTCTCCTCAATGTCTGCGTTATACTGAGCGGAATAAGATTTTTTGATATATGAGGTTACGCCCTCAATTTCTTCATCGGAAGCATAACAGCCCTGAACACGCAAAGGCTTGGGAGCACCGACAGGAGCAAACAGCATATCACCCTTGCCGATAAGCTTTTCGCCGCCGCCTTGGTCAAGAATTGTTCGTGAATCCATATTTGAGCTTACCTTCAAAGAAATTCGGCTCGGAACGTTTGCCTTAATAAGACCCGTGATTACGTTTACCGTGGGTCGCTGTGTTGCAAGAATGAGGTGCATACCTGCCGCACGAGCCATTTGTGCAAGACGACAAATCGAATCCTCCACCTCGCTCGGAGCAGCCATCATCAAATCGGCAAGCTCGTCGATAGCGACAACCACTCGGCTCATCTTTTCTTTGGCAACGGGCAGTCCGTTGACCTCCATAACAGGCTGAATCAGCTCACCCTCATCGTTTTCAACGGGCGGATTGTTTGATATGTAATCAAGATTTCTTTCAACAAGATTGTTGTAGGAATCAATATCCTTGCAATCAAATTCAGAAAATATTTTATATCTTTGAAGCATTTCGTTTACTGCCCACGCAAGTGCACCCGCTGCCTTTTTTGCGTCGGAAACCACAGGTACAAGCAAATGCGGAATACCCTTGTACTTTGAAAATTCAACCATCTTCGGGTCGATAAGCAAAAGCTTTACTTCGTCGGGTGTTGCCTTGAATAATATGCTCATAAGAATCGAGTTTACACACACGGATTTACCCGAACCGGTTGTACCTGCTATGAGCAAGTGCGGCATTTTTGCAAGGTCGGCAACCACGATGTCGCCTGTAATATCACGACCGAGAACGCACGCAAGCTTGCTTTCGCTGCTTTTGAATTTTTCGGAGTCGATAAGCTCACGCATTGAAACCATACTCACAACCTTGTTGGGAACTTCAATTCCGACAGCGGCTTTTCCGGGGATAGGTGCTTCGATTCGCACGCCGTTTGCCGCAAGGTTAAGAGCAATATCGTCCGAAAGGTTTGTTATCTTGCTGATTTTAACGCCCGGAGCAGGCTGAAGCTCATAGCGTGTTACGGACGGGCCTCGGCAAATGTTGGTTATGCTTGCATTTACGCCGAAGCTGTTAAGGGTTTCAATCAGCTTTTTGGAATTATTCTGCATTTCTTCCATTGCAGAACGGTCGTTATTGTTGTTATTCGGCTTTAAAAGCTGAATCGGCGGAAAACGGTAGGTTTTCTTAGCCTTTTCCTCAGGCTCCTCTCTGTCGGGCTTATAGCCTGCGTCGTCAATACCTTCAGGCTTGTCCGATTCTTCATCAAGGTCAACAGGCACGGTTTCGGGGTCGGGCTGTTTTGCACCCTGAGTTATATGATTGGAACGCTTTTCCTGCGAAATATCGCCTGCAATGTCCTCAACCGTTGTGTCTGCATCTTCGCCCAAGGGCTTGCTTGCACGATTAATGATGTTGAGCAAATCATCCGACAAATCCTTGTCAACGGCGTTTTGCTCGCTTGAATCAACAAAATCTATATCTATTCCGTCGCCTGCCTTGGCGTATGATTTTTTTCTTTTTCTGCGGGGCTTTACGTCATCAAGCGGAATGTCTATTGCATCGTGCGAATTTCCCGATGAATATGTGAGAATGTCAGCTTCCTGCTCCTCCTGCCTGCGAATTTGCTCACGCTTTTTTCTGCGTTGCTCGGCGTGTCTTTCAGCTCCCTCACGCACACGAGAAACCTTGCGTGAAGCAGCGGCGGCAATGTCCTTGATTGAAATGTTTGCCACAATAAAAATACACGCAACCGTAAAAAGTATGCAAACAATGAGTGCGGCGGTGTTGCCGAAAAGTGCAGAAAGCGGATAGCCTAAAACACCTCCGATAAGTCCACAGCTAAAGTTAAAATAATGCGAGGTATCCGCTGCTTGCAGATAAAGACTGCCGAGCGACGAAAAGTAGTTGTGGCTTTGGGTGTTGAACTGTGCTCCGCACATAACATACACCATTGCACCGCCGAAAAGCACGGTGAAAACACAGAGTATAACCTTGGTTTTTAAGCGTGAAATGTTCTTCTCTTTTTCGGTCATAAAAGATAGATAAGCAAAGAAAATCGGCAGCAAAACCATACCCAAGCCGAAAACTCCGAAAAAGAAGCTGCGAATAAGCGTCCAGATGTTTTCGCCCTTGACAAGTATCATTGCCAAAAACAGCCCCGCAAGCACCAAAAAAAGTATTGCTCTGACACGGGGACTCAGAAACGATTTATGCTCCCTTCGATTTGCCGCCGAAGCGGTTTTCCTGCTCCTTTGTGAATTTGCCGTTGATTTTTTGTTATATGTATTTTTCTTTTTACTTGTCTGCTTTTTTGCTGACAATTAAAATCACTCCCATATCAGTTAAATACGATTGGTGCACCCGTAAAGATATTTGCTCCGGTGTTCATCTCTATCAAAGAAATAATCAGAAATACAATACCTGCGATTGCGGTGTAGGCAACAAAGATAATCATTTTATCCGATTTTAAAAACCATTTAAAAATAACGATTGACAAATAACCCACAATGCCCGAAACCACAAGTCCGACAATTATCATAAGCGGGTCAATGCTGATTGCTTCCGGAGCTTTGAGTGCGTCAACCCCCTCCAAAAGTGCCGCCGCAAGGATTGAGGGAATTGCAAGCACAAATGTATAATCAAGTGCTTTTTGCTTGTTTATTCCTCTGATTTCACCCACTGCAAGGGTTGAACCCGAACGTGAAAGCCCCGGAAATACTGCGGCTACCGCTTGAGTAAGACCTACGCAAATCGCATCAACAACAGTGTAATCCTCTCGGCCTGCACCCGATGACGCAGAGCTTTTTAAGTGCTTTAAGCCGCCCGACGAGTTTTTGCGATTACAAATAATGCCCACCGCAAGGAGTATACTTGTTATGATGAGTGCCACCGACGGAACAATAAGAACCGGACTTGCGGAAAGCACATCGGCAAAATCCTTAATTTTGAGATCTGTTCCGGGAATCGGCAAAAACAGCAAAAACAGCGGCAAAAGACCGATTATCAGCATAACAATCATATTTCTTTCCTGATTCATTCGGCTCCACTTAAACTTGCCCGTAAAAATATCCTTTATCATACTGAAAAACTCTTTAATCAGCTTCCATATCAGCTTGTGATAAAAAGCTATTACCGCAATGAGCGTGCCGAGGTGAAGCATAACATTAAAAAACAGATTGCTCTCGCCGTCTGTTCCCAATATATGCTGTGTTATTGCAAGATGTCCGCTGGAGGATACAGGCAAAAACTCGGTTAATCCCTGAACTATGCCTTGAACTATTGCGTCAAAAATTGTCATAATATGTACTCCTTAATCCAATATGTATTTTTCGCAGCAACTCCAACCGAAGCTACTGCGTTCTCAGTTTACTTTTGTTCTTTATCGGTTGCTTTTGTTTGCTTTATCATCGAATAAAGCTCGTCTATTGCATCCGACACCGTGCCGACACGGTCAATCAGCCCTTCGTTAACCGCTTCCTGTCCCTCAAGGATAGTTCCTATGTCCGTGACAAGCTCGCCCGTATTTAATACAAGCTGATTGTACCTTTCCTTTGAAATGTTTGAATTTTCGCAAACAAAGGTATTAATCCTATCCTGCATTTTTTTGAAATAATCAAAGGTTTGAGACACGCCGAGAGTTAATCCCGTAGTCCTGACGGGGTGAACCGTCATTGATGCACTTTTGGCAATATAACTCTTTTTGGCAGCCACGGCAAGAGGGATTCCGATTGAATGACCTCCGCCAAGCACTATTGAAACCGTGGGCTTTTTCATACCCGAAATAAGCTCGGCTATTGCAAGTCCGGCTTCAACATCGCCTCCTGCGGTATTGAGCAGAACAAGCAGTCCGTCAATACGTTCGTCCTCCTCTATCGACACAAGCAGAGGAATGACATGCTCATATTTAGTGGTTTTGGTTTGCTGTGACAGGATATAATGTCCCTCTATCTGACCGATTATTGTCAAGCAATAAATCACGCTGTTATCTCGGCAGGTAAGCACCGACCCCGAATCCTCGATTCGGTCGTAATTTGAACGCTCGTTTTCCTCGGAGCATTGCTCCTCGTCGTCACAAGGATTTTTTACAAAATCCTCCTTGTCGGATTTTGAGTGATGAATATTTTTGTGTTTTTGCGGCATACTGACACCTCCGAATTTATTTTCTCCGAAAGTATAAATAAAATGTATGCAATTAATATTATGCAACGCACAAAAAACAAAGCACTCGTTTAATCATAGCTAAACTTGATTTTTATTTTGCGATTTATCCACCAAACAAAGTAAGTATAACATTTTTGGGAATATTTTTCAATCTTTTTTCTTATAAGTAATAATTATTTTAAAGAATTATAGTAATATAAATGTATTATACATATTATGGAGTGATATTCACTTGTCATCAGAACTAATTATGATTATTGTCATCGTCCTTCTCATCATGCTGTCGGCGTTCTTTTCGGCAACGGAAACTGCGTTTTCGTTTGTAAACAAAATTCGTATTCAGCAAAAAGCCGAAAGCGGTGACAAAACCGCAAAAAAGGTACTTTACATCATCAATCATTTTGACAACGCTCTTACAGCTATACTTGTTTGCAACAATGTGGTAAACTTAGGCTGTTCGTCTATTGCAACAGTGCTTTGCCTTAACCTGTTTGGTGATATGGGCTCGGCAATAGCGACGGGAGCAACAACCCTTTTGGTTTTGACCTTTGGCGAAATTTTGCCGAAATGCCTTGCAAAAGAGCATTGTGACTCTTACTCGGTCAAGGTTGCAGGTATTCTCAAGGTTATGATAATCGTACTCACGCCCATCATATTCATCTTCTCAATGCTGAAAAAGCTTGCTCTTAAAATTGCAGGCGGCAAGGACCAAAAGCCCTCGGTAACCGAAAACGAGCTGAAATATATTGTTGAAAGCATTGAAGAAGAAGGCGTGCTTGAAGAAAGCGAAAGCGAAATGGTTCGCTCCGCCCTTGACTTTGACGAAACAACTGCCGAAGAAATTCTCACTCCGAGAGTTGACGTTACGTTTATAAACATTGAGGACAGTCAGGAAAAAATCAAAAATATCATCATTGAAAACAGATATTCTCGTATTCCGGTTTACAAAGACACGGTTGATAACATTGTCGGAATCCTGCATACAAGAGATTATCTTGAATCCCTTGCCGACGGCAAAGCTCCTAAGCTTGAGGATATTATTCAGCCACCATACTTTGTGTTTAAATCTCAGCAGCTTTCAAAGATTTTGAGTGCCTTTAAGCGAACCAAAATTCATCTTGCAATTGTAACCGACGAATACGGCGGAACACTCGGCATTGTCACAATGGAGGATTTGCTTGAAGAAATCGTCGGCGACATCTGGGACGAGGACGAAGAAATTGAACACAGCTATTACAAAATCGGCAAAAACGAATTTTTGGTAAACGGTGATATGGACTTTTCGGATATGCTCGCTCTTTTTGATATAGACGAGGATTCTATCGAAAGTGATTCCGTTACCGTCGGCGGATTTATTCTTGAGCATGCGGGAATTATTCCGAATAAGCGTGAAAGCTTTGACGCACACGGCTTCAGATTCACTGTTATGGAGGTTAAAAACCAACGTATTTTAAGAATCGTTGTTAAAAAGCTTGAAGAAGAAACAGATGAAAACGAAAATAATACACCCGCTGATTTTGAGGAATAAATCCAGCCTGTACTAAATGTTTTGATTTAAGTATTTTTCAATTTTAATCTTGCAATAAATACAAAGACGTGGCTGTCTCACTTGATTTAGTGAAACAGCCACTTTTTTACATTGATATTATTGCTTTTCGCACAATATGAAAATACTGCTAATTTTTAAAAATGAATATTATTACAAAGAAAATCTGCTTTGCATCTTAATTTTGTAAAGCCGATAAAATATTTTTTTGAAAATTCTTTAAACTTTTTTAAAATCACTCGACTTTCGTCTTACAAAAGAGTATTATATAAGTACAGTCAAGAGAAAATAAGACGAGCAGGCAAAAAAGGTAAGTGAGCCGGAAAGGAGAAAAAAATGGATGAAATTATGACAGACTTTCAATTTAAGACAATTTTAAAAATGGTACTTGATATTCTCAAAAGCAGCAAAGATATTGATGAAGCAATCGAAAAGGTTGAAAAACTTTTAAAAGAAGAACAGTAAGAGGCTCTGCCGTAAGACAGAGCCGAGTAGCAAATGAGTTGTGCGGTACTTGCCACCGCACTTGCTTTCTCGATTATAGCACATCAAATTTAAAAAGGCAAGAGAAAAGGAGGAATTCACACGGCTTATATTAAGAAAACAAACAATCCAAAGATGGGGCGTCCAAGCAAGCATCGTAATGTTCGTTTAGAGATGCGACTGACAGAGGCGGAAGCTGATTTATTAAAAAAATGTTCTGAACTCTCAAAACAAACTCGAACAGATGTTGTCGTCAAAGGCATATCAATGGTTTTCGAAGAATTGACGCACTCGCAACATAGCTAATTTTCGACAAATATTAAAAAAACAATAACGGCAACTACTCACCGACCAAAGCAATTAGTTACCGTTATCCGCACCTGAAAGGGATTCAGATGTACTTGTATTATAACATACATTAATATTCCTTTCAAGTATAATTTTTACTATCAAATTTCTTGACAACCACAATGTAAAGGAGTATAATATGCAAAAATCTTTAGGAGGTAAGGCAATGTTAAATCGCATCGACCGTTTTAATAATGTATTCGTTATGCAGTCCGCAGTCCCTGCTTATTATTGGCAGAACAACGGGCTTACATTGCTATACCTTTTTTCAAATAATTAGAATGTATTTCTAATTTGATTAAGCTAAACGCAGTGCAAGCTATGAGTAAATCTTAGCCTGCACTGTTTTTTATTCTTTTTGAGGAGGATTTGAGTTGGAAACAAAAGACCACTTAACAAATTTTTACGAGGAATATGACGAGAACGGACGTCTTATCTCCAAACACGGTATGGTCGAGTATCTTACCACTATGAAATATGTGGAAAAGTACCTGAAGCCAAATATGCGAATCTTGGAGATCGGTGCGGCAACAGGTCGATACAGTCACGCCTTAGCACAAAAAGGCTATCAAGTTGATGCAGTCGAATTAGTTGAGCATAATATCGAAATCTTCAAGCAAAACACCTTCGAAGGTGAACCCGTCACAATCACACAAGGTAATGCTATGGAACTGTCTGATTTTGAAAGCGACACTTATGACATTACTCTGTTGCTCGGTCCGATGTATCATTTATTCACAAGAGAAGATAAGCTAAAAGCCTTATCAGAAGCCATCCGAGTTACAAAAAAAGGCGGTATAATTTTTACTGCTTATTGCATGGGCGATGCAAGCATTTTGTCATACGGTTTTATTCGTGGCGAAATCTACAACATTATTGAAAAATGTATGCTTAATACAGAAACATTTGATACCTTCTCAAATCCGTGGGATATTTTTGAGCTGCACAGAAAGGAAGATATAGATAAGCTCCGTTCGGAGTTCAATGTTACTCAGCTTCACTTTGTTGCTTCAGACGGCTACACAAATCATATGAGAGAAACAGTAGATAATATGGATGATCGAATGTACGAACTATATCTAAAGTATCATCTTGCAATTTGCGAAAGACAAGATATGATTGGTTACTCTCACCACACACTTGATATATTTCGAAAGGAATAGAGAAAATGAACATAAATATACGAACTGCTGTCATAGATGATTGCGAGCGTATCCGCCCGCTTCAAAAAGAAATCGCAGACTTGCACCATAAAGGCAGACCTGACTTATTCAAAACCGAAGCTCGCTACTTTACAAAGGAAGCATTTGCAGAAAGGTTAAATGATCCGAAACACACTATCTACATTGCCGAAACTGATAACGGCGATGTAGTAGGATATGCTTTTGCTTGGATTATATCTTACAGAAATCACTCTACATACATTGATTTTGATTGCTTCTATATTGATGATATTTGTGTCCTAAAATCTCATCAAAAAAGTGGGATAGGAAAACAGCTTTTCGAGTGTTGCAAGCAAAAAGCTCAAGAGAAGAAATGTAAAATGATTGAGCTTGGTGTTTGGGTATTTAACGAGGATGCAATTAGATTTTATGAGAATTGCGGAATGACAGAACGTGTCCGCAGAATGGAATATAAATTGACAGATTTAAGATGAAAATACATCAATAATTTGAGTGTCTTTGACCATCTGCACAGCCATATCTTACACCCGAAAAAGAAACTTGAAATTGCATATTACTGCATAATTTTATTGCAATTAACCTTAGAGCGTTGAATTGATTAAACCAATAAAGCGTTCTGCTTATAGGATTCTTTACTTTTCAGATTCGTATTTTTGAGCGATAAGCACGAGGTCACAGGTATCAACTGTGCCGTCAAAGTTATAATCAGCGGCGATATAATATTCGTTGCTGATTTTCTTTAGATCTGCAAGCACGTCCATCAACTGCTTTATGTCCTTTGTGTTGACGTTGCCCTCACCCGTTACATCACCTCGGACGGCAATCGGATAATCGCCTCCCGAATATCTCAGCAGATAACCTGTTTTCAGCCTCCCGCTTTTCACTTCATCACCGTCAACATCATACACGGTCACACCGTCTGACATTGATTTTTTCAGCATTGCAACTGTGGTTTGACTCTCAACTCCGCAGAACACTCCCTCGGCTATCCAATAGCTATTTTCGCCGCTGACGATTTGAGCTTTGTTGTACGATTGCACCCGACTGCTTTCGTCAGCAATTACTTTTTGGCTTTTGTCAGCCTGAGGAATATCAAAAATTACGCACTCAAAATCAGCGGTGACAACAGCCGCTTCATCACCGACAGACAAAAGAAAATCGGCAGCTTTCACAGCTATGCTTCCTCCGCTCAGATTCTTAACCAAGCCACCGTCAACGTACAAAGCATCGCCGTTTTGCACGACTTGATTCAGGTTAGATGCGGAAATATTCCTGCTTGTATTTTCGCTGAGACTCACAAGTCTTTTACCGCTTGTAAAAACATAACCTTCGCCTGCATTTGAAATTTTGTCGTTGCTATTTACGCTTGCACAAAAGCTCTTGCCGTTGCCGCCGATTGAATAAATATCTCCGCTGTACAGCTTGACATACGATTTTGAGCCATTCACAAATAAAGCTTCAACATTTTCCGAGTTGAAGCTGTACTTAAACAACATTTTTCCGCTTTTGTTGTAGCTTTTCACATACGAATATGCACTGTCCGTGCAGATGACGAAGATTTCATTATCGCTGACGGCAAATGTCTGATTATATATATTTTTCTGAGTTCCGAGGTCGTAATAATTGCAGTTTCCGCTGTCCATATTCATCTGAACAACGCAGTAACTCTTTCGTGATTGCTCAACGAGTGCATAGGCTGAGCTTTCGTCATGGCACACAGAACGAATAACACCGCTGACGGTCACATATTTTGTGCTGACATCAGGCAAAACACGAGCAGAATAGAGTGTGTTTGTTGTGTATCCGAAAACATAAGCGTTGCTTTGTCCGCTGTACGCAAACAAATTTTTGCAATTTTCCAAAAGGTCAACGCTGTATGCAGCCTCGGAGCCTACACCAAACACAGAAGCCGTCAAAATCATGAGCAAAATCACAAAACAAAGAAATTTTTTTGTCATAGCAAAGTCGTTGCTTTAACCGATAGAAATAAACCGTCGGTTGCGAATTTTAAGCTCTTTATATTTTCGTTTTTCATAATTACATCTTCTTTTCTTTTAGTTTTAAACGGTATTCTATGAGGATATTCGGTGCTGAATTTAATAACGATAGCTTCTGATATATCCGTAGTTATACAGAATTTGCGGCATATTATTTAATATTTTGATTAATTTTAACATATTTTGTTGACTTTAGCAAGTATTTGACGAAATTTACACCACAAATTTTAACTGTTGACAAAATTTATATCGTTACAGCAAAAAAGACAGAGCCGAAGCCCTGTCTTTTTTATTCATATTCTAATTTACAAATTGGAAAAGCAAGACGGGTTGTAAGTTGTTTGTTTGTGCAGAATGGGTTATCTGCGGATGATGTCTTGCCTTTCTGTTAAGTATTATAACATTGTGCGATATTTTTGTCAACAGTTTGCAGGAGTTTTTGCGTTATTTATTTTCTCGATATTGACTTCAACGGCGAAGCCTTTTTCAATAAGCTCTGCCGCTCTTGCTTGTGTACAGTCAAAAACCGTACCTACCTTGCGATATATAAGGTTGTTTTGCTTGTCGTTGAAGTGTTTGATTACCTTCACTTTCATTTTTTCACCACCTTCCAAAATATAATGTAAATTAATAAATTTGTGTTGTTTTTACGAATTGCAATCTTTTAGAAGCAAGTTAAAATAAAAGCACCTTGATTTCCCAAAGTGCTAATTGATGTATTAAATTCACGCATAACAAAACCGCTCCTAAACGGGGCGGTTGAGTGTGGTTAGATTAAACCCATAT
>CAZYGJ010000008.1:0-85281 GCA_964646975.1 uncultured Ruminococcus sp.
TAATTTATCTATTCATTTTCGGATTTACCCCAACTATTGACATTGAGCCTTTTTTACTAAACCAAAAGACAGAGCCGAAACTCTGTCTTGACAATAGTGTTTGATTGATATATAATAAGACTACAAGGAAAACCGTTTAAAGCGGTTAGCCGCTAAACAAAGATAATTATAGAATAATCGTCCGTAGTTTACCAGACCGTCGGGCGATTATTTTTTTATGGTTAAAACAATAATTGTTATTAACAAAGTAAAACAAATTATGTATTCCATAATTCACCACCCCTTTCATAACAGATTAAGCCAATGCTTTCATCAGTTATATGTTCGGATGATGACTAACCGCCTTAACTTCCTTGCAGCCTCAACGTTATTATACACTCTTTAGGGAAAATATGCAATAACCGACATACAAACCCACACTTGCCAAAAGTAGGCTTGTGTGGCTTTTTTGTACGTTTACAAATCTGCGAACGCTCACGAATAACATAAAAATGAGCGAAATATGCAAATATCGGCTTGACAACAGTTAAAAATATTAAAATAGAAAAAACAAGTGAGAAAAACGCACAATGCTATTGACAAACGCCAAAAACGAGCGTATAATATACTCAGGGTTGTCAAAGCGTCATTCTTATATTAATTATCACAATTCACATTTGCATTGGCAGCCTTAGCCCGAACAAAAAGACAGAGCAAACGCCCTGTCTTTTTTGTTTAAAACATATTTATGTATTGCTTTCGGCTAAAATAGGTACTATTTTATTATCGAGAATACTATTGACAAAACTAAGGTTAATACAATCACAACCGAGCAAAGTATAAATAAAAATTTCATACCTCTTGCTGAACGAGATTTCCTGATTTTTGCCAAATTTCCTGTACAATATAGAATCATTACGATAAAACTTCCTATTGCAAATCCAAAGCAACAGCCCGTCAGTGTCTCGTATATCGGAATTTCCGAATTGGGGCAAATGTGTTCCATAATCAGTCCCGATATTAATGTGATAAATCCGACAATGTCAATTATTGTCACTTTTTTGGTCAAAAGCTTTTTTTCCTTGTCTGCATAATCTGTCAAAGCTTCGGTAACTTCATCAACGTTATTATTCATAATCTCACTTTTCCTTTCACCGTTGATTAATTCGGTAATGTCAACATCATAAAAATTTGCTATTTCAACCAGCAGGCTGATGTCGGGCATACTGCTGCCCGTTTCCCATCTTGATACTGTTCTGGCTGAAACATTTAACGCTTCCGAAAACTGTTCTTGCGTTATTACTTTTTCTTTGCGAAGCTCTTTCATAAAGGCTCCCATTTTTCTTTGGTCAAACACGTTTGTACCTCCTTTAATCAACAGTTTAGCTCATTTCATTGAATTTTTACAGGACATAAAGTGAGAAAATGCCCTGTTTTTGTCAATCAGACAACATTGTCCGATTGCTTAAGGTAATTATATCACAACACAGCCTGTTCTTCAATAGAATCCTATTTGGCAATAAACCTAATTCATAGAAAAAACCTCATTTGTCTGCTTGACAAATGAGGTTTTTGTGGTGCGCCGGAAGAGACTCGAACTCCCGACCTTCTGATTCGTAGTCAGACACTCTATCCAGCTGAGCTACCGGCGCAGATGCGGTTTATTAACCGCAGATATTATAATACCATACATAAAGATAAAATTCAAGTCTTTTTTTAAATTTTTAAAAAAGTTATGGGAGGCAAACAGATTTGATGCAATTGCTTGTCATCAAAAATTTTTTATTATAAAATTAGTTTGAGTATTTCAAAATACACCAAAAATACATTTCGTGCGATTAGAATGATGACAGTGAGGTGATAACAATGTACAGAATTTTGTTGGTAGACGATGATGACAGCATAATTGAAATTGTCAGCGATTATTTTTCAGCAAAAAGCAACGGCTCAATGCTACTTGATGTTTCATTCGACGGAGACGATGCTCTTGACAAAATATATGAAAATTCATACGATTTGCTGGTGCTTGATGTTATGCTTCCCGAAGTCAACGGATTTGAAATCTGCAAAGAGGTCAGACGCTTTAACGACGTGCCGATAATTTTTATTACCGCTCGTGAATCGCAGGAATATGAGCTGAACGGTTACGCTATCGGCTGTGACGATTACATAATAAAGCCGTTTTCCTTGCCGGTGCTTTTTAAAAAGGCAGAGGCACTTATAAAGCGTTCTAAGGGACTTGTGTGTTCACCGTTGCTTTCGGCAGGAAACATTGAAATGATTCCTGACAAAGGCATAGTCAAAGTAAACGGTGATAAATGCAATCTGACATCTACCGAGTTTTCAATCTTGAAAATTTTGCTCACAAACAAGGGTAAAATTATCAGCAGGGAACGAATTTTTACCAAAATTTGGGGGTTTAACTGTGACAAGGACGAGCGTGTTGTCAACTCACATATCAAAAACCTCAGAAAAGCACTCGGCAGTAGCTCTGTCGAAATAAAAACAGTCGTAGGACGAGGCTATAAGATAGGAGAATAGGTGTGAAATACTCAAAAATCAAAAAACAACAACGAAAAATCTTTTTACTCGCAATATGCTTTATGTTGATCGCCGCAACAGCGTTCTATACGGTTTTTGCTGCAATAACAATCGGCAACGCCAAACAAACCTTGTTAAAGCAGGCTAATACCAGAGCAGTAAACCTGCAAAATCGTCTCAGAAGCTGTGATAAATACGACGATTATTCAAACGGAATTTTGAATACCATTCAATCGTTTTCGTCTTCAAACACAAGACTTGAATATCGCTTTACTCCGCAAATAGGCACAGAGCCAAGAACGGAAAAAACTATTTCAAGGTCAACGGAGCTTCAAACCGACCAAGCTACCGAGCTTTTGTCATCGACTGATTATTTTTTGATGACATTTACTTTTGACTATGAGTCAAACATAGATGCAAATAAGCAAACCTTTCTTTCCAAAAACGCAATTCTTAAACCATCAATATCAATAAACGGTGCTGTTAATTACGATAAGTTCAGAAAATCAATCAGCGACGAGGACTTTGACGAAATAGTTAAATATCTTGTAGATTATAACAATTATTACAGTCGTGAAGATGTTTCCGACGAGAACGTCGGATATGTTGAAGTGTTTTGCTCAAAGGCGATTGTTGACGCACGAGGCGAAATCTATCCCTTGGAGCTTGTGTTGATAAATTCCGAAGATAATATCGCTTACAAGACTTTCACTCTGAACGTTGAAAATATTGATGAATTAAAAGCATCCGGTGGCATAGAGCTTATAGGGTCGGACAATACAAATATAATAACTCTTGAAGAAATGCAAAAAACCTATACAGGCTCAGGTAACGACGATATGTGTATTGTACCGTATGAATCGAATGACGCCGATTTTTCGCTTTACACCGGTGATGTCGAATACATGATGATTACAGACGAAGATGTTAAAGCGGCAATCTCAAGGTTTGGCAACACAGATAATATTGAAAACGACACAGACTATCGCGTTCATAATTCGGGAATCTTCACGTCTGTTTATTACAAGCAAATATCCGCCGACCGCAAAAGCGGCTCATTGAGCGACAGCATAATAGACTATGATGATGCTTTTGAACGCACGAACACAACATATCAAAGCACAGGATATGAGGTTTACTACTACCAAAAAATCAACGCTTGGATTCTTTGCGGAAACACACTTGTGTTTGATCTGATTTATACGATACTTGTGTCGTTGGGAATCGGTGTAATACTTTCGATAGTTATTTGCTACACGAGCAAAAAACAGATGGTTGCCGAGATGCGCGCCATCGAGCTTTCAAATTCAATGGCGCACGACCTCAAAACTCCGATATTTGTTGTGAGCGGATATGCCGAAAACCTGATTGAAAATATCCGCACCGACAAGCGAGAACACTATGCTCAAATGATTAAGCAAAAAGCCGAAGAAATGGACGATATTGTGCATAATATGCTTGAAATAACCAAAGTAGCCGATGACAAATTTACTCTTGAAAAAGAAAGCTTTGACTTAGAGGAGCTTGCAAAAGAGGTTATCAACCAATATGATGACAATATCAAAGAAAAAATCAGGCTGTATTCTTCGGACAGCAATTCACAAATAACCGCTGACAAGGGTTATATGTCTATTGTGCTTCAAAATCTGATCAATAACGCAATCAAATATTCAACCGACGGCAATATAAAAATTAAGCTTGAAAACAATAAATTCAAAATCTCAAACCAAAGCGTTCCGTTCAAGCGTTCTGAGCTGAAAAAGCTGTGGAAGCCTTACTATATGGGCAAAGATAACCCACGCACCGACGGAAACGGGCTTGGACTTGCCATAGCTGATAATATTCTTAACGCACACAAATTCAAGCACAACTCCGATTACTCCGACAAAACCTTCACCGTTTGGTTCAGCTTTTAAAAGCTTCATAAAACTTCCCGCCCCGAATTTTCGGGGCGGGAAGTTTTACTTTGTCTTAAATAATTAAAAATCCTTGCAGACCAAAGAATTTAATAATAAAATCTTTTTTGAACAGAAAAAGCCACAGTGAAAATTTAACTTGCTGTATAATATAAATAACAGTTCTTGAAGTTTGCAACTTTAAGAACTGTTGTATTAACCAATATTCTTATTTAATGATATAAAAAATAGGTAGGTTTGTCAATGATTTTGGCGAAATATTTGCATAAAATTCAAATGATGTGCGTTTTATATTCTAAAATAGAAATAACACGATTATAACTTGCTTATTTTGGGTCAATTATGTGGTCAAAAAAGGAGAAGTTATGTCAAGACGAGGAGAAAATATACACAAAAGAAAAGACGGTCGTTGGGAAGCAAGGATTATTACAAAAAACAATAATTTTCAAACAAAATACAAATCTGTTTATGCACACTCTTATTCAGAACTGAAAAACAAGCTTTATGAAATTAACATATCAAAAATCTCTTCAAGCAGTAATAAAATTAAATTTGAACAGGTTGTAACAGAATGGTTAAGCTCAATAAAGCATACGGTAAAGGAGTCAACCTATTCAAAATATTGTATTACTTCAGAAAAGCATATTCTACCGTATTTTAGGAATAGCGAAGTCAGCAATTTATGCAATCGCATTTTGCAAAACTTCATTATTGAAAAAGCTCAGAAAGGCAATTTAAATAATAGCGGTGGATTGTCCGCAAAATCAGTACACGATATTTACTCCGTGATGCTGCAAATAATCAAGTTTGCAGAAAAGAACAACTATATCAGTCATTTTAATACTGCAATTGATTTACCGAAAGTAGAAGAAAAGTTTTGTGCAATTTTAAGCGAAACAGACAAGCATAAACTCGAACAATTTATACGTAAAGACACAGATTTGAAAAAAGTCGGTATATTGCTTGTGATGTATACCGGAATCAGAATCGGCGAATTATGTGCTTTAAAATGGAATGATATAGACTTAGAAAACGGCTTTGTAAGCATAACTAAAACCTTGCAGAGAATTAAGAACACAGATCAAATCTGTAGTCAAAAGACTAAAATAATTATTGATAGTCCCAAAAGCCAAAAATCTGTACGAAAGATACCATTACAATCGTTTTTGATAGAAATATTGTCAGGATTAAAAAATAACTGTTCCGAAAATGCCTTTTTGCTGACAGGAAGCAAAACAAAGTTCATTGAGCCGAGAGCCTATGAAAAAACATATAAGAATTATCTCAAAGAATGTGATATACCTAATATCAAATTTCACGCATTGCGACACACCTTTGCAACAAACGCAGTAGAAATGAACTTTGATGCAAAATCGCTCAGCGAAATATTGGGTCACTCTACCGTTAGATTTACTCTTGACAGATATGTACACCCATCCGACAAAACCAAAAGAGAGAATATGGAAAAGTTGGTTTCAATTTATTAGTGGTCAAAATTGTGGTCATAAAATGCAATTAAGCCTACAAATATCTGCGTTGCTTTAATAAATTTCTTAAAGTTGCAAACTTCAAGAACCGATACGATTAGTATTAATTGTATTTTAACCGATTTTCAAACAAAAATACATTTTTAGAGGAGGAAACCTAAAATGAAAAAAACTTGTAAAATTTTTGCAGTCTTGCTTGTTATAGCAGTAGCTTTATTCGGCTTCAGCGTAACGGCAAGTGCCGCAGAAACAAGCAACACACAAGACGGCTTGACAGCTACAATTACTACTGAAAAAGACAGCTATCAAGCAAACGAAGACATTGAATTAACCTTTAAAGTTACCAACACAAATGATTTTGCTGTTGACAACGTATCTTTAGAGGCGTTCATCCCCGATGGATTAACACTCAAAAGCAACGCTGATACAAGTGTTAATACCGTGTCGTTAGGTTCGGGAGAAAGTTTAGAGCTTACTTTGACTGCTGTAAAAGAAAGCTCTGCAACACCACCGACAGATAACGATACAAATCCCACAACGCCATCACAGCCCGAAGCTGAGCAAACAACAACCGTACAAACTGACATAATACAGGACGCAACCTCAAAAGTCAATACTGCTTCCGGAGATAGCACAAAAAGCACTTCCGACGACAATACTAAAAATACAGATAACGGTTCAGTTTCAACAGGCTCAAATGTAAAATATATTTTGCCTGCATTGGTTGCTCTGATTTCATTATTTGTTTTGTTATTCTATTTCAAGAAGCATCGAAGCAATCTAAAAATGTCACAAAGCATTTTGGCACTTGTGCTTTGTGTAAGTATTACTGCAAGTTCAGTTTTGTCAATAACAATTCCTACTTTTGCAGCAGTTAATGAATATAAATTTGACGTTTCAAAAACAGTCTTAGCGGACGGAAACGAATATGCAATTAACGCTGTTATAAAATATGATAAAAATACATCTGAAAACGATTTTAGCGTAACCCGTGGTCAATGGGTGGATATGCTTGCAAATAAGTTTTCGATGAATAAAGACGATGTTGATAAGGTTGATTCTTATTTTACGGATATTGACGACAACCAATACAGAGATTCGATAGTTACTGCGTATTACAATGCTGTGTTACCTGCAGATTCTACCGAATTCAATCCCAACAATGCTGCAACAAGAGATTTTGCCGCTTTCACATTGAATAATTGCATTTGCTTTGTTAAAAATGAAGATTTATCGTGTGATGATTACGATGATATTGTGTATAAAGATTCAGCATCGGCTTTGGTAGAAAGAGGCTATTTTTCATTGATTAACAACAAGTTTATGCCAAATAAACCTGTTACAAAAAATGAAATGGACAGCATAATTCTATTGATTCAAGAATCATTAAAAGAATTTGAAATTGACCCCGAATACGAAAACGTAATTGATGTAAAAGATGATGTTTTAGATTTTAATGAAAACATCATAAAATCAATAAACGGTAATACAGTTGTCGTAACACTCAATGATGACACAGCCAAATTAACAAGCGGCAGTATTTTTATTGCTCCCGACCCCGAAAACAACGGAAGCTTTGTAACATACAAGGTTGAAAATGTTGCTACCACAGAAAGCGGCGAACTCAAGCTGACAGTAAGCGAGCCTGAATTGTCGGAAGTTTACAACAAAATCAGTGTTCAAGGTGTAGTAGACAGCAATAAAAACGATAAAGATTTAAGCCCCGTAGGAGCAAATACCGGCACAGATAATTCGGTAGGCGGAAATTGGTTTGAATTGCACAAGACTGGTAATTACTATATAGACGCATCAAAACTGCAGTTTGATAAAACATATAAAATAAAAAACGATGACGGAGATACCATTGAAGTCACATTAAACGGCGGACTAAACAACCCCGTTATCGAGTATGCAGTTGATTTTAATGTGTTTGATTTAGATAATTTCAAAGTATATGTTGCTTTGAAAAACGAACTTGCTTTCCATGGCAAAGCAGAAGTTACACTCGGCGAAGGTTCGGGAACTTTGGAAATTGCAAAAGTCCCTGTTCAGTTGTGTCCGGGTGTGAATGTAAACATAATTGTAAACCTTGTTGTAAAAGCAGACGGAACAGTTATCGTTGATTATTCGCTTGAAAACACCGTGGGCATGATGATAACAAAAGAAAATGGTGCACAATTCATAAAAGACTTTAAAAAGAGCAATCCTCCTGAGATTGCGGCACAGGTTAATCTATCCGTAGGAATTGCACCGGGATTATCTTTGAGCATAATAGGTAAAGAAATAGCAGAGGTTTCTGCTGAAATCGGCGTAAAAGGAAGTGTAGATGTTAAGAATTTGAAAGATAATCTTATACATACAAATTTAAAAGGACATTTGTTCTTTGATATTAATTACGAGATAAAGGTTAACGATTTTACAAAAAAGATTTTTGAAAGTATCAATGTCAAAACTAAAGATACATTTGAAGTGATAAACGAAAGTAACAGTCCGGTTAAAATTGCACTTCACTTTGAAGGAACAAATCTTGTAGACGAATGTACATATCGCTATATTTCCGGCGTGGTAAAAGCCAACGATTTTCCTGTAAGCGGTGCAACAATTTCAGTATATGACGGAACAGCACCGATTTTAGTCGATAAACACACAACCAACGATTTCGGAGAATTTGGATTTCTTATACCTGCACCTGTTTTAGATCGAAAATACAGCGAAAAACTTACTGTTAAGATTGAAAAAGACGGTTACGCTGTTTTTGAAAAAACAGTAAAGGTTGAAACAGAAAAAGATACAGAACTCGGTACCTTGGAATTAACAGAATCAAGTGGTTCAGAAGACCCGGATGTCGATTATAAAGATGCTTTTATTAATGCAATTTTAGAAAGCGAAGAAGAATGGTGTCCCGAAACATTTAATTATAGCTTTTTCCCCACAGCTTTGATGTTTACAGATTTAAACTTTGACGGCAAGCCGGAATTTATTGTGCAATACGGCGGCGGTTCAATGTTAAATTGCGATGCTGATGCTTACTATTTTGATGGCAAAAATGTTTGTTTAGCGGTTAATGATAACAATTCACCAAATCGCATGGCATTTCAAAATATGCTGACTGCTTATTACGATAAACAAAATGCTAAATATATTATGCTTGGAACAGCTATTAAGAGAGATGGTGCATTTTATACCTGGGGTGGAAATTATGAATTAATATTTGACGGAACAATGTTAAGTTCTGTATATTATAGTTCTTCTATAACTTCTTACTCCACTATTGATGCTTTTGAAGATGCTAACCATTATTACTATGACGGTGCAAAAACTTACAATGATACTACAGGAGCAAAAGAAATTACCGAAGACGAATATAACAATATCAACAAAGCTAAACTTGAAAATCTGATTGATGTTAATATGCAACGAGATCAAATTCTTTGTTCTGATTGGGAAAAATATTCCGCTTCAGAAAAGAAAGAAGCCCTTGAAAAAGCATACGACAGCTTTACATATGATATCGTAGACTCCGGTTATTCAGATGCTTCTTGGAAACAGATTTACATTGATTATGTCAATGAAATGAGCGAACACTATGATTTTAGCTTGATACAACTTAACAATGACAACATCCCCGAGCTTTGCTTAACAGGAAAATACACTATGGCAGGCGACGTGTTATGTTGGGTGAGCAACAATTCTTTACAAAAAGAAACATCCTTAGGATGTTCCGGTACTTATTATATCAAAAACAAGGGCTTATTAAAGAACAGCGGAGGACAATTTGGAAACTATTTTGACAATATATTCAGCTTTGACGGTGAAAGTTTAGAGCAAACTGTAAAGGGATATTATCACGAAAAAGATGATAATATTGGTAGTACCGCTAATTATTTTGACTATACTATTAACGATAATGTAGTTTCATGGTCTGAATATAAGCAAGCAATAGCTTCTGCTTTCGATTCATCAAATGCTAAAAAAGTTTCAGATGAAACATATTCTAAAGATGAAATCATAGAAATAATTAATAATTATTAAACGGAGGGAAACAAAATGAAAAGTAAAACTCTAAGAACAGTAGCCCTTTTACTTCCGATTATAGGCATTATATTTGGAATTGTTCTGGGTTTTGCCTGTCAGATTAATACAGAAACCAAATGGTACAGTTCAGCAAAATATGCTTTCAACGTTGGATTAATGTTTGAAACATGGATGTTTTTTGATTTGCTTGCATTGTTCTTTGGTTGGCTTGGTTCGGTATTGGAAAAGCTTGAAAATATTGAGCAAAAAATTTGCGGTGAAAACAGCAACACAAATATCGCTAAACCTCTGAATGAGTACATTAATACCGCAAAAAACGTTGTTAATAATATGCACAGACAAACCGAAAACACTCCTAAAGAAAACGAATGGAGATGCCCTAACTGTGGTAAAGTAAATCAGAATTATATTCATACTTGCAGTTGCGGATACACCAAAGGTACATAAAACCATTGCAATACTTCAATGAAAACCTGCCCCTGAATTTCATATTCGGGGGTTGTTTTTATGAATCTGCTATTATCCGTATCACCCTTTAAATCGGATAAACAAATTTAATTCTTAAAATGCCAAGTGATATATTTAAACCAAACTTTACTGCTGTACATAAATAATTTTATTGATTTTTTGAAATTTAGGTTGATTTTTTGTTTTTATCATTTATAATAGATATATATTGATAATGTTTATCGTTATTATGGTTATAAAACTTCGGGGGCGTTCCGAGGCTTTAAAAATATTAATCTAAAGAGGGGATTGCTTTGAAAAAAATTCTTGCCGTTTTAATGGCGGCGGCAATGCTGACTTCGTTTGCGGCTTGCTCAAACAGCTCTGCATCAAGCGGTAACACAGAACAAACCACCGTAAGTGCAACAACAGAATCGCCCGCAGCATCGGTTGAAACCGACAATGTTGATTGGGTGCCGTACAAGGAATACAATCTTGACAGCAATCAAGAGGTGAAAAACGTTATCCTTATGATTGGTGACGGTATGGGCGAAAACATCATAAAGGCTTCCGAAATAGTTAAGGGCGACAAGCTTGTGATGTCGGGACTGCCCAACAAAACTCACGTTACAACACAATCTATGTCTGTTATTGACGGCTATGCCGAGTTTACAGACAGTGCGGCTTCTGCTACCGCCTTAAGCACAGGTACTAAGACGTATAACCAATATATAGGCGTTGACAAGGACGGCAACGACCTTGAAACCATCTGCGAATTTGCTCAAGATTTAGGCTTGAAAACCGGTCTTGTAGACAGACACTATATTTGCCACGCAACTCCGGCAGGTATGGCTGCTCACAACTCATACCGAGAAAACTACGCTCAGATTTTGCGTGATATGTCTGATACAGGCGTAAACGTAATGTTCGGCGGTGGTGGACAGTTTTATAACGAGTACTCAAAAACCAAAAAAGCAGTTGATGAAAACGGCTACAAGGTCATCAACACCGAGGAGGAGCTTTTGGCTCTTGACGGAAGTGATGATAAGGTTTTGGGAATGTTTTCATACGAAAATATGAAGGACGCTTTTAAAACTCCGACTCTTACCACAATGACTTCAAAGGCACTTGAGCTGCTTGATAATGACAACGGATTTTTCCTTATGGTTGAGGGCAGCAACATTGACGTGTATGAATCAGAGCTTGATATGCAGGGTACGCTTGAGCAGGTAATGGCGTTTGACCACGCCGTTGATTATGTTCTGAATTGGGCAGAGCAGCACCCCGGAACTTTAGTTTTGGTAACTGCCGACCACGAAACAGGCGGTGTGCAAATTCCCGAAAATGCAACGGCTGAGGACATTACCGACGAATGCTTTACTTCGGGCGGCGACCACACCAACACTAATGTTTTGCTTATGACAGGCGGTGCAAATTCAGAAGGAATTTGCGAATCCGAGGTTATCGACAATACCGACATTGCAAAGTATATGCGAAAGGTTCTCAATGCTTCTCACAACAAATAATCAATAAGCTTAGGTTGGAACAAAATGGTTAGTTATAGCTTTAAACTATAACTAACCATTGTTTTATTGTATTGGACAAAGGTATAGATTTCGTGTAAAATAAGCTCAAACGAAAAGGAGGCAAAACAATGTATTATTCATCTTTTCCAAAAATTCACATCAGTCGTTTGCTCAAACGAATGTGTATGTGTTGCAATTAAAATTTTTTAAAACAAAAACCTATCAAATCTATATACTTAATTAACAATAGGAGAGATAATAATGAAAGATATAAATAATTCAAAAAACTGGGCATTTGAAACAAGACAGGTACAAATCGGTCAGGAGCAGGCTGACGCAACAACAGATGCAAGGGCTGTTCCGATTTACGCCACATCATCATATGTTTTTCACAACTCACAGCATGCAGCCGACCGTTTTGCTCTTAAAGATGCAGGCAATATTTACGGCAGATTGACAAACCCGACACAAAGTGTTTTTGAAGAACGAATCGCATCTCTTGAGGGTGGAAGTGCGGCAATAGCATTGTCATCCGGAGCCGCCGCAATAGCCTATACAATACAGGCACTTGCCAAAAGCGGGGAGCATATTGTTGCATCAAAAACGATTTACGGCGGCACATATAATCTTCTTGCACACACCCTGCCTCTAACCTCCGGTGTAACCGCAACCTTTGTCGATCCCGATGTTGAGGGAGCGTTTGAATCCGCAATTCAGGATAACACAAAGGCAATTTATATTGAAACCTTGGGCAATCCGAATTCAAACATTATCGACATTGAAAAGGTTGCCAAAATTGCACACAGCCACAAAATTCCGCTTGTTGTGGATTCAACCTTTGCAACTCCGTATCTTGTAAGACCGTTTGAATACGGTGCGGACATTGTTGTTCATTCTGCAACCAAATTTATCGGCGGTCACGGAACTGCAATCGGCGGAGTTGTTGTTGAGAGCGGTAAGTATGATTGGAAAGCAACAGACAAATTTCCGTGGATTTCACAGCCAAATCCAAGCTATCACGGAATCAGCTTTGCCGATGCAGCGTCGCCTGCCGCATTTGTGACATATATCCGTGCGGTTTTGCTTCGTGACACAGGCTCAACGCTTTCTCCGTTTCACGCATTTTTGTTTTTGCAGGGACTTGAAACACTTTCTCTCAGAGTTGAGAGGCACGTTCAAAACGCCCTAAAGGTGGTTGAATATCTTTCAAAGCATCCGCAGGTAGAGGCTGTTCATCACCCGTCGCTCCCCTCAGAGCCGAGCAACGCACTTTATAAAAAATATTTTCCAAACGGTGGCGGCTCAATTTTTACATTTGAAATAAAAGGGGACGACAAAACGGCACAAAAATTCATTGACAATCTTGCGATATTTTCGTTGCTTGCAAATGTTGCCGATGTCAAATCGTTGGTTATTCACCCTGCAAGCACAACACATTCTCAGCTTGGTGCCGATGAGCTTGCCGAGCAGGGAATTAAACCCAACACAATAAGACTTTCAATTGGAATTGAAAATGCAGATGACCTCATTGCATCACTCGAATCGGCGTTTAACGCCGTAAAATAAGTATAAATAGCTTATAACGGTTTTATCTCATAAACAAAGCGGCTGTATCAAACTTGATTTGATACAGCCGTTCATCATTTGCCGAATATCGGGCAAAATAATCAAAAATGATTATTTCATACTGTTTTCGTATGACTCAATCATCTTTTTAACCATCTGACCGCCGACAGAGCCTGCTTCTCTTGCAGAAATGTCACCGTTGTAGCCCTGCTTGAGGTTTACGCCTACTTCGTTTGCACACTCCATCTTAAAGCGTTCCATAGCTTCCTTTGCCTGAGGCACATTAAGCTGGTTATTGTTACTTGACATAATTTTTTCTCCTTTAAAAGTTTTGTTTAATTTATCTCAAGCGGCGTTTCGGCTTCCCGATTTATCGCCGCAATAGTATTGTGTGAAATAAACTCGATTTTATTTTATGTAAATTTTTCTTTTAAAATTTACTTTTTTAAACAAAACATTGTAAAGAGAATATATTTTATGATGTGGTTTTTGGCGTAGCTTTGTTTGCCTTATATTCAGCAATTGCAGACATAAAACGGTTGCCGTAAAAGCTCCCATTGTCGGGCAATAAGGCAGCATAGAAATGAATTTATTTATACTAAAATAACTCGGACGAAAATCCTGACCCCATTGCGAAACACAATGTGATTAGTCAACGGCAACCATTGAAATTTTTAGTTTACGGGTAGGCATTATGGCAAGAGCATCTATGCCTGATAGTAAGAAATCAACCATTTCTTCCTTTCCTTTTCTGAATGAGGAATATCCGAAGTGTTTTTTCAAAACTTCATATTTATCCATAAATTTTCTCCTTACAGTAAATATCTGTATTAAATTGCTCCCTTTCGTGCGTAATAGCAACATAGTTTTATGATAATAAGCTGAATCATAAATCTAAATTATCAGAGCAAATTAAATTCGATATAAGCTTATACTTCCAAAAAATTCTATATCTGATTTTCAGTATAAAAAAACCTATGTTTCACACAATATTAAGGCAATATTTTGCTAATCAAATTGGAACAAGGGAGATTTTAGATATGAAAGCAACCGGTATAGTAAGACGGATTGATGACTTGGGCAGAGTTGTTATCCCTAAAGAGATCCGTCGAACTCTGCGTATCCGTGAGGGCGACCCATTACATACATCATTGACACCGTATGAAAAGTTCTGTTATGCAATGCTTCAGTTCGCTGAACGTTGCATCGGAAAATAAATTATACGGAGGAAAAAACAATGACAGAGTACGAGAAAATGGGCGGTACATACCGCCAAGCAGGAGATTACATTTTGCCAAATTTAACGCTCGGCACACAAGTGATGACACATATCGGCGTATGGGCAGAACGGCATAGACGGTATCTTAAAGAACATCACAAGGTTAGATATTACAATTTGCTGACAGCAGGAACGCTTGATAATTATCTTGCCGACATCGAAAGCCAAGCAGAAAAACTGTTTGAACAGACGGTAAAATCACTTGCCGAAAATGAGAATGTTACGGAAAATTTGAAAGCCACCGCACCGATGGAGTGGGTGCAAAAAATGAATAATATCCGTAACCAAGTAACTGAAATTGTGAATACGGAAGTGATTTTTGTATGAGCAAATATTATTTTTATCTAAACGATGAAGAACGAAGTTTGATAATAGAGAGCCTTATTTCAAAGAAAAACACTCTTATTTCGGATGGTAAATACACAGATGGAATAGACGATACGCTACTAAAAATACTACGTTCTAAAAAGAAAAAAGTTAAGATTATTACACCGTAAAGCAACAGTAAAGGCACAACCGACGGAAGAAAAATCCGCTGATTGTGCCTTTTCATTTTTGAATTTTGAGATGATGTTTACTCTTAGCGAGCAGTGTATTTTGATAGCCACTATCGAAATACCGCTACCGCACGATGTTCTGTAACATCTTAGCGAGCAGACCATTTTGATAGCCATCATCGAAAAACAGCCTACCGCACGATGTTTTGCAACATCTTAGCGAGCAGACTGTTTTTACTCCTGTGGCTTAAAACGGTACTCGTTAGGGACACCCTAAGACCTGTGTATCGACATATACAAATGATTGAGGTGCCTGAGATAATCCGAAATCAGATAACTCCATAGGATTTTCATATCTTGTAAATTCACCTAATTTATAAGCGTAGGCCATATCGCAACCACTGAAATATTCACGATATTTTTTTCTTGAGATACCTGCGTTGTTCTTTGTCAATTCCCACAACGGCGTTTTTTTCATAGATATTATTCCATCAACAGCAACTTCGCCTATTACTTTCTTCTCGGGACTTGAAGAATAAACAATTATTTTGTTTACTTCTTTTTGAGCGATGTGCTTTCTATATTCATATTTTTTTGTTCCATCGAATATTCGTTTCGAATATTCGGGCTTGATTGACAATAGTATTGTACTCACCGTTGTGCTTCCTTACCATATAATTTTGTGTTTGAATCATTTAATATTACTTCGAAATTGTCATCAGATAATTCATCAAATGGTCGAGGACCGGCATTTTGTTCAACAATCCTTTTGTTCCATAAATGACTTAAATTCAATCTTTTTTCTAAACTTTTTACATACACAAATTTTATTACTAACAATTTATTTTTCTTAGTATGCCAAAATTTTTCTAATTCTTCTTGCGTAAAAACTGTTCTGTTTTCGCAATATTTCAAAAATTCCTCTTTATTACTGAAATCATACTTTACTTCATCTATTATACCGATGGTAGTTACAACCGACTCATAACCTTTTCTGCCATAAGTAGTGCCTTTTCGATATAAAACAATAAAATCGCCAGTATTCATATTCCTTTTGAATGAAAAAGATATGTATACTTTTTGCAATGCGTACTTTTGAGGTTGATTGCCTAAAAAGTCAACCTCATTTTCTGTTTGTAGTTGAGAATCAGGAAGAAGCGGTGTGTGATATTTTGCTTCTATAGGCAAGAAAAATTTTCGATGTGAAAAATCCAAATTGGGAAAGTTTTGCTTAAGCGTATAACTTTTATTATATTCACCCAATTTTTTAACAAGCACGATTTCTTTGTTTCCGTTGGTTTCTTTAACACCGTGTTCGTAGAACCCCCACCGTATCAGCAAATCATATAATGCTTGTAATTCTTGACGATCCCTAAAAAGTGTTACATATATCTCGTTCAAATGGCGTTCAATGGCATTATCAAAAATTATTTTAATAAATCTCTCGCCGAGCCTGAAGCCTGATGCTTCTACCTTGAATGTTCCGACTTTTAGGCGTCGCATAGGAGCAAATTTCGGTGTTATGTCGCTATAATTTTCATCTTCATTCTCAGTTTTTAAATACAAAAATCCGAGAATTTCTCCTTTATCGTTTCTACATATATAAGCATCTTCATCGCACTTTTTTGAAAACCATTTTTCAAAATCCGGATATGAATTTCTAAAAGTATCAAAAAATGTATTATGAACATCAATATTTCCAAAGCATTCTTTTTTTACGGAAAGGAATTTATATTCAATCAATTCCGGATTTTCAGCAATGACTTTACTTATAAATGCATTTATGGTAAAAACTTTATCGGCAATACCAATCTTCTCGGCTTTTACACGCATTTTTCGGTCTTCGGTTATGAGAATATCGGCTCTTCCGCAATAAACCTCAAATAATAATTGATTATCAATAATATCATTATTTGTTTTCGGCGTATCGTTTAGAAACTGAATAAATTCATCTGTCTGAGGAGCAACATTTTTCATTTGTGTATATGCACTTAATTTTGCATCATACAATGTTTGCATCTGCTCATTTGAATATTTGCGTAATTCATTAACTGTGTAAGGATGAATAAGCTTATCATAATGCAGATTGTCGAGCCAATGAAATAATTGACCGATGGAATAATTTGTTGCTTTGATATTTTCTCTGTGTATTATAATATTGGTATCTAACAGAGCCCTCATTTATAGATCACTTCCTTACAAGTTATAAACTTTTGTTTTATTTCCACTTACATTCAATATTAAGAATAGAAATCGGCATTCCGATAAACTGCACATCGAATTTAAGACTCGGCTCAACTTTTGTGCTTGCATTGTGAATTCTAAAGCTTAATTGCCAACCGTTATTTAAGTACATTTCAACCGTATTTGTGCTATTGGATTTTAATTTCAATGCTACAAGTTCTGTTGGCAATTCAACAACGGGAACACTAATTGCGGATACCTTTACTTTACTCGGCTTATTCAAAGTTCCGTGTGTATTAAATGTATGTATAACCGTCAGTCGCTTTCTGTCTTTGCTTACCACTTTATAATAATCGTTTGTTCCAATTAAGTATTCAACCATCTTCTTCGGAAGTTCCGAATCAATTTTATAAGAACGATTTATTTCGTTTATAAAAGCATTCAATAACGGAATATATACGGAGTTTTCTTTATCATTTAGTTCTGACCACTTGGTACCGTTACTCTTTTCATTTTTCAATCTGTCGAAAATAGGTTGAACCGAATTCCAATAATCATTACTGCACGGCAATCCAAACCATTCATTACCAAAATCAAGTTTGTGGCTGAGACGACTATGCTTTACGGCTTCGTGGTTATGCTTTATACTCAGACCAACTTCCCATTTGATATCGTTCCTTTTGATAACAATATCTCTTACATCACCTTTGATCCCGGCATCATCTTGTTGAAATTCAAGTAGCAATTCTTCATTGATATCATCGCTCATTATAGGCTCTAATTCAAGAATTGTGTCAACAGCGGATGCTGCGGATAATTCAAACAGTTTTTGCATATCGTCGCTTATTGTACACCACGCTCTTTCATTAGCCACAAGGCTTGAATTATCAACAATTTTTGTGTTTCGAACAGAACTAAGTGCATTATACAATATATTCATCCACGCATATTCATAGGCTCTGCCTTGATCATTGCTATTTGTACTCATTTTCTTAACCTCCGCGTTTTTGGCTCCGATAACTTTTTCACCGTTTCCTTCTAAAAACAATTTAATTGCTACGGCAATTTCGTACGCAAGATTTACGGGAACTGCATTTCCAATCATTTTATATGCGTCATTTGTGTCCTTGTATATGAATTTAAATTCATCCGGAAACCCTTGGACTCGTGCGATTTCACGAATTGTCATTCGACGATATAAATGCTCACTACCGGAAACGAATCGGCAATCATTCTTTCCAAATTTTTGCATTTTCGGTGCTTGCGGGTGGAGTTGACATTGTCTCCCCGATGCTTGAACGGTAAAGGCTTGTTCATCCCAACCTTTGACTCTGTTTCGACTCATAAAAATCGGAGAGTACGCTCCTGTATAATATTCGTTGTTATTGATTGCATCAGGATTATGATGGTTTTTTGTATAGGCCGGAACGGCAGTTTCTTGCAAATCCCAAATAATATCACGCAAAGTGATTTTTTTGTCATCATCTTCGGTAGATCCTTTCGGGAATACAAAATTAATATTCAAATCTTTTCGAAAACCGATATAAAAGACTCTTTTTCTTTCTTCCGCAACACCGTAGTCCTTTGCATTTACCAAGTTCAATGATACATCGTATCCAGCATTCTCAAAAAGTTGAATGATGTTTTGAACGGCTTCGTTATGTCGATTTGCCAACATACCGCTGACATTTTCAGCTAAAAAGAATTTAGGCTGAAATTCTTTCAAAATACGAATGTAATCAAAGAAAAGTTGTCCTCTTGCATCATCAATTCCTTTTAAAGAGCCTGCCTCAGACCACGATTGACAAGGTGGACCGCCGATAATCCCGTCCACTTCACCGTTGATAAACGGAGCTATGTCATTTTTTGTTACTTTTCGTACATCCCCTTCAATAAGATGTGTTTTAGGATGATTTATCTTGAAAGTTTCATATATTGTCGGGTCAAATTCGTTTGCTACTGGCACACTAAAACCGGCTTTTTCAAAGCCGAGATCAAGTCCTCCGCAACCGCTAAATAAACTAATGATATTCATAAATATACCTCAATTGTTTTTGTTGTTCATATTCGAAAAATCAAACTCTAAAATATCTTCAACATTACATTCTAATGCTTTGCAAATTTTTTCTACTGTTTCGAGTGAAATATATTCATCTCTTTTTAAACGAGTAACGATGTTTAAACTGATACCGGCTTTTTCCGAAAGTTGAGCATTAGATATTTTTTGTCTATTAGCAAGTGAAATAACTTTTTATATGTTATAGCCATAATTTCTCCTAAATACTTGGATATAAAACATTATATCACACATTCGGGATTTTTTCAACATCTTAGAGAGTGTGTTGAAAAAATGTTGAAAAAACATATCATTGGGTCTTAGGGCATCCCTAACAAGCACCGTTTTTGGCAAACCTGTCCATAAACGGTCTGCTCGCTAAGATAAAACAGAATATTTTTTTACGGATTTCCGATTTTTTCGGGAGTCCGTTTTTGTTTTATGTGCAGTTGAACAACAAAAATTCCCCTCTTAAAAAAGACATTGGAATTTTAACCTTTCTCACTGGCTATTAGGTGTGGAGCTATATCGCATTTGTTTCCTGCATTAATTTAGAAATTTGATTTTTTTCTTGAATTTGGGTGTCCACTTTACCTCTCCCAGTGCAAACAAGTAGAGGGACTTTTTCAAAAATAGGGTGTCATTTCAGAGTGCTAATTCCAAATATGTGAGAAGAATTTTTGAAAAACACCCCCCGGAAATGCTTTACCGGTTCAAACAAGTGAAAGGATTTTTTCCTAAACACCCTTATTTTTTCTTCTCTCTGTTCAAACAAGTGAAGGGAATATTTTTCAAATCGCAGATTTTGGGTGTCCAAATAATACCCCTTTGTCCTAATGAATGAGGGACAAAAACTTTGGGACAAATTCAAAATCGGTAAGCAATTTAATAGTAGAGAGTTTTTCGATTTTTGTGTAGTTAAAAAGTAGAAGGTCTATTGAAGAACTTCCCCAAAGGCTTTCTCTTTGTGGAAATTATTGAAAATATTTTTTGTTAAAACCTGAAATTCCGTGTGGTTAAAAAGTAGAGAACTTCTTCATAAAACAAAAACATTTTTCTCAAAAGGGTTGAAAAATCGCTTCTCTCTGTGGAAACAAGTAAGAGGGTAAATATCTTCCACGAAAAATCGTGTGGCAAAATCAGAAATTTTCTACTGTAAATAGTAGAAAGAAGAGCGAAAGGAGTTTTTTACAATGTCAAGATTATCAAAGAAAGCAAAAGCGGAATGGTCATTCTTTTGGAACGAGGGAACTGGCAGACGGGCGTACAACAAGTTATGCCGCAAGTGCCAAAACGCTTGTAAGCAGAGTTTCAGAGCAACGGTTGTCCGATGCCCAAAATATCACTCCAAAAGAAGTGTTAAATCAGCACCTAAAAGCAACAAATTCAACGATTCGAGTTAAGGCAGAGAATTACACTCGGACAAATTTTGAAAGCCGTATAAAAAGAAAATTTACGGTTTTCGACACTTTATAGATACAGAAAATCGAAGAACGGAGGAAAAACAAATTGAATAACAAATTTAAGTGGTGGGAAGCCGAAACCTTTGCATTTGTGAGAGTCCCGAAAGCAATTTTGTCAAACCCGGCATACAAAGGTTTATCTGCCAATTCCGCATTGCTTTACGGAATACTGCTTGACCGAATGAGCTTATCCGCCAAGAACAAAGAAAGATTTACCGACCGCTACGGAGATGTGTTCGTATATTGCACGCTCAAAGATATATGCGAAACATTTTCCTGCGGACACGATAAAGCCACGAAAATGCTGAAGGAATTGGAACGGTACGGACTTATCAGCCGTCTGCAGCAAGGCAAAGGCAGACCTGCACGCATTTATGTGCATAAATTCATCACAGAACCGTAGTGTGCGATTTTTTCGCATTAAAGACTGCGGCTTTATAGCAAGAAACAATACTTAGGTTAATAACTTACTTACCGAAGAAAGAAATATTATGTACTACTTTAGTTTAGAAAGTATATATACCGAAGCGGTGTAGTGGAAACCGCAACTTGAGGCTGTTTCTTCTTCGGCTGGTAAAAAACTGCATAGAAGCAACAAAAACGAGGAAAAATATGGAATGAACGGAGGTGGCAGTTAATGATTTTGGAAGTCTGCGAACAAAACAAGATAGCATATTATTGGTTATCACGGGTAGAAAAAGAGGACAAAGCGTTGCGAGAGTCCTTAAAGCCCGATTATAGAGAATGGAAAGCTAAAGGATATAAGGTCTGCGTATTCCTTTCCGGCAAAGGTGATATCGTGGAGCTTACAAAGGAGTTATTGATCCACAACAAAGAAGTTCTTGCTGCTAAAAATGTTCAGCAAGGACTAATCGGAGATAGTTAAATATCTCTGCTATGGCAGAGGTTTGTTCTGCCATAATTACATTAAATGACTTCCAAAATCAACTAATCCTCGAAAAGTGTTGCAATTTGTAGAAAGGTGTGTTACAATGTTATCCGTAAAGATAAGTATATAAAATAACAACATTGGTGGTGAAGCTATGGCAAAGAAAATTGCCGCTTATATGCGTATCTCTGTCGATACTGAGAAAGACAGAGATAATACATCTATTGAAAACCAAAGAAGAATTATAAAAACATACATTAAGCAGACATTTCCTGATGCAGAGGTGGACTATTACGAAGATCGTGATAAAAGCGGTTACACCTTTGAGCAGAGAGAAGATTATCAGCGTATGCGACCTCTTTTAATGAGCGGACATTACGATATTCTTATGATTAAGGACTTTTCTCGTTTTTCCCGCCGTAACAGTAGAGGTCTTGTAGAACTCGAAGATTTACGAGATGCAGGGGTGCGTATTATTTCCATCGGAGATGGGATTGACTACCCGACCTATGACGATTGGAATAATATCCAAGTACGATTTTTGCTCAACGAAATGCCCGTTACCGATGCTTCCAAAAAGGTAAAAAGGGTTGTTGAGAGCCGTCAGAACGACGGAAATTGGATTTGTGCCGTGCCTTACGGATATTACTTTGTTGACACCAAAAATATGATTTTTGAGGTTGACGAAAAGGCGGCAACAGTAGTGCGTGAGATTTTCCGCCTATACAATGAAGGATGGGGATATAAGAAAATCGCAAACTACCTTACCGAAAAAAATATACCTACACCTCGTATGGTGGAAAAGGAACGCAAAGAAGCTGAAGCGGCAAAGAGCAAAGGCAAGGTTGAGGTAAAAATCAAAGCAAGTCCTATCTGGGCGATTCCGTCTATCAGCGGTATTTTGCAGAATGATTTTTATATTGGCACTCTCCGTCAGCACAAATATACCCGTAAAAACATCAACGGTGCTGACAAAAAATTAGACGAGGAAGAACACAAGGTGTTTGAAAATCATCACCCTGCGATTGTCGATGTTAAGGAGTTTATGAAGGCTCAACAACAACTTAAAGCAAGGACAAAATCGAATTATCGTGGTGTTAAAAAGTATGATACCACCTATTCGGGTTTCCTTTTCTGTGGCGATTGCGGTAGTCCTATGTTCTCAATGAGCCGCCCTGATTTAGCACCTGCTTACACTTGCGGAACATACCACAAGAGAGGTCTAAAAGGTTGCACATCGCATCATACCCGTATTGATCTGCTTGACACAATGCTCAAAAAGTATATTGAGCGTGTAATGATGAACTCGGAAAAAATGATTACTGAATTGGAAAAAGTAATCAAGAGCGAGCCGCAGATGATAAAAACTTCTGCTTCCACTATCGCAAGTTTAGAGGTGGATTTGGCGAAAGCAAGAGAAAGTTATAAGGCTACTCAAAAGCAGAAAATCCGTGAGTTAATGAAAGCAGATGGTGCTAACCGTGAAATCATAGAGGAAACCTATGAGGAAATGGAAATCGAGCTTTTGCAGAAAATTGACGGTCTTGAAAAGCAGCTTGAGATGACGGTTGAACGCAGAAACACGACCATAGAGGTCAATCGTATTGCAAAAACGGCGTTGCAGATTTTTCGTGATATTCTTGACAAGGACAAGCTCGACAAAGGTGATTTGCCACTTATCGTTGAAAAAATTGTTGTCTTTGGCGGTGATGAGTCGCACATCGACATTGAATTAAAAGCAGACATTGCTATGCTGCTTGAATCAGGAACGCTTACCGATGAACAACTTGAAGAAGCAGGTTACAGAGGTAAAGTCGTAAATTTTAAGTGGGACATCGAAGGTAACTTATCAGCCACAATAGTCCAAACGGTGAAAAACCAAAGGGACAAGGCTTTCGGTGTCAATTTTATATGTGAGGGCGACCCACTTGAAATTTATACGGCAACAGACGGAGAGGTAATTTTTAAAAAATATTCGCCTGTTGGTGAATTGTCGGCATTTGCAGGGCAATATGCAGATGTTATTGCAAGAATCAGCTCACTTCCTACGCTGATTTGCGACAACGACCATGTGATTGCCGCTGCGGGAGTTTCGAAACGTGAATTTCTTGAACGCAGAGTAAGCACTGTGCTTGAAAATTATATGGAAAACAGAAAAAGCTATGCGGCAACCGAACAAACTCTAAACGACGTTCAGCCGATTGAGGGTGTTGACAATAACGCCGCCGTAATTTACCCGATTATCTCTTCCGGCGATGTTATGGGTGCTGTTGTTATGCTCACGGGCGAAAGCATAAAAATCCCGACAAGCACCGAAATAAAGCTTGCTCAATCTGCTGCCGCATTTCTCGGTAAGCAAATGGAAGAATAAGCTTCTTTACTTTAAAAATTGCCCGAAAACACAAACGCAAAGCCCTCCTGCAATGAGTTTTTCTGTCGCAGGAGGGCTTTGCTTAAAAATAAAAAAACAGCTTGCGAGCCGTGATGGTCGTAAGCTGTTTTGGGATTTTTGTGGAGCGGATGATGGGAATCGAACCCACACGATCAGCTTGGAAGGCTGAAGTTCTACCACTAAACTACATCCGCATCTCTGCAACAAAACATATTATACTACTGTTTGTTGCAGTTGTCAAGCGTTAAAATTTATAATTTGTGAATTTGTGCTTCGTCATATTCGCCTATGTCGCAAAGCTTGATTTCGTGACATCCGAGCCTTGTGCTTAGCGGAGCAAGCTCCATATAATCGCCGTACAAAAAGGTCAGATACTTGTCATATTCTTTCGGCACAGGTAGCTTGTAGCCCTCAAAGTCCACATAAACTGCCTCGTCAAGGTAGCTTATAGGAAAAGACCCGTTATATACATTTCTGCCCATCCCATCGTAAAGATACTTTGCGTTCTTTTTTCTTTTAAAGAAACTTAACGTCTTTCTTTCAAGCCATAAGCTGAATCTAATTGGGAAAAGCTTGATGCAAAAATTAGTAAATGCCGTTTGCAGCCTGTTGCCGTTGTCGGTTTTACGGTTATTCCATTTGTTGAACACAAGTGCTCTCGTAAACAATGTCATACCCAAGTGAATTTTTTGACCGAGTCTTGAATTTGCGGTTTTGTCATGGCAGAAAATGTCAAAAGCAAGTCCGTTGTGCATAGTTTTGTGGTTTTTTGCAAAGCCTGTTGCAAAAATCGTGTTATCAAGCCTGATTTTCGCAAACTCATAGTAGCAGTGCTTGTCCGTTTCGTTGCTCTGGAACGTCATATTTTTCGGCAATTCGCTTTGTGCGATTTTGCAAAATTTGTCATAGTCATCACGAAGCATCATAATATCAGCGTCGTCGTCCCACGGTATAAAGCCGTGGTGTCTGATTGCTCCCAACAACGTTCCTCCGCCGAGAAAATACTTTATGTTGTGCTTTCTGCAAATTCGGTCAACTTCAAACAGGTATGAAAGCAAAATGTTTTGTATCGAACCGAGTCTGCCGTCGTGATTGTGGGGGAGAGCCATTGCGTTTTTGCCCGTCTTTCTCATCACACACAATTCAAGTGCTGTTTCAAGATTGATTATGGGAGAACAGCCGTATTCTTCGATTTTGTTTGCGTTTATGGCACAATAATCTATATCTCGGCTTTCGCTGAGGTTGATTTTTACTCTGTCACCGTAAACATCGTGAAGAATTGCCGAAATCATACCTGTTGACGCCTTAGAGCTTTTGCCGGCAACGTTAAAGGTTTGATTAGACTCGATTTGTGTGATTGCGTAGAAAATCGCTTTGAAAACATCGCTGATATAAACGAAAGAATATTCTTTTAAAGAATTAAATACATTGCAGGGACTGTTGCTTGCAACGCTGTCAAATACCTCGTCAAGAAAACATTCAATGCCTGTGCAAGCTCCCAAAACAATTCCTGTTCTCAAAACCGTTAAGTCAAATCCTTTTTGCTTTTGGTTGCAATGCCAAAGGCTCTCAAGCGATCTTAAAAGCTGTGCGTCAAAATTTTCCGCAGAAGCGATGCTTACGTCGGCATACTCGTTTTCAGAGTACACTCTGTGAGGCTTTGCGTTTCCGTAAGCTCTGCTGTCACTCAATAAAACTGTCCTTGATTTGCATTTTTCGGCAACAGAGGCTAAAGCATTTACGGCGAAAATTTCGTCGGTGAAAACGGTGACGCTTTCATTGATTAGCTCATTGCAAACGCCTGTATGAATAATGAAATCTACGTTAGATAATTCGTTTATAGAATTAAAATCAACATATTCAAAGTCATTTCTCAACAAAATATCTTTATAATAATCATCGGAAATTCTGTTTTCTTTGCCGCACAAAACAACTTTTGTGTTTAAATTTTGTGTTTCGTTAAGATATAAAAGGGAATAGCAAAGGCAGCGGGCGAGCTTGTGGCCGCAAATCATTATTTTTTTATTTTTCAGTTTAGCAAAAATATCTTTTTCAACTGTCGGAACAGCCGCCCAGTCAGCTTCAAATTCGTTTAGTTTATCCTTGATTTTCATATGTGTTCCTCTGCATAAAACAATAAAGCCGTTTGCCCGATTTCGGACGCACGGCAATATAGTGTTATTTTGCTTTAGCGGCTTTTTCTTTATCCTTTGCCGCCTTTTTTTCTTTTTCTTTTTTCTTAGTTTCGTTATAAACCTTCAAGGTTTCGTCAGTAGGTCCGTCGAAAATCACGGTACCCTTTTTCAGATAGATGGCACGAGGACAGATTTCCCTTACAGATTCTGCGTTGTGGCTTACATAAAGCACTGTTGTGCCTGCGTCTATGATTTTTTTGATTTTGTCCTTGCATTTGCGTTTAAAGGTTGCGTCACCAACGGAAAGTGCTTCGTCAACAACAAGCACGTCAGGCTCGATATTAACGTTAATTGCAAAGCCCAAACGCATTTTCATACCGCTTGAATAGGTTCTTACAGGCTGGTCAATATAGTCGCCCAGCTCTGCAAAGTCAATGATTTTTTCTTCAATGGTTTTGATGTATTCGTCCTCAAGTCCGAGAATATAGCCCTTGAGATAAATATTTTCACGTCCCGTCATTTCCATTGAAAAGCCTGCGGTAAGCTCAAGCAAAGCCGCAACTCTGCCATTGACTTTAATCTCACCGGTGTCGGGGAACGTAACGCCCGTAATCATTTTGAGCAGTGTGGATTTGCCTGCACCGTTATCGCCCACGATGCCGACAGATTCTCCTCTTTTGATTTCAAAGGTAACGTCGTTAAGTGCTTTGTTGGTTTTGGGGTTGCGAGGCTTGATAAACAACGCCTTGAATCTTGCCTGATCGTTTTTGTAAAGTATATAAGTTTTGCTTACATTTTTAAAGGTAATAATTGTATCCGACATAATTACCTCCGTTAAAGTACATCAGGAAGCTTTTTCCTGAGTCTGTTATAGTTGAAAATTCCGAGCAGGATAACAGCGATAAGCTCCGCAAGGAAGATGACAAGCTCGGTTTTATATTCCCAAAAGCCCCTTTGATAAAGGAAGCAGTTGCGGTATCCGTTTACAAAGAAGTTAATCGGATTGCACAGCATAATGTATTTGATTACGCCTTTAAAGCTCTCGCCGTAGGAGTCGTACATAATGCCCGACAGCCAGAAAATGCCCGACATAATCGAAACAATAAGGCTTTCAAAGTCCTTGCTGAACGCCGACATAGGAGCTGTTGACCATGAGAGTGCAACAAAAAACAAGAACATAATCGGACAGTAGATGAAAAACTGAAGATTGTACCAGCTCACGCCTATTGTAAACACAACATAGGTATACATAACAGCCATAAGTATCATATGAACAAACAGCCTTGAAAGCGCCGTGTATGTCAATATAGTTGAAACGGGGAATTTAACCTTGGTGATAAATTGCCTGTTTGTTCTCAGCGTTTTCGCACCCTGAACAATGCTGTCTTGAATAAAAAACCAAGGTATGATTCCGATGAACATAAATGTGAAAAAGTCAACCGTAAACGGCTCGGCACCGCCGAGGTTTATGTTAAGGTTTTTAAGTGTTCTTATACCAACCGAAAAGGCAAACCAATAAACAAAAATCGTGAACGCAGGCTTAACCACCGCCCAAAGCGGTCCGATTACAGCACCCTTGTAGGTTTTGATAAGCTCGTTTTTTGCCAAAAGAAAAATCTGCTTGCCAAAGCCCTTGTGTTCTTTTAGAATAGTAAACAAAGAAGCACCTTCCCATCAATTTATTTTTTCGCATAATATCACATATTAATCTACAATAACTCTATTATATATCAATTATATATCATTTTCTTGATTTGTCAATGAAAATGCCCTACAAATCAAATCTTTTAATGCAAAAAAATGTTGACAAGCCCGATTTTTATGATATAATAAATCTGTTGTAATATACAACAATCCTTGCGGTAATAACCGCCATAATGTCCAGAAGGAGGTGCAAAAAATGGCAGTAACAGCTAATTACGAAACAGTAATGATTATTTCAATGAAGAAGGGCGAGGAAGGTATTCAGGCCATCGTTGAGAAGTTTAAAGCCCTCATTGAAAAGAATGCCACTTTGAAAAATGTTGACGAATGGGGCAAGAGAAAGCTTGCTTATCTCATCAACAAAGAAAGCGAAGGCTACTACGTTCTTTTCGATTTTGAAAGCACAGCAGAGTTCCCCGCAGAGCTTGATCGTGTTTACAAGATCACAGACGGCGTTATGCGTTCACTCATAATCAAAAAGGAAGACGAATAATCACATTGTAGGGTTTATCCCGAATTACGAAAGGAAAAATTATGATTAACAGAGTTATTTTAATGGGCAGACTTGTTTCCGACCCTGAGTTAAAAACAACAGCGTCGGGCATCAGCGTAACAACATTCAGAATTGCGGTTGACCGCAGCTATGTTAAAAACGGCGAAGAACGCAAAGCCGACTTTTTTGATATAGTGTGCTGGCGTAACACAGCGGAGTTTGTTTGCCGCTACTTTGGCAAAGGCTCGCTTATTGCAGTTGAAGGTCAGCTTCAGAGCCGCACATATCAGGCAAAGGACGGTTCAAACCGTTATGTTGTTGAGGTTGTTGCCGATAATGTTTCGTTTACGGGCGAACGCCGTGAAAACAATGTCGGTGGATATAATCAATCATACGGCTCAAATCAGTCGTACGGCTCACCTCAATCCTATGCCGCTCCCGCACAGCCACAGGCTGTTGAGTCATATCAGAGCGGTTCAAATTCGGATTTTCAGGACTTGCCGCTTGATGATGACCTACCGTTTTAATTACAGCTAACCGTATTTAAAATAATTCTCACTTGAAAGGAGAACTTCGCTATGGCAGACAGACCAAACAATCGTGGCAGAAAATCACGCAAGAAGGTTTGCGGATTTTGTGTTGACAAGGTTGAACATATTGATTACAAGGATATTGCACATCTTCGCCGTTATATGTCAGAAAGAGGAAAAATTCTTCCCCGTCGTGTAACAGGTACTTGTGCAAAGCATCAGCGTGACCTTACGGTTGCAATCAAGCGTGCTCGTCACCTTGCTCTGCTCCCGTATTCGGCAGACTGATTAATTTAATCGCTTTATACACCGTGCTTTTGTACGGTGTATTTTTTTGCTTTATTATTGACAAATACCCCACGGGGGTATAATATATAATTACAGCTATTGCCTTTGTGAATACAAAATTAAAATCGGGTGAATTTATGCAAAACGAATGTAATTGCCGCAAAACCAAAGAAAGAACAGAGCAGGAATACAAAAGCTTGATAAACAGGCTTAACAGAATAGAAGGTCAGATTCGGGGAATAAAAAGAATGGTGGAAAACAATGCCTATTGTCCCGACATTCTCGTTCAATCAGCCGCAGCAAATGCGGCACTCAACGCCTTTAATAAGGAACTGCTTTCAAATCATATACACACCTGTGTTGCAAACGATATACGAAACGGAAACGACGAAGTGATTGATGAGCTTGTCGAAACCTTGAAAAAAATGATGAAGTAGGTGATAGCTTGGAGCAATACAATGTAATCGGAATGAGCTGTGCGGCGTGCAGCAGCAGAGTTGAAAAGGCTGTGTCAAGGCTTGACGGAGTTTCGTCTTGCTCGGTCAGCTTACTTACAAACACATTGTCTGTTGAAGGCACAGCGTCAGAGCGGGAAATCGTCGAAGCTGTTGAAAAAGCAGGATATTCCGCCTTTAAAAAATCGGCGGAAAATGATAAATCACATCAAAATATCGACGATGCTCTCAAGGACCGAGAAACTCCTGCAATTTTAAAGCGACTGATTGCGTCATTGGTGTTTTTGGCGGCGTTGATGTATATTTCAATGGGGCATATGATGTGGGGCTTTCCGTTGCCTGAATTTCTTGCACAAAACCATATAGCAATGGGACTTGTTCAGCTTTTGCTAACGGCGGCGGTCATGGTTATAAATCAAAAGTTTTTCATAAACGGATTTAAAGGGGTAATTCATCTTGCTCCGAATATGGACACTCTTGTTGCCCTCGGCTCAGGAGCGGCTTTTGTTTACAGCACATATGCCTTGTTTGCAATGACGGCGGCACAGGCTGTCGGTGATACTGCGGCTGTCGGCAGGTATATGCACGAGCTGTATTTTGAATCGGCGGCAATGATACTTACGCTGATTACAGTGGGAAAAATGCTTGAAGCCTATTCAAAGGGCAGAACAACAAATGCGTTAAAGGGGCTGATGAACCTTGCCCCGAAAACTGCGGTGATAATAGTTGACGGCAAGGAAAAGCAGGTACCGATTGATTCTGTGAAAATCGGAGATGTTTTTACGGTTCGTCCCGGAGAAGCCGTACCCGTTGACGGTGTGGTGCTTGAGGGAATAACTGCGATTGACGAGTCAGCCTTGACGGGTGAAAGCGTACCTGTTGATAAATCGGAGGGGGACGAGGTTTCTGCGGCAACCGTAAATCGTTCGGGATTTATCAAATGCAGAGCAAGGCGTGTCGGTGAGGACACCACTCTGTCGCAGATAATCAAAATGGTAAGCGACGCTTCCGCAACAAAAGCACCCATTGCCAAAATTGCAGACAAGGTTTCGGGTGTGTTCGTTCCTGCTGTGATGGCAATTTCTGTCATAACGCTTGTCGTTTGGCTTTTTCTGGGAGAGAGCGTCGGTTTTGCACTTGCAAGGGCAATTTCGGTGCTTGTAATCAGTTGTCCGTGTGCTTTGGGACTTGCAACGCCGGTTGCGATTATGGTTGGCAGCGGCGTGGGAGCAAAGAACGGAATTTTGTTTAAAACCGCTGTGTCGCTTGAAAAAACGGGGAAAATCAAAATTGTTGCACTTGACAAAACAGGAACAATAACCAAGGGTGAGCCTGCTGTTACCGATATAATCCCCTGCAATACAGATGAAAACGAGCTTTTGAGCCTTGCGTATTGCCTTGAAAGCAAAAGCGAGCATCCTCTTGCACGGGCAATAGTTACAAAGGCGGAGCAAAGCAATTTGTCACTTAAAGAAGCCGAAAGCTTTACGGCTGCCGTAGGTAGCGGAGTGAGTGCGAATTTGGGCGACGACAAAATTTTCGGCGGCAATTTAAACTATGTTTCCTCTTGGGTAAACATTCCGAAAAATATCGGAGAAACGGCAAACAAGCTTGCCGATGAAGGCAAAACACCGCTTTATTTTTGCAAAAATAACGAGCTTGTCGGAATAATTGCGGTTGCCGATGTAATAAAAGATGACGGCTGTGAGGCGGTGAAAGCCCTTAAAGCTATGGGGCTTAAAGTTGTTATGCTGACGGGCGACAATCAAAAAACAGCCGATGCAATCGGCAGACAGGCAGGCGTTGACGAGGTTATTGCGGGAGTTTTGCCCGACGGCAAGGCAGATGTAATTCAAAGGCTGAAATCCGAGGGCGTGACCGCAATGGTCGGTGACGGAATAAACGATGCTCCGGCACTCACAAGTGCCGACGTCGGAATAGCTGTGGGAGCAGGTACGGATATAGCGATAGATGCGGCTGATGTTGTGCTGATGAAAAGCAACCTTGCCGATGTTCCGGCTTCCATCGGACTTGGCAGAGCAACCTTGAGGAATATTCACGAAAACCTCTTTTGGGCGTTTATTTATAACGTAATCGGAATCCCGCTTGCCGCAGGTGCTTTTATAAACCTGTTTGGCTGGCAGTTAAATCCGATGTTCGGTGCGGCGGCAATGAGCCTTTCGAGCTTTTGTGTTGTTACAAATGCACTCAGATTAAACTTTGTAAGGCTTTATTCAAAACATAATAATATAAAGACAAAAGAAAAGGAGAAAATCAAAATGACCGAAAAACTTATAATTGAAGGAATGATGTGTCCTCATTGCGAGGCGAGAGTAAAAACAGCTCTTGAGCAAGTTTCGGGTGTGACCTCGGCTGAGGTCAGCCACAAGGATAAATCTGCGGTTGTCATCTGCGATGACAGCGTTTCAAGAGAAGCTTTGAAATCAGCGGTTGAGCAAGCAGGCTACACGGTGCTTTAATAAAAACCAAATAGTCCGTATAAAATCGGCACCTCTGCCAATAATATTTGCGGAGGTGCTTTTTATGAGCAATTACAGAGAAAAAAACCAAAGACGCAAAAAGCGAAGTCGTCGTGAAAAGATAGGGTTTTATACAGCGTTTTCAATTTGTCTTGTGGCAGTTTGTATGGCTGTATATTCAACATACAACACGCTTTCGACTCCGACATCGCTCAAATCAGAGCAAACACAGGCAACTCAATCGTTGCAGGTCAACGAATATGTAGCAGGAGTTACGCAGTCGCCGACAGAGCAGGCGGAGGAGGAATTTCAGCTTCCGACAACGGTTTCGGAGGAGTATACAAAGCCCTCTGCAACCGAGCCGAACGAAAGCACCGAGGACGATGCCTTGAAAACCATGCTTTCAACCGATATTTCGCTGAAATACCCCGTGGAATCGCCAAATGTTTTGAGAGCTTACAGCAAAGAGAGTACCTATTTCAAAACTCTCAATGTTTGGAAGCCCCACACAGCGGTTGATTTCAAAGCCGAGCTTGGCGAAGACGTGTTTTCAATGAGTGACGGAACGGTAACAAAAATTTCCGATGACAAAATGTACGGCAAAACCGTTGAAATATCCGTAAACGATGTGGTTTGCATATATTGCGGCTTGGGTTCTGTTAATGTTTCTGAGGGCGACGCAGTAAACGCAGGCGACAAAATCGGAGTTGTTGGAGCAATTCCGTTTGAAGCAAGCGATGATTCCCACATTCACGTTGCCGTAACGGTTGACGGAAAATATGCCGACCCGCTTTCTTTTATCGGCAACAACGAATAAATTTCAAAATTTAGAATATATCTGTAATGCACGCCCTCGTTTCGTTTTAAGGGCAAAAGGCTGTCTGTTTACGGGCAGCCTTATTTTTTACACAAATTTTGAGCTGATACAGCTTAGCGGTGGAAAATAAGCTGAAAATATGCTACAATATAATACCGAAAGATGGTGATACAATGATAAAAGTTGATTTGATAACAGGTATTTTGGGTTCGGGGAAAACCACCTTTATAAAGCTCTATGCTCAATACCAAAAGCGAATGGGGAGAAGGATTGCGATAATCGAAAACGATTTCGGTGCGGTAAATGTTGATATGATGCTTTTACAGGAGCTTGAAGATGAAAATTGCACGCTTGAGATGATTGCAGGCGGAGGTGATCCCGACTGTCACAAGCGTCGTTTCAAAACCAAGCTGATAACGCTCGGTATGCAGGGGATAGACAGGGTCATCGTAGAGCCGTCGGGGATTTTTGATATGGACGAGTTTTTTGACACTCTCAGAGAAGAACCGCTTGAGCGTTGGTATGAAGCAGGAAGCGTGCTGACCGTGGTTGACGGAGAGCTTGAGGACGAGCTTTCAAGTCAAATGGAATTTTTGCTTGCCTCTCAAGCCTCATATTCGGGCAAGCTCATAATCAGCAAGCTGAAAGATAATTTTGATAGTAAATGTGTTGACAAAATCATTACTCATATAAACAAATCGCTTGAAGCCATAAGCTGTGAGCGAAGAATCAATACAGACGATGTGCTTGCAAAAGGTTGGGACAGCCTGACCGACAAGGATTTTGAAGTGCTTGAAGGCTGTGGAAAGACCTTGGCTGAATATGTTAAGCTGTATTCCGTCGATACAATACGTTCATCCACCCATTACATTATGCACGTCCAAATCCCCGAAGCCTTGCTTGTGCCGACAATCAATAGCATTATCGGTGATGAAGCCTGCGGAAAAATCTATCGCATAAAGGGCTTTGTTCAGAACACCAACGGTTGGGTTGAGGTTAATGCAACCCGTGAAAAAACCGTTGTTTCTCCGATAGACAGGGGACAGGAGATTTTCATTGTTATAGGTGATAACGTCAATCTTAAAAAGGTAGATGAAAAGCTGAGTGCAGTAAACACAAGCGAAAAATACATTTCCGTATAACCCACAAAAACAGCGGTTGCTTTAAATCAAGCGAACCGCTGTTTTTTTATTATTTAAAAATTAAGATTAAAGGCGGACATCTTAGGATAAACCGCAGCTTTACCGAGCTTTTCTTCAATCCGCAAAAGTCGGTTGTATTTTTCCACCCTTTCGCTTCTGCTCGGTGCACCGGTTTTGATTTGGCAGGTGTTGAGTGCAACCGCAAGGTCCGAAATAAGTGTGTCTGCTGTTTCTCCGGAACGATGTGAGGCAATCGCCGTGTAGCCTGCCTTGTGTGCGACTTTTACGGCTTCAAGCGTTTCGGATACAGTTCCGATTTGATTCGGCTTTATCAATATTGAATTTCCGCAGACAAGCTCAATTCCTTTTTTGAGCCGCTTAGTGTTTGTAACAAACAAATCGTCTCCCACAAGCTGAACTCTGTTGCCGAGCTTTTCGGTAAGCTCTTGCCATCCGTCCCAATCCTCCTCGTCAAGTGCGTCCTCTATTGAAACAATAGGATATTTGTCAACAAGGTCTTTCCAATGCTCGATAAGCTCGGCTGAGCTAAGCCTTGTTTTTGCTTTTGGCAGGATATATTCGCCTTTTTTGCTTCCTTTCCATTCTGATGCGGCGGCGTCCATAGCAAGCATAAAATCTCTTTTTGGCTCATAGCCGGCGTTTTTTACGGCTTCAAGTATATACAAAATCGCTTCCTCATCGGTTTTAAGATTCGGTGCAAATCCGCCCTCGTCACCGACGGAGGTGGCAAGTCCCTTTGATTTCAGCAGAGCGGCAAGTGCATGGAACACTTCCGAACACCAACGCAGAGCCTCTCTGAAGCTTTCGGCACCGACGGGCATAATCATAAACTCCTGAACGTCAACCGTGTTGCCTGCGTGAGCCCCGCCGTTGAGAATATTCATCATCGGCACGGGCAATGTGTTTGACGAAGCACCACCCAAAAATCTGTACAGCGGAATTTCAAGCGAGCTTGCCGCCGCTCTTGCACAGGCGATTGAAACCGCAAGCACGCTGTTTGCTCCGAGGCTTGATTTGTCGCTTGTGCCGTCTGCTTCAAGCATAGCTTTGTCAACAGAGTAAATATCCGATGTGTCAAGCCCGATTACGGCGTTGCGGATTTTTGTGTCAATATTTTCAACAGCTTTCAAAACTCCCTTGCCAAGGTACCTTTTTTTGTCGTTATCTCGCAGTTCAAGTGCTTCAAACTCTCCTGTTGAGGCTCCGCTGGGTGCAACGCCCCGTGCGGTTGTGCCGTCGCAAAGTGTTACTTCTGCCTCTACGGTGGGGTTTCCACGTGAATCAAGAATTTCTCTGCCCTTAACGTTTGCGATTTTTAAATATGACATAAACCAAACTCCTTATTCTTCTGTTTTGGTTATTATTTTCACTTGCTTTTAAATTATTCTTTGCACAAAAAAACGGACTGCCTGTCGGTAGCCCGTTTGATACAAATTTGCGGTTTTATGCTGCGGCTTTTTCCTGCACAATGTCGTTTCGGTCAATAAGAATTTTTACGACATCGGGACGATTCGACTTGATTCGCACCTGTTCAAGTCCGTCAAAAACAATGGAAACAGATTTGACAAAATCGGAGTTATCAACGGTTTCGTTCAAAACAAAGCTCGCTTTGTATTTTCTGCAAAGCTTAAAGGTGTTCATCAGCCCGATTCCCGTGCCGCCCGTCTTTTTGTGTGTGGTTGTGCGTTTTAAACCGAGGTTTCGGATAACATTGACGGCAAACATATCTCCGCTGTCAAAAAAGCTCAGAGTCAGGTTGCTTTCGCTTGCGTCAACAAGCAAAAAAACGTTTTTGAAGTCAACATCGTCCAAAGAAATTATCGCATTTTCTCCCAAATCCAAAAGCATGGTGTTGAAATCGTTTTCGCATTTTGCAAAGCCTTTGTATTCGTTGAGATTTGAGGTAGCAGACACGGTGAAACAGGCGTTGCTTTTTTTTGCTTTGTTGTACAAATATTTTATGCAAGCATCGGTTGACGACACTCCCGTGCTTGGCAGGGCTTGGTTTTTTGTTTCAAATTCAGTCAAAAATTCCTTTCTTTCTTCTGTAAGAGCGGCAAGCTGGTTTTTCAGCATTGCGGCTTTTTCTTTTTGCAAGTCGGCAGAATCACAGTCCAAAATCTCATTTACAGCCATATACATAGCCGGAATGATTTTGTTGTCCTTGTGTACGATTGAAGAAAGATTTTTGTTTTCGTCAAGCAGTCGTTGCTTTTCGGATTCTATGTCCGACATCGTTGCTTCTTCGATTTCTTTGTTACGCTGATTCACCTTTTCAACGTAAATGCTTTGAATACGCACTCTGTATATCAAAAACAAAATACAGCCGCAAATTAAAACACCCATAATGATTAAATATGTGATGTAAGTTTCGGCAACAATATAGTATACCGACAGTGACAGCGTAATGATAATCACATAAATCAAGGTTGTCAAGTCCGAACGAATATTTTTTTCAACCAACGGAATACCGTGGCGAAATCTTTTTATTTTGAAAAACAGGATGCAGAAAATCACATTGATTATTCCGATTACGGCAGAAGCAGCCGCAAGCATGGCTTCGCTCGAGTAATCATATCTGTAAAAGAAATAGATAATAGGAAGGCTTAAAAAGGCTGATATTGTGAAAATAACAAATTCTGCGGCTAACGAAAACATTGAAACGTTTATTGCTGAAATAAGCGAGTATTTAAACCGTATGAGCGGATAAATTATAACAACAATAAGCATCAGTATAAACAAAGGCTCAGCGGGGGTTTGGCATATTACTGCGATTGCTGCACCGGTTGCAAGAGAAGCTCCACCCATGAACAGCCAATCCTTTAAAAATATTTTTTGGTTTATCGCTTTGTGCTGTAACATAAAGCAACACAAAACAATAAAAAAGAATTTTATCAAAGAAAGCGACATAAAAAACACTCCTTTTTTAACAAAAAGCAATTAAAAGCTACGGAAAGCACAATCCGCAAACTAACACAAAAATCACGCCTAAAATTTTATAATTTTATTGAAAATTATAAAAAGGAGGGCGTAAAAATGTCATTTTGGGAATGGTTACAATATTGGTTTGGTTGGAACTAAAAACTAAATATCACCATTAAAACCGCCGCACAAAAGTGCGGTGGTTTTATTTATTCCGCATGAAGCTTGTTTGCGTAGTAATAAATAAACTCGGTTAGGGTGGGAACACCCTTTGAGGAGCTGATTCTTGCGGTGTAGTACGTCAGCAAATCGTCAATATCCGAGGTTGCCCACGCTCTGTTGATTGCGTTTTGCATAGCACGTTCAACGCTGCTTTCGGTTTTTCCGTAGGTTTTTGCTACAACACCGCACAAATTGTGAACAGGCTGTTCTATTGTCAGCTTGATTGAGTCAACAAGATATTTGTAGCCTACCGATTTGGGACTGATGCCGACTTGGTTTAGCTCCTGCATAATCCTGCGGCTCAGTTTCTTTTCCAAATCGTGTCTTGCAGGAGCATTAAATTCAACGCTTTTGGTTTCCGACTTTCTGTGTATAGACGGAGAAATCATCTCCAAAAAATCAAGCACATATTTTTCAGAGTAATTTTTTTGATGCTTTGACATTATGTAATCCGCCCCCAATTCACGTGCAGACTCATAGGTTGTGGGGCTTGAATTGTTGGTGGTAACAACAATATACGGCGTGTTTTGCAAGGGAATATCCTTTAGACCGCACAATACGTTCAGTCCGCTGCCACTGCCGAAATGAAGCTCCAAATCCAAAATCAGAATGTCGGGCTGATTGTCTTTGATGTATTCAAGTGCTTTTAAATCGTTGTTCGTTATGCCCACCAAATTAAAATTATCACGGTTTTCTATTTCATCAATAAATCTTTGACACGGAGAAGGTTCATCTTCAACCAACAAAATTGATAATGTTTTACTCATAACTGACAGCACCACCCAATAATTTCTTGTTTATTACAATAATACCACCTTTTCTAACGAAATGCAACAAAACACAACAAAAAGCAACACCGAAAACCAATTTTTATATATTGTGATATTTTTTATAATTTTAAATAATCTTGGTGGTGATAAATATGACATTTGGCGAATTTGTTTCTGCCAAAAGGCTTGAAAAAAATATGTCTGTAAGGGCATTTGCGGATTTGATTGGCATTTCTTCATCGTATTTGTGCGAAATCGAAAAGGGTGTGCGTTCTGCACCGAGGTATGAAATTTTGCTTAAATTCATAGAAATTCTTTCTCTTGATGAAGATGAAACATATTTGCTTTTGGATTTAGCGGCAAGCTCAAAAGCTCGTCAAACCGTTGCTCAGGACATTGTAGCCTATATTTGCAACAACAACGTTGTTTATCAGGTGTTGAGAACAGCAGTAAAAAATAATGTTGATATGAACAAATGGGAAGAAATGCTGAAGTCTGTTTCAATGGCAGAACCGCAGGCTGAATAACCCTTGTTTGAATTTTGACGCTTGATTTAAATTAAATATATCTATTTCCCCTCTTTTTTTATCGTTCGTTTGTCCTGCATTTTAACCCTGCGATTTTGTTTGTGGCATTAAGTAATATGTTTTCTCTCTTTTATAGTTGCTCAATGTTAAATATAGTATCAATCACCGTTAACAAAATTGCTAATCAGAAGCACTGTTGTTATAAGTCCAAGTGATGAATAACGATAAGTTAAAAGCTCGCAAATGAATACGATGAGTTGATTTAGACCGCAAAAACCGCCTGCTTGCAGGCGGTTTTTGCCGTTGAAGAACATAGTCATAGTGAGAAAAACGCTTCTGTTAAATTAACTTTAATTAATTTTATGACCATATCCTCACGCACCAAGCCCTCACTTGAGGCGGGGTGAACTGAGGAAATGTCGTTAATATGCTACCAAAAAATCATTGAGGGAATATAATTTCATAATTGCGGAGAATTTTAATGAACAGATAAACCCCGACCTTGCTTAATTAGTAGGGTCGGGGTCAATTTTCATAAAAAGCTCACGGGGTGAACGGTGTGGTCATCTTTGGGATTAAAGCCCGAAAGCACGGTGTCGCACAAAAGCACGGCAGGACGCACGGCGTAGTTACCAAACCGTTGCTTTAGCGTGTCAAGCGTTTGATCCAACGCCTCGCTTTTCAAAAGCTTTGTTTCATCGGCAAAAATACTCATCTGCCTCGGAATGTTGTCGTGGGAAAAATCGGTTAAAGCAACGCCCAAGCTTCTCAGCGGAATTTTCATATTGCAGTTCGCTCTAAACAGCTCATATGCTGTGGCTGTTATTGTGTCGGTAAGGTTTGTGTATTCTTGCAAGGTGTGCTGCCTGTTGACGGTTTTCAGCTTGCAGTCACGAATATATATACACACGGTTTTTGCAAGAAATCCCTGTTGTCGCAGCCGTCTGCACACGCTGTCGCACAAAACATATAAAACGATTTTTGCGTCCTCATAGCTTTTTATGTCCTTTGGCGTGGTGGTTGAATTGCCGATTGACTTAACCTCGCTTTGTTCGTCAAACCTTGTAACGGGTGAGGCATCATATCCGTTTGCAAAGCCATACAACATTTCTCCGTGCTTTCCGAGTTGATTTTTTAAAATTTCAAGCGGTGTGCGGGCGATGTCGCCGATTGTGTATATCCCGATTCTTTTTAGCTTTTCATTTGTCGCTTTTCCGACATACAACAAATCCTTTGCCGGTGCGTTCCACACAATGGTTTTGAAATTTTCTCGTGTAATGCAGGTTATTGCGTCGGGCTTTTTGTAATCGCTTCCGAATTTGGCAAATATTTTGTTAAAGCTGACGCCTATGCTGACGGTTATTCCAAGCTCGTTTTTGATACGGCTTGAAATTATTTTTGCGGTTTTGTATCCGTCAAAATTTTCAATGTTCCCCGTCAGGTCAAGCCACGCCTCGTCAAGTCCAAACGGTTCGATTCGGTCGGTGTAATCATAGTAGATTTCTCTTGCCGCTTTTGAAAATTTTTTGTAAATGTCAAAGCGGGGAGGAACAACAACAAGGTCGGGGCATTTTTGCTTTGCCTGCCAAATTGCTTCGCCCGTTTTGATGTTATATTTTTTGGCAAGCTCGTTTTTGGTAAGTATTATTCCGTGGCGTTTTTCAACATCGCCGCCCACGGCAACGGGCTTGTTTCTGATTTGCGGATTAAGCAGACATTCAACGCTTGCATAAAAGCTGTTGCAATCGCTGTGCAGAATCACACGGTCTTTTTTATATCTGTTTTTATTGACAACGTCAAGCATATACATTATAATCACCATATCGAACAAACGTTTTATTTATTATAGAACATTTGTTCTAACTTGTCAATAACAAATATTGCCTTGTGTAATTATTTGTACAAATCCGCATAAATACTGTATATAGATTACATTAGTGTAATTTTGATTTACAAAAATTTTGTGTTGTGCTAAAATTATAATGATTTACTATGAGAAATTATACAATTCAGGAGGTTATTATGGAGCAGTATAAAAAGGAATTTATTGAATTTATGGTTGATTGCGGTGTGCTGAAATTCGGTGACTTTGTTACCAAAAGCGGACGCAACACCCCGTTTTTTGTAAACACGGGTTTTTATCGTACAGGTGCACAGCTTCGCAAGCTCGGCGGATATTACGCTCAGGCAATCAAAGACAATTTCGGTCTTGATTTTGACGTGCTGTTCGGACCTGCATACAAGGGAATCCCGCTTTCGGTTGCCGCAACCGTTGCAATAAGCGAAAAGTTCGACAAGGACATTCGCTATTGCTCAAATCGCAAAGAGGTTAAGGACCACGGCGACAAGGGTATATTGCTGGGAAGTCCGATAAACGACGGCGACAAGGTGGTTATCATTGAGGACGTTACAACAGCGGGTACTTCAATTGAAGAAACTCTGCCCATAATCAAAGCACAGGGCAACGTAAGTCCGATTGGACTTGTTGTGTCTGTTGACAGAATGGAAAGAGGACAGGGCGAAAAAAGTGCACTTGCCGAAATCGAGGAAAAATACGGGCTTAAAACCACAGCCATTGTAACTATGGCAGAGGTTATTGAGCATCTTTACAACAAGGAATACAACGGCAGAGTTGTTATTGATGACAAGCTCAAGGAAGCAATAGACAAGTATTACGACAAATACGGTGTAAAGTGATTGATTATGGCTCAGTCAAACGGAAACGAACACAGCGGTCACAGAGAGCGTTTGAAAAAGAAATTTGTTGCCAATGGATTTGACGGATTTGAGCCTCATGAGGCTCTTGAAATGTGTCTTTTCTATGCGATTCCACGCAAGGACACAAATCCGCTTGCACATCGTCTGCTTGACAGATACCTTACAATAGCGGGTGTGTGCGACGCACCTCTTGACGAGCTGATGAAGGAATTTGGGCTTTCATATTCTGCAGCGGTGTATATTAAAATGCTGCCCGAAATGTCACGCCTGTATAACGAGTCAAAATTGTCAAATGATTATATAATTGACCCCGAAACCGTGGGCGATTTGTTTAGGACTAAATTTATCGGCAGAACAAGCGAGGCTTCGGCGTTGATGCTGGGCGACGCAAAAGGCAAGATGATTTATTTTGACATTATCGCCAAGGGCTCGCTTACCGCAACCGAGGTGCCAATCCGCAAGATTGTTGATCTTGCTATGAGGCACAATGCAAAAACCGCATATATTGCCCACAATCACCCAAGCGGAGTTGCGTTTCCGTCGATTAAGGACATAAGCGTAACCCACACGCTGTTTACAACGCTGAGGAGCGTCGGCGTTATGCTTGCGGACCATTTTGTGGTTGCAGACGAAGATTATGTGTCGTTGCGTCAAAGCAACTTTGCAAAGAGGATATTTTATATTGATTGATTGCTATGAAATTTAAAATTCATTCAAAATACAAGCCCACGGGTGACCAACCTCAGGCTATTGACGAAATTGTAAAAAGCATATCCGACGGCAACAAAGAAACCACGCTTTTGGGCGTGACCGGTTCGGGCAAGACCTTTACTATGGCAAACGTAATCGAGCGTGTTCAACGCCCGACGCTTGTTCTTGCTCACAACAAAACCCTTGCAGCTCAGCTTTGCTCTGAGTTTAAGGAGATTTTCCCCGATAATGCCGTTGAATATTTTGTGTCTTACTATGACTATTATCAGCCCGAAGCGTATGTGGCTCAGACCGATACTTATATAGAAAAAGACAGCTCAATCAACGATGAAATCGACAAGCTTCGTCACTCAGCAACGCTTGCACTTTCGGAACGCAGAGATGTAATAATCGTTGCCTCGGTTTCGTGTATATACAGCTTGGGCAACCCGATTGATTACCGAAATATGGTAATATCACTTCGTCCCGGAATGGAAAAAAGCCGAGATGAGCTTGTGAAAAAGCTTGTTGAACTGCAATACGAGCGAAACGACGTTAATTTTATCAGAAACAAATTCAGAGTCAGAGGCGACGTGGTTGAAATTTTTCCTGCGGCTTCCAATGATTCGATAATAAGATTGGAATTTTTCGGTGACGAAATCGACAGAATTTCAGAGATTAATTCGCTTACGGGTGAGCTGAAGGCATTGCTGAAGCACGCCGCAATATATCCTGCCTCGCATTACATTGTTTCTCGTGACAAAATGCAAATTGCACTTGCCGAAATCGAAAGAGAGCTTCAAGAGCAGCTTGAACACTTCCGCTCAAACGGCAAATTGCTTGAAGCACAACGAATTGAACAGCGTACCCATTATGATATGGAAATGCTCCAAGAAATCGGCTTTTGCACGGGAATCGAAAACTATTCCCGTATTTTGTCGGGCAGAGCAGCAGGCTCGGCTCCGTTTACGTTGCTTGACTATTTTCCCGAGGATTACCTTTTGTTTGTTGATGAATCCCACGTTACTCTGCCGCAGGTCAGAGGTATGTTTGCAGGCGACCACGCACGCAAAAAAAGCCTTGTTGATTTCGGCTTTCGTCTGCCGTCTGCTTATGATAACCGACCGCTTAATTTTGATGAATTTTACGAAAGAATAAATCAGGCGGTGTTTGTCAGTGCAACACCGGGTGATTTGGAGCTTGAAAAGAGCAAGGTGGTTGCCGAGCAGATAATAAGGCCGACGGGACTTCTTGATCCCGAAATTTCGGTCAGACCGACAGATGGTCAGCTTGATGACCTTGTTTCCGAGATAAACATACGCACCGCCAAAAATCAGCGTACGCTTGTGACAACACTCACAAAAAAAATGGCTGAGGATTTGACGGCTTATCTTGACTCGATGGGCATAAAGGTAAGATATATGCACCACGACATTGACACCGTTGAGCGTATGGAAATTGTGCGGGATTTGCGTTTGGGTAATTTTGATGTTCTTGTGGGAATAAACCTTTTGCGTGAGGGTCTTGACATTCCCGAGGTATCGCTTGTGGCGGTGCTTGACGCCGACAAGGAGGGCTTTTTGAGAAGCACACGTTCGCTTATTCAGATTACGGGACGAGCCGCAAGAAACAGCTTGGGTACTGTGATTATGTATGCCGACAGCGTTACAGACTCAATGCGTGTGGCGATAACCGAAACAAACCGACGCCGTGAAATTCAGCAAAAATACAATCAGGAGCATGGCATTGTTCCTAAAACAATCGTGAAAAAGGTCAGCGACGTTCTTGAAATTTCAACTCACAAGGACAGCGACTTTAAATATACAAAGCAGCTTACAAAGGCTCAAAAGCTTCAGCTTATTGAAAGCTTGACCAAGGAAATGAAAGCTGCCGCAAAGCTTCTTGAATTTGAGCATGCAGCATATTTGCGTGACAAAATCAAAAAACTCAGAGGCGAAAAATAAAGCAAACCCCTAAAATATCGAATAAATCAAAGGAAGATTATATGCCGAGAAAAAAACAAAATGAATACGACAATTCAAGTATCACAACTCTCAAAGGAGCTGACCGTGTCCGCAAAAGACCGGCGGTAATATTCGGCTCAGACGGAATTGATGGTTGTCAACACTCAGTTTTTGAGATACTCTCCAACTCAATTGACGAGGCTCGTGAGGGTTACGGAAAAAAGATTTCGGTAACTCGCTTTTCAGACGGCTCTATTGAGGTAGAGGACCACGGCCGAGGAATCCCTGTGGATTTTAACGAAAAAGAGCAAAGATACAATTGGGAGCTTGTTTTTTGTGAGATGTACGCAGGCGGAAAATACAACAACAACGAGGGTGAAAGCTATGAGTTTTCGCTGGGTATGAACGGACTCGGCCTTTGCTCAACACAGTACAGCTCCGAGTATATGGACGTTGACATTCGACGTGACGGCTTTCGCTACACGCTTCATTTTGAAAAGGGCGAAAATATCGGCGGCTTAAAAAAAGAGCCGTATTCCAAAAAGGACACAGGTACAAAAATCACATGGAAGCCTGACCTTGAGGTGTTTACCGATATTGACATTCAGCCCGATTATTTTATCGACATAATGAAGCGTCAGGCAATAATTAACGCAGGCGTTGAGTTTACGTTTCGCAATCAGAACGGCAAAGCCTTTGATACAACGACCTTTAATTATGCAAACGGAATTGTCGACCATGTTGCCGAGGTTATAGGCGACGGCGGATTTACCTCTGTTCAGCATTGGGCGACCGAGGTAAAAACCCGTGACCGTGACGATAAGCCTGAATATAAGTGTAAAATGGACATATCCGTTGCCTTCTCAAACAAAGTAAGCCTTACCGAATATTATCACAATTCAAGCTGGCTTGAACACGGAGGTGCTCCCGACAAGGCGGTGAGAAACGCCTTTGTTTATCAAATTGACAGCTATTTGAAGCAAAACAATAAATACAATAAAACCGAAAGCAAAATTAAGTTTGATGACGTTGAAGACAGCCTTGTGTGTGTAATTTCTTCGTTTTCAAGTGTGTCGTCTTACGAAAACCAAACCAAAAAAGCAGTTACCAACAAGGGTATTCAAGACGCTATGACCGCATTTTTACGTCAGAGCTTGGAGGTTTATTTTATAGAAAACCCGCTTGAGGCTGAAAAAATTGCCGAGCAGGTGCTTGTGAACAAGCGAAGCCGTGAAAACGCCGAAAAAACCCGATTGAACATCAAAAAGAAGCTGTCGGGCAACCTCGGTATGGCTGACCGTGTTGCCAAGTTTGTTGATTGTCGAAGCAAGGACACCGACAAGCGTGAATTGTTTATCGTTGAGGGTGACTCGGCTCTCGGTGCCTGCAAGCAGGCTCGTGATCCCGATTTTCAGGCAATTATGCCGATTCGAGGAAAAATACTTAACTGCCTAAAGGCTGATTACGACAAGATTTTCAAGAGTGAGATTATAACCGATTTGCTCAAGGTACTCGGCTGCGGAGTTGAGGTTAAATCCAAGGCTAACAAGAATCTTTCAAGCTTTGATATGAATTTGCTACGCTGGAACAAAATAATTCTCTGCACTGATGCCGACGTTGACGGATTTCACATTCGCACAATGCTGCTTACTATGATATATCGTCTTACTCCCACGCTTATCAAAGAGGGCAAGGTGTTTATTGCCGAATCTCCGCTGTATGAAATAACCTCGAAAAACGACGTATATTTTGCGTATGACGAAGCGGAAAAAGAAAAATTCATCAAACAAATCGGCAACGAAAAGTTTACGATTCAGCGTTCAAAGGGTCTTGGTGAAAACGAACCCGATATGATGAACCTGACCACAATGAATCCCGATACTCGTCGCTTAATTAAGGTTATGCCCGACGATGTTGAGCAGACAACGCAGATTTTTGATATTCTGCTGGGCGATAATATGCAGGGAAGAAAAGACTATATTGTTGAGCATGGCAGCGAATATATCGATAATCTTGACGTAAGCTGAACGGAGGCGAAATAATTGGCTAAGAAAAAAGCTACACCAAAGCCGTCTAAGGCTTTAAAGACGCACGGTGTTATAAACGGTGCGGGTGACATAGTTGAACAGCCCATAGTTTCAACAATTCGTGAAAACTTTATGCCGTATGCAATGAGCGTAATTATGTCACGAGCAATTCCGGAAATCGACGGCTTTAAGCCGTCCCACCGCAAGCTGCTCTACACAATGTACAAAATGGGGCTTCTCAGCGGAGGACGTACAAAATCCGCAAACATCGTGGGTGCAACGATGAAGCTCAACCCTCACGGCGATTCTGCAATCTATGACACAATGGTGCGTTTATCAAGAGGCTATGAGGCTTTGTTGCATCCGTATGTTGATTCAAAGGGCAACTTCGGTAAGTTTTACAGCCGTGATATGGCGTGGGCTGCATCACGTTACACCGAAGCAAAGCTTGCCCCGATTTGCGGCGAGCTTTTCCGTGACATCGACAAGGATACGGTTGATTTTGTAGATAACTATGACAACACCCAAAAAGAGCCTACTCTTTTGCCTGTTGCCTTCCCGTCGGTGCTTGTCAATGCAAACACCGGCATAGCCGTAGGTATGGCGTCAAACATTTGCTCCTTTAACCTAAAGGAAATTTGCGAAACCACAGCGGCACTCATTCGTGACCCCGACCATGAAATCAAGTCTACCTTGCCTGCTCCCGATTTTATCGGAGGATGTCAGATTATATATGATGAAAAGATTTTAAATCAAATCTATGAAACAGGCAAGGGCAGCATAAAGCTGCGTGCAAAATACGAGTACGACAAATCGGCAAACTGCATTGATATTCTTGCCATACCAAGCTCAACCACCTGTGAGGTTATAATTGAAAAGATAATTGATTTGGTAAAGCAGGGCAAAATCAAGGAAATATCCGATGTTCGTGATGAAACGGGTATTGACGGACTTAAAATTACAATAGACCTTAAACGAGGTGTTGACCCCGACAAGCTGATGACCAAGCTGTTTAGGTTTACAACACTTGAAGATTCATATGCCTGCAACTTCAATGTTCTCATCGGCGGAGTCCCGATGGTTTTGGGTGTTAAGGCATTGCTTGAGGAATGGATAGCGTTCAGAATTGAGTGCGTAAAACGCAGAACATATTTTGACCGCACCAAAAAGGCAGAAAAGCTGCATTTGCTCAAAGGTCTTGAAAAAATTCTGCTTGACATCGACAAGGCAATAAAAATCGTGCGCGAAACCGATGAGGAGGTTGAGGTTGTTCCGAATCTTATGATTGGCTTCGGAATCGACAAAATTCAAGCCGAGTATGTTGCCGAAATCAAGCTTCGTCATCTTAATCGAGAGTATATTTTAAAGCGTACTCAGGATATTGAAAATTTGGAAAAAGAAATCGCCGATTTGGACGATATTTTAAAGAGCAAATCAAGGATTAAAACGATAATCGTTAAAGAGCTAAAGGCAATTTCAGACAAATACGGTCAGCCCCGTAAGAGCATAATCATTTACGAGGATACCGCAAAATATGAGGAAGAAATTGAAGAAGTACCGGATTATCCCGTTACTCTGTTCTTTACAAAAGAGGGCTATTTCAAAAAAATAACACCGCAGTCGCTTCGTATGAGCGGAGCACAAAAGCTGAAGGACGGCGACGAAATCACCCAAACCAAGGAGTTTTCAAACAACTGTGATTTGCTGTTCTTTACCGATAAATGTCAGGTGTACAAAGCAAAAGCGTCGGATTTTGCCGACACTAAGGCAAGCGTTCTCGGTGACTATGTAGCCGCAAAGCTTGCAATGGACGAGGGCGAAAACGCAGTTTATATGGTTGCAACAAAGGACTACAAGGGTATTTTGCTCTTTGCCTTTGAAAACGGCAAAATCGCCAAGGTTCCGCTTGAAGCGTATGCAACCAAAACCAACCGCAAGAAGCTGACGGGTGCATATTCAGACAAATCACCGCTTTCGGCAATGATTTTGCTTGAAAACGACGAGGAAGTTTTGCTTAAATCCTCATCAACCCGAATGTTGCTTGTGCATACAGGTGCATTGTCGCTCAAATCAACTCGTTCAACCCAAGGCGTGGCGGTTATGAAATTGAAAAAAGGACACAGAGTTATGGGAATAGAGAAGTACGAGGAGGGAATGTTTGCAAAGCCTCAACGTTACAGAACACGCTCGCTTCCCGCACTCGGAGCTTTGCCGTCGAATGACGATACAAACGATGAACAGCTCAGCTTGATATAAGCTCGGCTTATGTTGCAATATTTTGACAGATATTATATAATAAGACAAAGGAGAAACTACTATGGACGTAAAAATTTCTGACAGCATAAAATATATCGGCGTTGACGATAAGGATATTGATTTGTTTGAAAGTCAGTATGTTGTACCCAACGGAATCGCCTATAACTCATATGTTATTCTTGACAGCAAGATTGCAGTGATGGATACCGTTGACAAGCGTAAAACCAAAGAATGGCTCCAAAATCTGGAAGATGTTTTGAACGGCAAAAAGCCCGACTATCTTGTGGTAAGTCATCTTGAACCCGACCATGCTTCAAATGTAAAGCTGCTTGCCGAAAAATATCCGGAAATGAAGCTCGTGGGCAATGTTAAGACATTTAATATGATGCCTCAGTTTTTTGATTTTGATTTGACCGACAGAACAGTCACCGTAAAAGAGGGCGATGTGCTTGATTTGGGCGAGCATAAGCTTTCGTTTTATATGGCTCCGATGGTTCATTGGCCTGAGGTTATGGTCAGCTACGAAAGCAATGAAAAGGTTTTGTTCTCGGCAGACGGCTTTGGCAAATTCGGAGCATTGGACACCGATGAGGATTGGGCTTGCGAGGCAAGAAGATATTACTTTAACATCTGCGGAAAATACGGTGTTCAGGTGCAAAATCTGCTCAAAAAAGCGGCAACTCTTGATATAAAAACAATTTGCCCGCTTCACGGACCGATACTTAAAGAGAATCTTTCATATTATATCAATCTCTATGATATTTGGAGCAAATACGAATCAGAGGATGACGGTGTGTTTATCGCTTATGCCTCAATTCATGGCAACACAAAGGCAGCAGCCGAAAAGCTGTATGAGATTCTCAAATCAAAAACCGACCTCAAAATTTCTATTGCCGACCTTTCAAGAAGCGATATGGCAGAGGACATTGAGGACGCATTCCGTTACAGCAGACTTGTTGTTGCCGCTCCTACATATGACGGCGGAATTTTCCCGATTGCAAACGATTTTCTGCATCACCTTGAAATTAAAGCATATAAAAACAAAAAGGTTGCCCTTATCGAAAACGGGTCTTGGGCTCCGATGGCAGGAAAGGTAATGAAAGCATATTTTGAAAAGATGAAAAATATTGAGCTTGTGCCTACGACAGTTACGATTAAATCAGCATTGAAAGAGGAAAATATCGCTCAGCTTGAACAGCTTGCCGATGAAATTCTGGCATAATTAAAAAGTCTTGTTAAAAATCGCAGTCGTTTTTGGCTGCGATTTTTTGGTGCAAAATTCACAAAAAATCTGTCGGAGTTTTTACATCTAATTTTTTGTTTTGTTGCAAATGCAATGGAATTTTATGAAAAGATTTAGTAAAATATAGATAATGAATTTGTGGAAATAAGCATTGGCACTCTCGAGGTTTTTTAGGTAATTATTTGGAGTTTTGAAATTAACGTACATTTTTGTCAATGCTTGTTTCCTTAAATATGAAAGATTCCTTCTATAATCCAATATACCCCATAAAGCAGCCGATCATTGGGTCGGTTGCTTTATTTTCGTATGCTAAAACTTCACATAGATTTAGCTATTTTGCCTATGTCAAAAATTGAAATTCAGTGTTATAATTATATATAGAAAGCACAAAGAGAGGTAATAAAGATGTACAGCGTCGGACAGACTGTTCTTTACGGAACAAACGGAGTTTGCAGTATAACCGACATAACGACTAAACGTGTTGGCAAGGTGAGTATGGAATACTATGTTCTAAAGCCGATTTGTTCAAATACATCGACCTTGTTTGTTCCCACTCACAACGAAAAGCTTGTCGGCAAAATTCGCTATGTGCTTACAGCCGATGAGGTTAATTCAATACTTCAAAGCCTGCCCGAATACGGTGATTGGAATGATAACAAAATTGAGCGTGCCGAGCATTTCAAAAGCATAATATCAGGCGGCGATTGTCTTGAGCTTATAAGGCTGATTAGGCTGATACACAACCATGAGCTTGTGCAAATCGCCAAGGGCAAGCGGCTTCACATCGCAGACGAGCGTGTGCTTAAGGAAGCCGAGAAGATGGTTTGCGACGAGATTTCAACAGCATTGCAAATTGACCGTGAAAGCGTTTTGGAATTAATACTTAAATAACAACCACCCGTTTCGGCGGGTGGTTTCAATTTTTGTTGACAGAAGCATTGGTTTGATAGTAAAATGAGAATACTAAAACATAAAGGTAGATTGCTATGAAAATAAAGCTTTTTAAAACAATTTCAATTTCTTTGTCGGCAATGTGTCTTGCCGCTTTATGCTCCTGCTCTTTTGGTGACACAAACAGCTTGTCCGAAACCGTGCAGACAACTTCTCAGGCCGAAGCTTTGACAACCGCTCAGCCCACAACCCTGTCTGCCGAACAGGTGGCTGAACAAAAAATTGATGAGATAATTAAAAATATGACGCTTGAAGAAAAGGTAGGGCAGATGTTTTATGTAAGATGCCCCGAAGCCGACGCAGTTGAAACAATAACAACATATAACTTGGGCGGATATATTTTGTTTGGCAGGGATTTTGACGAAAAAACAAAGGATGAGGTTGTGTCTGCCGTTCAAAGCTATCAAGCCGCCTCTGAAATTCCTATGCTTATAGGTGTCGATGAGGAGGGTGGAACTGTTGTGAGAGTAAGCGAAAATTCAAACCTTTACGATTCACCGTTTCTTTCACCCAAGGATACCTATGCAAACGGAGGTTGGACTGCTGTTGAGGATGATGCCGTAAATAAAGCAGACTTGCTTTTGTCGCTCGGAATCAATGTGAATATGGCACCCGTTTGCGATGTTACCTCAGATTCCGACGCATTTATGTATGAGCGTTCGTTCAGCAGTGATGTCGATGAGGTGTGTAAGTTTGTGCAAAAAACCGTAAGCATCTCAAAGCAAAAGCATTTGGGTACCGTGTTAAAGCATTTCCCCGGTTACGGTGACAACACCGATACGCACACGGGTATGGCGTATGATGACAGAGATTATTCCGAGTTTGCAGAATCGGATTTTAAGCCTTTTATCGCAGGCATTGATGCAGGTGCGGATTGTATTCTTGCAGCTCACAGCGTTGTAAATTCAATGGACAGCGAATATCCGGCTTCTTTGTCGGCAAAAGTACATAATATTATACGCTCCGATTTGGGCTTTGACGGTGTAATAATGACCGATGACCTTGCGATGGATGCAATTACCGAATACACAGGCAACGAAGCTGCGGCGGTGCTTGCGGCAAAATGCGGCAATGATATTTTGTGCTGTTCGGATATTGAGAGTCAATACCCTGCCGTTCTTGAGGCTGTTCAAAACGGAGAAATTCCCGAATCGCAGATAGACGCTTCGGTTAAAAAAATCCTTAAATGGAAAACAAATCTCGGCTTAATTTAAACAAAAAACCGTATCAAAGCAGTTGCTATGATACGGTTTTACTATGTGTTTATTAAAATCAAAGAGTGCTTGCAATTTCCTTTATGTAGCTTCTTAGCTGTTGTGAGGTTTCGGGATGGGTAAGTCCTATTTCGATTTGAGCCTGCAAAATTCCGAATTTGTTGCCCATATCATATCTTTTGCCCTCAAACTCAACTGCCGTCATACCCTTGGTAATCGCAATTTCACGCATAGCATCGGTAAGCTGAATTTCTCCGCCTACGCCCGGCTTTGTATGCTCCAAAACATCAAAAATATCGGCAGGCAAAACGCATCTGTCAAGTATCGAGTAAAGCGAAAGCACTTCTTCTGCAGTTTGCGGCTTTTCTTTCATATCTGTGCATTTAAACACGTTGTCGTGCAGGTGTTCAACCTTTAAAGAGCCGTATTTGTGAATGTCCTTTTCCACAACCTTTTTTACACCGAGAACACCCTCGCCGTATTCGCCGTAGCAGTCAATAAGTTGCTTGATTGCAGGAGTTTTGCTCACGATAACGCCGTCGCCGTACATAACTGCAAACGCTTCATTGCCGACAAATGACTTTGCTTTCAGAACTGCGTGACCCAAGCCCTTCATCTCTTTTTGTCTTATAAAGCTGATATTTGCAAGATTTGAGATGCTTCTTACTGTTTCCAAAAGCTCGGTCTTGCCGTTTCTTTCAAGCAGAGCTTCAAGCTCAGGAGAAGCGTCAAAATGGTCCTCCATCAATTCCTTGCCTCTGTTTGTGATAATGAGAATATCGGTGATGCCGGCATTGACGGCTTCTTCAACAATATACTGAATTGTCGGTTTGTCAACAATAGGGAACATTTCTTTAGGCATATTTTTGGTTGCAGGCAATACTCTTGTGCCGAAGCCTGCCGCAGGGATAACCGCTTTTGTGATTTTCATAAAAGCCTCCTGTGTTAAATAAATAATGGAATGTAGTTGATTGCCATACAAGCAAATCCGACGCATATTGCAAGCGGCAAATTAACTCCGCCTGCGGCTTCAAGCTTTTTGGGGATTTCCGTGCCGTCATATTTGCTTTTTATTGAATTGATTTTTTTGGTGCAATGCTTGTAATATGTGCGGTTTGCAACCAATCCGCTTATAAGCATAATCACACCCCTCAAAGCCGACATAATATACGGCGAGTACAGATACAAAATTTCGGTCAGCGAGAATTGAGAGCTGAGCGAAAATGAGTACAATTGTTGGGTGCTTCCTGCCATTTCCAAAAGTGCCGAAGCGTAATTTTGGTATTCGGGCGAGATGAGTATGAACGATTCTCCTATAATCAGCCCGATGTTAAGCAGGGAAAACAGTATTCCCAAAGGTAACATTTTTCTGTAAAGGAAATATATTCCCGAAAAGATAAATGCCGAAAAATTAAACCTTGAAGCATTAAAGCTCTTTATTCTGTTAAAAACAAGCAGAAAATATTGAGTGGATTTTCCGATGAATTTTGACATTTCTCCAACATTTACGTTGTCGGCAATTTCCTGTTCGCTGTTAAGTCCGGCAAGCGGGTCAAAGGCAGGCATACCTGCACCTGCATATCCAAACGGAGTTCCTTGGCCGAACGGTTGCTGAGTGTTGCTTTGGTTTTGATTTTGATTATTTTTTCTGTCCTCTGCTTGCAGCGGGTATCCGCATTTGCCGCAATAAAACGAAGTTTTTTGATTTTCAAAATGACACATCGGACAAGCAACGGTTTCGCTGTCCGTGTCGTTTTCTGCGTCATCGTTATCGTTGTTTAATTCTTCAAAAGAAAAATCATCCGAGTGCTTATCTTCATAAAAGCAATGACCGAGGTTTTCGTAACATTCTCTATGCTGTGGAGTACCGCAATCGGGGCAAACGACGATATCGTCGCCCGACTTAAACTGCTCGTTGCAAATCGGACATTTGTATTCGGTAAATTCCATAAATTCCTCCGTGTGTTCTGTTACTAATAAATTATAACAAATTTATCGGCAAAATGCAACAATCATTTAGTGATAATATTTTTTCTAATTCAAGTTTACAATCTGCCTATAATTTGGTATAATATGAAATTAGGAATTAATTATACAGAGAAAGGTATGTGCAAATGGTACAGTTTGAAGAATTACTACTCTCTTTGCAGGCTTTGAAGCCTGATATTGATGATTTGTCCGACGCTCTCGGAATGAAAGGAATGAAATCCGAGATTGAACAGCTTGAGCTGAAGGCAACTGAGCCGGGATTTTGGGATGATGTTGAGAAATCTCAAAAAACTCTGCAAAGAACAGGTGCACTCAAGGGCAAGGTTGAAGCATATGAAGGACTTGTTGCAAAATACGAGGACACCGTTGCGTTGATTGAGCTTGCAAACGAAGAAGAGGACATCTCTCTTTTGGAGGAGGCTCAAAGCGAGGTTAACGCAGTTAAAGAAAGCCTTGAAAAGCAACGCTTGCAAACGCTTTTGACAGGAGAATATGATAAAAATAACGCCATTCTTACGTTTCACGCAGGTTCGGGCGGAACCGAGGCTCAGGATTGGGCGGAAATGCTTTACAGAATGTACACTCGCTGGGCAGAGGCTCACAACTTCAAGGTTAAAGAGGTTGACTACCTTGACGGCGACGAGGCAGGACTCAAAAGTGCCGTACTGCTTATCGAGGGCGAAAACGCTTACGGCTACCTCAAGAGCGAAGCGGGAGTTCACCGCCTTGTGCGTGTGTCACCGTTTGACTCGGCAGGACGCAGACACACAAGCTTTTCTTCTCTTGAAGTTATGCCCGAAATGGATGACAACATCGAGGTAAATATTGCCCCCGAGGACATCAAAATGGACGTGTACCGTGCAAGCGGTGCGGGTGGACAGAAGGTAAACAAAACCTCATCTGCCGTGCGTTTGACGCATATTCCCACGGGCATTGTTGTGGCAAGTCAGGTTGAGCGAAGCCAATATCAAAACCGTGATGTTGCCATGAAAATGCTTATTTCAAAGCTCGTTGAAATCAAAGAGCGTGAGCATCTTGAAAAAATCGAGGACATTAAGGGTGTTCAAAAGGAAATCACTTGGGGCTCGCAGATTCGCAGCTATGTGTTTATGCCATACACAATGGTCAAGGACCACCGCACAAGCTTTGAAACGGGTAACATTCAGGCAGTGATGGACGGCGATTTGGACGGCTTTATCAACGCTTATTTAAAGTGTGCAAGCTTGGGTACTTTGCAAAAATAAATCAATCGGCATAATTTTGCCGAAATAAAGGAAATGAGTCTATGAAATATCTTGTAATGCTTTGTGACGGAATGGCAGACGAGCCTTCCGAAATGCTAAACGGTGCAACACCGATGGAAAAGGCGAGTAAGCCTTGTATGGACAGCCTTGCCGCAAAGGCAGAGGTGGGAATGGTAAAGACCGTTGCCGAGGGGTTAAAGCCCGGAAGCGATGTTGCCAATCTTTCGGTTCTCGGCTACGAGCCTGCTGTGTATTACAGCGGACGCTCTCCGCTTGAAGCTGTCAGTATCGGAATCAACCTCAAAGAAACCGACGTGACCTTAAGATGCAACTTGGTTACGCTTTCCGACGAACCCGATTATGCCGACAGAACAATGGTGGATTACTGTGCAGGCGACATTTCAACCGAAGAAGCAAGAGAGCTTATAAATTATGTGCAGGAAAAGCTCGGTGACGATACATTCAGCTTCTATCCCGGTGTTTCATACCGCCATTGTCTTGTTTGGAACAACGGCAATCCTCATCCCGGCGAGCTTACACCTCCTCATGACATTTCAAATCGCAAGATAACCGAATATATCCCCAAGGGCGATGACACCGCAAAGCTTTACGAGCTTATGATAAAAAGCTATGCTTTGCTTAAAGACCACCCGATAAACCAAAAGAGAATTGCCGACGGGAAAAATCCCGCAAATTCAATTTGGCTTTGGGGCGAGGGAACAAAGCCGCGTCTTGACGGCTTCTTTGAAAAGTTCGGCAAAAAGGGCAGTATGATTTCGGCTGTTGATTTGCTCAAGGGAATTGCCATTTGTGCGGGAATGAACAGCGTTGACGTTGACGGTGCAACAGGTTATATTGACACTGATTTTGACGGCAAATGTCAGGCTGCAATCAATGAGTTTAAGAACGGAGCCGATTTAGTGTATATACACGTTGAAGCCCCCGATGAATGTGGACACAGAGGCGAAGCCGAAAACAAGGTAAAGGCGATTGAGCTGATTGACAAACACATTCTTGCTCCCGTTACCGAATACCTTAGGTCAAACGGTGACTTTGCTGTTTTGGTTTGTCCCGACCACCCGACTCCGCTTAATATTCGCACTCATTCATCAAACCCTGTTCCGTATCTTATCTACGACAGCAAAAATGAGCTTGAAAGCGGCGTCACCTGTTTCTGTGAAGAACAGGCGAAAGCAACAGGCAATTACATAGCCAAGGGCTTTACAATGATGAACTACTTTGTATCAAAGTAATAGCATATATTCGAAAATCCCCCGTTCTGTCAGTACATCATTCTGCGGCACGGGGTTGTTTTTTACTGTGATAGGCTTTGATTTTGTTAAAAATTCGGCATAATTCTATTTTCTTATTTTTAGATACAGAAAATTATGTTATACTATCCTCATAACTTATGAATTTAGGGTGTAGATATAATGTCAGTAAAACTTGATTTGGGAGCGTGGAGGTCGGTTTTTGCCGTTCCGTCAAAGATAGTTGACGAGGGCTTGAAATTTTCGGACGGCGTAAAGCTCAAGGTCTTGCTCTTTGTGCTGAGAAATTCCGACAGTGACATCAGCGACTCCGATATTTCAAAAGCAACGGGAGTAAACGTTACGGATATTCCCGAAGCACTTGATTATTGGGTGAATATGGGAATATTGCAAAAAACCTCGGCTGCTTATTTGCCTGCAAAAGATAATTCTGTTGAAGAATTAAACGCAAATAATAATTCCACAAACGAAATAAAAGCAAAACAGCCGAAGTCCGAGGCTCTGCAAACGGTTGAGGAAATTTCCGAGCAGGTCAACGAGGCGAAGCATCGCTTTGCGGTGACAAAACCGCAAAAGCCCGACTATTTTTTTACGGCTCAACGTCTTTCGGAGGACACGGAGCTGAAAATCCTTGTCAGCGAGGCTCAAACGGCACTTGGCAAGACTTTGTCAAATTCGGACACGTCAACTCTTTTGATGCTCAAAGACACCTGTGGCTTGCCTCTTGATGTTGTGCTGATGCTGATTCAGTATTGCATAAGTATTGACAAGGGAAATATGCGTACCATTGAAAAAATCGGTATTTCTTGGGCAGACGACGGCGTTAATTCAGTTGAAGCCGCAGACAACAAAATCCGTTATTCAAAGCAGCTAAGCTCATATTTTTCAACGGTTTCCTCTGCTTTCGGAATGAAAAACGTAGGCTCTCCCACAAAAAAACAGCTTGAATACAGTCGAATGTGGGTGGGGGAATGGAAGTTTTCGCACGAAATGCTTAGAGAAGCATATGAAAGATGTGTTGACAAAAAAGGCACTATGCAGTTTAATTATATAAACGGTATACTCAAAAAATGGAATTCACTCGGCATTAAAAATATTGACGAGCTTAAAAAGCTTGAGGCAAATCAAAGCACAAAGCCCACGTCACACAAGGCTTCATATGATATTGATGAGCTTGAAAAAATCAATATACTTGATAATTGATAAATGCGATAGGAGGATAATATGGGATACAGCAGCAATGTTTATAAAACAGCGGCAGACAGGCTCTTTCAACGCAGATTGAATGCAGAAAAGGACGCTGACCGACGCAGAGCGGAAATCTATCGAGAGCTTCCTCGTGTAAAAGAGCTTGAGTATCAAATATCCTCAAGCGGTGTGCGTGCGGCAAGAGCGGTGCTTAACGGTGAAAATGTGGTTGAGCATATGCAGCAGCTTCAAGATGAAAATTTGGCTTTGCAAGCTGAGCTTGACAGCGTTCTTAAATCAAACGGCTATGCAAGCGATGTTTTGGAGCCTCACTATTCCTGCTCAAAATGCAACGATACCGGTTATATTGAGGAAAACGGAAAAACAATAGTTTGCTCATGCTTAAAGCAAACGCTTATCGCCTGTGCCTGCGAGGAGTTAAACAGAACAGCTCCGTTGTCGCTGTCAACCTTTGAGACCTTTTCTTTGGACTATTATTCAAAGGAGGCTGACCCAACAATCGGAATTTCGCCGTATAATCAAATGCAGAAGATTTTGCGTTTTTGTATAGATTATGCCGCAGGCTTTACGCCTCATTCTCAGAGTGTATTGATGAAAGGCTCAACAGGCTTGGGCAAAACTCACCTTTCGCTTGCAATTGCAAACGAAATCATAAAAAAGGGCTTTGGCGTGATTTATGTGTCTGCACCCTCGCTTACTCAACAGTTTGAAAAGCTGTTTCGCACCAAAAGCCAAGAAGATTATTCGCTTATAAATATGCTTATCGACTGCGATTTGCTCATAGTTGACGATTTGGGAACAGAGCTGCAAAGCAAGTATTATCTTTCCCAGATTTATAACATTTTTAATTCTCGTATGCTTTCAAACAAGCCTATAATAATCAACACAAACCTGACCTTGCGTGAGCTTGAAAAAGACTATTCCGAGAGGTTTGTTTCAAGAATATGCGGAAACGCCCAAAGACTTGATTTTATCGGAAGTGATATAAGGGTAAGAAAAAAATAAAAAATTTTCTTATTGCTATTGACAATTTCGTAAAATTGCCTTATAATAACAATCGTTGCACGGAAAGCAGCATCAGGATTTTGTGGAATAGTGTAACGGTAGCACGACAGACTCTGACTCTGTTTGTTGGGGTTCGAATCCCTATTCCACAGCCATCAGCCTCGAGTAACTTCGGGGCTGTTTTAAATCGAGGTGTAGCGCAGTTTGGTAGCGCACATCGTTCGGGACGATGGGGTCGCAAGTTCGAATCTTGTCACCTCGACCATAAATAACGCCGCCAAACGACGGCGTTATTTTTATAAAATTAATATCAACGGAGGTAAGCATTGTGAAAAAAGCAATTTCTATTGCCGCATCGCTTGTTTTGTGCCTTATGATTTTTGCAGGCTGCGGTGCAAAGGAAGCAAATCTTAATGAAGTGATGGATAAGATTAATTCCGAATATCAGCTTTCACTTCAAACATTTTCAAGCGTAGATGACCTAAACAAGTATTACAGCATAAACACAAGTGACGTAAAGCAGTTTGCCGCTGAGATTGATTCAAACAACGACAGACCTATTGTAATAATTATGGTAGAGGCAGTTGATTCAGAAGCTGCCGGAAATGTTGAAAAAGCACTGACCAATTATTATAATTCAATAATCAGCACATATTCGTCATATTCTGCGGAAAACCTTGAAATGGTAAAAAGCTGCAAGGTAACCAAGGACGGCAACTTTGTAAGTCTTATTGTTGCAAGTGATGCACAGGGAATGCTTGACATCTATTACAGCTTTATTAAATAATTCAGAACAAACACTGAAAGGGCGAACTTTGTTCGCCCGTTTCTTTTATATAATTGATTCGGGAGATTAAAATGCAAAGCAATATCAAACAGAATTTTTCTCATATGAACGAAATGCAGCAACAGGCTGTTTTTACAACCGAGGGGCCTTTGCTGATTCTTGCAGGTGCAGGTTCGGGCAAAACCACCGTGCTGGTAAATCGAATTGCTTATATTTTGCAGTCACAGCTTTGTAATCCGTGGAATATTTTGGCTATTACCTTTACAAACAAGGCGGCGGGCGAGCTTAAAGAGCGTATTTGTGCCGCTGTTCCCGACGGAGGAAACGATATTTGGGCGGCAACCTTTCATTCAACCTGTGCAAGAATTTTACGCCGCTACGGTGACAGAATCGGCTACACAAGCCACTTTACCGTGTATTCGACCGACGACCAAAAAAAGCTTGTAAAGGATATAATGAAGCAGCTTAATATTGATGAAAAGATTTTGCCCTCAAAGGCAGTGCTTTCAGAAATATCAAAAGCAAAGGATAAAATGACATCTCCTGATGAAATGCTCAAACAGGCAGGCTACGATAATCGCAAAGCCTCCGTTGCAAAGGTTTATGAGATTTATCAATCAAGGCTCAAAACCGCAAACGCAATGGATTTTGATGATTTGCTTTGCAATACCGTGCTGTTGTTCGAGCAATGCCCCGAAATTCTGGGCTATTATCAAAATCAATTCAAATACATAATGGTTGACGAGTATCAGGATACAAACAAGGTTCAGTATAAATTTGTAAGTATGCTTGCCGAAAAATACGGAAATATCTGCGTTGTAGGCGACGACGACCAAAGTATTTACAAATTCAGGGGAGCTACAATAGAAAATATCCTTTCGTTTGAAAACACCTTTAAGGGTGCAAGGATAATTCGCCTTGAACAGAATTACCGCAGTACGCAGAATATTCTCAATGCGGCAAATGAAGTTATCTCAAATAACACTACCCGAAAAGGCAAAACCCTGTGGACCGAAAACCCAAAGGGCGATAAAATTGAGGCTCATTTTTGCGAAACCGAGCGTGACGAAGCAAGCTTTGTTGCAAATACAATTCTTGACGGAGTTGCAAACGGACGCAAATTCTCGGATTTTGCCGTGCTTTACCGTACAAACGCTCAGTCAAACGCCATTGAGCAGGCTTTGTCACGTTCGGGCGTTCCGCACCGCATAATCGGAGGTCACCGTTTTTATGACCGTGAAGAAATCCGAGATATGGTGGCTTATTTACAGGTAATCAACAATCCGCACGATGATGTGAGATTGAGCCGTATAATTAACGTTCCAAAACGTTCAATCGGAGCAAAAACCGTTTCGACAGCCGCCGAAATCGCATCGGGGCTGGGCGAAAGCATTTACAGCGTGATTAAGGATGCGGATAATTTCCCCGCACTTTCCCGTGCATCGGCAAAGCTCAAAGAATTTGTCTTGCTGATTGACGGTTTGATTGAAGCCGAACAAAGCGGGGATTATTCTCTTGCAGAATTATACAATCTTATTTTAGAGCATACAAGCTATAAAGCATATTTGAAAAGCGAGAAAGAAAACGCTGATGTTCGCATTGAAAACATTGAGGAGCTGTCGTCCAACATCATCAAATTTGAGGAGGATTACGGTGATGAGGCTGACCTTTCGGCGTTTCTTGAAGAAATTTCTCTGCAAACCGACATTGATAACTATGATTCCGACGCAGATACCTGCGTGATGATGACGCTTCACAGTGCAAAGGGTCTTGAATTTCCGATTGTGTTTATGACGGGAATGGAGGACGGAATTTTTCCGTCGTATGCTTCTATTCTCAATCCCGACGAAATCGGAGAAGAACGCAGGCTTGCATATGTCGGCATAACAAGAGCCAAGCAAAAACTGTATCTGACCAAAACACGCTCAAGAATGTTGTTCGGTTCAACCTCGTTTAACAAAACCTCACGCTTTGTCGATGAAATCCCCGACGAGCTGATTAATATTACCGATGATTGCAAAAGCTTTGCACGTTCTTCGGCAAGCTCGACATCTCACGGTGAAACGATTGCGGTTGGTTCGTCAAAAGCAAAGTCCGCTTACAATCCGTCGTTCTTTAAAAAGCCTGCCGTTAAGTCGGGAGTTGTGTATAACGTGGGCGATGCCGTAATGCACAAGGTTTTCGGCAAGGGAATGATTATGAGAGCGGAAAAAATGGGCAATGACACAATGCTTGAAATTGCTTTTGAAAAAGCCGGAACAAAAAATCTTATGGCAAATTTCTGCAAAATGGAAAAAATCTGATTTCAAGCCTTCGACGGCTTTTGCCTAAAATTTGTTTTGCAAATTTTACTTAATCATCACAAGAATGAAAAACCTCCATATTATGTATTGTTACAGAGCATTTCAGCCTGTTAATACTTAATATGGAGGTAATTTTTATGCCGGATGTACCCTTGGATTTGGAGCAAGCTGCTGTTGCTGGCGAAAACGTTTCAAACGCAAATTTTGACTCGGTTTGTGTTGACGTTCCCCGAATTTATGATAGCTGCTGTGCAAAGGATTGTTTGGGCGACTTGCCCGTGTATTTCGGTACGGAGGATCAAAGCCTTGTTGACAGTGCAACGTCGGTTCGCCTCAACAAAGCAAGAGTGACCAACGCAACAGTGAGCGTGGATGCGGTAGCATTTCATACGGGCTTCTATTCTGTTGATATGGTGTTTTATTTTTCGGTGTGCTGTGATGTTTACTCTGCAAGCTCATCTTTGCCCACCACAATCAACGGAGTGGCAACCTACGGAAAGCGTGTGGTTTTGTACGGCGGAACCGGTGATGTAAAATCGTTTTCAAGCGATGACACCGAAAGCGAAGTAACCACGCCCTCCTGCTGTTCGGCTGACGATGGCAGTATGCCCAAGGCAACGGTGAGCATTTCAAGTCCCATGGGCTTGTCTGCAAAGCTTTCTGCTGTGACGGATAAGGTGAATTTGCCTTATGTTCCGCAGAATTTGACCGATGCAATCGGAGAAGAGCTTGCAGCTCCTCAAACAAATCAAGTGCTTGTTACCATAGGTATATTTACCGTTGCAAGGCTTCAACGCAGTGTTCAGCTTTTGATTCCATCATACGATTTTTGTGTTCCTCGTAAGGAATGTGCCGCAAAAACCGACGATCCCTGCGAAGTGTTCAGCCAAATCGAATTTCCGACGGATTCGTTCTTCCCACCGAATTTCTCGGACGGAGATTCGCCCGTGACGAATCCGCAATGCAGTTGTTGCAAATCATAAGAAAAACAGCGGTCGGAGCTTTGCTCCGACCGTTATCATTTGTCAAATTTCCATTCTTCGATTTTGTTCTTCTTTACAATATACGCTTGCGAGGAAATCGTTGCAAGCGGTTCATCGCTTTTGCTGTCGGAATAAAATTCTTCGATTTTTCCGTCCTTAAATACTTCATAAAACCGTCTTACCTTTTCTTTGCCGTGACAGTTGACTCCTGTGTATTTCCCCGTGAATTTGTCAACCCGTGACGCAATAAGATTCTTGCAAATCGGCTTGAGCAAAAATTCGGGAGATGCCGAAATGATGAGGTCATCGTCCTTTTGTTGCTTTATGTAAAAATCCTTGATTTTGCATTTGTGTGTTGTCCAAAAATCTTCGACGTCCTTTTCAATGTCGCAATATGTAAGGAATCTGTACATTTTTTCCTTGAACTCGGTTTTACTGCCCCTTCTTAAAACATAAAAGCTCAAAAAAGCCGCCAGAAGCGAAGGCAGTAAAACCGCGGATTTTTTATGTCTTTTCAGCGAGAAAATATAAAAGTCGGCGGTAGAATCTCCGTCGTAAATTGTTTTGTCAAAATCATAAACGTTCATAACCGTACTTCCCGTCAGCTTACTTCAATATTGTAAGTATAGCGGTGTTCGGCAAAATTTTCAAGCCTATTTTTCAAAATACTTTTGTGTTGCTATTTTCTGCGATGTATTGTATAATTACAATGTATAATTGTATTTAAGGAGCGTTAACGTGTTTGGATATTTGCAGATACAAAAAAGCGAGCTTTTGGTGCGTGAATATGATGCCTACAAGTCTGTTTATTGCGGTCTTTGCAAACAGCTCGGCAAGGATTATTCATTTTTAACACGACTGATACTCAGCTACGACTGCACGTTTTATGCTATGCTTCTTATGTCGCTTCATCGAGCCTGTTCGGGCTTTAAGGACGGGAAATGCAGATTTAATCCTTTAAAAAAATGCAAATTTGCCGTTGATAAAGGTAACTGCTATTCAAAGGCGGCCGCACTTTCGGTTATTTCGGGCTATTATAAGCTCAAAGATGATATTGCGGACGGAGGATTCTTTAAAAGACTTGCAGTATACCTTGCCTTGCCGTTCTTTTCACATTGGCACAAAAAAGCAATGAAAGCCTATCCCGATTTGGAAAAGTATGTATTTGAAATGATGGAGGAACAGAAAAAGCTTGAAAGCTCAAGCGAAAATTCACTTGACTCATCGGCCCATCCCACGGCAAATATGCTTGCAAGCGTGCTTTCGCTTGAAGCAGAGGACGAAGCCGAAAGGCTCGTATATTACGAATTCGGCTATCAGCTCGGCAGGTGGGTTTACTTTGTTGATGCGGCTGACGATTATGCAAGGGATAAAAAACACAAAAACTTTAACCCGTTTCTCAAAGCAAAATCCGACGATATAACGGCTCTTATGACATCGGTGCTTAATCAATCTCTTGCCCGTGCATATACAGCCCGAAATCTTATTGAAATTACTGATTTTAAGGGAATAATTGACAATATGCTGCTTTACGGTTTGCCTACTGTGCAAAACAAAGTCATTGAAAAAGCGGCAACGGAGGTAAATAATGACAAATCCATATGAAGTGCTGGGCGTGAGCGAAACTGCAACCGATGAAGAAATTAAAACGGCTTACAGAAAGCTTGCAAAAAAGTATCACCCCGATAATTATGTAAACTCGCCGCTTGCAGATGTTGCCGAGCAAAAAATGAAAGAGGTAAACGAGGCATATGACACCATAAACCAATGGCGTCAAAAAGGAAAGGGGACAGGCTCAACGGGCAGCTCCGCTTATTCGTCTGCAAATTCCTCAAACACTCAGTTTTATAATGTTCGCATTTACATTCAACGCAATATGATTGATATGGCTGAAAAAACTCTCGATTCAATCCCAAACAGCGGTCGTACCGCCGAGTGGCATTATCTAAAGGGAATGTGTGCATATCGCAGAGGATGGAATGAGCAGGCATTCGGTTACTTTACAACAGCCTGCAATATGGACCCTAACAATCAAGAGTACCGTGCGGCTCTCAATAATATGCAAGGACAACGCACCTACAATTACGGCGGATTTAATCAGCCCAACACTCAATATAACTCCGAATGTTCGGTGTGTGATATTTGCTCTGCAATGATGTGTGCAAATTGCCTGTGCAACTGCTGCAGATGAGGAAGCGTTATGAATAAAGGTGTCAAAAGGTCAACATTCCGCTTGGCTTTGTGTGCAATTATTGCATCTCTTGCCGTTGTGTTGATGATGATAACTTCAATAATTCCCATAGGCACATATGCTTTGCCGTGCTTTGCGGGTATCTTGCTTATAGCTGTTGTTGTGGAATACGGCGTAAAGTGGTCGCTGGGCGTTTTTGCGGTGGTTTCAATATTATCCGTATTCCTTGCGGGCGACAAAGAAGCCGTGCTGTATTATATCGCCTTGTTCGGCTATTATCCTATGATAAAGTGCGTTTTTGAAAGAAAAATCAAGAACAAAGCACTTTTGTTTTTATCAAAGCTTGCTGTGTTTAATGCGGCGGCAGTTGCGGCGTTTTTTGCGGGAACGTTTTTGCTTTCGATTTCTGCCGAAGAATACACATTGTTCGGCGTGTATATACCTTGGATATTTTTGATTGCAGGCAATATATTTTTTGTTTTTTACGATTATGCAGTTACGGTTTTTGTGGCGTTTTATGTCAGAAAATTACGCAGTAAGCTGCTTGGAAAGCTAAAATAATGCGATTTTAGAAATATTTTGTTTAAATTTAAAATTCTAATTGCGAAAAATAAATATATATGTTATAATTATAATTATCAATTAAGAATCGAAATTCTTTTGTAAATAATTATCAAATATTCGGAAGGTGAGATTATGAAATCCAAGCTGTTTGTCAGGGTGATTTGTATAGTGCTTGTCGCTGTTATGGCAATATCGGCATTTGCGTGCGGAATACAGATTTTTTCTGCCGATGCGGCTGTAACTCCTTCGGCAAATGCAAGCGGCTATATATCCGATGACTACGTTAATCTGCGTTCGGGTGCGGGTATGGGCTATTCAATCATTACCTGTATGCGAAAAAACACAAAAATTACTTTTGTTGACGGCAAGCTGACCAATTCAAATTGGTACAAGGTGAAGCTAAATTCAAATTCAAGCACAGGCTATGTGCATCGAGATTATGTTGTGGCTACGTCGTCGCCTTCTTCAAGCTCAGGCTCGTCGTCCTCGTCATCTGCGGGTTCGGGCTACATATGTGACGATTATGTAAATCTGCGTTCGGGTGCAGGCACAGGCTATTCAATTGTGACCTGTATGCGAGAAAACACGAAGTTCACGCTTCTCAGTTCTAAGGTTTACAATTCAAACTGGTATAACATTCAGCTTTCAAACGGAAGCAAAGGATATGTATACAAAACCTATGCAAAGGTAACAGCTACCTCAAACTCAAATTCAGGTTCAAGCTCAAGCGGCTCGTCCTCAAACGGTAACGCAAGTGGGTATGTAAACGCAGATTATGTAAACCTGCGTTCGGGTGCAGGTACAAGCTATTCGATAATTACCTGTATGCGTCAAAATACAAAGCTGACTCTTTTAAGCACAAAGCTTTATAATTCGGGTTGGTACAACGTTAAGCTGTCAGACGGAAAGCAGGGCTATGTTTCAAAGGATTATGTAACAATTACCTCAACAGGCTCCTCAAGCTCAGGCGGCAGCTCATCCTCGGGCAACGGCTCGCAAGCAAGCTCCTCGGCAATTTCGCTCTCAAACTCAAATGAAACAATATATGTCGGCAACAAGCTTGCAATAACCGCTAAATGCTCCGGCTCGGTAAAATGGACAAGCTCCGACAGCTCGGTTGCTTCGGTAGATTCAAACGGTGTTGTAACAGCCAAAGCTTCGGGCTCCGCAACCATCAAGGCTGCTTCGGGCAACAAATCCGCTTCCTGCAAAATAACTGTCAAAAAAGGATCAAGCGTGAATATTTCCGCTTCGTCAATAGATGATATAAGCCGAGGAAAATCGGTGTATCTAACTTCGTCAACAAGCGGTGTGAGCTGGAAATCGTCAAATGAAGAAATCGCAACCGTAAAAGACGGCGTTGTTGATGCAAAGCTTGCAGGTCGTGTAACCATTACCGCCTACACTTCAAGCGGTGCGGCAACCTGCCTTGTAAATGTAACGGGACGTGACTGCATACGTTTTGTTTATGCAACCCCCAACTCAGCTCCCAAAAATTCCACCGTAACCTTTAAGGCAATTACCGATACCGCACGCACGGCATTGAGATTTGTTGTGTCAAACGGCTCAACTTCATACACAATCGACGCCGAAAACAAGGTTAAAGACGGTGACAACTATATTTGGACAGCAAGCAAAAAGCTTACTCAATCCGGCAAATGGACAGTTAAAGCGTATTCGGTATTTCTTAACACCGGAAAATACGGCTCCACCAAGGGTGACGGTGAGGGAGAGGTTTTTGTAACCAACTCCACCGATACTCAAACAACCGTTACGGGTGAACGCCGTGCAAGCGATAGTGTTATTGACACAATCGCAAATTATGAGGGTTATTTGCCAAGTGTAACTCCCGACTCAATCACGGGTGACCCAACCTTAGGTTACGGAAAGGTTGTTACCAAAAACGAACAGTTCTACAATAATCTTTCCAAAAATGAAGCCTATGCTTATCTCTGCAAAACCGTAAACAGCGGTGGCTACACAACCAAGACAAATTCTTTCCTCACGGAGAACAACATAAAATTCAATCAACAGCAGTTTGACGCACTTGTGTGCTTTGCTTACAACGTAGGTGCATATGCAATTTACAACGACTCCGATTTGCAGTCTGTTTTGCTTAACACCTCGTCAGGCAGCTCGTCTGCAAGCAAGGGTGCAAGCGGATATGTAAACGCAAGCGATGTAAACCTTCGTTCGGGTGCGGGAATGGGATATTCCGTGCTGACCTGTATGTCGAAAAACACAAGGTTTACCTTTGTTGACGGTAAGCTGACCAATTCAAATTGGTACAAAATCAAGCTTTCAAACGGCACAACAGGATACATTTACAGCTCATACGCTTCCGCTTCAAGCACATCAAGCACTTCAGGAACAAGAGATTTGAACAACGTGAGCAAGCAAAGCTTTATAAACAATTTCTTTGCTTATCACCATGCGTCAGGCTCTTGTTATTGGGGACTTCTTTACAGAAGAATCGACGAAGCCGAGATGTTCTTCTACGGCGATTATGAACGTGACGGCTCATACAACAAATATGACTTTAATTACACCTGTTACCGCAACGGTAACATAAGAGTGTACTGATAAAAATTGCAAAGAAGGTACATAATGAAACAAATTGGATTTATAGGTGCAGGCAATATGGCAACCGCCATAATCAAAGGCTTGATTGCACAACACAACGGAAAAGCGGATTTTATCAATGTTTTTGATGTAAGTACGGAAAAATGCGACGAAATTGCAAAGCTTGGTGTTAATATCAAATCCTGTGCCGAGGCTGTTGCAGAGTCAAGCAACATCATAGTGCTTGCGGTAAAGCCACAGAATTATGCCGAGGTGCTTTCCTCACTGAAAGCCTGTGCAAGCTCAGACAAAACCTTTGTTTCAATAGCCGCAGGCATTTCAATTAACTATGTACAAACAGCACTTGAATGTAAGTGTCCTGTTGTTCGTGTAATGCCTAACACTCCGCTTTTGCTCAAAAAGGGAGCGTCGGCACTTTGTCCGTCCGATAACATCAGCGAGGACGACAAGCAAACAGTTTATGATATGTTTGCGGGAAGCGGAGTGTGCGAATATATATCTGAAGACCATATGAACGAGATTATCTCTGTAAACGGCAGCAGCCCTGCATATATATACCTTTTTGCAAAAGCAATGGCTGACTATGCACAGCAAAAAGGCATTGATTATGATAAGGCAATGAACCTTGTTTGTGCAACTCTTGAGGGCTCGGCTGCAATGCTCAGAGAGAGCGGCGACAGTGCCGATGTTCTCATACAAAAGGTAAGCTCAAAGGGCGGCACAACCATTGCGGCTCTTGACAAGCTCAGAGAACACAGCTTTACTCAGGCGATTTGGGACGCTATGGAAGCATGCACAAACCGTGCCGAGGAGCTTGGAAAATAATTTCATAAAATAAAAACATTCCGCATAGCTTTTAATGGGACAACCCAAAACGAAAGGAATGTTTTTATGAAAGGCATAGTGTTTTCATTTAAAAAGTCAGATTCAAATTTCGGTAATATCAGACGGATAAGGCTTTCCGATGTTCGACGGTTTTTAAAGCGGTACGGAATAAAGGTGATGTTTGTCTGTCTGATATTCTTAGGTTTGGCGGCAGGCTCGGTTTATGCCGAAAACGCCGACACACAAATGCTTGAGTCGCTTGATTTTTTGTTCACAACAAATCTTGACGCTCGACTTTCACAGAGCTTTGCAGGTACATTTTGTGCTTGCTTTGCGTCTGATTTTATATTTTTGTTTTCAATTTATCTGCTTGGAATCAGCCCTTGGGGAATACCGGCAATTTTTCTTGCCGTGTTGTTTAAGGGCTTTGGCACAGGCATAACCGCAGGGTATCTTTTTATCACAAATTCGCTTTCGGGAGTGGGATTTTACTTGCTGATTTTGCTTCCGGGTACGTTTTTATTCTGCATTGCCCTTGTGTTGTTTTCAACGTCGGCGTTTTATTTTTCAAAGCGAATGTTTTTGACAACGCTGAGCAAATCAACACCGAAATTTCCTCTCAGAGGCAGTTTTTCGGTTTTCAGCTCTCGGTTTTTAACCGCTTTGATAATGACGTTTTGTTCGGCACTTCTTGATACGGCATTGTGGACGCTTTTTGCTGGAACATTCAATTTTTAGTCGCATATTTCAATATCGGAGGTTAAAATGGCATCAGAAAAGCCTGCAATGGCTTTGACAAGGGTTATGTCTAACCTGTTTCACAATCTTCATAAGCTGTTGTTTACAAATATTTTATTTGCCGTTCCGTCTGCAATCATATTTTTTGCTTTTTGGCTTTTAAACAGCCTGACGGGAATAAACGCATATTACATCCTGTTTTTATCAGCAATTCTTATTTTCCCTTTTTATGCGGGAGTAGTGCAGGTTACGGCTCACATTGCAAGAGGAGAAAAGTCAATCCCTGTTTTCAGTGACTTTATTACGGGTGTAAAAGAAAACTTTTTAAGGTTTTTGATACACGGTGTGGTTTTTTATCTGTCGCTGATTTTCAGCTACTACTCAATCTCCTTTTATTTGGCACTCGCCAAAATGAGGGGCGAGTTTTATGTTCTTTTTGCAATTACAATAATCATCGCCGTGCTGATGCTTTTTGCGTTTTTCTACATACCGCCTATGACGGTTACGTTTGACATTTCGATGAAGAATATTTACAAAAACTCTTTGCTTATGACCTTCGGTGAGTTTAAACACAATTTCTTTGCGGCTTTGGGACTTCTGATTTTATTTGTTTTTTACTCGACGATTATGTTTTGTTGTACAACAGAGCTTGCCGTAATAATTGCAACCGCAGTTCTTGTGTTTTTGATTTTGCCGTCGCTTGTTTCGTTTGTGATTAATTCCGCTGTTTTCAAGCCAATGTATAATATGATAGTGGATAACGATGAAAAGTCTGTTGAAATCGAAAAGAAAATGCAAAATCGCAGAAACGGCAAGTTTTATGATGACGACAATGAGGCTCAAAATGAGAATTATGATGAGCTTTTAAAGGAAATCGAAATTGATGAAACCGATGATGCTGATGAGTATATTTATTACAACGGAAAAATGGTTAAACGAAGCGTTATAATCAAACTGAAAAAAGAAGCTATGGACAGGGAGGACAAATGATGGCAGGACGACACACGGCAAAAGGCAGTTCTTCAAAGCTGCCGATTATAATAATTTCAATTGTGGCTGTTATAGTGGTTGCCGCAGTAATTGTATTCGCTGTTTTTCTTAATTCAAACACCGATACCGACACAACGGAAACAACCTCGGCTGTAACCGTTGCTCAAGAGGAAACTCAGCCTCAAGCGTCAGCTTCAAGCGAAGCAACCGACAAAACAGAAGCCGAGACCTCCGATGTAAAGGACGAAAACGCCACCGAAGCTCAAAACAGCGAGGAAGCAAAAGATATTGTTGTGCCGACTATGGGAGGAACAATCAAATCCTCGTTTAACTCAACATATATACCTTATAAGGCGGTTGATTTGTCAAACGACAGCGAAGTTCCGCTCAGAGAATTTTTCGGCTCAAATTATACCGACGGTGTTCTTACGTTTAATGATGACGGCACGTTTTCCGATACGATTACGACAAATTCAGCCGATTCGGGTGCTTATGTTGTTGAGGACGACTCAATAATCATAACCTACACAAATGATAAAAATGTATTCATTACCGTAAATTCGTGGGACGGCGATACTCCGACCGATATAACCGTACACTACGGTGAATGTGATGTTTATTTTAATAATTGAGAGTGAAAAATGAGTAAGAAATCCCAAAAGAAAAAATTCGCTGCAAAAAAGTATGAGCCTAAGAAAAAATCACACAAAAAAACTGTAATCACCCTGATAGCAGTTGCTTTGGTGATTGCTTTGGGTGCTTGTGTAATAGCTTTTGCAGTCAATCGATACAACACCTCCGTTGCGGCACAGCTTACGGATACCCAATGGATACCTTCGGGTGCCAAAAACGCAAGCGGCGATGAGGTTGAAATGGCAGAGGTCTACAACAGTAAATATACATCATATCAAGGCTCGCTTGCATTTACGGACGACGGAAAATTCTCTCTCTGGCTTTCACCCGGACAAGCCGACGACGGAACACACAGTGGAACATATACGATTGCCGACGATGATACGATTAACGCTTTGTTTGACGAAGGAACGCAAACCGAGTTCACAATAAATCGAAACGGCAACGAAATTGACAGCATTTCCTTGAATTATGATGGTTACGAAGTGACTTTTCAAAAAATTAACGAGTAATTCAGCTTGCCCCGATTTAATACATTCGGAAAAGCTCAGATAGTCAACAGAAAATAATAATTCTAATTTAGAAAAAAGAGTCGAGCTTTCGGCTCTTTTTTGTATAATAACGACTTGATGCTTAATTTATAATAAAAATTTCGGTAATCATTATCTTGCTAAATTAATAATTGCGGCAAAAACTCTTTAATATTTCGGCAATTTATGTTATACTAAACAATGAATATAATTTGGAGTTGATAATATGAATACAGTCAACAGAATTGAAATAGCAAACGGTGCGTTTTTTACCGGAATAAAGGACAGCCGTTTTAAGACAATGAGGATAACGGCAAATCTGTTTGTTCCGTTGAGCCGAGAAACGGCTTCGGAAAACGCTCTGCTTTTCGGTGTGCTTTCACGTTCCTGCAAGGCATATCCCGATTTTACGTCGCTGAGCAAAAAGCTTGCCTTGCTTTACGGTGCCGACCTTTCCGTGTCGGTTCGCAAGGTAGGCGACCGCCAAATGCTTTCGCTGACCGCAGCGGGAATTGACGACAGATATGCTCTTGACGGTGACAGCGTGGCTGAGGAGCTTTCTCTTTTGCTGTGCAACACGATTTTCGAGCCGAATTTAAGCGGCGAAGCGTTTGTTGATTCCGAGGTTGAGCAGGAACGCCGCCAGCTTTTGGATGTTATTGATTCGGAATTTAACGATAAAAGAATTTATGCAAATTCTCAGCTTGTTAAAAATATGTGCAAGAATGAGGTGTTCGGTCTTGCTCGTTACGGTACGGCTGAAAAAATCAAAGAGGTCACACCGTCGTCACTTTATACTGCGTGGAAAAATCTTCTAAAAACCGCAGTTTTTGAAATTATGTACATCGGTGACAGCTCACCCAACGGAGCAATGAATGTGTTTAAAAACGCATTTTCTGCTCTTGAACGTAAGCCGTCTGAGCTGCCCGTTCAAATAGTAAGAACAGCATCGGAGCCAAAATACATCACTGAAGAAATGGAGCTTTCGCAGTCAAAGCTTGTTATGGGGTTTCGCACCGATTGTGCCGTGCCTGACAGCGATGTTATCTCCGAGCGTCTTATGTGTGCTGTTCTCGGCGGCACAGCAAGCTCAAAGCTGTTTTGCAATGTGCGTGAAAAGCAGAGCCTTTGCTACTATTGTTCCTCTCGCTATGATAAAAGCAAAGGTATTTTGACCGTTGACAGCGGAGTTGAGGGTGAAAATATCAAAAAAGCCGAAGAAGGAATTTTAAAAGAAATAGAAGATATGAAAAACGGCGTTATTACCGATTTTGAAATTGAAGCTGCCAAAAAAGCTGTTGTCAACAGCTTTAATTCTTCAAACGATACCGTAGGTGGTATTGAGGCGTGGTATGCAAATCAAATTTTTGACGGTGAATATAAAACGATTGAACAGCTTTCGGCTGAAATTAATGCAGTAACCAAGGAGCAAATAGTTGCAGCCGCAAAAAAGCTTACACTTGATACCGTTTATGTGTTAAAAAATAAGTGAGGAGTTGTAAGATGAATATTCAGGAAATCAAATCGGAAAGAATAGGCGACAGCTACTTCAAAATAAACCACCCAAGCGGTTTGACCGTATATGTTTATCCGAAAACGGGTTACAGGTCAACCTATGCGATAATCGGAACAAAATACGGCAGTATAAACACCTGCTTTTCGCTTGATGACGGCGAAAAGATTACCGTTCCCGACGGCATAGCTCACTATCTTGAGCATAAGCTGTTTGAGAGCGAGGAGGGCGATGTTTTTGCAAAATTTGCTCAAACGGGAGCAAATGCTAATGCTTATACAAGCTTTGAAAAAACCTGCTACCTTTTCTCCTGTACGGATAAGTTTGAAGAAAGCTTTGAAATGCTGCTTGACTTTGTTCAAGACCCGTATTTCACCGCTCAAACCGTTGCCAAGGAGCAGGGCATAATCGGACAGGAAATCAAGATGTATGACGATTCACCCGATTGGCGAGTGATGTTTAATATGCTCGGAGGTATGTACAAAAACCATCCCGTAAAAATTGATATTGCCGGCACGGTTGAAACCATTGCCGAAATCACCGCCGAAAAGCTGTATGAGGTGTATAATGTCTTTTATAACCTCAACAATATGGCTTTGTGTGTTGCGGGAAACGTGACCGTAGAGCAGGTTATTGAGGTTTGCGACAGAATGTTAAAAGAAAATCCAAGGCACACTGTTCAAAACTATTTTCAAGACGAGCCTTACGAGATTGTAAAACCGTATGTTGAGCAAAGCTTCCCTGTGTCAATGCCGATGTTCAACCTCGGCTTTAAAGAAAAAGCAGACGAGCCCCTTAACGAAAGCAAGCTTGCACAAACCGACATTTTGCTCTCTGTGCTGGCTTCTCCGGCAAGTGCCTTGTATCGTGACCTTATGGATTCAAACCTCATAAACAGCAGCTTTTCGTTTGAGGTGTTTGAAGGGCCGGGGTATTTTTCGGTTATTTTCGGAGGCGAGTCAAGAGCTCCCAAGCAAGCAGCCGAGATGATTAAAAAATACATTTCAGCTTACAAAGAAAGCGGCTTTGCAAAGGAGGACTTTGAAATCGCCAAAAAGTCCGTATACGGCGATATAGTGTCGTCGCTTAATTCCGTAAGCTCAATCGCAAACACAATTTTGGGCTATCATTTCAGTGACAATGAGCTTTATAAATATATCAAGGCACTTGAAAGCACAACGCTTGACGATGTAAACGCAAGGCTAAATCAAATGCTCGATGTTTGCAACTGCACCTTGTCGGTTGTAAAGTCGCCCGAAAGCGAGGTTCAATAATGGAAGTTGCTTTTCCTTATTTGGGAATCGAATTTACAGTTAACCCCATAGCCTTTACAATCGGTGACTTAAAAATCTATTGGTACGGAATAATAATCGGCGTGGGAATGTTACTTGCAATTTTATATGCGTTCAAATCCGCACCTCGTTACAAGGTCGATTTCAGCAAGCTGTTTAACTGTATTTTCGTTGGAATAATCTGCGGAATCATCGGTGCAAGACTGTATTTTTGCTTGTTCAAGTGGGATTATTACGGTGCAAATCCGATTGAAATTCTGTATATCCACAACGGAGGGCTTGCAATCTACGGTGGTATAATCGGTGCACTTGCAGGCGGACTGATTGTTGCCAAAATTCAAAAAATGCAGCTAATGCCTGTTCTTGACATAACTATGGTGGGATTTTTGCTCGGACAGGGAATAGGACGCTGGGGCAATTTTGTCAATCAAGAGGCGTTCGGCACTCCCACCGACCTGCCGTGGGCGATGATGAGTGCAAATACCGACAACATCCCCGTGCATCCGTGCTTTTTGTATGAATCGCTTTGGTGTCTTTTGGGCTTTGTTTTGTTGCATTTTTACGGCAAATACAGACAGAGATATTCGGGGCAAATTTTCTTTTCATATCTTGTGTGGTACGGCTTTGAAAGAACCCTTGTCGAGGGGCTTCGCACAGACAGTCTTTATCTTCCGTTTCAAATTTTCGGAGCGGACATCAGAGTGTCACAGCTTTTGTCGGCGGCAATTTGTATTACAGGTATTGTATTTATTATTATAAACATCAAAAAGGAGGATCCGTTTTATGCAGATTATAGACGGAAAAAAGGTATCGGCAGAGGTAAAGGAAAGAGTAAGACAGCAGACGCTTGAGCTTAAAGAAGCTCACGGCATAACTCCCGGTCTTGCGGTTGTAATCGTCGGTGACGACCCTGCCTCAAGGGTGTATGTAAACAACAAAAAAAAGGCTTGCGAGCTTGTCGGCTTTAAGTCCGAGGAATACGCATTGCCTGCCGAAACAACACAGCAGGAGCTTCTGGAGCTTGTTGAAAAGCTCAATAACAAATCTGACATAAACGGAATACTTGTTCAGCTTCCGCTTCCCAAGCATTTGGATGACAAGGCGGTAATCGAAGCAATATCTCCGCAAAAGGACGTTGACGCCTTCCATGCGGTGAATGTGGGAAAAATTATGCTCGGCGAGTATGATTTTCTGCCCTGCACACCGTCGGGAGTAATGGAAATGCTGCACTCGTACAACATTGAGGTGAGTGGCAAAAACTGCGTTGTTATCGGCAGAAGCAACATTGTGGGCAAGCCTATGGCAATGCTTTTGCTTCACGAAAACGGCACTGTAACCATCTGCCACAGCAGAACAAAAAATCTTGCCGAGGTTACAAAGCAGGCTGATATTCTTGTTGCGGCTGTCGGCAGACCTAAGTTTGTAACCGCAGATATGGTAAAAGACGGTGCGGTTGTAATTGACGTGGGAATGGACAGAGATGAAAACGGAAAGCTTTGCGGTGATGTTGATTTTGAGAATGTCAAGGATAAATGCTCCTACATAACTCCCGTTCCTGGCGGAGTAGGACCTATGACCATTGCTACCCTGATGAAAAACACCCTTAAGGCCGCAAAAATTCAAAACAACATCTAAATGCGATTTCTAAGCAAAAATCAATATGTTTTGAAAAAACAGTTGACAACAATTTCTCTTTGTGGTATAGTATATAAGCCGCATATTGTGGGTTATAAGTGAATTTTCCACCCACAGATAGCGAGCCCAATGAAAAGGATTGAAAGAAATGTACGCAGTTATTCAGACAGGCGGCAAGCAGTACAAGGTAACAAACGACGAAGTTATCTTTATCGAAAAGCTTGACGCTGAAGCTCAGGATACAGTAACATTCGACGTTGTTGCAGTCGGCACAGACGACTCAATCAAGGTTGGCACTCCGTTTGTTGACGGTGCAAAGGTTACTGCTGAGGTAATTAAAAACGGAAAAGGTAAAAAAATCAGAGTTGCTACCTACAAGCCCAAAAAGGGTGAAAAGAGAGCAAAGGGCCACAGACAGCCTTACACTCAGGTTAAGATTACTTCAATTGAAGCCTGATTATGATTACGGTAACGTTTAAAACAAACGGCGACTTGATTTGCGGCTTTGTCGTAAAGGGTCATTCCGATTACGGCGAGGAAGGCAGTGACATTGTTTGTGCTGCCGTCAGCTCTGCTGTTATTATGGCGGCAAACACAGTCACCGAGGTTATGCGTGTCAACGCAGAGGTTACCGATTCCGACGGATTTGTAAATATGAATCTGTCAAAACCTAACGCCGAAAAAGCTCAATTTGTGCTTGACGGGCTTAGGTTTCACTTGGTTGCTCTTTCGGAGCAATATTCAAAAGATATTAAAGTAAAAATTACGGAGGTGTAAGGTAATGATTAAAATTAACATTCAGTTGTTCGCTCATAAAAAAGGTATGGGTTCTACAAAGAACGGCCGTGACAGCGAATCAAAGCGTCTTGGTGTTAAGCGTGCAGACGGACAGATGGTTCTCGCAGGTAACATCCTTGTAAAACAGAGAGGCACACATATTCATCCCGGTGAAAATGTAGGCATCGGTTCTGACGATACATTGTTTGCAAAAATCGACGGTGTACTCAGATTTGAGCGTGTAGGCAAAGACAGAAAGCGTGCAAGCGTTTATCCTGTTGAGCAGTAATTACATTGCATTTTAGGGTGGATTTATTCCACCCTTTTTGTTTAATATCTCAATTTTTTGTTATACTAAACAAGGACAGCTCAAAAATTTAACTTATTATTCGGAGAATGTTATGTTTGTAGATAAAGCCAAAATTAAAATCAAAGCAGGTGACGGCGGCGACGGTGCTGTGGCTTTTCACCGTGAAAAATACGTTGCCGCAGGCGGTCCCGACGGCGGTGACGGCGGCAGAGGCGGAAACATTGTTTTCGTTGCCGATTCAAACCTTTCTACTCTTGCAGACTTTCGCTACAAGCGAAAATATGCTGCCCAAAGAGGAGAAAACGGCAGGGGCGGCCGCTGTAAAGGTAAAAATGCAGAGGATTTGATAATCCGTGTTCCTGTCGGAACGGTTGTCAAAGAGGAACAGTCGGGCAGAATCCTTGCCGATGTTTCCGATGACGAGCCTCACGTTGTAGCCAAGGGCGGAAAAGGCGGCTGGGGAAATCCACACTTTGCAACGCCTGTTCGTCAGGTGCCTCGATTTGCAAAGCCCGGACTTCCCGGAGAAGAATTTGATGTTGTTCTTGAACTAAAGCTCCTTGCAGATGTCGGTCTTGTGGGCTTTCCGAATGTCGGAAAAAGCACCCTTGTGTCTGTGGTTTCGCAGGCAAAGCCCGAAATCGCAAATTATCACTTCACAACAATTACCCCGGTTTTAGGCGTTGTGTCGATGGGCGAGAGCTCGTCGTTTGTAATGGCGGATATTCCCGGCTTGATTGAGGGAGCTTGGCAGGGTACGGGTCTCGGACATCAGTTTCTTCGTCACGTTGAGCGTTGCCGTATGCTTGTGCATATCGTTGACGTTTCAGGAAGTGAGGGCAGAAATCCGATTGAAGATTTTGAAACCATCAATTCGGAGCTTGAAAAGTTTAACCCCGAGCTTGCAAACCGACCGATGATAGTTGCAGGCAACAAATGCGATATGGCAACAGATGAGCAAATTGCAGAGTTTAAAGAATATGTTGAAAGCAAGGGCTACGACTTTTTCCCGATAATGGCGGCAATCCGTTATGACGTTGACCCGATGCTCAAAAAAATCCAAGAAATGCTTTCAAAGCTTCCGCCGATTTCAAGGTACGAAGCTGAGCCTGCTCCTGTTGTAAATGTTGAAGATTTTGACGATCATTCGGTTACAATCAAAAACGTTAACGGCATCTACACGGTTGAAGCCGATTGGCTTTTGCAGGTGATGAAGGGCATAAATTTTGATGACTACGAAAGCCTTAACTATTTCCAAAAGGTGCTTGTAAACGGCGGCGTAATCGAGGCTTTGCGACAAAAGGGCTGCGATGACGGCGACACCGTTTCGATATACGACATTGAATTTGATTTTATGGAATAAGCGTGAATTTTATGGAAAACATTTCAAAATCACACACCAAGGTTGACGAAATATCGCCGCTTACGCTTGCGTTTGTGGGCGATGGCGTATATGACCTGCTTGTGCGAAGCTATCTTGTAAATATGGCAAACCGTCCTGTCGGTGAGCTTAACAGGCTGAAGGTGAGTCTGGTCAACTGCAAAAGCCAAGCGGAGTATGCAAAGCTTGTTTTGCCGCATCTCAGCGAAAAAGAAGCGGCTGTTTACAAGCGTGGGCGAAACGCCGCCCCGAAAACCACTCCCAAAAACGCTTCGGTTGCGGATTATCATTCGGCAACAGGCCTTGAAAGCTTGTTTGGTTATCTCTATTTAAACGGGGAAGATGAAAGAATTTCTCGGCTTTTTGATTTAATCGTACATACCAATGAACAGAAGTGATTAAATGAAAGCTCCCCAAACGATAAATCTAAAATTTGATACATTGAAAACAACGGTGTTTGATTACCTGATAATCGCTTTCGGTGCAATAGTGTACGCATTGTCTGTGGTGGTGTTCACCTCGGCAAACAACATTGCTCCGGGCGGATTTACGGGCATTGCCACAATGCTCAACCACCTGTTTTCGCTTCCGATAGGTATGTTTATTTTTATAATGAACATACCTTTGTTTGTATGGGGAGCGTGCGAAAACGGAATCCGATTTCTTGCAAAAACAATTTTTGCCACCTTTGCGGTGTCGGCGGCAATAGATGGGCTTTCACCTGTTTTGCCGTCATACACGGGTGACACGATGCTTGCGGCAATCTTCGGCGGAATCCTCAACGGTGCAGGGTTGGGTATTGTTTTTTATCGCGGTGGCTCAACGGGCGGTGTTGATGTTATCGCTGTAAATCTACACAAGAGTTTTCCGTTTGTGTCAACGGGAAAAATAATTATGCTCACGGACATTATTGTTCTTGCCGCAGCATATCTTGTATATCACAGCCTTGAAAGTGCCCTCTATGCGGGAGTGACGATTTTTGTCAGCATCAGAGTGATTGACGCAATTTCTTATGGAACCTCAAGAGGTAACGGTAAGCTGATGTTTATAATTACCGAAAAATACGAGGAGGTTAGCACAGTTATTTTAAACAACCTCAAAAGAGGCGTTACCTTGCTTGACGGCGAGGGAGCATACAGCGGTGAGAAAAAGCGTGTGATTATGTGTGCAGTTCGCCCTCAGCAGGTGTTTAAAATCACAAACGGAATCAAAAAATCAGACGAAAACGCCTTTATCATTGTGACAACGGCAGGTACGATACAGGGAAGCGGATTTACCAAGAGACAATAAGCTTGCAAAACGAAAGCAGCGGCTTTAGCCGCTGCTTTATTTTCTGTCTTTAAACACCCATTTTCTTTGCATTGAGTAATTAACCGTCCACAAAAGAATATCCACGACCACTTTTATGATGATTGGCGGAATCGGTAAAAACGAAAGAAGCGATACAGCAAGGGAGCTTGTACACATAATTGCGAAAAATAAAATAAAAAACCTCAAAAGCTGTCCGCTTATATCTCCGCAGTTTTTAAAAATAACCCTTCTGTTTATCAAAAAATTAATTCCGCCCGAAACGATTCTGGCAATCACGGTTGCAAGCAAAATATTAATTGCCGAGCTTAGCGGCAGAATGTTATGGAGAATCACAAATAACACCAAGTCGATTATCGCACAGCCGACAGATGCGGTTGCAAATCTCAGAGGAGTTGCGTAAATCAGGTAGGTGTCCTTAACCATCTTGTAATCACTGTTTTTGTTTTCGGAAAAATCCGCAACAATATTAATATCATATATGGGTATTTTACGGTCGGCACATTTTGTTAAAAAATTCATATCGTAGTCGAAACGCTTGCCTTTGGTGTTGATTGCCAAGTCAAAAAGTGTGCTTGGAATCCCCCTTAATCCCGTTTGTGTGTCCTTGCAGCTTACTCCCGTGATTATTTTAAAATAAGCTGAGGACAGCTTTGTTCCGAGCTTAACGCCGAAGGGTGCGGTTGACTTTTTCATATCACGCTTGCCCAGCACAAGGCAGTCGGGGCGTAGGTCCATAGCTCTTGCAATCTTCATAACGTCCTCTGCACGGTGCTGGCCGTCGGAATCCACGGTGATAAAGCCTTTTATGCCGTGAATTTTGCTTTGAGCATATTTGATGCCCGCTTTGATGCACGAGCCTTTTCCTTCGTTTGCTTTCAGCTTAATGATGTGACAGCCCATACTCAGTGCTTCGGCAAGATATTGCTTTGAAAGCGACACACCATTGTTGACAATTACAATATTGTCCGCACCAAGCTCGCAAAGCTGCCTGCATAATCTCAGCGTATTCACGTTTTCATAATAAATTGTGGTAATTACCGCGTAGTCCATACCGATACCCCTTGTAATGCTAATATATATAATATTATATACAATTAAATTAAAATCTTTTGTATTTTGCAACGCAAGACGCATTGCGATTATTATACAATAAAGTAAAAATGTTTGCTTGCAAGGACATTTTTACGAAGACGTCAATAAAGCAAGTGTGCAAAGCACACAAAGGCGAAGCCTTTAGCGGATTGCAACGCAAGACGCATTGCGATTATTATACAACATTATACTTTTAATTACAATACTGTTGATTTACGGCGGATTTTAAAAAATTATATAAAAATTACAAAAAACTATTTAAACTATCAGAAATAAATGGTATAATAAAACTCGAAATTAACGAAAGACGGTGATTTAATTGCATAAAAGAATAATAGCTTCGGTTTTATCGCTTATGATGCTTGGTTCAACTGCAACATATTTTTCGGGTTGTACGTCTGACGCAAGCGACGGCCCCGAATTTAAAACTTCGGAAAAGATTGAAAACGGTGCTATTTTACAGGCTTTTTGTTGGGATTTCAACACAATAAAAAAATCAATGGCAGATATAGCCGCAGCGGGATTTTCTGCAGTTCAAACCTCTCCGATAAATGAATGTCTTGAGGGCGAGGACGGCGGAATGGAGCTTTACGGCAACGGAAAGTGGTATTATCATTATCAGCCCACGGATTTCAAAATCGGCAACTATCAGCTTGGAACTCGTGACGAGTTTAAAGAAATGTGTGATGAAGCAGAAAAATACGGTGTAAAAGTTATTGTTGACATCATAGCCAACCACACAACCACGCAAACCGACAAGGTCAGCGAGGATTTGATTGCGGCGGGCGGCGGAAGTCTTGAAACGCTATATCACAAGGGCAATGCTTATGACCTTACAGATTACAGCAACAGGCTTGACTGCACCACCTATAAAATGGGAGGGCTTCCCGATATTAATACGGAAAGAACTTCGTTTCAGGACTATTTCATTGAATTTGTCAATGATTGCATCGCCTGCGGAGCAGACGGCTTTAGATATGACACGGCAAAGCACATAGGACTTCCCGATGATCCCAAAGAGGATGATGGCTTTGAAAACAACTTTTGGGAGCGTGTTACAACCGAGATTGACAATGCTGACGATATGTTCATCTACGGTGAAGTGCTTCAGGGCAGCAACGATAGGCTTGCCGATTATGTTGAGGCAATCGGACGCACAACCTCAAGTACATACGGAAGTAAAATTCGTTCGGCAATCGAAAACAATATCGTCGGAAAGGGTTCGATAAAAGAATATTGGATGGGCAAGGCTTCGCTGAATATGGTAACTTGGGTTGAATCTCACGATAACTATATCAACGACGGCACTTGGTCACAGCTAAGCAAGGATCAGGTGATTCTCGGTTGGTCGATTATCACGGCAAGAAAAGACGGAACTCCGTTGTTCTTCTCACGCCCATACAACAGCTCTTTTGAGAGCGAGTGGGGAATGAACAGAATCGGAGCTCAGGGCGACGATATGTATAAGGACAGCCGTGTGTCTGCCGTAAACTTTTTCAGAACCGCAATGATAGGCGAGGAAGAAAATCTTGTTAATCCCGACGAAGATTCTTCGATTCTTATGATTGAAAGAGGCAAAAAGGGCGTTGTAATCGTAAATATGACAGGCGACAAAGAGGTGGCATTTGAAACAAATCTTGCCGATGGCAAATACATTGACCGTGTTGACAACAAAACCGAGTACACGGTTAAGGGTGGCAAGCTTACCTGTGACACCAAAATTCCGTCAAATTCGGTTGTTGTGCTTTACAATGAAGGCTACACCGAATATGCACCGCAGGCTGAGGTGGGAGTTGCCGAGAACACTGAGTTTACCTTCGAGAGCGAAACTGTTGATGTTTCTCTTACACTTTCAAACGCCGAGAGCGGCACATATACAATTAACGGCGGCGAAGAAAAAACCTTTGCAGACGGCGACAAGGTAACCTTGACTCCCGACAGCGACAATGTTGCAACTCTTGAGCTTACCGCAAAGAACGAAAAGGGTATTTCAACCTATGAAAAGGTTGTGTTCACACGCAAGCAAAGCTATCAGGTTGCAAAAGGTACAACGGTTTATTTTGAAAAACCCGATTCCGATGATTGGGCTGATGAGATATATGCCTATGTTTATGATGATGACATAAATGAAAACGACGCTTGGCCCGGAGTTGAAATGAAAAAAGAATCAGACGGAAAATACAGCTATACCTTTACAAAGGATTGGAAAACTCCGTATATTATTTTCAATGACGGCGGAGGAAGTGACGGCGTGCAGTATCCCTCAGGTCAAGGTTTAATTGTAGAGCCGAACAAGGTTTATACAGCAGAGTAATTTTTGGAGGTAATTATGAGCGAACTCAAAAACGTAAAAATGGAAGGCAGCAAAATCCCTGCCGAAAAAATAACAAACCCTGAGCTTTGTGCAGCAATTGAAACGATGCAGGCAGACGGTTGCAAAGAAAATATTGACGCAATGATAAACGAAGTGGTGAAAGCAAAGTTTATTTTGCCCGCCAAGGTTCAGAATGTGCCGAAAGCCGAAACTAAGAACGGCAAAACAATTATGGGCAGTGCAACACAGGTGCAATTTCGCTTGCTTGAAAACGGCAACAAGGAAAAGTTCTTCGGTGCGTTTACCGATATTAACGAGCTGAATAAATGGAACGGAACAGAGCAGTCAAATAAGGTTGTAACCGATTTTGACAGCTTGGCACAAATGGTGACGGATCCAAACGCAGGTGTTCTCGGCTTTGTAATCAACCCGTTTGGCAAAAGTGTGACTTTTCCCAAGCCGATGGTGCTTTCAATCAAGCAACAACGTGATTATCTGAGAATGAAATCACACAAAACCATCAAGCCCGATGTGCCTTTGCAGCTCGGTGACCCAAAGGAATATCCGATTGACCTTATGGCTGCACTTATCAATCATTTCAGCACAGAGCCGTTTGTTAATGCTGCATATCTGAGAATGATTGAACAGGACAATCAAAAAAGTTATCTGATTGTTGTTGATTTTGTAGGCAACATAGAGCAAACCTTTGACGCAATTTCAGATGTTGCAAAGCCGTATCTCGATGATGAAGTACAGCTTTCAATGATGCCGTATTCAATGGAGTTCGGCAGATCTGCCGTAAAGGGAATAGAGCCGTTCTATAAAAAACAAGCCGAATAAGCTTTTGCCCGAGCATTAACGCTCGGGCATTTTTTAGTTTAAAATTTTTACGTTTGATTTCAATTGCAATGAGAAGTCAATTTGATTGAATAATTAAATTAGAAAAGTATTTTGAGTATGAATAATCGATTTTTCGGAATTTTTAACAATTAAGTGTTTACAAAAATGTTTATTAGATGAATTTCGGGTACTTCTTACTTAAAAAACAACAATTGTAAATTATGTATTTTATTATTCTGAGTTTTAACAAATCTTTTAAAAATAGTAGCTATTACCAAAAAAAAGGGTTGATTATTGTCGATTATTCTCATTGACTTAGTATTTTATAAGTAATATAATTTAAATGGTTTTATAAACTAAAAATTTTAGAGGTGATTTGAAATGAAATCAAGCAAATTCAGAAAACTGACTGCTTTTCTGTTGTCAGCCGTAATGACCCTCAGCATGTGTGTTGTAGGTTCAACAGCTTTTGCGGCAACTGACGACAGCGAAGAAGTCGCAGCACAGGGAGTTAATGTAACTGCAACATCTAACTTCTTCCCCGAGTACACAAAATCTTTTGACGCTGATACAGATACGGTTACCGTAACCTACTATATCAACTGTGCAAAGAAAATGTTAAACTCACAGTGGACATTGACTTACGACAATACTATTCTCAGATTTAACGAGGACAAAAACATTCTCAGCGATGAGCTTGGTCTTTGTATCACTCCGCAGGCTGTTGACAGTATTTTTAACACCAATGTTCCCAATCGTCCGGATACCATTAAAGGTAACTGCACATCATTAAATCTTTACAGCCTTACATCAGCAGACGGCGGATATGTTCCGTTTATAACCGTTACCTTTGACGTAATCGGCTCAGGTGATGCAACCGTAAACCTCGATTTGGAGGTTATGCAGCTTTCAGCTCGCACAAGCAACAACAAATATGATTCTACTGCTGAAGAAGATGTTGCCGATGACAGCAAAATTTTTGAAACTTCAGTTCCCGTTTATCGTCAGACCTCAGTTTACGAAGGTACATATCGTGATTATGAGGAGCCCACAACCGAGCCTACAACAGTAGCTCCCACAACAGAAGCTTCCACAACAGTAGCTCCCACAGAGCCTACAACTACAACACCTGTAACAGACGTTCC
>CAZYGJ010000009.1:0-83539 GCA_964646975.1 uncultured Ruminococcus sp.
GTCAGGACGGCTATGCAGGCTCATTCGGCAAGTCGATTGACAAGCTGCAAATAGTTATAGAATAAAAAAGTATCAAAGGAGGAACGAGTTATGTCAACAAAAAAAAATGATGTTTTTGAATCATTAGAGAAACAGAAAGCAGAAAAAGTTTCTGCTCATCGTGTTCACATCGTCAGAAAAGGTGACACCCTCAGAACAATCGCAAGGGAGTATCTCGGAGACTCAAGCAGAATGGAGGAAATTCGCAAAATGAATGACCTCGCCACAAACATTCTGAAAGTCGGCAGAGAGCTTACAATTCCAGAAAGATAATAGTTTATGATTTGACCGTATGCTGATTGAAGCGGCTGTGTCAGAGTTTAACAATGCCTTATAAGAGAAAAGAATTTAAGCCCCTCGCAGTAGGATTGTTCCTGCTGTTGAGGGGCTTTTTCTGTTTTATTGGAGATTAGTCAATATGTGAAAAGAAGCGATGCAAAATTCGGCGATTGTTTGGCACAAAGCGTCCACGAAGACTTTTGAGTCAGTCTGTATATAATCCTTCATCAAAAGCAAAAGAATTCTACAAAGAAATTTAAGCTTCTCAAAAGCTGTCCTGCTCAAAAAATAGGACTGTCCGCGGATTAGATGCGTGACAATCTCTCGCAATAGAATATAAACATAAAGAATAAGAACAAAAAGAATAAAAGAGTAAGAATTAAGAGTATGTACACACGCATTTTTAACAGATTTGTTAATTTGAAAAATTTTTCTTAAAAACTTGTCAAAATCGCTTGACAACTTACGAAACAGTAAGTTAGAATATAATCACGGAACAAAAATTACAAATTCAGTAAGGTTTTCCGTATGACAGGCTGGCACACTTCAAGGAAGGAGGTTCACAAATTCACATAGCGAGGAGGTGCTGAGGTTGATAATTACCAAGGAAATCACAACTACAACCACCGAGAAAATCTCCGTGCGAATAGATGAAAGCCGTGCAAGCGTTCTTTTGGACAAAGAAAAAGAGACTGAGGTTGTCAGCGAAGTTCTGAAAGCAGCTGACGAAATCCTCAATCTCAATTCCAAGCAAGACTAATTATACATCGTACATAGAATTTTGTCAAGCCAGCCTGTCATTCCTTTGCCTGAAAACAAAAGGAGTACATATTATGAAAATCAGATTTGAAGCAGAACTTGAAGCGGCAACACAGTTTGTACTTAAAATGCCAGAAAAGCTCGACGAGTATGCAAGAAATCTGCTCGTTATCGTCAACAACGCAAGAACATATCCAAGAGAGTTTTTGAAAGTGGAGAACAACGACGGCGACCTTGTGTATGTCACTTGCAATGAAGAAAGCAAAGAAAGTGTGCGAGAGTTCCTCGAATATCAAGGAACTATCAAGGATGAACGAAAAGTTCTCATTTGTAGACCTGAGTATGTCTATTCAAAGCAGACGGCAGAGTACATTGACAATCTCTACGAGAGCGAAGATGCTCCGTGGGACATCGTGACACTTGCACCCGAAGAACTGTAAAAGCACAGGGAGGCAGTAAAACTGCTGCCTCCCGATAAAAACGAAAGGATGATAGCTATGAAAATCAGCAGAGAAGAAAAGAAAATCGAAGCAATCAAGAGAATGAAGAAATGGGGTATTTTCGACCAGACCATTAAGCAGTTCGAGAAAGAAGACCTTGTAAGCATCAGCGAGCCTCCGTTCGGAGCGTTCTTCTGGGTTGAGGGCGAAGAGCTTGAGGCGATGAAATGCTTTGAGCAAGAACACAACGCTCTCGTTTACTGTATCGTCAGAGCATACACGGATTTTGGCAAAATGGATGCGTACCTGTATGTAAGTGATTACAACGAAGAATGGGATATGGACCACGCAGACCAAAAAGAAGATCAGCAGCTTGCGTATGTAGTCAACTACGATATGCCTGATTGCACGGAGTTCGGTCAGGTCGGATTGAAGAGAACAATCGCTGGCGGTCTTGAAAGAACGTGGTAATTAAATTATTAACAGGAGGAAAATAAAATGATTGTATGGAAAGTTGAAAATTACAGGAAGAGCGTTATCTGTTACCGTTCAGAAAGAGTTTACGATGTACTTGTAGACGACTTCGATAGAACGGAGGAAGATGCGATTGAAGCAGAAAGCTGGAGCGAACTTGCTTCGATAGGCGAAGTCTATCAGGGAGATGGTTTCAAAGTATATGTTGAGGAGGAGTGAAAATGGGAACTGGCAATGTTTGCACATTCGGTAAATGCGAAGGCTTGTACTTCGTAGACAATGATTTGCTTGATGTTTATTGCAGAGAAAACGAAGATGGCGATATGGAGTATTGCTCACTCAGAGAAGCGGATGACGGTTTTGAATACTGTGAAACCGAGAGTTATTACAACAGAGAGGATTTCGAGTGTAACTTCATTGAAGCGATGAAAAGACGCTTCCCCAGATTCGAGTATGTGAACAAGTGGATTTCAAGAACACGCAGAGCATTGCTCGAAAATGAGCTGTTCTATATAGTCTGTGAAGACAATCAGTGGAGCTTGGCGATTGAGCTAATCCAGAAAGAAGGTGAATACGGAGGCGAAGAAAAAGTCGGATTGCAGATGGGTCTGTACAGGAAGTATCTAAAGGGTATCGAAGAGATTTTGCTGAATATGAACGGCGAAGTCGGTACTTACACGGGTGCTTGGACAAGCGGCGTGATTAAGAAAGACTAACTATTAAAAGTCAAGGTCTAAAATGGAGGTTTTACAATGAACAAAGAGATAATCGAAAGATGGAAAAGGCTTGGCGAATATGCAACGTTGCTTCCGTGTCCCCGTTGCGGTCACATCAAAATGGAAAAAGAACTCGGACACACGGATATTGAAACGCTGAGGGCCCGAGATGCAGAGTTGGAGGAACTCTGGGAACGCTTTTCAGATATTCCGATGAATCCAGAGACCGAGTGCATCGAGGAGCCGTTTATGGGCTGGGGCGTTGGTATTCACCGAGAAGAAATCTGGCACTGGTTCGACAAGAGGCATAGCAAGGGTATCGCCTACCTGCTGTACGGAGAAACGGCTGACAGCAAACTCGAAAGCGAAAAATGCTTTGTGGTAGTTCACCGCAACTACGCAGATGGTAGCGATGCCTATGCTTGCAAGAGTGAAGAAGATGCCCGAAAATCAGTCAAAGAAGATGTTGAGAGCGTAAAAAAGGAGCTGGTCGAGAAAGGTTATGAACCAGTAGAACTTTGGGACGCTCTCGGAAATCCAGAAGTATATGTATCAAACAGGGATATTTACTACGAGTGGCAAATCGTAGAAACTCGTATTTTCTGAGGAGGTTGCCTATGATTAAGTGCGAAAAATGCGGCGAAGAACTTACATCGGTACTTGTGGACTTCTTCAATTACGATGGTAGCGACAGAGACGTAGAGGAGGTTTCCATTGTAGCCTATGGCGAGGCGGTCATAATGGAACTGAACGCAAACTGGACAGGCTACGAACTGACGGAAGAAGAAAAGCTGGACACAATCATTTGCCCCCACTGCAAGAAGTTCCCGTTCAATCATAGAGAAGTACAGCAGTACGACTTTACCAGAGTCGTATGCTTCCGAGACAGTTGCCAAATGGATTGGGAGATTGCGGAACGCCTGAAAGAGGAACTGAGCAAAGTAATCATTCGCAGGGACGTTCACGATGACGAAAGAGCGAACCTTGACAGCGATGATGTATGGAGCATCATTGACAAGGTATTAGGAGGTACACAATGAGAATTTTCAAAGAAATTCTGAAGTTCAGAATTGAGCAAGCTTTAGATGAAGGTTTTGCAAAACACATTCCATTGACATCTGATTACTTGGCTGAAAAGCTGCTTGCGACACTGGATGAAACGAGCGGCGAAAAGAAGTTGATGGAGAGAAGGATGGCATCAAATGTTATCTTCAACCGAATTGCGATAGACCGAGTGAGTCTCGGAGACAAGGTTGAAAGTGATTACGATAAATGGGTGGATGAGCAAGATGCAGCGATGGAAACAGCCGTAGATATGCTTCGTGACCCAGTGAAGCATCTAACGCCAGAAGAGTTGAGACACGCTTATACGCTCCAACAGCACGAGTATGATAAGGCAGACATTGAGAACGAGCTTGACATTGCCAGAGATGACTACATAGAAACCTATGGGATTGATAGCCGTCCTGTTACAGACGAAGAAGTTGACCGTATGGCATTTGAGCTTCGCAGAATACTCGATAAAGATGCTGATGCTTGCTGGTCCTACGCAAGAGCGAAAGCTGTAAGAACTGTACTCGACAGAAGAAAACACGGTTATGCCATTGGCAGACCGATAAACGGTATCTCTATCAACGGTTTGGAGTATGTGCTTGACGAAAACGGTGACGAACTTATTTTCGACAGCATCGAAGAAGCCAAGTGTTTTCTGAGTGGATGCGGTATCGGCGAAGACGAAATCGAAGCTCAAGATATTCAGTTCGAGGAGGTTTAAGTGAGAAAACGAGGAGAAATCTATTATGTGGAGCGAAGCAGCTCCGTAAGCGCATCGGGAAGTGAGATGTATGCTGGCAGACCAGCGATAATCGTTTCTAACGAGAAAAATAACGCCAATTCCAGTGTTTTTGAAGTGGTGTACCTTACAACTCAACCCAAGCAGGACTTGCCGACACACGTGTCAATAAGAAGTGCAAAAAGAAATTCTATTGCTCTCTGCGAACAGGTCACAAGCGTGAGCGAGGAACGCATCGGCGACTACATCGGAGTTTGCACTGATTTGGAAATGCAGCAGATTGACATCGCCCTTGCTATCAGCCTTGGCATTGATATAAATGCCGAAAAGCCTGTCGAGTTCGTCAAGGAAGTAAACAATGATGCTATCGTTCGCATTGAAACAGAACGAGATGTATACAAGAAATTATATGAGCAGATGCTCGAAAAGACGGTAAGAATATGAAAAAGTTGAGAGTTGTTCTGGACGACGGAGCTAAGATGCCAACGAGAGCACACAGTTCGGACGCAGGATTTGACCTGTATGCGAGAGAAACGGCGATTGTTGAAGCAAAAGACAGCTGTAAGTTTGATACAGGCGTTCACATCGAAATTCCAGAGGGATATGTTGGTTTTCTAAAAAGTAAGAGTGGTCTGAATGTCAAGCACGGTATCACCAGCGAGGGAGTTATCGATGCTGGTTACACTGGAAGCATCGTAGTCAAGCTGTACAACAACAGCGGTTACGATTACAAAGTCAATGCTGGCGATAAGATTTCACAGCTCGTGTTGCTCCCGATTGTAACGCCTGAACTTGAAATTGCAGACAGCCTCACAGACAGTGACAGAGGCGATAATGGATTTGGGAGCAGTGGACGATGAAAAATACAAAGACTGCGTTGACAGTGTTTACGCTTCCGATTATGCTTATCGTGAAGCTGATTGAAGTTATTTTTGTTGCACCAGTAAGGCTGACAGCCAAAGCGGTAAAAAGTAAGTGAGGAGGAATAAACCTTGAAGTGTATAATCGAAAATGTTGACAGAAATACACCGTCGTGCTATACTTGTATGGAATTACAAGTAGGAGGTGACGGCGTGACACCAGCAGAAGTCGTTAAAGACCTTATCAGCAGAAGCTCGATGCAACAGAAAGAGGTCGCTGAGAAAATGGGATGGACTGAGCAAGCCATCAGCAATAAGTTTAGGAGAAATTCGCTTTCGGCAGAGGAATACCTCAAGATGCTTGAAATCCTCGGCTACGAGCTGAAGATTGTCGAAAGCGAAACAAGCGAAGAAGTGTTCACAAGGCGAAAAGGCGTAGGCTCTCGATTGAAGATGATGGTGAACGGTATCAAGTATGATACATACAAAGCAGATGCGTTGTGCCATTCAGACGAAAACGAAGACATCTTTTACGAGCTATATGTAGACCAAGAAGGCAGATACTTCGTAGCTCAGTATGTAAACTGGGATGGCGGCGTAAACTCCATTTCTCCGATTGGAGCAGAAGACGCAAAGAGACTTATCGAAAAGTTCAAAGTGTTTTGAAATTGAGGCAGAGATTGTGTTCTCTGCCTCTTATTTTTTCGCTCATTCACTACACCTAAAAGCGAACTTCAAAAAAATTTGCAAAAAACTTTTCAAAAATGCTTGACAGGCTCGGCTGGTGTCTGCTACGATAACGACACGATGAAACTTACCGAACAGTAAGTGCAAGGAGGAAAAGTTGATGGACATCAAAATTAAAGTTTACAACGGCAGCAAGTACAATCCACAAAGCGAAAAAGTAGCAGAAGTCACTTACAAAGACATCAAAGGCTTTGAGGTCAAAACGATTGAGAACGAAGAAATCTTAGGTATGGGTTTTGATTGCGTGGATGAGTCCAAGGAGTATTTGACCGTGACAATGAGCGACGGCAGCATATCGACATTCAGGAATTCACTTGTTGATTTATTTGTAGCATAAGGAGGAAAAGAAAATGTTGTACAGCGAATTTTTGGCAGGAACGAAAGCACCCGAAAACAAGGAAACCTACGACCAGTACAGGCTGATTGAACAGATTTATATGCACTGCGAGAGTATGAGCAAAGCAGATGCCTATGCAATCTGGAAGAGAAGCTTCGGCAAGGAACTGAAAGCAAAGCGTAAGCGTATGCACGACCGAGCAAGCAATCTACTTTGTAGTCAGCAGGATTTTGATGCATTGCCTGAAGGCGACCAAGCAAAGATTGTTAGAGAACTCGATAAGATGTACGAAAACGCTTGGTACAACAGAGACGGTTGCAGGGTTTCGTTTGCTCTGAACGGAAGGTCCTATACTGACCACTTCGGAATTGTCTGGTTTATCAAGAGCATCGGAAGCTATCCAAATGGTACAAGCGTGTACGGCTTATATGCAAGTGTAGACGGTACGCTTTATGATGCTTACTACAGAAAGTGATTGGAGGTATTCGAGATGAGAAGAAAAGGTATGACACGATTGGATGCAGCACACGAGTGGGTGCGAGAGTTTAACGCAATTCAGCAAGACATCATCGACAAGTTGATGTCTTCCAACACTGATGAATGGGAGGAGGTCACAGTTCCGTCAGCAGGAGACAGAGTGTATGTGTTTGACCTCCCGATTGAAACGGAAGGCTATGGAACGATTAAAAAGTACGATTTGGAGAGCGACCTATACGCAATCGAACTTGACGAGGGAAACTTAGTTTCGGCTATGAGAGACGGCTTCGAGGTCGAGCGAGATGGTGGCTTACCTATGTGGGGTACAATGTGGAGTTTTGGAGACAGTGCAGACGATTACTGGTTGGAAGAATTGGGCGGCATCAGGATTATGTCAGAGTGCGGCTTCCGAATTTACAGCCACGAGGAGTTTGGCTACTTCTTCGGCATTGATGGAGCTGGTTACGATTTCTATGAGGCTCATTGGTTGCCGCTTTACAACGCCAGAGGATTGCAATGGCACGATGAACAGGCTGAAACAGAAGAAGATGAAACGCCACAGCATAATCCAGTGGCAGAAGCTTACGACACATTGTATAAAGTTTTTGCTGATAAATATGCTGGCTGGGATGATTGCCAAATAGCTATCGAAGAAGCTATCGGGTATCTTGGGGAGGCACTGCAATGAGAATAACAAACGAAGACTTGCAGTTCCTTCGTCAAGTGCATACCTACCTATACGAAGCAAATCAAAGGCAGCTGTCAGTACCGCTTGCTGGTCTGATTGGTCGTATGGAGATGATGAGGGATGAACAGCGAGAGTCCAACAGACGCAGAGCTGCAAAAAACAGAGAGCGTGGCTATGCTTGGAACTCATCCTACCACCCGAAGAAAAGCAAGTATATTGAGGAGGTTAAAAACAATGACGCTGATTGAGAAGCTGATTGAAGCTGGTTATCCACGCAAAGAAATGTATCATCACTGCTCCGACCTGTATGTGTTTGTTACGCCAGAAACAACAAAAGCGATTGCCGAGTGGTTTGACGAACAACGAATGAACAGAGAGCTGTTTGTGTCACGCTTCAAGGACAATGTTACAGGCAAGCAGATGTACGATATAGCGTTCCAGTATTACGAAGGAGGAGCAGCTTTATGACAGACGATAAAATTATAAAGACCTTAGAAGAATGGTCGGAACGTGGAATGACCTTCTGCAATATCGGTATGCCAGAATTTGCAAGAAACATTCTCGCTCTAATCGACCGCCAAAAGGCAGAGATTGAAGGGTTGTACAAAATCAACAAGTCGTCGGAAGAAGAAATACACGAATTAAGAACAGAACTTTTGAAAAGGCAAAATCTTGAAGAAAGTTTTTGTAGAACCATAAACCAATTTGACAAACGGTTAGCAAAAACTGTCAAGGCTGAACGAGCCGAAGCAATAAAAGAGTTTGCGGAGAGGTTGAAAGACGAGTGGGCAGAAGAAGATTTGTATACTCCTGATGTAGATTTTGATGACTTTGTTGATAACCTTGCAAAAGAAATGACGGAGGGAAAATAGATGGCTTATCAGAGGAAAACTCGTGATGTCTGGCACCTTTGGGTGAACTACGGTCAGGGATATGAGTTGGAGCTGACAGAGGAAACGAGAGAGGAAGCAAGGCAACGATTGAAAGAGTACAAAGAAAATTGTCCGCAGTACCCTTGCTACATATCAAAGCACAGAGAAAGGGTTGAAAAAGATGATTGAAGAATTTGAGTTTATGCTGGGTTTTGCGAAAGAGATGGATTTTGACTTTCGGGCTGCTCGCCAACAGCTGAGAAGCCTTTGGACTGCGTACTGCCTCCACAACGATATGGAGTGCGACACAGCAAAGTACGACAATGATATCCGTGCTATCTACAATGTAGTGGCGAAGAATAAGAGTTGCCAGTGGGTAGACAACGAGGAAGAAGGTATCGTCGGGTTCGACCTGTTCGATTTGTTTATGGGAGAGGAGTTGAGCTAAATGATTTCAAGCAGAGAAGATTTTTTGATGTCCTTTTTGAATTGCGGTCAGCTTGATTTGAAACTGATAGATGATGTAGAGTACGATTGGTGCGATGTTTTTGAAAGAGTTGACTTGAGCTGTTGCGGCGACAGAAAGTTTCCAGCCATTATGTCTGCTGTGTTTTACCTTGGCAAAGACAATTTAGCAGAAGCTATCAGTGACAGAATTGACTATCTCGAAGATACCAAAAAGACATACGGTATCTCAGATGAGCAAGAGACGGAGCTGGAGGAACTGAAAGAACTCGACCCATACGAAGACCTTGAAGAGTATCACAACTACATAGACACGCATATCACTTGCGTAAAGCACAGAGCGGTTTACGAGGTGTACTTGGCGAAAGAGCTGGAAGATTTTGCGGACGGCACTGGCTTTGAGATAGAGTTTCCTTGATTGAGCCGTAAGCAGGTATTGAAATCTTCAAAAATTTGTGCTATACTTAACAGGTGAGTGAAATTGAAAGAAAGATGCCGAGAGAATTACTGAATTGGCATCCTGCGTCCCGTAAGCATTGGGGATGCCTGCTTGATTTTGTAAACTTAAACAATTTGAATAATGTTTAATAACCTGTTGACAATATATGTTTTATCACATATAATCTTTGCGATGTAGCACCGCGACGATTATAAAAGCAGAATTTCGATTGCCGATTGGTTTAATTCAGTTGCCAATCGGTAATTTCTTGTATTATTTCATTATTGAAATGTGATGTTAATTTTTTAGGAGGAGCTTATGTACAAGCTGATTAAAACCGAAGGAAAAGCACGCAGAGGTGAATTTGTTACTCCTCACGGCACGGTTCAAACACCTGCTTTTATGAATGTTGCAACCTGCGGAGCGATTAAGGGCGGAATTTCCGCTCTTGACCTGAAAAATCTGAAATGTCAGGTGCAGCTCTGCAACACCTATCACCTGCATTTACGTCCCGGTGACGATAAGGTTAAGCAGCTCGGCGGATTGCATAAATTTACACGCTGGGACGGACCGATTCTTACTGACAGCGGCGGTTTTCAGGTGTTTTCACTTGCTAAGCTGAGAAACATCAAAGAAGAAGGCGTATATTTTAATTCGCATATAGACGGAAGAAGAATTTTTATGGGACCTGAGGAAAGTATGCGTATTCAATCAAACCTCGGTTCTACCATAGCCATGGCGTTTGATGAATGTGTGGAAAACCCTTCCCCCTATGATTATACAAAAAACAGCGTTGAAAGAACTACACGCTGGCTTAAAAGATGTATTGCAGAAATGAAAAGACTCAACAGCCTTGATACAACGCTTAATAAAAAGCAAATGCTTTTTGCCATTAACCAAGGCGGCACATTCAACAACCTGAGAATCGAACATATGAAAGAAATTGCCGAGCTGAATCTTGACGGATATGCAATCGGCGGTCTTGCGGTCGGTGAGCCTACCGAAAAGATGTATGAAATCATTGACGCTGTTGAGCCGTTTGCACCCAAGGACAAAATCAGATACTTAATGGGAGTAGGCACTCCCGTGAATATACTCGAAGCGGTTGCACGAGGCGTTGACCTGTTTGACTGTGTTATGCCAAGCAGAAACGCAAGGCACGGTCAGGTGTTTACCTGGGAGGGTGTAAGAAACCTTAAAAATGCAAAATACGAAACCGATGACCGACCGATTGACGAGCATTGCGATTGCCCCACCTGCAAGAATTTTTCGAGAGCGTATATCAGACATCTTCTTAAAAGCGACGAGATGTTGGGTATGAGGCTTACGGTTATGCACAATCTGTATTTTTACAATAATCTTACTCAAATTATCAGAAACGAACTTGACAACGGAACGTTTGACGCCTTTTATAAAAAACAGAGGGATATTTTGGGTGTGAGAATTTAAATTTGCAAAAAATGAATATTTTTGAAAAATGTCTTGCAAGTGAGAATTAAAACTGATATAATCAATATATTGTATGAAAGGACTGAAAAATATGACAAGTTTTTTACCTGTTTTAGCTGATACTCAGCAGGCAAGCACATCAAGCTTGGGCGGTATGCTCCCTATGATTTTGATTTGGGTGGCAATTATCGCATTTATGTATTTCTTTTTGATTAGACCTAATTCAAAAAAGAAAAAAGAAGAAGCGGAGATGAGAAATTCTCTTGAAATCGGTGACGAGATTACCACAATCGGCGGAATCATGGGCAGAATCGTTGCTATTAAGGATGAGGAAGACGCCATTATTATCGAAACCGGTTCAGACAGAGTGAAGATGAAATTTAAAAAATGGTGCATCTCTACTGTTGATACGGTAAAAGAAAAGCCTGCCGATACTCAGACAGAGAAAAAGAGCTTTGGACTTTTCGGACGTAAGAAAAAGGACGAAGGCGAAAGCAAAAAAGACAATGCCGTTGAACAAGCAAAGGCAGACGTTGAAAAATAATTGAATTAAAGCGTTAATCCCCGAATATAATTTATCAGATTATATTCGGGGGTATTTTTATGTCTGATAAAAAAAGAGCTGTAAAGGCCGTGATGTTCGGAACACTGAGCGGAATTACGGTGACAATAATCCTTATGTGTCTTATGGCTTTGGGAATACTTACAGGCGGACTTTTACCTGATGAAATTCTTGAATACGCCGTAACGGCGGTGTTTGCCGCAGGTGCATTTGCAGGAGGATTTGTTGCAACCAAAATCAACAAAGGTGCAGGACTTGTAATCGGAGCAATTACCGGAGGAGTGATGTTTGTAATAGTAACAATAGGTGCATTATCAAAAAACACCGAAGCGGTATCAATTCTCACACTGATAAAGCTGATTTCTTCGGTAACGGCAGGCGGACTCGGCGGAATTTTGGGGCTGAAAGAAAGAAAACACATAAGCATTTGATGCATAGAAGCTTTATAAACAGGAAATAATAAACGATGTATATAAATAACTTTTATGAGGTGAAGCTATGTCAAAATTTAAAATTTATGCAAAATCCATTTTGATTCCGTTGGTTTTGGGAGGCGTTGTGGGATTTTTGATTTCGGGGAGTATGAATTACGACAGCCTTAATCAGCCGCCTCTTTCCCCTCCCGCAATTCTATTTCCGATAGTTTGGACAATACTTTATATCCTTATGGGCGTTTCCTACGGGATTTTGGAAAGCAACAATCAGGTTGATAACAGCATTAAGTATATTTATTATGCTCAGCTTATTGTAAATCTGCTTTGGCCTATTGCGTTTTTTGTGCTTGAATGGCGGTTGTTTGCCTTTATTTGGATTTTACTGCTTGACGTGCTTGTTTTGGCTATGGTTATTAAGTTTTACAAAGCAAATAAGCTGTCGGGTGCATTGCAGCTTCCGTATCTTGCTTGGGTTTTATTTGCAAGCTATTTGAATTTAGGGACATATTTGCTGAATATTGCCGTATAAATTGGGCGGACGATAGTTTCTTTGCGAAATTATCGTCCGTTTTTTAATTAAATTGTAAAAATTATGGAAATTTTAATTCTTATATGATATAATAGTTAGTGTATAATTAAAAATGCCGAAAAGCTCATAATTTCGTTGATTTTAAAATAAAACTAAAAGGAGATGTAAAATTATGTCCAAACTTTTAAAGCTGCCCAATGAATTGAAGCAGTGGAAGGTTGAAGCCGCTCTGCCCTCTCAAGGCGGTAACGCTGTATTTGAGGTAAGCAAAAAAGAGTATGACGGAACTGTTGCAAAAGCAAAGCTGATTTACATTGTTTACAAAGCTGAAGAATATACAAGCGAGAATGTTGACTTTATATATGAAGAAGCCGATTTCATCAGAAATATTTCAAAGACGGGTAACATTAGCATTTATTCCGATGTTTTTGTAAATAACACACCAACCAAAGAAAAAATTGAGCTTTACATATTAACCGAAAACCTTAGCTCACTTTCGGAAACGCTTAAATCTAAGCAATTTACCGAAGCCGAAACCGTTGATTTCGGTATTAAGCTCAGCGAAATACTTGAAAAGCTGGCAGCAAATAATGTCTACCACGGCAATATTTGCCCCGATAATATTTATGTAACCGCAAACGGTGATTATAAGCTGGGCGGCTTTACGGATTTTGAGGGCAAAATTTCCGATATGTCCTTTGTTGCACCTGAAATCGGCAGAAATGAAAATGCGGATTTTACTACGGATATTTATTCACTCGGCTTGATTATGTACTATTTGTGCAACAACAATACCATTCCGTTTGTAGATAACGATATGGATAAAGACGCCGCAATAGCTAAACGCCTTGAGGGCAAGCCTGTTTCTGCTCCTGAAAACGGAAGTGAAAAGCTCAAAAGCGTTATTGTTATTGCCTGTCAGCCCGATAATAAAAACCGTTGGAAAAATGCAGGCAACATAAAGAACGCTTTAACCTCGATTAAATCAGAGCTTGTAAGCGTTGCACCGAACGCCGATGTTATTGTTCCCGAAACAACTGATTTCAGCGGAAATGTTTTTGATGAATACGACTACGATTCAAGCTCCGATGAGAATGTTGAAAGCGTTGAACCGATGAAACCCGAAGCAGAAAAGCTTGAGCCTGTTGAAGAAGACGTGCAGGTAACCGAGAATGAAAATCAAGAACAGCAAAACGAAAGCGATACAAATGTTGAAGCTGATTCCGATTTTGAAACAATCGAAGCCGAAAAAGCTGATGAAGATAAAAGTGACGTAAATCCTGAGGAAGTAATCGTTGATATTCCGAAAGAACCTGTTGCCAAAACCGAAGAAGTTGAGATTGACAACAGAGTTTTTGATGAATATGAGCCGATTAAAACCGTTGACTTTAAGCAGCAGGCTCAGGAAAAGGATTACGGAAGTTATTTTGACGACGAGCCTGAAAAAGAATCGGAAAAGGCTGTTGAAAAGGTTGAAGAACCAATTGAAAAGAATATTGAGCCTGAAAAAAAGGTTGATGAAAAAGCAACGGAGTATGATGTTTTCTCGGACGAGCCTAAAGATATTAACGACTCGCAGTTTGATGATAACAGTGAGAGCGGCAAGGGCGAAAAGAAGCTGATTCTTTTGATTGTTATTGTTGCGATTGTTATTGCGGCACTCGGAATTGCGGGATATTTTGCTTTTGCTAACCATTGGTTTGGTTTGGGAGAAGGAAAAGACACTCAGGAAACAACTGTTGAAGCAACTACCGAGGAAGAAACCACTGTGCAAGCCACAACCGAGCCTGAAACAACCGAAAGCACCACAGCAGAGCCGACAACAGCCGAAGAAATTGACAAATTCGTATTCCCCGTTGTTGGCTACGGATACTATTATGCTAAGGATTTGCTTGAAAACGAAGGCTTTGTTGTTGAATTGGGAGAATATCGTTACAGCGACGTTTATGACGAAGGATATGTAATTTCTCAGACGCCCGAAGCTAATTCGATTGCGGAAACGGGAAGTGTTATTACGCTTGATGTTTCATTGGGCAGCAGCAACAGTGAAAGCTCCGACACTTCAAGCAATGATTCGGATGACAACTCAAATGAGTCAAGCGACAGCTATTACAGCGGAAACTCATCTTATATGAGCCAATCCGAGGTTGAAAATATGAGCAGAGATGAGCTTAACTTTGCAATCAATGAGATTTATGCAAGGAGAGGTCGTATTTTTAACGACCCTGAGCTTTCGGCTTATTTTAATTCACAAGCATGGTACACACCGAAGTATACCGCTGAGGAATTTTCAAAATATGTTGTCTTTAACGAATACGAAGAAGCTAATTTGCGACTTCTTATAAACGAGCAACAAAGCCGTGGTTACAGATAACATCCTAAAGGGAGTCAAACTGAAGTGAAAGAAAAGATTTTGAAAATCGTCAACAGTAAGGTGCTGTTTGCTGTTATTTTCAATGCTGCCGTTATGATGCTCTGCATTGCGATAACATCGTTTTCCTTTGAAAATGCAAACGATTATTACAATTCGATTTTAATTTGCCAAAAGCATTTTTACTACAACAGTCAAATCAACTACATATTAGCAATATTAATCGGTACTGCTCAATATGTGTTCTCGGATTTCAACTGCTTTGTGCTTGTGCAGATTTTGCTTTCGTGTGCATCGTTTACGGCAATCACCTTTGTGTTTGCCGATAAATTCAACAAGAAAAAAGCATTTGTTTTTTCTGCATTGGTCAATATATTCTTTGCACTTAATCATTATCAAAGCATTAACGGCAACAAAACCGCCGCCCTGCTTTATCTCGGCGGCTTTATGCTTGTGCTTAATGCCATACACAACAAACGATATTACCTTTCATGTTGGGTTGGCGTTTTACTTATTGTATTCGGTGCATTTTTTAAATTTTCATATTTCTTTGTCGCACTTGGATTTGCCGCCGCATTTTTCTTGGGAGATATGATTTCAAAAAAGAAATTCAAGCTCCCGTTTCGCAAATTCTTTTGGTATTTCAGGCCGTTTTTGCTTATGTTTTTGCTTGTGACGGTTGTTGTGTTTGCTTTGAACAGCTTTTCATATTCCATAAATCATGCTACCGAGGAAGCAGAAAGCTTTTATGAATATGCCTCACTTGAAGCTTCGATTAAAAGCCGTGAGTTTCCGAGCTATGAAGATTATTCAAACGAATTTGCAGAGGTTGGAATTACAAACGAAAGCGAATATGAATTATTGAAAAACGGATACTTTGACGCCGACACAGCTCTTGACTATGAAGCGTTACAAAAAGTGTGCGAAATTCAAAAGAGCTATGAAGATAACAACATTTTATCGGCAACCGCAACCACTTTGTCAGAAGCGTTAAAGCATTTTGCAGACTTTGATTGCACGGCGATTATTATGCTTGCTTTTACGGGATTCGGGATTGTCTTTGTTATTTTTCAAAAAAACAGATTCGGCTTCTTCCCCGTTTTTTATCTTGTCACGGGATTTATCGCAAATGTTGTTTTAAATTACCTGTATCCCAACAACAGCTTAAATTATGGGATTTGGCTGTTTATGACAACGCTCTTGTTTTATTCGCTTGACTTTGAAAAGAGCAGGACAAAATCCGTGCCGCAAGTTTTGAAAATTAAATACGGCAATCTGATTATTTCGTGCATTGTTGTCGCCTGCTTGACTGTCGGGTATTATGTTGATTACAGCAGAAGCTTGACAATTCCGAGCGAGGTTGACGCACCGCATGGGCTTATCTCGGAAATCGAAAGAAAGCCCCACAAATATTATGTGTTTGATACTCAAACCTATGATGAATTTATTAAGTGTACCGAAAACTATATTCATCCGCTTTGGGGATTCAGAGAAGGCTATCTTGAAAATGTTGACAATTTCGGGTATTGTCACAACACACAAACCTTGTTAAAACGCAATTTGCCAACTAATATTTATGAAGCAGTATTGACGCACAACAATGTTTGCGTTGTGGACAAAAATGATATTTCTGATAAAGAAAAATACTTAACCGAAAATTATTCCGCCGAAAACCAAACGGCTGAATATCAGCAGTTGAATGATTACGAAGATTACAAGGTATATCAGGCTGTGCTGAATTAAACGCAAGTAAAATTTGAGGACTGACATTGGTTTGATGTCAGTCCTCAGTTTTTGTTGAATCAATTATTTTTTTCATATCGTCTGGCAAATTTGCAACAACGTTGAGCCTTTGACCTATTATCGGATGGTCAAAAAACATCTTACTGCAATGGAGAGCCTGACGATCAATCAGCTCTCTTTTTCCGCCATATAGGTCATCACCGAGCAAGGGATGACCGAGCGAAGTCATATGACAGCGTATTTGGTGAGTTCTTCCTGTTTCGAGCTTCAGCTCAATGAATGATAATTCTTTTGAAGAATATAACACCTTATAATGAGTAATTGCATTGCTCCCGCTAGGCAAAACATACCTTACCATTTTGGAGGTTGGTAAAAGCCCAATCGGAGCATTTACCGTGCCGTCGGATTCAATTTTGCCGTGGCAAAGAGCAAAATAGGTTTTTTCAACGCTGTTTTTAAGCTTGTTGGCACAATATCTGTCTTTGCAAATTAACACAAGACCCGAAGTGTCACGGTCAAGTCGGTTGATTGCCCTGAAAACATAGCTTTCGCCTTTTTCGGCGGCATAATATGCTACGATGTTGGCAAGAGTGTCGGCTTGGTGTTGCTTTACAGGGTGAACGGGCATAAAGGGCGGCTTGTTTGCGATTAGGATATGATTATCTTCATAAGCAATATCCAAATCCCCCTTAATCGGAGTCAAAAACGATTGCTCCTCGCACGGCAAATTGACAACTACCTCTGCCCCGCCCTCTACAAAATCTATGGTTCGCAAAATTTTTCCGTTCATCAAAATTCCGTCTTTTTCACGAACAAGACGTGTTATCATTCTTGATGAAAGGCTGCAATGCTTCTTTAAAAATGATTTTGCGAGCATTTTATCGCAGGAATCGGGTACTTTGAATTTTAGCTGTTCAGGCATAAAAATAACTCCATATCATAATTGCGGTAAAAACCTGAATGATTATTATTATCGGGATTCCGAGCATAAATTTTATGTGTCGTGTTTTGTGCCGAATCAGATTCATTGTCAAAAGCATTGCAACGCTTCCGCCAAATGCGGAAATTAACAGCAGAGTGCTTTCTCTGATTCTTCTTCGGTGTTGCTTTGCATTGACCTTGTCAACGACAGTTGCTATTACGGCAATGATGTTAATTGCCACTGTGTATAGAATTAAAATTACTGATAATGTGTTCATATAACCTCAAAGGATGATAAGATTGAAATTTAAAAGACTTTTGCCTTCAATGATAAGTACATTGTTTTTTGTCAGCGTAATTGCACTCAGCTTAGCTTGGAACACAAGCAAGCCCGTAATTGCCGACAAAACAACTGCGGTAAGCACTGAGGATTCAGCCGAAAAAGTTGATAATGCTGAGGAAATGCGTGGAGTTTGGGTTACATATATGGATTTGAGCATGGAAAACGAAAGCGAAAAATCAGAAAAGCGATTTACCGAGAAATTTGATGAAATTGCAAAAAACTCAAAGGACTTCGGATTCAACACGCTGATTGTTCAAGTTCGCCCGTTTTGCGACGCTTTGTACGAATCGGAATACTTCCCGTATTCACATATATTAACAGGAAATCAAGGTGAAAATCCCGAATATGACGCACTTGAAATTATGTGTGAAATTTGCAGAGAATATGATTTGAAAATTCACGCTTGGATAAATCCGTACAGGGTGAGCGTAAGCAAAACCCCATCGGAGCTTTGCGAGAGTAATCCGTATGAGCAAAACAACAAGCTGGGATTTGAAACCGAAAGCGGAATTTATCTTGACCCGTCAAGCACGGAGGCTCAAAGCTTGATAATTGACGGAGTTGAGGAAATTGTAAGTAAATATGATGTTGACGGCATACAGTTTGACGATTATTTTTATCCGAACGATGTATCGGATTGCGACAGAGATAAATATGAAGCATATTCGGCACAAGCAAGCGGTGAATGTATGAGCATTGATGAATGGCGGTGTGCAAATGTGAATATGCTGATATGCAATGTATACAGGAAAATCCACAGCACAAGGTCAGGGGTTGTTTTTGGAATTTCGCCTCAGGGAAATCTTGATAACAATGCAAATTTATATGCCGACGTTAAAAGCTGGTGCATTTGTTCGGGGTATGTTGATTACATTTGCCCACAGATTTATTTCAGCCTTGAAAATCCTGCATTAAGCTTTGAAAGCTCGCTTAATGCTTGGGAGAAATTAGAGTTTTCAAAGAACGTTAAGCTGTATATAGGTCTTGCAGGCTATAAGGCAGGAAGTGAAAGTGACGAGGGTACTTGGCTTACAAATGACGATATTCTCGCAAAGGAATACGAAATAATAAGCAACGACAGCAAAGCAAGTGGTTTTATGCTGTACAGCTATTCAAGTCTGCTAAACGATGATGCAGAGGTTGAAATTAACAACCTGAAAAATCAATTAAACTAACTCTCCTATGCAAAAATCCCTGTCGGCACTTATAATTCTTACCTTTTGAATTGTTGAACAAAGGCTTTCGTCGGTTGACGGAATGTGAACGGGAGTATAGTTTTCGGTGTAGCCCTCAAGATAGCCGTGACGCAGGCGTTCAATCAAAACCTTTTCGACAAGTCCGGTCTGTGAGGTTAAAAAGTCAAAGCGTGACTGTTCAACAAGGCTTGCCATATGCTTTGCACGCTCTTCCTTGACGTTGGGCGGCACTTGGTTGGGTGCTTTGTCTGCAACCGTACCCTTTCGCTGTGAATACGGAAAAACGTGAACCTTGGCAAAGCCGATTTCCTTGACAAACTGCATTGACTGCTTAAAGTCCTCCTCGGTTTCGCCCGCAAAGCCGACCATTACGTCGGTTGTTATTGATGAATTTGAAAAAGCGTTTCTGAGTCTTTGCACAATTTCAGCGTATTCTTTGCTTGTGTAGTGGCGATTCATCGCCTTGAGGGTGTTGTCACATCCGCTTTGAAGCGAAAGGTGAAACTGAGGGCAAAACTTAGGCTGTTTTGCCAGACGATTTATCATTTCTTCATCCATTTGTTCAGGCTCTATCGACCCCAAACGCACACGCTCTATCCCCTCTGTGTTACACGCACACTCAACGGCATCGGCAAGGTTAAAAGCTTCACCTAAGCCGTATGCGGAAAGGTTGATTCCAACAAGTACAACCTCCTTGTAACCGTTATCGGCAACGGTTTTTATTTCCGACTTCAAATCGGAAATCGGCTTTGAACGCACCCTGCCTCTTGCATACGGGATTATGCAGTAGGAACAAAATCGGTTGCAGCCGTCCTCTATTTTGACAAAGGCTCTTGTATGCTCGCCAAACGAGGTGATGTTAAGATTCTCATAAATTTCGTTTTTGCCTGTATGCTCGCTGATTTGCACAAGCACCCTTCGCTGAGCAAGATATTCTTCAAGAGTCGGGATAAGCTCGGCTCTTTTGGCGTTTCCGAGGACAATATCGCAGTTTTGAAAGTTTGCGGTTTCTTTCGGAAAAGCCTGAGGCATACAGCCTGTGAGAATTATTATGCCGTCGGGATTTGCACGTCTGATTTTGTTAATCAGCTTGCGGTTTTTTGCATCGCTTACCGAGGTAACGGTGCAACTGTTGACGATTGTAATGTCGGCAATCTCCTTGCTTTCGGACGGAGTGTAGCCGTGGCGAACCATATCTTCAAGCATAGCCTGAGATTCGTATTGATTGACCTTGCAGCCAAGTGTAAGAATGTTAAAATTCATTATTAAAGTCATCCTTTTTTATTCAAATAGTTGAAAATATTTTAATTAGGAAAATCGTATTGATTATGCAAAATTTTCGTGTTAATATATTAATCGTGAAAGATATTATTATGATTAAATTCAGAGGTGATTAGGTGTTTTCGATGCACATAGCCGCAAAAAACAAAAATAGTCTTATTGATATTTTTGAAACCTTATCTCGTTTTCCGAACCTTATGATGATGATTAAAAGCGGCGATTATACTGTTGACGCACACTCGCTTATCGGTGTGTTTTCGCTTGATATTAACAAGCCGTTTGAGCTGATTATGGATTCTGAGCCTGATGAGGGATTTAAGCAGGCAATCTCAAAATTTGCACTTGCTACCGCATAAATATATGGTTTGATTAAGCCCTATGACAAAAGTCATAGGGCTTTGTTTTATGAATTTTTATCAACAACGTGAAATTGCTTTAAATTGCCTGTTTTTTCGCTTCGTTTATCAAGCTCTGCAAGCACATCATCAAGCGGTATGCCCTGCTGAACCATCATTACGGTGAGATGATAAATCAAATCTGCAATTTCGTATACAGTTTCGCTGTTGTCACCGTTTTTGGCGGCAATTATTGTTTCACTGCACTCCTCGCCAACCTTTTTCAGAATCTTATCAAGCCCCTTTTCAAGCAAATAGCAGGTGTAGGAGCCATCTTTGGGATTATCTCGTCTGTTTTCAACTGTTGCGTACAAAGCCGCAAGAATTTCTCTGTCGTTCATAATTATACCTCTTATTTTAGTTTTGTAAAAAAACAGGAATGGTTACCTGTGTGACAAGCCGCTCCCGTTTGCTCTACGGTAATCAGAAGCGTGTCATCGTCGCAGTCGGAAAAGATGTCAACAACCTTTTGCAAATGACCTGAGGTTGCACCTTTATTCCAAAGCTCCTGTCTGCTGCGTGACCAAAACCAAGTGTAGCCCGTTTCAAAGGTTTTTTGCATACTTTCCCTATTCATATATGCAAGCATCAAAACCTCGCCCGTGGATTTTTCTTGAATTATTGCGGGGATGAGGTCTGATTTAACAAAATATTTTTCAAAATCCATAATTAACATTTCCTTGTAACTTCTATTGCCTGCCTCAAATCAAGGCTTCCGCTGTAAATTGATTTGCCGCAAATCGCACCGTACATTTTAAGCTCGGAAAGATTTACGATGTCTTTTAAAACAGAAACGCCGCCGCTTGCAATTATGTTACAGCTTACACTGTTCACAAGAGCATCAAGCTGCTTGAGATTCGGGCCTGCCAAGGTGCCGTCCTGATCAATGTCGGTAAATACTATGGTTTGTACTCCAACAGCCTCCATACGCTTGGAAAGCTCGATGTAGTTTATGTCGGAGCTGTCAAGCCAGCCTTCTGCACGAACCATTCCGTCCTTGGCGTCAATTCCGATGATGATTTTGTCACCGTAATTATTAACTGCGTCTACGACAAATTGCTGGTCTTTAACTGCGGCAGAGCCGAGAATTACACGGTCTATGCCTCTTGAAAGATAATATTCAACGGCGTTCATATTGCGGATTCCTCCGCCTACCTCAACAGAAAGACCCGATGATTTGGCAACATCTGCAATTAAATCGGCGTTTACAAGACGAGCATCCTTTGCACCGTCAAGGTCTACCATATGCATCCACGTTGCTCCTGCATCGGCAAAACGCTGTGCGGCAAGATAGGGTGACTCAATGACCTTGTGTGCCGTGGAATAATCACCTTTTAAAAGACGTACACAATCACCGTCTTTTATGTCAATAGCCGGTAAAATTATCAATTATAACACTCCTTTTGTAGAAAGCGGCTTGTTTGAGCTGTTTTGCTTTACGGCAAGTCGCAACGAATGTGCCGCCGCTTTGAAGATTGCCTCTGTGATATGGTGAGAGTTGTCACCGTAAACAGATTTGAGGTGTAAGGTTATCTGCGAATTAAACGCAAATGCACGCATAAACTCCACCGTCATTGCACAATCGTAATCTCCGCAACGCTCCTGCGGAAAATCCGCATCAAACACAAGAAAAGGTCTGCCGCTTATATCAACCGACGAAAACGCAAGTGCTTCGTCCATGGGAACATAGAAGCTGCCGAAACGCTCAATTGAAGATTTGTCACCGAGAGCCTTTGCAAAAGCTTGACCGAGAACAATGCCCGTGTCTTCAACGGTGTGGTGAGAATCAACATACAAATCGCCCTTTACGGTAAGCTGTAAACCAAAGCCGCCGTGGGTGGCAAAGGAGTTGAGCATATGGTCAAAAAATCCAATGCCTGTGTTTATGCTTATTTCTCCGCCGTCAAGATTGAGTAAAAGCTTAATGTCGGTTTCTTTGGTCTTTCGTGTTACTTCGGCAATACGCATAGGCTCACCTCTTAAAATAGTCATTAATTGCATCAAGAAGCTCTGCTGTTTCAGACAGAGTTCCCGCTGTAATTCTTATGTATTCGCCCATAAATCTGATTGCAACGGATTTTGATTTGAGATATTCCCACAAATCCTTGCCACAGGCTGTTTTTACCAAAACAAAGTTGGCTACGCTTTCATAAACTTTGAAATCAGCATTACGCTGTGAAATATCCATTAGTCCATTATACAGCATTTCTCGGCTTGTTACAATGGATTTTTGACGTTCTTTGAGAAAATCCTTATGGCTGTAAATAATTTTTCCAATTGCCTGCGAAACGGAATTTACATTGTAGGGAGATTTTACGGCTTTGAGTGCTTGTGAAATAGTTTGGTTAGCAACCGCAAAACCTAAGCGTAAAGCTGCAGAGCCGACGGATTTTGATGCGGTTCTGAAAATGATAAGATTTGAATAATTATCTACCTCATTAATCAGGCTTTCGCTCCAGAAATCCATATATGCCTCATCTAAAATGACAAGACAGTTTACGGAAGAAACCAGCCTTCGTGTCTCTTGAGCAGGGATTCCGTTTCCTGTGGGATTGCAGGGATTTGAAAATATCAAAAGCTTGATGTTTTCAGCGTTTATCTTGTTTATCAATGCGTCTGTATCAATTTTAAGGCTGTCGTCCTTGCAAAATGAAGCACATTCAACCTCGCAAATTGAAGAATAGAAGCGGTACATCGAAAAATCAGGCGACACGACAAGCATTTTGTCGCCCTTTTCAAGAAAAGCAGACTCTGCAAGAAAAATCAACTCATCCGAACCGTTGCCTGCTGTTACAAGCTGTGGAGAAATATTGTAATATTCCGCAAAAGAATTAACAACATCGGTTGCAAGCGGGTCGGGGTAACGGTTGAAGTCGATTTTTGTAACCGCTTCTTTGATTTCACACATTATGTCTTCGGGATAGTTGCAGGGACATTCGTTTGCATCAAGCCTTATTCTGTATGTGCCGTTTATCGGCTCATAAGGCTTTAGGTCTTTGATTTTATTGTTAAGCTGATAGGTCATACTGCACTTCCGTATTATTTGATGTCAAAACGCACTTTGATTGAATTTGCGTGAGCGGTCAGTCCTTCTGTGTCGGCAAAACGAATAACGTTCTCAGCATCGTTTTTGAGTGCCTGCTCGGTATAGTAAATGAAGCTGGACTTTTTGATAAAGCTGTCAACCGAAAGAGGCGAGAAAAACCTTGCCGTTCCGCTTGTGGGCAAAACGTGGTTAGGTCCTGCAAAATAATCACCGAGGGGTTCGGGACTGTAATTTCCGAGAAATACCGAGCCTGCATTGTCAAGCTTGCCGATGTATTCCATCGGGTTTGCACAACAAACCTCAAGGTGTTCGGGAGCAAGCTCGTTTGCAAACTCAACAGCTTGGTTCATATCGGAGCAAACGATAATTGAACCGAAGCTTTTGAGAGAAGTCTCAATTATCTCGTTTCTTGAAAGAGCTTTGATTTGAATTTCAAGCTCCTGCTTGGTTTTGTCGGCAATTTCTTGTGAATCTGTGAGCAAAATTGCCGAAGCAAGCCTGTCGTGTTCGGCTTGGCTCATAAGGTCTGCCGCAAGGAATTTGGGGTTTGCCGTATTGTCGGCAACAATAAGAATCTCACTCGGTCCAGCAATCATATCAATGTCAACCGTACCATAGAGCAGCTTTTTGGCTGTGGCAACGAAGATATTTCCGGGGCCGACAATTTTGTCAACCTTCGGTACGGTTTCGGTACCGTAAGCGAGTGCGGCAACAGCTTGAGCACCGCCCATAAGGAAAATTCGGTCAACACCCGCTGTTTTTGCGGCAGCGATGATGTTGGGGTTGGGCGTGCCGTCCTTTTGCGGAGGAGTACACATTATAATCTCCTCTACGCCTGCGATTTTTGCGGGAATTGCGTTCATCAAAACAGATGAGGGATATGCTGCCGTGCCGCCCGGAACATAGATGCCGACTCTTTTTAAGCCACGCACCCTCTGCCCCATTATTACGCCGTTATCCTTTGTGGTGAGCCAGCTTTGCTGAAGCTGACGTCGGTGGAAATCCGCAATGTTTTCAGCGGCTTTTTTTACGGTTTCTATGTAATCCTTGTCGCATTTTGCAATAAGCTCATCAATTTCATCAGCGGTGATTTCAGACTTTTCGGGAGCTTTGCCGTCAAATTTTACTGTGTATTCTCTAACCGCCTTATCGCCGTTTTCACGAACATTTTCTATGATTTCGGAAACTGTGGGAATTACATTTTTGTCGGAGTTTTGTGCTCTTTTTTTAAGCAGCTCAATAAACTCGTATTCCTTTTTTCCGTCTGCTTTTACGGTTGTAATCATTTTGTTGCCGCCTCCAATTTCTTTTGCAGCTCTTCGATTTCGGTTTTTCTTAGCTTTAAGCTTGCAGTATTAGCAATAAGTCTTGCCGAAATATCGGTTACCCATTCTATTACTTCAAGCCCGTTTGCCTTTAAGGTTGAGCCTGTTTCCACTATATCGACAATTCCGTCGGCAAGTCCGACAAGCGGAGCAAGCTCAACCGAGCCTTCGATTTTTATTATGCGGACATCCATATTTTTATCGTCAAAAAACGCACGGGTAACGTTAGGATATTTTGTGGCTATTGTTTTTGTATTGTAACCACCGTAAAAATCTGTTCCGCTTTTGATGGCAAGAGCAAAACGACATTTTCCAAAGCCCAAATCGAGGAGCTCATAAAACGATGTGCCGTTTTCAAGAATGGTGTCCTTGCCTACAACGCCCAAGTCACAAACTCCGTGTTCAACATAGGTAATTACGTCTGCGGCTTTAGCAAGCACAACTTCAAAATCGTTGTTGCCGACGGGCAAAATCAGACGTCTGCCCTTGTTTTTGACTTCATCGCAGTTGTAGCCGATTTTTTCAAGCAGCTCAATTGTTGTTTTTTCAAGTCTGCCCTTTGTAAGAGCAATCCTAAGTGGTTTCATATATGTATATCCTTTCGGCGTTACTCAACAACCTCTACCCTTGGTATGCCGAGATTTTCCGCAAATTTTTGGGTTTCTTCAAGGGTGGGCAGGGTTGAAAACTCAGCCTTGATGCCCTCCTTGTTCATTGAAGTTACTAATGCTATTCCCTCGATTTCGTGACCGTCACGGGCAAAAACAAGCACCTCGGGCTTATCGGAATAGCTGATGTCGGATTTAGAAAGACGATTTTCGGTGAGGGCATCGGCATCTATTGCAAAGCCGGCAGCACCCATCGGAGCGTCAAATTCGGAAAGCAAGTCGTCATATCTTCCACCTGACAAAACTGCATCACCGATTCCGTTGATATAGCCCGTGAAAACAATCCCCGTGTAATAGTCGTTGCGTTGTACCAAGCCGAGATCAATTATGAGCTTGTCTCCAAGTCCGAGCGGAAGAAGATTGTTATAGATTTTATGCAAATAATCAAGGGCTTCAACCGCTTTTGTTCCCTCACAAAGCTTTGAGGCTTTTTCAAAAACCTCCTCGCCGCCGAAAAGCGACGGCAGACTGCGGATTGCCGAAACAGCTTTGCACGGCTTTAGCTTGTCAAGCAGATTGTTTAGTGCGGAATAGTTTTTGCCCTCGATGGACACTCGGATTTTTTCCTTGTAATCGTCATCAATATCAAGCTCACTTGACAAAATGTCGAATACCTCGGCATGACCGAGTTCAATTCTGTAATCATCTGCGACAGACGAAATTGACATCACCGCAGTTGCAAGAATTTCAAGGTCGGCTCTTATTCCCCTTACGCCCAAAAGCTCAACGCCCATTTGCATAAGCTCGTTTCTTCTGCCTGTAAGCGTGGGGTTGTTGCGATAAACCGCTTGCTTGTAATAAAGACGAACGGGCATTGTGCTGTTTTTCAGACGAGACGCCACCATTCTTGCAATCGGAAGCGTGGAATCGGGGCGAGCAACCAAAAGTCTGCCCTTGTTGTCGGTCATCTTAAACATTGATTCTTGAGAAATTCCGCTGCACGAAACATTGAACACATCATAAAATTCAATGCCCGGAGTTATAACCTTTTTGAATCCCCTGTTTACAAACACGTTTTCTATTTGACCGCAAATGTCATCCAACGCAGATGACTCTGCAAACAAAAAGTCCCTTGTACCCTCAGGGGTTATTTTCAGATATTTTTTCATATTACCCTCTCAAAACACTTTAGCGTGCTAATATATTAACACATTGAATTGCATTTGTCAAACTCTTGATTAATTTTCGTCAGAGTCATCATTTTTTGAGGCAGGCTTTTCGGATTTTGTCTTATTTGACGAAGAATTTTTATCGTTTTCGGTATCCGATGCTTCGGCGGCTTCAGCCTTGTCGCCCATAATGAATTTTTTAAGACGCTCTTTTTGCAGACGCTCTTTTTCTTCACGTAATTGCTTTTGTTCTTTTGCGATTGTTGCGTAATTAAGCACCTCAAAATCAAGTGCCTCCTGAGCAATCTTGCCCTTGTCGTTGATTGAATTGCGAACTCGCTTGCCGACCAAGGTGTAGATTACGGCATATATGGGCGTACCGAGAATAAATCCGACTATGCCAAACAACGCTCCGCCGACAATGACGGAAAACAGTACCCAAAAGCTTGAGAGTCCGACCTGATTGCCGATAATTGTCGGCTTGAACAGGTTGCCGTCGAGCTGTTGAATGATTACAAGGATGATTATAAATATAATCATATCCTTTGGGCTTACAAGAAGAAGTATCAATGCACTCGGTATACCGCCGATAAACGGACCGAAAAACGGAATGATGTTGGTTACTCCGACCAGCACTCCGATTAAAGCAGCGTAAGGGAGTCTGAAAATCGACATTGTTACAAAGGTCAAAAAGCCTACAAATGCAGCGTCGATTATGTCACCCACAAGGAAACGACCGCATTTTGTGTCTGTTATATCAACGATTTCATATATTTTGGGCAACCATTTTATCGGGAAAAACGCAACGGCAATTCTCTTGGTTTGACGGCAGAGAGCCTCCTTTTCGGCAAGGAAATATACCGAAATGATGACACCCATAACAAAGTTGTATACTCCTGAGGTTGTGCTTGCAAGCATACTCCAGATTGCCTGAGTTGCTCCGCCGGCGGTAGTTGTGATGTTGCTGAGTGTGAGCCATTGTGTTATTTCGTTCATAAGCTGTTTGAGTGCTTCGTCAAGGCTGAAGTTGGTTTTGAATATTCCGTTTATCCAATCAAAAGCACTGTTTACATATTTGAGAGCATTGGTGAAATACTCCGGCATATTTTCAACAAGGTTTACTATATTGTCCGCTATCTGAGGAACTACGATAAGAATTATCAAGACAAATACGGCAATTACAATCAAATATGTGCTTACAAGTGAAAGCGGCTTTTTAAGCTTTTGAAGCGGCTTTCGCTTTGTGCCGATTTTTTTGAAGGCCTTAGTGTAGAAAAACTTATAGGGAAAATTAAGGATATATGCAAACAAAAAGCCGATTAAAAACGGAGTAAGAATGGAAATGATCAGCTTTAAAATACTCCATACCGTATCCATGTTATCCTTTACTAACAGCAAAAGCACGGTGAATGTTATTGCTATCAGCACATTTTTCATTGATAATATTCTTTTCAAATAAATCACTCCTCAGAATAAAGACATTTGCGAGCTTTCGGGTAAGGAATTCAGCACTCCGACAGATTTAAGAGTTTCTATAACGGATTTAGAAGCCTTGGTTTTAACCTGCATATCCTCGATTGAAAGATATTCGTTGTGCTTGCCTGCTTCGGCAAGTGCAACAGCAGCAGCTCCGCCTACGCCTGACAAAACCGAAAACGGCAAACGAATCTTGCCGTCCTCAACCTTGAACATTTTGGCTTCGGACTTGTAAATGTCGATTGGCAAAACCTCTATTCCCCTTGCCATCATTTCGTTTACAATTTGCATTGACGCATATTCTGCATTTTCTTTTGCACTTGCTTCGTGAACACTGATTTTATGCTTGATTTGACTGAGCCTTTCTTTGACTGCCGAATGACCCTGCATTATTACCGCACCGTCAAGGTCTTCGCTTCGCACGGTAAAATATGCAGCATAGTATTCAACGGGCTTATGCACCTTGTACCAGCCGAGCCTGAGTGCCGCAATCATATAAGCGGCGGCGTGTGCCTTGGGGAACATATATTTTATCTTCATACAGGAATCAATGTACCATTGCGGCACGTTGTGTTCACGCATGGCGTTAAAATGTTCTTCTGTCAACAGCTTTGTTGCATTACCCTTACGAACGATTTCCATTATCTTAAACGACATTGAGGGATCAAGACCCTTGTGCATCAGATAAGTCATAATTGAGTCACGAGTACCGATAACCTCGGAAATTGTGCAGGTGCCGTTTTTGATTAGCTCTTGAGCGTTTCCGAGCCAAACATCGGTTCCGTGTGAAAGTCCCGAAATCTGCAAAAGGTCGGTAAAGGTTTGAGGCTTTGCTTCAAGCAACATTCCTCGAACAAATGAGGTGCCACATTCGGGAATACTGAATGTTCCTGTTTCGCAGTCGATGTCCTCGGGCTTTACGCCTAAAGCCTTGGGAGATGTAAACAGCGACATTACATCCTTATCGCTCATAGATACTTTCATAACGGGGATTCCCGTAAATTCTTCAAGATAGTGGTAAATTGTCGGCACATCGTGTCCGAGCTCGTCAAGCTTTGTGATTGTGTCGTGGATAGAGTGGAAATCGAAGTGAGTTGTTATATTGTCGGAATTAACATCGTTTGCAGGATGCTGAACGGGACAAAAGTCGTAAACCTCGTTAGTTCTCGGAACAACTACCATTCCGCCGGGGTGCTGACCTGTTGTGCGTTTTACACCCGTACAGCCGATTGCAAGACGCTTTAGCTCAGCTTTATGCAGGCTTATTCCACGCTCACTTTCGTATTTTTTAACAAATCCGATTGCTGTTTTTTCGGCAACGGTAGCGATTGTTCCCGCTTTGAACACGTTGTCCTTACCGAACAGCTCCTCGGTGTAGCGGTGGGATTTGGATTGGTATTCACCGCTGAAATTAAGGTCTATATCGGGGACCTTGTCACCCTTGAAGCCGAGGAAGGTTTCAAAAGGTATTTCGTGACCGTCTTGATCCATTCTTGTGTTACATTCGGGGCAATTCTTGGGAGGTAAATCAAAGCCCGATCCGTAGCTGCCGTCCGTTATAAATTCGCTGTGCTTGCAATTTGGGCAAACATAATGCGGACAAAGCGGATTAACCTCTGAAATACCCGACATTGTTGCAACGAACGAGGAGCCAACCGAGCCTCTTGAGCCTACAAGATAGCCGTGTGCCTCACTGTCGGCAACCAGCTTTTGGGCTGTCATATACAATACTGAGAAACCGTAGGTCGTGATTGAATTAAGCTCTTTTTCAAGTCTTGCCTTTACAATCTCAGGCAACGGGTCTCCGTACTTTTCTTTGGCACGCTTCCAAGTAATATCAATAAGCTGCTCCTGAGCTCCTTCAATATTCGGCGGAAACGTTCCTTTGGGAATCGGACGTATGCTGTCGCACATATCGGCAATTTTGTTTGGATTTTTAACTACAACCTCATATGCCTTGTCCTTTCCGAGCCACTCAAACTCCTTGAGCATTTCGGCGGTTGTTCTGAAAAACAGCGGTGCTTGGTCCTCGGCGTCCTTGAAGCCCTGACCTGCCATAAGAATTTTTCTGAAATCAGAATCGGTCGGGTCCATAAAGTGAACATCACAGGTTGCACAAACGGGCTTGCCGAGCTCTTTACCGAGCTTAATTATTGTGCGGTCAATTTCGTGAAGCTCATCTATGCTCTTAAACGTACCGTCTCTGAGCATAAAGGAGTTGTTACCGGCGGGTTGAATTTCAAGATAATCATAAAACGAAGCGATTTGCTTTAGCTCGTGCCACGGCTTTCCTTTGAGAATACTGTCGTAAAGCTGACCTGCACAGCAAGCCGAGCCGATAATCAAGCCCTCACGGTGCTTTACAAGCTCGCTTTTGGGAATACGGGGCTTTTTATAAAAATAATTAAGGTGGCTGAATGAAATGAGCTTATAGAGATTTTTTAAACCGACGCTGTTTTTTGCAATTATAATTTGGTGATAGGTCGGAAGCTTTTTAAAGTCACCGCCTGCGATTTTTGTGTTAATGTCACGGGTTGTGTTTATGGAATAGTCGTCCTTAAGGCGAACGCATAGCTCAAGAAAAATTCTTGCAAGAATTTGAGCATCGTCAGTTGCACGGTGGTGATTAAATTCACCGAGTCTGAGATATTTTGCAACGGTGTCAAGCTTGCAGTTCTTGATGTCGGGCAAAACAGCTCTGGATATTGCAACGGTATCAATGGAAGTATAACCGTAATCTCTGCCCATATCCTCACAAGCCTTGCGGATAAAGGAGGTATCAAACGGTGCGTTGTGAGCAACAAGCACGTTGTCACCTGCAAATTCAAGAAATGCCGTTACAGCCTCTCTCTGCGAGGGGGCGTCCTTGACCATATCATCGGTTATACCCGTGAGCTGAGTTATTTTATATGGAATCGGCATTTCGGGGTTTGCAAAGGTTGAGAAAGTATCGGTTATTTCGCCGTTTACAACCTTAACAGCACCGATTTCCGTGATTTTGTCACGAGCTGCCGAAAGTCCCGTGGTTTCTATGTCAAAGCAAATAAACGTACCGTCAAAGGGGGTGTCCTGCTCGCCACTTACAGATTCGACGAGGTCGTCCATAAAATACGCTTCTATGCCGTAGAGAACCTTGATTTTTTCGCCGTCGGAATTGATTTTATCGGCCGCCTTCATTGCATCGGGAAACGCCTGAGCAACACCGTGGTCTGTGATTGCAACAGCCTTGTGTCCCCATTGATACGCACGCTTAACAAGCTCGCCTGCGGGTGTTACGGCGTCCATTTGCGACATATTCGTGTGCATATGAAGCTCAACACGCTTGGTTTCGGCTTTGTCGCACACCTTAACCTTTTGTGCCGTGCCGATTGCCCTTGCGTTTAAGACGATCTCTCCTGCGTATTTATCGTATTCGATGTCGCCCATCGCAACTATTGTGCTGCCCTTTTTAAGAGCATCAAGAGCTGCACAATCCTTGATGGAGTTAAACACCTTGACAGTCATTGAGCCTGTATAATCTGTTATATCAATATTTATAATGTTTTTGTCACCTGATTTGGTAACCTTTTTATCTAAGTCAAAAATATCGCCCCAAACAACTACCTTTCCCGAATCGGTTGCAATAGTGCTGAGATCAACCATTTTGCCTCTGATTGAAGAACCGTAGAGCGGACGAATCGAGCTTTTGATGATTTGAGGAGAAGCAAACACGCCCTCTCTAAGCTCAACTTCCTCGGTAGTCTCCTCCGAGTGTTGCTTTTGAACGGACTTTGAGATTTTTTCTTCCTCACGATAAAAATCAGCGGCTTTCGCAAGGTTTTCACGCTGAATTTGCTGTTCGGCATTTTTAATTGCCGCCTGATATTCATTGCTTTCGGCGTCTACCTCAAGAGTTCCCGTATAAACGATATTGACGTGCAAATCAAATCGTTCCGACAGGTATTTTGCCAATACTCTGTCGAAATCCTTTGCATCAAGCAAGCTTTTGCCGCCGTTTAAAAGCTCAATTGTCAAATCTGTTCCGTCAAAAGTTACAACAGCGTTGTCAAGCGTTCCGTTTATACTCGGTATTTCTCGCTTGATTGCTTTGTAGAGCTGAGGAAAATACTCGGCTGTGAAAAGCTGAGAGTTATAGTGCGGATGAATTTGAACGTGTGCTTTTAAAGCATTTGCAAAAGCTGTTTCGGTATCTGTAAGCTCAGAGATTTTTGTCAAGGCTTCAAAATCAACCCACAAATCTACACGGCGATTTTCAGAAATAATATTAACTTTTGTAAGAAGTCCGTTTGAAATGTCACCTGAAAGCTTCAAATCGGGACAAACGGAAGAAAAAATTTCGCCTAATGTTTTCATAAAATACCTATATATGTCTGATTGCGTGATGTAATCAGAGTTTGTTTACTTCTTCTATTAATGCGTCAACAAGCTTGTCTTCGGGAACTTTGTAAAGGATTTCGCCCTTTTTAAATACAAGTCCGCATTTTTCGCCGCCTGCGATACCGATGTCGGCTTCACGAGCTTCTCCCGGTCCGTTGACAGCACAGCCCATTACGGCAACCTTTATGTTTTTGTTGCAGCCTTGCAGACGTTCTTCAACCTCATTTGCAATTTTTACAAGGTCGATTCTCGTACGCCCACAGGTTGGGCAGGAAACAAACTGTATTCCGCTTTTGTCTATATCAAGTGCTTTTAAAATATCCTTTGCCGCATAAACCTCACGCACGGGATCTGCGGTGAGAGAAACACGGATTGTGTCGCCTATTCCGTGAAGCAAAAGCGAACCGATTCCTGCCGAGGATTTGATAAGCCCCATTCGCTCTGTTCCCGCTTCAGTAACACCGAGGTGGAGCGGATAGTCACATTGTTGAGATGCAAGCTCATATGCCTGTATCATCGTTGAAACGGTTGAGCTTTTCATTGAAAGCACGATGTCGTTGAAATCATATTTTTCGAGCAAGGACGCATGATAAAGTGCACTGTCGCAAAGTGCCTGAGGTGTGGGATGGCCGTATTTGGCAAGGATTTCCTTTTCAAGCGAACCTGAATTAACACCGATGCGAATAGGAATATTTTTTGCCTTGCACGCCTGTGCAACCGCCTTTACGTTGTCATCGGAGCCGATATTACCCGGATTTATGCGGATTTTGTCAACACCTGCGGCACAAGCCTCAAGTGCAAGCTTGTGGTTAAAATGAATGTCCGCAACAATCGGCACGCTTACAGCCTCTTTTAATGCGGGAATGAGCTTAACTGCGTCCATATTCGGTATTGCCGCACGAATTATCTGACAGCCTGCGGCTTCAAGCTGCTTTGCCTGCTTTACAGAGCCTTCAATATCGGTTGAAGGCACGTTGAGCATTGATTGAATTGAAACTGCAGCCGCACCGCCGATTTTTACATTTCCTGCTTTAACTTGAATTTTACTGCTCATAATTCCTCCGTCAGCTTATGCCGGGCATTGTGCCGGTTATTAGCTGCCACACGTCTTTAAATGATATTATTATCATAAATCCTAACAAAAGTATCAAGCCTGCGGTATTGACAACCTGTTCCACCTTGCGTGGTATCGGCTTGCGGAATATTCCCTCGATCATCAAAAACAAAAATCTTCCGCCGTCAAGTGCAGGAAAAGGAAGCATATTTACAATGCCGAGATTAACCGTTATCAAAATCATAACAAATAAAATATTATTAACTGCATCCAAAAAGCCTGTTTCAAGTCCTTTTGAAGCTACCGAGGTAACTGCCGAGGCGATTCCCACCGGACCTGAAAGGTCGGTAAACGAAAATTTGCCTTGAACAAGCCAAACAAGCGACGTCCAAACGGTTTTTGCCATTGAGCAGGTTTGGGAAAAGGTTTGACTTAGTACAGAACCAAAGGTTTTGTCGATGCTTTCAAGATAAAAGTCTATGGCAAGCGTGGGAGCGTCGGACTCCTCGGCTTCTTTGTTCGGATAGTAAGTGTAAAACTGAACGTTATTGAGTGTCAGCTTTTCTCCGTCACGAACTACGGTTACATCTGCCGCAAAACGCTTGCGTGTGTCTTTTTCTGTGATTTCGGGCAGGGTGTAATCGGTTGTTGTATCATTGATTTCATCATAGCTTTGATAAATTGCCTTTACACATTCGTCAAGAAGATTTTTTGCTTCGGTTTTGTCGGAAGCACCGTTAATCCTTGAGCAATAATCGGCAAGGATATTATAATAGACTTCGCTTTCGGATTCAGCTGTGTTTTCGTCAACCAGAGAGGTGTACACCCTGCAAGCCGCAACAGCACAGTCCTGCTTGTATATTTCAACGGAATGGCCGTCAAATTCTTGACATTTTAGGGTGGCAAGCGAAAACTGCAAATCACGGGAGTTCCAAACTGAATAACCGTTGACATCTACTATCTTATCTCCCGATTGAAGTCCGCAATTGGCTGAAAACGAGTTCGGTACAGCCTGCTGTACGGTGGTTGAAACGTAGCTATCGGACTGAACGGTAAAAATAAACATAAGAAGAAAACCGAGAATAATGTTCATTACCGCACCTGCGATAATGATAATCATTCTCTTCCAGATTTTTGCGTTATTAAACGCTTCGGGGTTATCGCTTTCTTCGTCCTCGCCCTCCATTGCACAATATCCGCCAATCGGAAAAAGGCGGAAAGAATATGTGGTTTCGCCTTTGGTAAAGCCGAAAATACGAGGCCCCATTCCGAGGGCAAATTCATTTACCTTTACTCCGGAAAGCTTTGCGGTAATGAAATGACCGAATTCGTGTGAGAATATAATCAGCTCGAACATCAACACACCGATTATAATCAAAGCTATGATAATTAAAATCTGCATTAAATAACTTCAACTCCAAATAATATTACCGCAATTATTTTACCGCATCGACTACATATTGCCGAGCAAGCTTATCGGCCTTTAAAACGTCCTCAACGCTTTTCGGCTCAAAGTTTGACACGCTTTCTATCGCTCCCATCACAAGGTCACCGATTTCAAGAAACGAAATTTTGCCGTTTCTGAACATCAGATTAGCCTCTTCATTTGCTCCGTTTGCAACCGCCGTTGCAACACCGCCTGCGTTCATTGCCTTTTTGCAGGCTCGCAAACACTTAAATGTATTATAATCAGGCTCAAAAAATGTCAGCTTGCCGATTTGCGATAAATTAAGCTCGCCAACGGGAGAGTCAAACCTTTGAGGGTATGTTATCGCATATTGAATCGGAATACGCATATCAGGCAAGCCAAGCTGAGCAATTACCGAATTGTCGGTGTATTCAATCATTGAATGGATTATGCTTTCACGGTGGACAACAACATCAATGTTTTCCTCCGAAATATCAAACAACCAGCTTGCCTCGATGACTTCAAGTCCTTTATTCATCATTGAGGCTGAGTCTATGGTTATTTTTGCACCCATACTCCAATTTGGGTGATTCAGTGCCTGCTGCACCGTAACATTTTTAAGTTCGTCTTTGGTTTTGCCGAAGAAAGGTCCGCCTGAAGCGGTTAAGATTAACTTTTTGAGGAATTTTTTGTCGTACATTCCCTGAATACATTGAAAAATCGCCGAATGTTCGCTGTCAACGGGCAACAGCTTAACGCCGTTTTTCTTGACCGCCTCTGTAACAAGTGCTCCACCCGCAACAAGTGTTTCTTTGTTTGCAAGAGCAATGTCTTTTTTTGCATTTGCGGCGGCAAGCGTCGGCTTTAAGCCCACCATTCCGACAACGGAATTAAGCACAAGGTCAGTTTGTTTAAGCTCAGCGGCGGCAATTAAGCCGTCCATACCGCAAAGCACCTTTGTGTCGGTGTCTTGAATATTCAACTTAAATTCCTTTGCTTTTTGCTCATCAAACACAACAGCAAGAGCGGGCTTGTATTTACGCACCTGCTGTTCAAGAAGCTTGATATTGGTTGAAGCTGTCAGTGCCGAAACGCTCAGACCGAGCTTATCGACAACGTCGAGCGTTTGAGTACCTATTGAGCCTGTTGAGCCTAAAATCGAAATATTTTTAATCATAGCTTACCCCATAGTTATAAACGGCATAAACTGCCCTACTATAATTATTGCAGGTGCAGTAAAAATTATGCTGTCGCACCTGTCCAACATTCCTCCGTGTCCGGGAAAAATTGAGCCGTAGTCTTTGATATTAAGACTTCTTTTTATGAGTGAAAAGCTCAAATCACCGAGAATCGAGAGCGGAGCGTCTATGATGCCCATAATTATGAGTGCTATGAAGTTTATGCTGCAATCGGGCATAAAAACATACTGGAAAAGCAAGCCCATTGCAACTGCCGACAAAACACTGAAAATCACGCCGCCGATTGCACCCTCAACTGTCTTTTTGGGACTTATGTTCGGACACAGCTTATGCTTGCCGAAAGACGCACCGATGAAAAATCCGCCTGCGTCTGCCATCCACGGAAGTAAAAATACAAGAACAAAATAAAAAACTACTGTTCGCTTGTCAACACAGAGCATTGCTATTGCGGAAATTCCAAAGGTTATTAAAAATGTGCCGAAAAGCGAATATGCCAAATCTTGATAGCTGAGCCTTTTGTGGCAAACGACTATGACAAAAAAGCAAATCAGTATTGCCGCAAATATTAAAAGATATATATACCTAATATACTGCGTTGTGACTAAAAGCGGCACCGAAAACGCAACCAGCATACAAGGGATAGACAGAGGATATACCTTCAGCAAATTGTCGGCATGAAGATACTCACCTGTCATAAAAGCTGCCGCTGCACCCACAACGATTACTGCGATAATCGGGGTGAGATAAACCGATGCAAACATAATCAGCAGTAATGCAGGGATACCTATTACCGCTGTCAACAAACGTGGTTTTAACGATTTCATACTCATCACTTTCCTTGTTTTAACCGAAATTTACACTCCGCCGTAGCGTCTGCTGCGGTGAGAATAGATTTGAAGAGCCTCATCAAGATCCGACTTCTGAAAATCAGGCCATAGCTTGTTCATAATGACAAATTCGGTATAGGCAGCCTGCCACAGCATAAAATTAGATAATCTGTATTCTCCGCTTGGGCGAATAATCAAATCGGGATCGGGCTGACCTGAGGTGTAGAGATAGTCGGAAAACATACTTTCGTCAATCTCATCGACACTCATCTTGCCGTTCTGCACATCAGAACAAATATTTTTTACCGCACGCACAATTTCATCTCTGCTGCCGTAGTTCATAGCTATGTTAAGCACCATTCCGCTTCGATTTGCGGAGCTTTGCTCGTTTTCGGTCATAAGCTCCTGCAAATCCTGCGAAAAATGTGATTTGTCACCGATAAATTTAACGACAATATCATCGTCCTTAAAATCCCTAAGTGCTTCCTCAAGATATGATTTAAAAAGCTTCATCAGCGAGCTGACCTCATCTTGCGGACGCTTCCAATTTTCGGTTGAAAAGGCGTAAACAGTAAGGTATTTTATACCGATTTCGGAGCAATAGCGTGTGATTTTGCGAAAGGTTTTTGCTCCCTCGGTGTGTCCTGCTTTGCGAGGCAGACCACGATTTTTTGCCCAGCGTCCGTTGCCGTCCATAATTATTCCGACATGAACGGGCAACACAAGGCTTTCTTGACGAGTGGCCGAGCTTTTATTGCTTTTTTTGCCAAAAAGTGCCATATTACATCTCCAAAATTTCTTTTTGCTTGTCAGCCGAAATTTTTTCTGCGTTCTTTACAAACTTATCTGTGAGGTCCTGCACCTTTTTCTCGCCGAGCTTGAGGTCATCCTCGGTAAGCTCACCTGCCTTTTTCATTGCTTTGAGCTTTTCAATGGCGTCACGTCTTACATTTCTGATTTGAATTTTGGTATCTTCAGCGATTTTTTGAACGTCTTTTACGATTTCTTTACGTCTGTCCTCGGTAAGCGGCGGGAAAATAAGTCTGATAATTTTTCCGTCGTTCTGAGGATTGATTCCGATGTCGGAAACCTGAATTGCTTTTTCAACCTGCTTTAATACTGAAGCATCCCAAGGCTGGATTGTAAGAGTTCTTGCTTCTGTTACCGAAACTGCCGCAAGCTGATTTACGGGTGTGGGAGTTCCGTAGTAATCAACCTTTACCTTATCAAGAACGGCAGGGTTTGCTCTGCCTGCTCTGATTTCCGAAAATTCCTGACACAAATGGTCGATTCTTCTGTTCATTCTTTCTTCTGTTTTCTTAAGCTGTTCCTGCATTTTTATGCCTCCTGTTATTGGTTTTATTATGTGCCGAATATATACGATTTCGGCTTCGATTTTGATTAATCTTCGCTGTTTACTACGGTTCCGATGTTTTCACCGCACACAGCCTTGAAAATGTTTTCGGGTTCCTCGATGCTGAACACCAAAATGGGAATATCATTGTCCTTGCAAAGAGAAGCAGCGGTGCTGTCCATAACGGCAAGGTCTTTGTTAAGCACCTCATGGTAGGATACGGTGTCATACTTTTTGGCGTCGGGATTGGATTTTGGATCGCTGTCATAAACGCCGTCAACCATTGTTGCTTTCATAATTATGTCTGCTTCCATTTCAGCAGCTCTTAATGCCGCTGCGGTGTCGGTGCTGAAGAAAGGATTTCCCGTTCCGCAGCCGAAGATTACAACTCTGCCCTTTTCAAGATGACGGATAGCCTTGTTGCGAATATAAGGCTCGGCAACCTGATGCATTGAAATTGCGGTTTGAACTCTGACGGGAACTTCAAGCTGTTCGAGTGCATCGGCAACACCGAGTGCATTTATTGCGGTTGCCAGCATACCCATATGGTCTGCTCTTGTTCTGTCCATTTCGCCTGAGCTTCTGCCTCTCCAGAAGTTTCCGCCGCCTACAACTATGGCAACCTCTACTCCTGCATCAACACATTTTTTGATTGGCTCGCATATTTTGAGTACGGTGTCAAAGTCAATTCCGTGCTTTAAGTTGCCTGCAAGTGACTCGCCGGAAAGCTTCAATAATACTCTTTTGTATTTTGGTTTCATTATATTACACCCCACAATATTATAAGTACTTATATAATACAATATATTGTGCATTTTGTAAAGGAAAACGGAGGAATTATTTGTTAATTTGTGTTTACAAAAATTTATAAATATACAAAAAAGACCGCTTCACCGCAGGGGTAAAGCAGTCTGTGTGCGTATTTAGTTTATAAAACTTTTGAAAGAAAATCCTTGAGTCTGGGGCTTTTGGGATTTTCAAAAAATTCTTTCGGATCGCCTTGTTCAACAATTATACCGTCGTCAACAAAAACAACATTTGTTCCGACTTCTCGTGCAAAGCCCATTTCGTGAGTTACAACAACCATTGTCATTCCGTCTTGTGCAAGCTGTTTCATAACTTCGAGAACCTCGCCTACCATTTCGGGGTCAAGTGCCGAGGTTGGTTCGTCAAACAGCATTACGTCCGGATTCATACACAAGGCACGCACTATTGCAATTCTTTGCTTTTGTCCGCCCGAAAGCTGTGAGGGATAGGCGTCTGCCCTGTCTGCAAGACCTACTCGTTCAAGCAGCTTCATTGCATTTGCCTCTGCTTCTTCCTTGGTTTGCTTCAAGAGCTTTATCGGGCCGATGGTCATATTTTTAAGCACAGTCATATGCGGAAACAGGTTGAACTGCTGGAATACCATTCCCATTTTTTGACGGTGAAGATTGATGTTTACCGACGGGTCGGTTATGTCCGTGCCTTCAAAGCAGATTGTGCCTGAGGTTGGCTCTTCAAGCAAATTCAGGCAACGCAAAAAGGTTGATTTGCCCGAACCCGACGCACCGATAACAACCATTACGTCGCCCTTGTGAATCTCTGCATCAATACCCTTGAGAACTTCAACCTCGCCAAAGGACTTGCAAAGCTTATCAACCTTGATCAATACATTATCAGTGGTCACTGTTACGAAGCCTCCTCTCAAGCTTTTTAAGCAGGAATGTAAGCATAAGCACGATTATCAAATAGATAAGTGCAACGGTTATGAGCGGGAAGAACGCTTCATATGTTCTTGAGCGAATAAGGTTGCCGATATAGGTCAAGTCCTGCAATGCAACATAGCCTGCAACAGATGTTTCTTTTACCAAAACAATAAATTCGTTGCCGAGTGCCGGAAGTATGTTTTTAAACGCCTGCGGTAAGATTACGTGAATCATTGTGCTTGTGTAATTAAAGCCGAGAGAACGACTTGCCTCAAACTGGCCCTTGTCAATGGACATAATACCCGAACGCACGATTTCGGCAACATATGCTCCCGAATTTATGCCAAATGTTATGATTGCGGCAATTATTCCGTTTCTTGACGACGCAAAAACAATAAAGTACATAATCATAAGCTGAATTACAACAGGTGTGCCTCGGATTATGGTTATGTAGATATTACAGAGAAAATTGAGAAATTTCAGAATGAAGTCACCGAAATTTCTGCATTTTTTGCCTTGAACGTTCATATCGTGAGTTGAACGTACAACTGCAATCAAAAAGCCGAGAACCAAACCTATCAATGCGGCAAAAACAGTGATTTGCAACGTAACTCCCAAACCGCCGAGAAGCTGAAGCCAGCGGTCGTCGGTTATAAAGGTTTTTTCAAAGCTTGATGCAATTTCAGAAAAAAAGTCCTGCATAATAAAATTCCTTTAGACAATCAACAGCCGATTATCTATTGATAATCAGCTGTGAATTGTGTATTGATTATGATTATTCTTTAACGATGATAACCTGTGTAGCTGTTGTGTACGAATCTGTAAAGCTGATTTCTTCAAGTCTTTCCTCGGTAACTGTCATACCTGCCATACCGAAGTCAGCCTTGCCTGTTTGAACAGCGGCGATGATTGCATCAAAGTCCATATCGTCAATTACAAGCTTGTAGCCGAGCTTGTCGCAGATTGCAAGTGCTGTCATTGCGTCAATTCCCACAACTTTGTCGCCGTCATAGAACTCATAAGGCTCAAAGAATGCGTTTGTTGCCATATGAAGCTCGCCGTTGGGATATTCTGTTCCGTCGGGAGTTTCGTAAGGTGACTTGCCCTTTGTGTCATCACCGATGTAGTTTTTGATGATTTTGTCAAGAGTGCCGTCATTTTTAAGCTCTGTGAGTGTTGTGTTGATGTCATTGAGAAGCTTTTCGTTATCCTTTGCAACACAGATTGCGTATTCTTCCTCTGCGAACGGGTCGTCAAGAATCTTAAGACCTTCGTTTGCCGCAACAAATGCCTTTGCAGGCTCGCTGTCGATGATTACAGCGTCGATTTTGCCGCTTGTAAGAGCAACTATTGCGTCTGCTCCCTTGTTAAAACGCTCGATTTTTGAGTCTTGCTCTTCATATTCGTCAGTTGCGTAAATATCGCCTGTTGTGCCGAGCTGAACGCCGATTGATTTGCCTACAAGGTCGTCGGCAGATGTAATCTTTGCGGCATCAGCCGAAGAGCTTGAGCTGCTTTCGCCGCAAGCCGAAAATGCGATTGCCGATGTGCAGAGCATTGCTGCCGCCAAAATTGCGGATAATACTTTTTTCATTGTTATTCCTCTCCTACTATATATAAGATACATTTAATATAGCATAACCATACAAAAAAATCAAGTAATTATGAATAATTATCGAAATATATGAAAATTTGTATTAATATACACAATAGACGTCTGAAACGAACTCGAAAATAATAATATTATTTATCTCTAAAATTTCTACATATTTCTTTTATATATATCAAAATCATTTTTCGGATTGTTATAATAGAAAAAATTGTAGAAAGCAGTGAGTTTATGATCAACAAAAATCTGATTGATATTGAAGATATGTCAACCGAGCAGATTGAAAAAGTGGTTAAGAGAGCTAAAAAAATAATGCAAAGCCCTGCGGATTACCGCCACGCCTGTGACGGAAAAATCCTTGCAACGGTGTTTTATGAGCCAAGCACAAGAACACAGATGTCATTTCAAACTGCCATGCTTAAACTCGGCGGAAGAACAATCGGCTTTGACAACCCGATGAATTCCTCGGTTGCCAAGGGCGAAAGTCTTAAAGATACAATTACAATTATCAGCGGATATGCGGATATTATTGCAATACGCCACCCTGTTGAGGGTACTGCAAAGGCGGCGTCACTGTATTCCGAGGTACCTCTCATAAACTGCGGAGACGGCGGTCATCTGCACCCCACCCAAACGCTTACCGACATTGTGACGCTGAGCTGTGAAAAAGGCAGACTTGACAATCTGAAAATCGGTGTTTGCGGCGATTTGCTCAACGGAAGAACCGTTCATTCGCTTATAAAGGCACTTGCAAGGTATGAGAATAACAAATTTGTGTTGATTTCAACACCTGAGCTGAGCGTTCCCCTTTATATCATTGATATTCTTGAAAAGCACAACTGCGAATATGAAATTTCAAACAACCTTGCCGATGCGATTTCCGATTTGGATGTGCTTTATATGACAAGGATACAGCGTGAACGCTTTAAGAGCGAGGAGGAATATCAGGCACAAAAGAATGTGTTTGTTCTTGACAAAGAAAAGCTTGCAAAGGCCGAGGAAGATATGATAATTCTTCATCCGCTGCCCAGAGTAAACGAAATTACCGTTGATATTGACGATGACCCCAGAGCCTTGTACTTTAAGCAGGCCCAATACGGAATGTACGGTCGTATGGCGTTGATTATGCTGATGCTTCAAGATGAGGACTTTATGATTAGAGAACCGGAAAACAAAATATCCGAGCATAAGTGCAAAAACCAAAAATGCACAACTCAAACTGAGAAATATCTGCCGAATTTAAGCTATGACAAATTAGGTATGCAAATGTGCGGATATTGCGACAAAAGAATTGATAAATAAAATGCGGAGCTGAGGAAAACTCAGCTCCGTTGCATTTTAGAATCTCATTGTGAGAGATATTCTGTTTTTGTCGGCGTCAACCGATAAAATCTTTACCTGCACAACATCTCCGACCTTAAGCACCACCGAGGGATGCTTTATATATTTTTCGCATATTTGCGATATGTGAACAAGTCCGTCCTGATGAACGCCGATGTCAACAAATGCACCGAAGTCTATTACGTTGCGGACTGTGCCTTTCAGCTCCATCCCTTCTTTTAAATCATTGATGTCAAGAACATCACTTCTGAGCATCGGAGCAGGCATTTCATCTCTGGGGTCACGTCCCGGCTTTGAAAGCTCTTTTACAATATCGTCAAGTGTAGGCAGTCCTATGCCGAGCTTATCGGCAAGAGTTTTTGTTCCGTATGAAGCTACCCTTGACGGCAAATCGGCAAATTTTGAGGATTTTATTTCTTTATCGGAATATTCAAGCAAGCTCAAAAGCTCCTTTGCACTTTTGTAGCTTTCGGGATGAACGCCTGTATTGTCAAGCGGATTGCGGCTTTCGGGCACACGCAAAAAGCCCGCACATTGCTCAAACGCCTTTGGTCCTAGCTTTGGAACTTTTTTTAATTCCGAACGAGAATTAAAAGCTCCGTTTTCCTCACGATAAGCAACAATGTTTTTGCAAACGGTTGCATTAAGTCCCGAAACCCTGAGCAAAAGTGCCGGTGAAGCCGTGTTTAAATCTGCACCGACCGAGTTTACGCAATCCTCAACAACTCCGTCAAGTGCTTCTCCAAGCTGCTTTTGCGGCATATCGTGCTGATATTGACCAACGCCTATTGCCTTTGGCTCGATTTTTACAAGCTCGGCAAGCGGGTCCTGAAGTCGGCGTGCAATTGAAACGGCACTTCTTAAGGTTAGGTCAAGCTGAGGCAATTCGGAGGCTGCAAGCTTTGAAGCCGAATACACCGACGCCCCCGCTTCGCTGACAACCATATAGTAAACCTCTCTGTCCGCTTCTTTTATAGCTTCGGCGGCGAACATTTCGGTTTCCTTGCTTGCCGTACCGTTGCCGATTGAAATTATGTCAACATTGTGCTTTTTAATAAGCTGTAACAGCTTTTGCTTTGATTCCTGAATTTTTTTCTCGGAATGTGTCGGATAGATTACCGCCGTGTCAAGCACCTTGCCTGTGTCGTCAACAACAGCAACCTTACAGCCTGTTCGATATCCGGGGTCAAGTCCCAACACGGTTTTGCCCTTTACAGGCGGCTGCATCAAGAGCTGTTTGAGATTAACGGCAAACACCTTCATTGCATTTTCATCGGCAGTCTGTGTAAGCTCGTTTCTTATCTCACGCTCAATTGACGGAAAAATCAGTCTTTGGTAAGCGTCATCAGCCGAAGCCTTGATAATATCGGAACACATAGAGCTTGTACCTTTATCCAAAAGGCTGTTTATCACCTTGAGCGGACGTTCGCTGTCAAGCTCCAAAGCAACCTTTAAAAATCCCTCCTTTTCTCCCCTGTTTATTGCAAGAACACGGTGTCCTGCAATTTTGCTTACAGGCTCTTTGAAATCGTAATATATTGTATAAACGCTTTCTTTGTCCTTGTCGGCGGCAGTTGAGCCAATAACACCGTTTACCTTTGCAAGGTTGCGGATGCGTTTGCGAATTTCGGCACTGTCGGAAATTTGCTCTGCGATTATATCCATTGCTCCCTGAATTGCCGCTTCGACGGAGTCAACGCCCTTTTCTTCATCAACAAAGGATTTTGCCGCTTCATTCGGATTAAAGCTCTTTTCCTGCTTCAAAATTGCAACTGCAAGAGGTTCAAGACCCTTTTCTTTTGCAACCGAGGCTCTTGTTTTACGCTTGGGCTTATACGGGCGGTAAATATCTTCAAGCTCGCTGAGCGTTGAAGCGTTGTCGAGTGATTGAATGATTTCTTCGCTGAGCTTGTCCTGTGCGGCAATGAGGGTTTTTATTTCTTCTCTGCGTTTGTCGAGATTTCGCAAATATTCAAGCTTTTCACTGAATTCTCGTATGAGCTGGTCATCCATAGAGCCGTGCATTTCTTTGCGGTATCTTGCGATAAACGGAATTGTGTTGCCGTCATCAAGCAGACTGATTATGTTCTCGGCGTACTCCTGTTTTATATTGAATTGCTGAGATAATACTTTTGAATAATCCATTATTCCCTCCGAATGTAGATTTGAATTTATAACAAGCAAATATGCCTGCTTGAAAATTATACCACAACAAATTTGATTTTGCAAAAAGAAACAGCACACCCGAAAGCAAGCTGCTTTGCGGATATGCTGTTAAATATTCTTCTTAGGTTACCAACCGAAAAGCTGTGACCACAAATCGTTTGATGAGCCGCCGTCATTGCCGCCCGACGAGATGTTGTTTGAAGAACCCGAGTTGCCGTTTGAAGGCACATACTCGGCAAGAGTCAAGGTGAGCTCCTTTGATTTGCCGCTTCTTATAACGGTAAATTTAACTTCGTCGCCAACCTTGCAATCGTTGAGAGCTTTGTCAACATCGCTTGTAGATGAAACCTCAACTCCGTTGACCTTGGTGATTAAATCGGCTGCCATAAAGCCTGCCTGTTCGGCATTAGAGCCTTTGGTTACCGAAGAAACATAGCAACCTGTTTGATTGAGGTTGTAATAACGTGCGGAATTTGTGTCGATGTCCGTAAGCTGCATACCGAGGTCGATTTTGCCGGTTACATAGCCGTAGGATTTCAAATCGTTGATAATATCAAGAACATTGTTTATGGGAATTGCAAAAGAAATACCCTCAACCTCTGTTGCACTGTCCTTTGCATTTGTTATGCCGATAAGCTCACCGTTTGCGTTAAAAAGTCCGCCGCCTGAGTTGCCGGGGCTGATTTGAGCGTTGGTTTGGAGAAGTGTCATATTGTTTCCGTCAATCTTAACCTCACGGGCAAGTGCACTGATGATGCCGTCTGTTACGGTTCCGCCGAGTTCGCCAAGCGGATTGCCGATTGCCACAACATAATCGCCTACTGCAAGGTTTGAGCTGTCACCGAAGGTTGCAGGTGAAAGTCCCGTTGCATCAATTTTGAGCAGAGCAATATCGTTTTCTTTGTCACCGCCCACAAGAGTTGCCGTATAGTTAGTTGAGCCGTCGCTCAAAGTAACGGTAATATTGTTTGCGTCCTCGATAACGTGGTAGTTTGTGATTATATAACCGTCTTCGGAAATAATAACGCCGGAGCCTGCACCTTGCTGAACATACTGCTGTGCAAAGTTGCTTGTTACAACACTTTCGGTTGCGATTTCAACAACACTCTGAGCAACCTTGTTTACAATTTCCGAGGTTGTGGTTGTTGAAACCTGAGAATTTGATGTGTTGCTTGCCGACACCTGATTTACCGTAACTCCGCTGTTTGAGTTGTTGCTTGTAAGAATGTTTGCAAGGTATCCTCCGCCGAAGCCCAAAGCTCCCGAACCTAAAACGGTAACTGCAAGCATTGCGGCGATAAAACCTCTTGAAGCCGGCTTTTTGGGCTTCTTGGGCTTTTGGGGCTTTGCTTTCTTTACATTTGGAGCAGCCGATGAAGCTGATGTATTGGCGTAGCCGGAATACGGTGTTGATGTGTACTGCGGCTGTTGTGAATATTCCGAATAGGTGCTGCCGTATGACGAGGAAGCCGATTGAGCATTGGGAGTAGAATATGAATTGTAATCGGTAGATGAATATGCGTTGTCATAATTGTTTGGATTATGAGAAGCGGTTTCATTGTTACCGTTTACATATGAATAGTGATATTCTCCGCTTGTTTGGTGTGACGGAGGATTCCATTCATATGAGCCTTCGGCAGATGTTACTTCCTGCTCACAAGCATTGACGTCCGAATTGCTTTGAAAGCTGTCATAGCTGTCAGAGCTGTTTTCTCTTGATTCGTAATCATTATTAATGTTATCTTCGCTGTTAAATCTTTCGTTATCAAAAATATCCGACATAATTAAGTCCTCCTGTCCGAACAGCCTATGCTGTTCTTTATGTTGACTTTATAATAATGCTCAAAAGTGAAAACTGTATGAACTCATAATGAAATAATTATGAATATTACAAAATAATCAGATGATTATTGCAAAATCAACCGTAAAGCGTACGTCAGTTTGCGAAAACGCTTTTGTCGGCAGCTTCATCATTTTTATGGGTTGGCTTATAATAGGTTTTTCTGCTGACCTTGATTTCATCGAATTTTTGCTTGAAATATATCCTGCCCAAAAACTTTTCGTTGCAATTTTTGCAGAAAAAGTCGGCACAAAAGCCCTTGTTTTTACTTTTCCATTTTGTGATACGCTTTGCTTGCTTGCCGCAATGCTCACAGACAAATTTGAGTTCACCTTTGTCAATTTCGGGAGAATTTATGTCTGTTATAAAATGCGGCTTAAATCTGATTTTATTGTAAAACAGCTCGGTATCTGCGTTTTCTATATATTTGTCAACGGGATATTTATCAATGAGCTTTTTTACACATTTTAAGCTCAGCACGGCGTCTGCCGTTGCCCTGTGATGCTCCTCCTCGGAAAAATTAACCTCCAACGCCTCTGCACAAGCGGAAAGTCCCATTTGCTTTGAGGAATTGTAGACCCCCATTGACTTTTCACAGTATTTTTGAATATCGCAATAAAATCTGAGGAACGGCAAATGATAATCATTGTAATAGTAGGCGTAGTTATCAACAAGTGCGTAAATATCGGAATTGCCCCAAGTCATTATTACGCAGTCTTTTGCAAATTCGGTAAACATTTCCGCCGCTTCTTGGAATTGCTTGCCGCTCTCTTTAAGCTCGTCATTTGTAATTTTGGTAAGCTCACTTACACGGTTGCAGATTTTTTTGCCGATTTGCGGAAAAATCAAGGTTGAAAAGCTGTCTAAAACATTAAATCTTTCATCAACCTTTACTGCACCGAATTCGATTATCTCGTTGATAAACTTTTTCTTGGTCTTGCTGTATGAGCCGTTCCACTCTAAATCAAGTATTATATAGTTCATTTTTTACGGAAAGCCTGTTTCATTCGTTGTTCCTTTGAAAGGATGCGTTTTCTCATTCTGATGTTTTCGGGAGTAACCTCAACAAGCTCGTCGTCGGCAATAAATTCAAGGCATTGCTCAAGCGACATCTGTGTGGGCGGAGTGAGCTTGAGAGCATCGTCGGAGCCGGAAGCACGGGTGTTTGTGATGTGCTTTTTCTTGCATACGTTTACGGTTATATCCTCGGCTTTGGGACTTGCACCGACTATCATACCCTCATACACGGGTACGCCTGCACCGATAAACAATCTGCCTCTTTCCTGAGCGGCATACAAGCCGTAGGTTACGGTTTCGCCTGTTTCAAAAGCTATGAGAGAACCTTGGTGTCTGGTTATTATTTCACCCTTAAAAGGCTCGTAACCGTCAAAAACGTGGTTCATAATTCCGTTGCCGTTGGTATCGGTGAGAAATTCGGGACGGTAGCCCATCAAGCCTCTTGCGGGAATTCTGAACTCGATGTGAGTTACTCCTCCCTCTCGTGTTCCCATATTTACAAGCTCAGCCTTTCTTGAACCGAGTTTTTCCATAACAGCTCCGACATATGAATCGGGGACTTCGATAATCAAAAACTCTATCGGCTCATAAAGCTTGCCGTCGATGGTTTTTGTGATAACCTGAGGACGTGAAACCTGAAATTCGTAATTTTGGCGACGCATTGTTTCAATTAAAATCGAAAGATGCAGCTCACCTCTGCCCGAAACCTTAAAGGTATCGGCACTGTCGGTTTCTTCTACACGAAGGGCTATATTGGTTTCAATTTCTTTGAAAAGTCTGTCACGCAGATTCCTTGATGTTACATACTTGCCCTCTTTGCCGGCAAACGGAGAATTGTTGACAATAAAGTTCATTGACACGGTAGGCTCGTCGATTTTTACAAACGGGAGCGGCTCAACACAATCGGGAGAGCATAGGGTTTCACCGATATTGATGTCCTGCACACCGCTGATGCACACAAGGTCACCGAGCCTTGCTTCGTCACATTCGATTCTTTTGAGTCCCTCAAACTGATACAGCTTTGCAATTTTTACGTTTTGAGTTGTACCGTCTGTGTGACACAAAACCGCTGACTGACCGTTCTTTGCAACGCCTCGCTCAATTCTGCCTACGCCGATTCTGCCAACAAATTTATCTGCGTCGATATTTGAAATGAGTATTTGCAAGCCTGCATCAAGCTCGCCTGTTGGTGCGGGAATTTCGTTTACAATTGCATCAAGCAAGGGCTTCATATCGTCGCCATGCTCATTGTAGTCTGTGCTGGCATAACCGTCACGGGCAGAAGCATATATAACAGGAAATTCAAGCTGGTCTTCGTCTGCACCAAGCTCAATAAAGAGGTCAAGCACCTCGTCAACCACTTCTTCGGGGCGTGCACCGGGGCGGTCGATTTTGTTGAGAACAACAAGCGGCTTTTTGCCCAAGCCAAGTGCCTTTTTCAGCACAAAACGGGTTTGCGGCATACAACCCTCAAACGCATCTACAAGCAAAACAACGCCGTCTACCATCTGAAGGATACGTTCAACCTCGCCGCCGAAATCAGCGTGACCGGGGGTGTCAACTATGTTAATCTTTATGTCGTTATACATTACAGCCGTAGGCTTTGAGAGGATTGTGATTCCTCGCTCACGCTCAAGGTCGTTTGAATCCATTACTCGGTCTTCAACATTTTCGTTACTTCTGAAAATTCCGCTTTGCTTTAAAAGCTGGTCTACAAGCGTGGTTTTTCCGTGGTCAACGTGAGCAATAATTGCTATATTTCTTAAATCTTCTCTTACGTCCATAAAAATTTTTGCCCTCCAATTAGCTTTAAATACAGTTTTTTTACATACGTTTTAATTATATCATTTCAAAAAATTGATTTCAATTTGTAAATTTCATCACCTTTTATGATATTATCCGATATATTTTAAGCATTTTTCCGATATATGTCGATAAATAAATAATTTTGAATAATTTGCGTTTTTCAAATAAATTTTTTCTTTACAACTACTAAAGATTGTTATATAATTAACATAGTTGTTTTTGTTCTATCAAGATGAAAACAAAATTCATTAAATTCGGAGGTATTATATGGGATACACAATTGCACAAAAAATCATTAAAGAGCATCTTCTCAGCGGCGAAATGATTGTCGGCAATGATATTGGTATCAAAATCGACCAAACGCTTACCCAAGATGCAACAGGCACTATGGCTTATATTGAATACGAGGCTATGGGAATTCCTCGTGTTAAAACCGAAAAAAGCGTTGCTTATATCGACCACAACACACTTCAGACAGGCTTTGAAAACGCAGATGACCACAGATTTATTCAATCTGTATGCAAAAAGCACGGCATTTATTTCTCAAGACCCGGTAACGGCATTTGCCATCAGGTTCATCTTGAAAGATTCGGCAAGCCCGGCAAAACATTGATCGGTTCGGACAGTCACACCCCCACAGGCGGCGGTATCGGTATGCTTGCAATCGGTGCGGGCGGACTTGACGTTGCGGTTGCCATGGGTGGCGGTGCTTACTATATTACAATGCCCAAAATGGTAAGGGTAAATCTTACAGGCAAGCTCAGCCCGTGGGTTTCGGCAAAGGACATCATTCTTGCTGTTCTCAGAGTTATGAGCGTTAAGGGCGGCGTAGGAAAAATCGTTGAATACGGCGGCGAGGGAGTTAAAACTCTTACCGTTCCCGAAAGAGCAACAATTACAAATATGGGTGCAGAGCTTGGTGCAACAACCTCTGTTTTCCCGTCTGACGAAATCACAAGAGAATTTTTGAAGGCTCAGGACCGTGAGGAGGATTACACAGAGCTGAGTGCAGACGCAGACGCTGTTTATGACGAGGTTATCGAAATCGATCTTTCAAAGCTTGAGCCTCTTGCAGCTTGCCCCCATTCTCCCGATAACGTTAAGCCTATTAAGGAGCTTGAAGGACAGAAGATTGATCAGGTATGTATCGGCTCCTGCACGAACTCAAGCTATCTTGACCTTATGAGAGTTGCTCACATTCTTAAAGGCAAAAAGGTTGCGGACAATGTTTCACTTGCAATTGCTCCCGGAAGCAAGCAGGTATTTAATATGCTTGCTTTAAACGGTGCTCTCGGCGACCTTATTGCGGCAGGTGCAAGAATTCTCGAAAGTGCCTGCGGTCCTTGTATCGGTATGGGACAATCGCCCAACAGCAAGGGTATTTCATTGAGAACCTTTAACCGTAACTTTGAGGGAAGAAGCGGTACTGCAGACGGTCAGATTTACCTTGTATCTCCGGAAACAGCCGCAGTTTCGGCAATTTACGGTGTATTTACCGACCCGAGAAGCCTTGGCGACGCTGTTGAAATCGAGCTTCCCGAAAAATTCCTTATTAACGACAATATGGTTATTGCTCCGGCTCCCGTTGAGGAAATGGACAGCATTGAAATTTTGAGAGGTCCGAACATCAAATCTTACCCCAAAACCTCTCCGCTTACCGACAGCATTGAAGCATCATGCTCACTTAAAGTCGGTGACAACATCACAACAGACCACATTATGCCGGCGGGTGCAAAAATTCTTCCGCTCAGGTCTAATATTCCGAAAATTTCCGAGCATTGCTTTACCGTTTGTGACAAGGAATTTCCCGCTCGTGCAAAAGCACTTGAAAAGAGCGTTATTGTAGGCGGCGAAAACTACGGCCAAGGCTCATCCCGTGAGCATGCAGCTCTTGCTCCGCTGTTTTTGGGTGTTAAGGCTGTGCTTGTTAAGAGCTTTGCCCGTATTCACAAGAGCAACCTTATCAATGCGGGTATTCTTCCGCTTACATTTAAAAATGCCGACGATTACGACAAAATCAAGCTTGGCGATATGATTGAGCTTCCGAACGTTAAGTCGGAAATTGCAAACGGCGGTGACATCACGGTTGTAAACAAAACAAACGGCGAAGAATTCAAGGCAGACTGTGAGCTTTCCGACAGAACAAGAGCCATTATTCTTGCAGGCGGATTGCTTGATTATACAAAGGAGAACAGCTAATGGATAAAATTAAAATGATTACTCCTCTCGTTGAGATGGACGGAGACGAAATGACAAGAATTATCTGGCAACAGATAAAAGACATTCTCATTCTCCCCTATGTTGACCTGAAGAGCGAATACTACGACCTTGGTCTTGAGCATAGAAACGAAACAGATGACCAAGTTACCGTTGACAGTGCAAATGCAACCAAAAAGTACGGAGTTGCCGTTAAGTGTGCAACTATTACGCCCAACGCCGCAAGAATGGACGAATATAACCTTAAAAGCATGTGGAAATCACCCAACGGAACGATTCGTGCGATTTTGGACGGAACTGTATTCAGAAGCCCTATTCTTGTAAAGGGTATTACTCCCTACATTCCCACATGGAAAAAGCCGATTTGCATTGCACGTCACGCTTACGGTGACGTTTACAAAAACACGGAAATGCGTGTTGAGGGCGGCAGCAAGGCTGAGCTTTGCGTTACAAAGCCCGACGGAACAGAGGAAAGAAGCCTTATTTTTGATTTTACCTCTGACGGTGTTATTCAGGGCATGCACAATATTGACAAGAGCATTTCTTCTTTTGCACGCTCCTGCTTTAATTATGCACTTGACCAAAAGATTGACGTTTGGTTTGCCACAAAGGACACTATCAGCAAAACCTATGATCACAGATTTAAGGATATTTTTGCCGAAATCTTTGAAAACGAATACAAGGATAAGTTTGCAGAAGCAGGAATTGAATACTTCTACACACTTATCGACGACGCTGTTGCAAGAGTTATTCGCAGTGAAGGCGGTTATATGTGGGCTTGCAAAAACTATGACGGCGACGTTATGAGCGATATGATTGCCACAGCATTCGGTTCGCTTGCGATGATGACAAGCGTGCTTGTTTCACCCGACGGTATTTATGAATACGAGGCTGCTCACGGCACGGTTCAACGCCACTATTACAAATATCTTAAGGGCGAAGAAACCTCAACAAACTCTGTTGCAACTCTGTTTGCATGGACAGGTGCATTGAGAAAACGCGGTGAACTTGACAAGCTGCCTGAGCTTGCAGCCTTTGCAGATAAGCTTGAAGAAGCTACCATCAAGACGATTGAGGACGGCGTTATGACAGGCGATTTGTATGCAATTTCCACTCTTGACAATAAGCAAAAGGTTAACACCGAGGAATTCCTCAATGCCATCAACGAGCGTCTTAAAGCAACTCTTTAATAGCTATTAAAAAGGAGATTAGTGTGTAATGTCTAAAAATGACAGCATTTCTATGTCGGTTATCAGGCGTTTGCCAAGATATTACCGCTTTTTGTCGGAACTTAACGAACAAAACGTTGACAGGATTTCCTCTACTAAGCTTGCTCAAATTATGAATGCAACCGCATCTCAGGTCAGACAAGATTTAAACTGCTTCGGCGGATTCGGTCAGCAGGGCTACGGTTACAGCGTAAGTCAGCTTAAGGACGAGATTAAAAACATTTTGGGACTTAACAACAACTATAAGGCTGTTTTGATTGGTGCGGGCAACTTCGGCAAAGCTGTTGCAATGCATATGGATTTTGAAAAGCTGGGATTTGAGCTTATTGCTTGCTTTGACAAAAACAAGGAAAAGGTCGGACAAAAGCTGAACAACCTTTCGGTTATGCACGACTCTGAGCTTGTGGATTTTTGCAGGCAAAATCACGTTGACACAGCGTTTTTATGTATTCCCAAGGTTGCCGTTGAAAACGTGCTTGACACCCTGTATGAGCTGGGCATCAAAAACTATTGGAATTTCAGCCATTATGATATTAATGCAAAATATAATGATACGGTTGTTGAAAATGTTCACCTCAGCGATAACCTGATGACCTTGTGTTACAGAATGAACAATAAAAAATAATCAAAACGGCTTCCCGATAATCGGGAAGCCGTTTTGCTTTGCATATTTTAAAGCGTTATGTAATTATTCAGATAAATCGAACAGATTATCAGCTCCTTGACCTTGTAGCCTGTGGATTGCTCCATTGCAGTCTTATAAAGCTCAAGCTGCTTTTGGTACAGGTCTGCAAGCTTTGAAACCTCCCCTACCCTGTCGGTTTTGTAATCAACGACAACAAGTGAATTGTCCTCGACAAATGCAAGGTCAACAGCACCCTGCATAATCACATAGGCATCGGAAACGTCACATTCCTCAAAAGCCTGTGAAGCCTTGATTTTTACCGTAAATCTTTCTTCACGCATAACCTCATCGGAATTCACCACTCGGTCAAAAAGCGGTGACACAAGCAGATTTTTGAGATTTTCGGCATCAATCACCTCAGCCTGTGTTTCGGTTAAACGGTTTGATTCTCGGAGTCTGTTGATTTCAGAATGAATGTCAAGGCGTGCCTTTTCAAAATCGCAGTATTGCAAAAACAAGTGATGAGCCGTGCCGCGTTCAAGTGCTGTTGAAGTGCTTGAGCTCAAAAAGTTCGGTTTGGCAACTATTTTTTCAAAATATTCATTATTTTGATTATGTGCAATTTGGGACGCACTTACCTTTTGCGGAAGCGATAAAATGTTTTCGTTTCTGTAACGAAAGCTGAGATTTTTCTTTAGTATTTCCGCATAATCCATCTCGGTTTTATCGGGCTTTGCGTCTGATTCGATTAAATCGTCATCAATGCTTTCAACACTATCAAAATCCGCAATTTGAGAGGGGCTGTCAATTTTCCTTACCGTCCAGCTCGGATAGCTTCCGTCGTATATAAGTGGGTGTGAAATCAGAATGTTGTCACTCTCAACTTTTAAATCGGTATTTACAAGCATTGAAAGAAGCACCCAATCCGAAATGCACCTGCACTCGGACACAACATAAGGCTCAATTGTTCTTTCCGATGAGATTTTCGAGCTTAAATCATTTATGTGCTTTTGAAGATTTTTGTGAGAGGCTAACATTATCAGCTTTTCCTTTGCCCTTGTGAGTGCAACGTACAAAACACGCATTTCTTCGGCTTTTTGGCTTTTGAGCATTTCAATTTCAATAGCCTTTCTTGCTATGGTTTTGTAACGGCGTATACCACTCTTTCGCTTTATGCCAAGTCCTGCCTCGCTGTCTAAAATTACGTCTTTTTTCAAATCCTCTGTATTAAATTCCCGTGCGGTATCTGCAAGAATACATATCGGAAACTCAAGTCCCTTTGATTTATGAATACTGATAACACGCACTCCGTTAAGCGATGCAACGTTGCCTACGGGCGGCTCTGAAATGTCTTTGCCACATTCAATGAGTCTGTCAATATACAAAATAAAATCTGACAAGGTTTTGCAGCCGTTGCTTTCAAAGTTGCGTGCATACACCCTGAGCAAATTAAGGTTTTGCATGGGAGCTTCCACGCTTTTTACGGCAGAGGTTATTGCACCGAGTGCCGTTATTTCAAGCACCTTTCCGATAAGCTCGTCAACACTTCCCGTACAGGAATACTTGCGAAGAAGGTTAAGCTCGCTCAAAAAATCCGCTGTTTTTTTGTCATTTTCCGAAAATTTGCAAAGCGACGAATACAGGCTTGTTTTTCTGCTTTGCGACCTGATTTTGGCAAGGTCATCGGGAGTGAATCCGTAAATCGGACTGCACAAAACAGAGAGCAGAGGAATGTCAAGAGTTGGATTGTTGATTACTCTGAGAATATTGAGCAGAATTTTTACCTCTTGAGCATCAAATGCACTTCCCTTTTCCTCACAATACGCAGGGATACCGCAATCTATCAGCGTTTTTACATACTCAACCGCAACACCGCTTGTTTTGCGAAGAATTATTGCGAAATCGCCAAAGGTGGCGTTACGCATTGAGTTGCCGTCCTTCACCTGAAAGCCTTGGCTGAGCATCTGTCGGATTTTGTCGGCTATGCAAAGTGCTTCAATTTGATTGTGGGTGTATTCGTCCTTATACGCAAAAAAGGCATCTCTGTCTATTAATGTGATTTCAAAATCGCATTTTTCGGACGGTGGATAGTCTGCACCGGAATTGAGCATCTCATCTTCGTTGTAATCCATATCGGCAACGGATTTTGACATTATATGAGAAAATATGAAATTGACGGTATCGCAAATTTCGGCACGACTTCTAAAATTCTTGTCAAGAATTATAGTTGCGGGATAATTCTGCTTTTCGGCATCATATTTATTGTATGCGTTTTTTCTGGCAAGAAATATCTGAGGCTTTGCCTCACGGAAGCAATAGATGCTCTGCTTAACGTCACCAACCACAAAAAGATTTGTTCCGTCCTTGCTTGCACAATTGAAAATAAGATTTTGAACATCGTTGACATCTTGATATTCGTCAACGATGACCGTATCGTAGCGTGAGGAAATCTCATAGCCTTGGGTTGTTTTGGTGTAGCTTCCGTCATCATTCGGAGATGCCAACAGCTTTACCGCAAGCTGTTCAACATCGGAAAAAGCTAATATATTCTTCTTGGCTTTAAGCTCGTCGAAAATTTTGATATATTCTTTGACAAGGTCAAACAGTACGCTTACCAAGGCTTCAAGCTCACAAAGCTCCTCGCCCACCTGAGCTGAGGTTTTGCAAAAAAGCTCGCTTAGGTCGGAGATTACCTTTTTGACAGCAGCTCGATTTGCAGAAACCGTGATTTTTATCGGATTATCGGAATAGCCCCTCGGCGTGAGCATTTTTCCGCTTGTGTACGAAGAAACATGAGCAACGATTTTGTCCCAATTTAGATTTTCTATAAGTTCCTTGAGCTTTCGAAGAAACACAAGGTCGTTTTCAAAAAGGGGCGAAAGCTTTTCGTTGAGCTTATTAGATTCAACAAGCAATGCAAGAGATTGCTCGGTTAATTTTATTGCATGATTAACACTTGAAACGGAATAATCAAAGATGATTCTACCCCAGATTGATTTTTCTATTGACTCCGCTCCGTAGTTTTTGAGCATATCGTCAAGCCATTTTTCAGGGAACGGCTGAGTTGACAGAAATTCGCTGACCTTTAACACGGTTTTGCGAAAATACTCGTCACCGCTTTTGTCCGAAAACGCATCAAGAAGCTTGATGAAGTCTGAGTTGTCGCTTTCGTAAAAAGCTTCAAACGCCTTGCTCAACGCTTGATTTTGCAGGATTTCAAGCTCACCGCTGTCGGCAATTCTAAAGTCGGAAGCAACGCCGAGAGTGTGAAAATACTCTCGTACGATGTTTGAACAAAAGCTGTCAATGGTTGAAATACTTGCGTTTGGAAGCAGTTGCTTTTGTCGGAGCAAATTGCCGTTGTAAGGGTCGTTTGCCAAAAGGCTGTTGAGTGCCTGAGTTATACGCTCCTTCATTTCGGCAGCCGCCGCTCTTGTAAACGTTACAATCAAAAGACGATCAACGTCAATCGGAGCTTCCTCACGGGTTATAAGGCGAATAACTCTTTCGACAAGCACGGAGGTTTTGCCTGAGCCTGCGGCGGCAGAAACAAGCACGGACCCACCTGTTGAATAGATTGAATTAAGCTGTTGTTCTGTCCATTTTCTGCTCATTGCTCTGCCTCCTTTGCAATGTCTTTCTCAATTCGCTCTAATGTAACTTGATTATCAAAATTAACCACGTTTTTGGGATTGCCCTTTCTGTAACTGCAAACACTGTCATACGGGCAATATTTGCAAGCGTCTGCCGCTCCCTTGAGCGGAGAAGCGTTTACCTTGCCCGAATATATATCCTCGCCCATTGAAATCACGAGCATATCAAGCTTTTTGAAGATTTTGCCGAACTGCTCAAGAGTGGCAAGGCTTGTTTTGGAGTACGGCATATCCGACTTTATTGTGACGGGAATGTATGTACCTCTTTCGGTTTTGTCCATTCCTTTGATTACGGTTACGTCGTCGAGCAACAAACCGTTCATTTTGAGCGATGAATCCAATTCCTTTTCAACTTTGTCTTCATCAACTGCTTTTCCCACAAGAATAGGCTTTACGGTTGAGGGCATATACAGTATTCCGGCAGGCAAAAATTCACCGAATTTGTCTTTGCCCTCTGATTTTAACGCACAAAGATAAACGAGCATTTGCAAATTTAAGCCGTAGAGAATGTCGGAAAGCTTAAACTCCTTGCTGCCTGTTTTATAGTCAACAATTCTTATGTATTTTTCGCCGTCAGCCTCCATAACATCCACCCTGTCGATGCTGCCGCAAATTGCAATGCTTTCGCCTGTGGGCAGTTTTACTGTGTATGATGGAATGTCCGTGCCGATTTTAAGCTCGCAATCGGCAACATCAAAATCGCTTTGGCTAAGCTCCTTGATTATATGGAGAAGCAATATACAAACGTTTTCGGAAAGCACGCTGAGCTTGTACAAAAATGATTTTGTCTTTGTTTCCGCACCGCCGAAGTAGCTTTCTATCCGTGAATTGACGGTTTCAGTGGTAAACGCTTTTATTTCTTGCTCAGTCATAACGGAATACTGCGACTTTGAATATTCAGTGAAAAAACGCTCAAGAATATAATGCACAAGCGTGCCGTATTCAAGGGGATTGATTTCCGCCTTTCGCCTTTCTCTTATGTTAAGACCGTAGTTGCAAAAATAGGAGAATCTGCACAAACTGAATTTTTCGATTTGCGAAGCCGAAATTCTAAGGTTTTCACCAAACAGGTTCTTTGCATTTTCGGGATTTTCTATTTTAAACGGTGTTTTGTCAAGCGAACGAAGTACAGCCTTTGACTTGGAGGAATAGTAATTATCAGCGTCAAAAAACTCTCTTAAACCCGAAAGCTCGGCTGAATAATCCGAAAGCGAGCGTGCGTATTCCTCAAATGCAGGCTTTAAAGCAAGCATTGAATCAAGACGGCTGTCAAAATTATCTTTGGTTTGAATAGCGGTATTCGGAAACACCTTGAGAATTTCCGCAAAGATTGCCGACGGCTTATAGCCGTTGCCGAGTAAATCAAGCGTGGGAGCACTTGCATAGAGCTTTTGAGAAGGAGAGGTCATACAGCAGTAGGTTTGGAAAAGCTCAAGATTTGTAAGGTCTGCTCCGCCGGCTCCGAGCTTTATGTCATTGAGCGAGAGGATTTTTATTTCAAATGATGAAAACAAACCAGACGCCTTGGGTGTTGCAGGAAAATTGTCCTCTGTACATCCGATTAAGAATGAAACCTTGTTTTTGGAAGCTCGTACCCTTTGGGAGCTTGTGACAATTACGCAATCAAGAGCCTGAGGAATTTGGGAAAATTCTATTTGAGAAATTTGCAATGACAACAGCTCAAAATAACGCTTCAATGAAAGCGGCATTTCGGCTGTGACCGCAACGGTTTTATCAAAAGCCTGCATAAGCAAACCCCACACTCGGATTTGCTCTGCTCCAAGTCCTTTTTGTGCTGCTTCAAGGGAATCGTACATTTCACCGAGAGCAGTTTGAACGTTAAAGCGGCAAAGAAGATTATAAAGCTCTTCGGTGATTTGACCGCCGTTTTTATCCTTTGTGTTTTCTTTAAATTCAATCAAAGGCTCAACAACGGATTTTCTTACCGCTTCGACAAGCTTAAGATTTTTTGTGTCAGAATCCGAGAAATCTTCTACAAAGCCTCTCGGATTTTGGCTGAATTCCTTTTTAAACGCAGAGTTGTTTATATTCCAAGTGAATGTATAGTTCTCAAATGCACTTATGTCATCTGCTGAAATTGCAAGCAAGCCTGTTTTGAGCAGTGACAACACATCGTCACGCTCAAAGTTATCAAGTATTATTTTAAAAATTGAATTTACAAGACGGATTGCCGGCATCACTTCGATGTCACGGTGTGCGTCCATAAAATACGGAATGTCGTATTTGTCAAAAATAACGTTGAGTATACCTGTGTATTGCTCTGTGTCGTGGCAGATTACAAGAATATCCGAATAGAGAAAATTTTGCTCTATTACCAATCGCTTGATTTGTCTTGCAACATATTCACACTCATCATATGTATCCGAAGCACTGTACAGGGTTATTGCTTCGGGGACGTTTTTATGCTCGCAATAATCACTGCGAAAAATTCCGCTTTCCAAGTCGGCAATTTCGCTGTTATCAAACTTGCGGCACTCCGTGAGCTTTATCGGAGCTTTAAGCTCTACAAAATCTTTTTTTGCTATTGTCTTTAATGTTCTGTATGTTTTTTGGGAAACCGCAAAAATGTCCTCTTTTCCGTCCGAAAGCGGGTCAAGAGCAAGAGAAATGCAGGTGCTTTTGCACCGTGAAATCAAAAGTCTTATTATCTTTAACTGTTGTGCTGTAAAATCGCTGAAGGAATCAACAAACAGAAAGCAATCGCTCATCAGATTATTATTCTTTTCGAGAATATTATACAGCCGTGTCAGATCATCTAACGGATCAACATAGCTCTGTGACACAATGGCGTCATATGTGTCAATTACGAGAGCGGTTTCGTAAAGCTTTGCCTTTAAGGTATCGTCTTTAATTTCATTGGAAGCAGTACGCAGCATTTGAGATGAAATGTTGCTTTTTTTGCAGTCCGACAATGCCGAAAGCATCAGATTGGTGTTGCTTCTCAGGTTTTTGGATTTTAACAAATTGAGCTTTTCGCTTAATTGTTCAAGGGCGATGTTCATAATCATAGCTCTTGTGCCGTCGTCTATTACATTTTCAAAGGAGGTTGCAGTAATGTCGAATATGTAACTGCAAAACCGAGAAAATCCAAACACATTTACTGCTTTGGACTTTTTTGCTCCTAAAAGCTCAAGCAAATCCTTTTCTGTTTCAAAGGATATTTGGTCGGGCACAAGCATTGTTATGCTTTGCTCGCCGCTCTCAACTAATTGTTTGATTTTGTTGTATATACAGGTCGTTTTGCCGACGCCGTTTTTTCCGAGTATGAATTGCAGCATAATTGCCTCCGAAAAATTAATATATATTGATTATAATACCTACATTGTATCATAAAACGGATTTTCTTTTTTAGAATTATAAAATAATTGACAAATAAAAGCAAAGGAGTATAATGAGTTTAAATTTCAGATTATTAGGTGAGCTTATGGAATTTTTAAATACAATCGCAATAATTGCACTTGTAATAATTATTATATTGATAGTCGCCGCTGTTATCAGAAAATCGGATATGAGTTACAGATTCGGCAAAGGAATGTTTGAAAGCAGCGACTATAACCTTGATGAAAAGGACGATGTCAGCGACAAAGAATATTATGACGGCGGAGGCGGGCTTTTGAAATAATCATTTAAACACAGAACACAAATCTTCAAACAGCTCAACAAGCTTGAATTTGTACTGATAATGTTCGTTTTTGACAATATCATACTGCTCGTCGGAAAACACCTCGTGTGCCTTTTCGTCCTGCTGTTCTGTGCTTGAAATGCAAAGTGAAGGATACATTACGCACCACCAATTATGCCCCTTGCCCTCACCTATGGTTATTCTGAGTGCATCGTAGTTGCCCGACGGCAGGGTGTAGTTTTCATAATACCGTGTGGAAAAGTGCATATTGGTTATCTCGGCTTTAACGCAATAATCATAACCGTTTTCAAGCACCTCGGCATAGGCTGTGTTTGCTATGCTTTGCAAATTATCCGAAATCACCTTTTCGGCGGTTTCTTTGGAATTTGTATTCTCAAAAAGGCTTTCGGTGTATTCAAGCACCCTGTCTCTGACCTTTAATTTTAGGGCTTGGTCGGCGTCTGAATTTGAATTTGCAAGAATATGAAGTCTGAAAACCTCGTCGGAAATTTGTGCACACTCAGCTTGAAACGGTATCATTGAATAGATTACAGCAAGCACAAATGCTATGCAGGCGGATTTGATTAATGTTTTCATAAAAATAACCTGTCCTCTCTTTTTTAAGATTATGGGCAGGTTTTTTTGTTTTATACGACAAAGCACCCCTTTTTTGAGGGCTTGCATAAAAACGTTTCATTATATTTTGATTTTAACTCATCGACACATTTTTTTGCCTTGCGTTCAGAGTTAAAGATTGCAAAAACAGCCGAGCCTGAGCCTGACATACCGGCTCCTCTTGCACCTGATTTGAGCATTATTTTTTTAATTTCGTTTACCTCGGAAATTTGCAGAGCAAGCTCAAAATCATTGAATATGGTGGTTGAAATCAAGAACATATCACGGCTGTAAAGTGCTTTTACCATTTCATCGGTATAGGACGGGTGCGGATTGAGAGCGTCAACCTTTTTGTAGGCTTGTGCAGTAGAAACACTTACGGTGTCAGGCTTGCAAACAACAATTGCAGAACAGTTAAACGCCGGCAGCTTTTTGAGTGTGGTGCCGATACCTGTTGCAAGCTTTGTGCCTCCCGCAAGGCAGAACGGCACGTCTGCTCCAACACGCTCGGCTATGGCGTGCATTTCGGCAGGCTTGAGCTTTGCGTCAAACAACACATTAAGTCCGAGTATTGTTGCCGCTCCGTCACTGCTGCCTCCTGCAAGTCCTGCTTGAGTGGGAATTTGCTTGTTTATGTCAATATGCACGCCCTGCACGTCTTTTCTGCAATAATCAAAAAACCTATATGCGGCTTTGGCACAAATATTGCTGTCATCACACGGCACACCGTCATAATTGCAGGAAATCGTGACTTTTCCGCTGTCGTTATCTTCAAGTGTAACAACATCATAAAGGTCAAGAGCCTGCATAACGGTTGAAATATCGTGATAACCGTCATCACGTTTTTTTACAACATCAAGTGTAAGATTAATTTTGGCAGGAGCCTTTACTTCAACCTTCATTTTTAAGTTCCTCTAAAAATTCTCTGATTCGTTCAAGTGCGATTTTGAGATGCTTGAGTGAATATGAATAAGAAACACGCACAAAGCCCTCACCGCATGCTCCGAAAGCTGTTCCGGGAATAACGGCAACCTGTTTTTTCATAATCAAGCTTGTGCAAAATTCTTCAGATGTAAGTCCGGTGCTTTTAATGCAAGGGAACACATAAAATGCTCCGAGCGGCTCAAAGCACGTCAACCCCATTGAATTAAAGCTGTCTACCACAAGTCTGCGACGCATATCGTATTCATCTCGCATTTTTTGAATGTCCCTGTCACCGTTTTTGAGTGCCTCGATTGCGGCATATTGTGCTGTTGTGGGAGCTGACATAATTCCGTATTGATGGAGCTTGGTCATTTGGTCGATTACGGGAGCAGGACCGAGAGCGTATCCGAGTCGCCAGCCTGTCATAGCGTAGGATTTTGAAAATCCGTTGATAACAACGGTGCGTTCATACATTTTGTCAATTGAAGCAATGGAGGTATGCGACATTCCGCCGTATGTAAGCTCGGAATAAATCTCATCCGAAAGCACAAGGAGGTCGTTTTCAACTACGATTTGTGCAATTTCTTCAAGGTCCTCCTTTGTCATAATTGCACCTGTCGGGTTGTTTGGAAACGGAAGCACAAGAAGCTTAGATTTCGGAGTTATTGCCGCTCTTAGGTCTTCAGGCTTTAGGCGAAAATGATCCTCGTTTTTTGTGTTAATGATAACGGGAACGCCCTCTGCCATAACAGCCAAAGGCTCATAGCATACAAACGACGGCTGTGGAATTATTACCTCGTCGCCCTTGCTTATAAGCGTGCGAAACGCAAGATCTATTGCTTCGCTTCCGCCGACTGTAACAAGCACCTGCTCGGAAGGATCGTATTTTACATTGAATTTGCGGTCAAAATAGTTTGCGATTTCTTCTCTCAGCTCTGCAAAGCCTCTGTTGGGAGTGTACCAAGTTTTGCCCTTTTCAAGACTTCGGATGCCCTCGTCACGAATGTGCCACGGCGTTTGAAAATCCGGTTCGCCTATGCTGAGAGAAATGACGTTTTCCATTTCGTTTGCTATATCAAAAAAACGTCTTATTCCCGACGGCGGAATAGATTGTATTCTGTTGTTTATATATTTGTCATAATTCATCAAAGAATTAAGCTCCTCTCATCAGCCTGATTATATGATTCGATCAAGTTCATTCCTCTGTCCTTATATCTTCTCATAATGAAGTGAGTTGCGGTTGAAAGAACACCGTCGATTGTTGACAGCTTTTTGGCAACAAACATAGCTATATCCTGCATTGTTTCACCTTTGACAATCAAGGCAAAGTCATATGCACCTGCCATCAGATAAACCGATTCGACCTCGTCAAAAGCCATGCATTGCTCTGCCATTTCATCAAAGCCCGTTTCCTTTTTTGGAGTTACTTTCAGCTCGATTAAAGCCTCAACATAATTTTCGCCGAGGTTTTCCCAATCAACAACCGCTTGATAGCCCTTGATGATTCCTTTGTTTTCATATTCTTTAATCTGAGCCTTGATATAATCCTCGGGTTCACCGAGCATTGAGGCTATTTCCGATGTTGTAAAGCCGGAATTTGTGCTTAAAAGCTGTAATAATTTATCCATAAAATTTCCTCCTGAAATAAATGATTATACTGTTTGTACCGTAAGCCTGTCAACCGTATTTATAAGGCTTGTGCAAACCGAAGCAGACAGGCAATATAATTCATTGGCTTCATCGGTTATGTTCAGCTCGCAATAACCGCCGCATTTTTGCTGGGATGCAATTACGGAATTATCAACGTCGATAATGCTGAACTTTCCTGTTATGATTTCGCCGTGTATATGCCAATTATTACCGTAAAAATAAGAGTAAATGCCCTTTGAGGTGGGAACGACAACAAATGTTATGTGCGATTTTCCAACCTTGAAAACAAACGTGTTTGTTCCGACGATGGGAAGCTGACGTATTTTGGCTTTTACGCTGTGTTCGGCATCGGTAACTAAAATGCTTGCTTTGCTTTTGGTCTTTTGCTTGATAAACTCAACATAATACTTGAGATTTCCCAGCTCATCGTATATTGTGAATTCTGAATTTGACGCCGAAACGTCACGCTTTATTAAAAGCTTCATAAATATCACCGATTAATTCAATTTTGTTATTTCGTTGTTCAAATCTTTTAGCCACATATTAACTGCGGCGTCACTCGGCATTCGCCAATCGGAACGAGGCGAAAGCGTAACAGAGCCGACCTTGGGACCGTCGGGCAAACAGGAACGCTTAAACTGCTGAGAAAAGAATCTTCTGATAAATACAACAAGCCATTTTTGAATTGTGGTATTATCGTATTTATCGGCAAAGGATTGCTTTGCCATATAATATATTTTTGCGGGAGAGAATCCGAAACGCACAAGATAATATAAAAAATAATCGTGCAGCTCATAAGGCCCTACCGTATCTTCGGTTTTCTGGGCAATCTCTCCGTTTTTGTCGGGAGGCAAAAGCTCGGGGCTTACCGGAGTATTTAAAACGTCGATAAGGACGGATTTGAGGTTACCCGATGCTTTATCCGCTTCGTATGCGGTGAGGTAACGTACAAGAGTTTTGGGAATTGACGAGTTGACCGCATACATACTCATATGGTCGCCGTTGTAGGTTGCCCAACCGAGGGCAAGCTCAGACAAATCTCCCGTACCGATTACAAGTGCACCGTACTTATTTGAAAGATCCATAAGCACCTGAGTACGCTCACGAGCCTGAGAGTTTTCATAAGTAATGTCTGTGACGGCTTCATCGTGCGAAATGTCTTTGAAATGCTGTCTGACAGCCGAGGTGATGTCAATTTCTTCAAAAGAGGTTCCGTATGCTTCGGCAAGTGACTCGGCGTTTGATTTTGTACGCTTGGTTGTTCCGAAGCAGGGCATTGTCACCGTGTGAATGTTCTTTCGGCTGATATTCAAATAATCAAAGGCGTGTACGCAAGCTATGAGTGCAAGTGTGCTGTCAAGTCCGCCCGAAAGTCCAAGTACAACATTTTTTATGCCTATATGCTCAAGTCGAGTTGCAAGTCCTGTTGACTGAATTGTTATGATTTCTTCGCATCTGCTTTCAAGGTCATCGCAGCTTGACGGAACAAAGGGCATTTGAGGGAATTTGCGGTCAAGGTGCGTCTGTCTTTTCTTCATATCAAAGGTCTGAAGCTTGATTTTATCGTCATTAATCGGGGTAAAGGTTGAGGTCCTGCGGCGTTCGCTCCAAAGCCTTTCAACATCAATGTCGGCATAAATTATTCCTTGTGTAAAGCGTTTGCTTTCAGCAAGCAGAGTTGCGTTTTCGGAAATTAAGCACTGAGATGAAAAAACCATATCCGTGGTGCTTTCGCCAAAGCCTGAATCACAATAAACATAGCCGCAGCAAAGCTTTCCACTCTGCATTTTTACAAGGTCACGTCTATACTGAGCCTTGCCGATTAAATCATCGGAGCAGGAAAGGTTGCAGATGATTACCGCTCCCCCTTGTGCAAGGTGAACGGACGGCGACTGTGAAACCCACAAATCCTCGCAGATTTCCGCCGAAAACGTAAATTCGGGAAAATCACTGCATTTGAAAATTTGATTTGCCGAAATCAAAAAGCTGTTTTCGGCATAATTTATATATTGCTCAACGTTTTGTCCGCTTGTGAAATGGCGAGCTTCGTAAAATTCGCTGTAATTCGGAATATTAATTTTGGGAACTGCTCCGAGTATTTTACCCTTATAAATAACCAAAGCACAATTATAAAGAGCTTGATTTAAGGGTATCGGTACGCCGATTATCAAAACCGAATCTAAAGCTTCGGTTTTGCAAAGAATGTTTTTAACGGCGTTTTCCGCAGATTTTAACAAGGCCGACTGCAAAAACAAGTCGGAGCAGGTGTAACCCGTTACACAAAGCTCGGAAAACGTTATCAGCACCGCTCCGTTTTGAGCGGCTGTTTCAGCGTATTTTACAATTTGATTTGCGTTATAATCGCAATCTGCCACACGAATTTTAGGAGAAGCGGCAGCGGTTTTTACAAAGCCGTAATTCAAAAATCTCATCCCTTACAAAAATAATAACCATAAGTAAGATATACCTATGGTTATTATACTACAATTTTAATTATTATACAAGATAAAAATATCAAAGGAGCGTTCTGGGAAGTCGGTCACGATGGAACAGATATTGAGTTTCGAGCATCGGCTCAAATTTGGCAATAAAACAGCTTGTGTAGCCCATCATAAGCCAGAACCAAAGCACCATAAACGAGATGTCGTAGAGCAACGCTTTTTCAAATAAGGAATAGCACAAATACGCAGACAAAAATGAAAACAAGCAAGGATAGACATCATCTCTGAAGGAGGTTTTTTGCAAAAACAAATGCTGAGCGGCGTGCTTGGCAAACCGAAAGCCGAAAACGCAAAAGATGCTGAAGCCGATTATTCCCGTTGAAACAAGAATTGTTAAAAATCCGTTGTGCAAATCGCTGTTGTGATAGGAAAACGACAAAACGCCGTTGAGATATTCTTTGCTGTAAAAGACAATATTGCCGTTTGAAATGCCGATTATCGGAGAAATCTCAAATAAATCCATAGATTCCTGCCAGAGCTTAAAGCGGCCGCTGTCAATGTTTTTGTTGGTATGCTTAAAGGTGGTGTTTTTGTTGGTTTTTACCGAGTTGTTTCCTTCAACGATGCTTTCTTCATCTTCAAAAAGAATTTCGATTATCGCATTGGTTTTGGCGTTTACAACCGAAAAGCCCGCCTTGAAAATTGACCTGAACATCAGCGAAGAACCTACAATAAAGCAAGCAATAAGCAAAACAGACACGACCTTCAGCAAAACTTTTGTGGGCGTGATTCCGTTTTTTTCGGCAAAAAACATATACGCAACATATACTATTGCGTAGCCGAGCAACAGCACCAGCGAAGCGTTTGAGTCGCACAAAATCAAAGAAAATGCGTTGGTGATTACGCAAACTGCAAGTGTCAGCCTTGAGATTGCGGGCTTTTTTACCGAAGAAATCAGCTTTGTCTTTGTAAGCATATGACAGCATACCAACGACACTACCGAGCAAAAGCCCATAAGATTCGGATTTACAAACAGTCCTGTAAATCGGTTTTCGTAAATCGGGAATTTTACCCATTGCCACTCAAAGCTTATACCGAACATCAAGCCTATCAGTCCGAAAATATTTAACGCAGTTGTGATTACAGTGATGATTTTTGCAAGATAATACAGCTCTGTTCTGAAATCAAAGTCCTTTTCCGTGTGCATTCCGTAAAAAACAAAAAAGCATATCAAAACGTGCAGCAGCATCAATAGGCTGTAAAACAACATTACGGAATAGTTAAACAGTATGGATATGAACGTTATTATAATGAATGCGGCTATCCAAAGTCCGAATCTGAGCTTTAAAAAGGTTTTGTTTCTTTGCTGATTAAAAATAACAAGTCTTACGCCCCAGCAAAACAAGAAAACCAACAGCACATATGCCGGAATTTGCATAAACGAAACGTTGCAAAAGAACAAATCAATGATATAGATTGTTCTGAACAACGAAGTATCATTTAATTTTTCTCTCAGTTTCATTTTCAGAGCGTCCATCTCTTACCTCTTATCAATATGTTTATCAGCTTAGCACGCCTTTAATTGTTTTAAACATAATTTTTATGTCCGAAAAAAATCCAAATTCCTTTGTGTATTGCAAATTATATTTCATTTTGTCGGGTAAAATTTTGTTTATGTAAACCTCATCGGCGTCATCGCTTGACGCTAAAAGCTTTTCTTCGTCCTTATACATAATGGAAGTCAGTGAGGTTATTCCTGCGGGAATAAGCAGAGTTGCATAATATTCGGGCTTGTATTTGTCTACATACGAGGGAACCTCGGGACGTGTTCCGACGATTGACATACTTCCCGAAAGCACGTTGAAAATTTGCGGAAGCTCATCAAGTCGGTATTTTCTGAGAAAATGTCCGATTTTTGTAACACGGGAATCGCTGTCGGTTGTAACAAGAGTACCGATTTTGTCGGCGTCTTGAACCATTGTGCGAAATTTGAAGATTTTGAAGTGCCTTCCGTAGGTTGTTACACGCTCTTGCTTGAACAGTATGCTGCCCTTTGAGCTTAGCTTCACGGCAATTGAGATAATGATGATGGGGATAATAAGAAATATCAGCAAAATCACCGAAAGTATTATATCGAAAACTCGCTTTATAACCAAGCTTGCTTTCTTTCGGCTGAGAATGTCATAATACTCCTTTACCTCATCGCACCTGAACTCAGGCGGAAGTTTTGAAAAAGCTTTCATTTTTCTCTCCGAATCATAATTAATCTTAATCGGCATACTTACCGATTATTAAATCGTATTCTGATTTATTATATATTTATTCCCGATGATTTTCAATAAAAGTTTCAAAAGATTAATAATTTACGGCATAACGTAAAAACCGACGGTATGCAGCCGTCGGTTTTTAGGTAATTTTATGGAGTAATCAAGCACATAAAAGAAGTTGTTGTTAAAATAAAAGGAAAATCTTTACTGTACCTATATAATAGCACAGTCTTTGTAGATTGTCAACACTTTTTTTGAACTTTTTTTAAAATTTGTATATTTAATTTTGACAACTTGCATACTTGACTAAATCGCAAAAAGAATGTAAAATATTATTGTAAGGAAGATGTGTTATGAACAGTGAGTATTCACCTGATTTGGTCAATCTGATGAGTGATGACGGTGTTGAAAAGGAATTTGAAATTCTTGATATAATCGAAAACGACGACAAATGCTATTATATTCTGTCGCCTCACTATGAAGACCGTGCCGACGCTTTGAACAGAGCGTTTGAATATTATATATTTGAAGCTTTTGAACAAAACGGAGAACAACAGTTTGTTGAGCTTGACGATGAAGCTGAAATCGACAAAATTCTGAGTGCTTTTGAAGAACGCTTTAACGATATGCTGTTTGGCAATGAGTAGTTAAAATTTTACTGCATATAATAAATACATTATTACAACTTAAATTCCTGCCCGATTCGTGTATGATTTTAAAATAACCCTACAACACTTAAATCGGGAGCCGGACTCTTTGAGCGGTGTGCAGACCTCCCATTTCGGACGAAGGGAGCCTGAAGCTCAAAGGTAGGCACCCACCTGCTTTATTCGTAGGCAGGTTATTAGCAAAATCTTACGGTCGGGCGGGATTTTTATATTTTATTTACATAGAATCGGAGCAAAAATATGAATGTTTCAGTTTTGGGCTGCGGCAGATGGGGCAGTTGTATTGCTTGGTATTTGGATAAAATCGGCCACAATGTTTTGTCCTGCGGTTTGAAGGACGCCCCCGAATTTATACAGCTTGAAAAATATCACAAAAACGATTATCTGACCTTTCCGCAAAGCATTGAGGTTTCGTCTGACCTTGAAAAAGCGGTTGAGAGAGCCGAGGTTATTGTAATTTCAATTTCGGCACAATATCTCCGCTCTTATTTTGAGGATATTGCAAAGTATAACCTTGACGGCAAAATCATTGTGCTTTGTATGAAAGGCGTTGAAGCTTCTTCGGGTAAAAGGCTGAGTGAAATCGTAGGAGAATTTGTTGACGAAGCAAAAACTCCGATTGCAGTTTGGGTCGGCCCCGGACATCCTCAGGATTATGTCAAGGGGATTCCGAATTGTATGGTTATCGACAGCAAAAACCAAGAGGTTAAAGAAAAGCTCGTAGGCGAATTCACAAGCGAGCTGATAAGATTTTATTTGGGAACAGATTTAATCGGCAGTGAAATCGGTGCTGCGGCAAAAAACGTTATCGGTATTGCGGCAGGTATGCTTGACGGCTTGAACTACACCTCGCTCAAGGGGGCTCTTATGGCAAGAGGCACAAGAGAGATTTCAAGGCTGATAAAAGCACTCGGCGGAAACGAAATGAGTGCCTACGGGCTGTGTCACCTCGGTGATTATGAGGCAACACTGTTTTCGCCGTGGAGCCACAACAGAAAATACGGCGAAAACTATGTTAAGGGTGTTGATTTCGATAAGCTCGCAGAGGGTGTTATGACCTCAAAGGCTTTATATAAGCTCGGCGTTGAATATAATGTTGAATTGCCTATTGTCGAAAGCATTTACAACGTTTTGTTTAACGGCGTTGATGTTAAGGAAGCGATAGGAAAGCTCTTTTTGCGTTCCGTAAAAAAGGAATTTTAAGGTGGATTCAATATGAGCAGTGAATTGAATTTTCTTAATAAAGCTAAGCAAAGCAATCAGCCTAAAACTGTTGTGACAAATAAAAGATACAGCTTGATTGAAGATATAGCGGTAAATCTGATTGCGATTCTCGTTTTACTTGCTTTTGGATACATTGCCGTTATGAGCTTTATTCAGACAAGCATTATTGACCCTACGCAATATGCTAACGAAACTATTTTGTATCAAGCAGACCTCATTGCACTCAATTTATTCTTTACCGCACTGTTTGTTTTTGTTTTGTTCAGGCTGAAAAAATACTATGATTTTTTCGCAAAAGTCAATATCAAATATATGGAAATCGGAATTGCCGTTTATGCGATAGTATTGGGACTGATTTGGATATTCTCGGTTACGTCCGTACCTAACACAGACAGCCAAAACCTTTTTGAAGCCGCCACAAAATCCGCCGCCGGAGATTATTCGTTCTTGAAAAACGGCTCTGATTTTTACAACAACGCTTATTTCAGCGGATATTCATATTTTAACTTCTACCCGTTCCAGCTTGGATATGTGCTGGTAAGCGAGATTGTTTACAGGATTTTCGGTACTGCATCATCAATGCCGATGCAAGTTATAAACGTTCTTTGCTTGGGAGCGGCTTACTTTGGCATTGCAAGAATTACAAAGCTGTTATTCAAAAGACGCTCTGTTGAATTTATTGCAATTTTATTGCTTGCAGGCTGTATTCAGCCGATTTTATTCTGCACTTTTGCCTACGGCAACATCATAGGTATGTGTTGTGCAATTTGGGCAAGCTGTTTTCTGATTAAGTATTTTCAAACCGAAAATTATTTCAGCCTTCTCCCCTGCGGCTTGCTTCTTGTGCTTTCGGTGTTCGTTAAATACAATAATATGATTTATGTTATTGCATTTATGATGATGCTTGCCGTGCACACAATAAAGAAAAAGAAATGGCAAAGCATTGCCTTTGCACTTGCAATTTGCATCGCATCCTTAGGCTCTATTCAGCTTGTTATTATGAGCTACGAAAAAAGAGGCGACGTTGAGCTTTCCGACGGAATTTCTCAGGTCTTGTATCTTGATTTGGGCTTGTCCGAATCATCTATGGCTCCCGGTTGGTATAGCTCGGTTGCCAAGGACACATACACAGCAAATATGCTTGACTCGGAGGCTTCCAAAGCTCAAGGCCGGCAAAGCGTTAGTTTAAAGCTTGACAATTTCAGCAAGGACCTTGGTTACACCATAGATTTCTTCAGCAAAAAAATTCTCAGCCAATGGAATGAACCTACCTATGAAAGCATTTGGGTGAGCAAGGTCAAGGAACACTCAAGCGAAATTAACGGAATCGGAAACTCAGTTTATAACAAAAGCTTGGGACAGCTTTTGGAGCTGCATTTCAATTTTTATATGCAAATTTTGTTCTCACTGTTTGCAATCGGAATATGTATTTTAATTATTAAAAAGCAAACGAATATACAAACCGTTTTGCTTCCACTTGTTTTGCTGGGCGGATTCGGATACCACCTGCTGTTTGAGGCGAAATCGCAATATATTTTGACCTATATCATACTTATGATACCTACTGCAGCATATTCATTGAACAGTATTCTGAACGGTAAATATACTAAGCTGAAAAAGCTTATAGGCGAAATTGAATATATTCCCGAAAAATAGTAAATGGGCTGCCTCACTGAATTAAGTGAGACAGCCCTAAAATTTATGCTTGTTTTTACATTTATATAACATCATCAAATCCGACATCTTGAAGTATTCCCATATAATAATCGACGTCGTCCTTGGTGTAACCGAGACGATTTTTGAAACCGTTTTTTACATTGACGTTTTTCTCTATAAAAAAACGTTTAAACCACATACTGCACCAAGTTACAGGCAACAAAAACGGTGCTTTGTCAAGATACGGGTAATGAACCGCCATACTTGTTTTGTTGGGAAACAGACTTGACAAAAGATAGGAAAGCTTTGTTTTTCGCTTTCCTTTTTTATTGCTCTCCGAAATCTTCCGCAAGGAGCTTATCATCGCCGCAGAGCTTACCAAGCCTAACCTTCCGCTGAGAAAAATAAATGTTTCAAAATTATCAAAGCTTATATCGGGCGAGGTGCTTGAAAACCAATTCTCCCCCACCGTGCGAACACGCTTCTCAAACTTTTGAAGTCCGAGCTGCTGCAAACGCTTGTTAAGATAATCAATGTCAAAATCATCTTTATGGTTTTGATAATAAACATAAATATCCAGCACCATTCTTATTCCCAAGCCTGCTTTTCTAAGGTGGTTTGATGAATGTACCAAAAGGTAAGTATAATGGTCCTCGGGTGTAAGCTGACAGGAAAACTCGTAGCCGTCACGCTTAACGGTGCGGTCAAGCTGATCATAAAGATAAGGATAAAAGCTCTCATAATCATGCACAAGGGTGGCGTGCATTTCGATATAGACATAAGGCTCTTTTTGAAAATGATATTGGTTGTCGTCGTTGTGTGTAAACTCATAGCCGATTTCGGCATAAGCCTTTTTTACGTCGTCAATCTGCTCTCTGTTGAACAAAATATCAAAATCCGAAACCGAGCGGAAATCCGAGCGAGGATATTCTTTTTTGAGAAAATAGCCTTTTACGGGAGCGTTTTTGATTTTGTATTTTTCAAAGGCTTTCAGTATTTTTTCAATCTCAAAATCAAGTAATGTATCAAGGTAAAGCTCCTTGTTTTTTATATCGGTCAAAATTTTCTTAGTATCATCGCTCAAAGCATCACCGAGTCTTAGGACGGTGTTTGAAAACATAGCACCCAAGCCGCTGAATTTTGCTCGCTCAATTATGCTCAGCCAAGAAATTTTCTCATAAGGCAAAGGAGGCTGAGTATCGTTGACGGCAGAAGAAAGCACCTTTATCAGGTACTCAAATTCCCGCTTTTCAACTTTACTCAGCCTTGTTTTCATTTTGTGAATTTTCCTTTTTCCCGAAAATTTTTCCCGCTTTGTTTTTGCCGAAGCAATATGAATGTCTGAAAAACCTTGTATAATACCAAAGATTGAGATACAGCCTGTACTTTACCGAGGTTAGCTCATACGGCTTTCCTTTTCGGTGAAATGCTGTTACCACTCCTAAAATATCCTTGTCGTATATTCCATGCTCATTTACAAACTGATTGTCACCGCAAAGAATATAACCACCGTCGGCGTCAAAGCCGACAACTCGGTGCAAAACGTACTCGCCGTTTTTACGTTTATAGAGCGGTATGTCAAAAAGATGAAGTCTGCCGTTTGGCTTTGAAAGCACAACAACGTCTTCCCCATCTCTGAGCATAGGCAGCATACTTGTCCCGTTTGGAGTAAAGGTTACAGTTCCGCCCTGCTCAAGCTTTTCGATTATTATGTCAATAACATCACTAACGGCTACTTCTTTATTCAAGAATATCAGCGTCCTTTAACTTTTTGATAAACATATCAATATCAGCTTCTGCCTTTTGCGAGGTCACTTCATATTCAGAAAGCATTTGAGTCAAAAGCTCCTGTTTGTCTGCCCCTTTTTGCAAAATTGCAAACAAAAACGCACCTGTTTCGTTTAGATTGATAATTCCATTAAAATCAACCGTCATATCATTTACGGGAACAACAACATATGTATCCGCAACCTTGCGAAGTATGAAATCGTCTTTTATCTTCATAATTACACCTTTTTCGTTCAATACAATTATAATATAAACTATAATAAAAAGCAAGAGATTGTCTTTTGCAGCAAGCGTGCAAAGAGCATTAACAGTTAAAGCCGACTTACTTTTTGCGATGATATTTTTTTACCCTTTCGGATAATTGTGTAAGCTCCTCCTTGGAAAGCTCAGGCAGACGTTCGAGGTCGTCAATAAATTTTGCGGTGCTTTCGTTGGCTTTTATCTTTGTGTTTTCAATAAAAAAGCTTGTGATTATACCGGGGACAACAGCAATTATAAGCACAGAGCATAATGAGAGAAATATTGACATAGCCCTGCCTAAAAATGTAACGGCGGTTATATCACCGAAGCCTATTGTGGTTGCAACGCTGAAGGAATACCAAACGCTGTCAAACAGGGTATCTATGTGTGGCTCAACTATCCATATTCCCACACTCACGGCGGCAAATATTATTACATAGCCTACCAAAAGCCTAAACGCTCCTGTTTGTTTAAAAATCATTTTTAGCAGTCGAGTCTTTTTCATACGCCCCGCCCCCTATACTGTAATTCTACAAGAAAATTATATCAATTAAAGCTGCGTTAGTCAATCATTGATGAATAAAGCCCTGCGGATATTTTTTGACATAAAAACACACGGTGCAGCTCATAAATGAACTGCACCGTGTTTTATTGAATGATAATTTAAGGTTTTATTAATACATTCCGCCCATATCGGGTGCTGCGGGAGCAACTGCAGGAGCAGGCTCTTTGATGTCGGCAACAAGTGATTCTGTTGTGAGAACCATCGAAGCTACCGAAGAAGCGTTTTGAAGTGCAGAACGTGTTACCTTTGTCGGGTCAACGATACCTGCCGATACCATATCTGTGTATTCGCCTGTGAGTGCGTTGTAGCCGTAGCCTGTTTTGTCGGCTTTCTTTACGTTTTCGGCAATTACGCTACCCTCAAGACCTGCGTTTGCGGCAATCTGACGAAGCGGCTCTTCAAGTGCCTTGAGAACGATTTTGGCACCTGTTTTTGCATCACCGTCAAGAGTTTCAACAAATTCAGCAACAGCGGGAATTGCGTTCATGCAAGCGATACCGCCGCCTGCTACAATGCCCTCCTCAACAGCAGCCTTTGTTGCTGCAAGAGCATCCTCAATTCTGAGCTTCTTTTCTTTCATTTCAATTTCGGTTGCTGCACCGACCTTGATTACCGCTACACCGCCTGCAAGCTTTGCAAGACGCTCCTGAAGCTTTTCACGATCAAAATCAGAGGTTGTGGTTTCAATCTGCTGTCTGATTTGAGCAACTCTGCCCTTGATAGCGTCCTTGTCACCTGCACCGTCAACGATGATTGTGTTTTCTTTTTCAACTTTAACCTGACGAGCCGAACCAAGCTGATCCATGGTTGTATCTTTAAGCTCAAGTCCGAGGTCTGATGTAATTACCGTGCCGCCTGTAAGCGTTGCGATGTCTTGGAGCATTTCCTTTCTTCTGTCGCCAAAGCCCGGAGCTTTTACTGCAACACAAGTGAATGTTCCGCGGAGCTTGTTGAGTACGAGTGTTGTAAGTGCCTCGCCCTCAACGTCCTCTGCGATGATGAGGAGCTTTTTGCCCGACTGAACGATTTGCTCAAGCAAAGGAAGAATCTCCTGAGTTGTTGAAATCTTCTTATCTGTGATAAGAATGAGCGGATTGTCAAGCTCAGCTACCATTTTATCGGTATCGGTTACCATATAGGGAGCAATGTAGCCTCTGTCAAACATCATACCCTCAACAACCTCGCTGTATGTGTCGGCTGTTTTGGATTCTTCAACTGTGATTACGCCGTCGGTTGTTACCTTATCCATTGCTTCTGCAATGAGGTTTCCGATAAATTCGTCCTGTGATGAAACTGTGGCAACTCTTGCAATGTCCTCTGTACCTGCAACCTTTTGGCTGTTGTTCATAATTGCCTTTACAGCAACGTCAACTGCATCTGCGATACCCTTTTTGAGAACCATTGGGTTGGCACCTGCTGTTACATTCTTCATACCCTCACGAATGAGTGCCTGAGCAAGAAGAGTTGCGGTTGTTGTACCGTCGCCTGCTACGTCGTTTGTTTTGATTGAAACCTCTTTTACAAGCTGTGCACCCATATTTTCAAACGGATCGTCAAGCTCGATTTCTTTTGCAATGGTTACACCGTCGTTTGTGATGAGCGGAGCACCGTATTTTTTGTCAAGCACTACGTTTCTGCCCTTGGGGCCGAGTGTTATTTTTACTGTATCTGCAAGCTGGTCAATGCCCTTCATAAGAGCCTTTCTTGCGTCTTCACCATATGCGATTTGCTTAGCCATAATTAATTACCTCCAAATATTATTCAACTGTTGCAAGAATGTCGGACTGACGAACGATTGTAAATTCCTCGCCGTCGATTTTAACCTGTGTTCCTGCATATTTGCTTGCGATTACCTTGTCACCGACATTAAGATACATTTTCACTTCATTTCCGTCAACTACGCCACCCGGACCTACTGCAACAACGGATGCGAACTGAGGCTTTTCCTGAGCTGCGGACGAAAGAATGATGCCACTCTTTGTCTTTTCTTCAGCCTCTTCAACTTTTAATACTACTCTGTCAAGTAATGGTTTGATAGTCATAAATCTGCCTCCTGAGAATTGTTTGTTTTGAAATTAGCACTCTCACTCGTTGAGTGCTAATTCTATTTTATACCATTTTTTATAAATGTCAAGAGAAATTTGACTTTTTTTAACCTTTATTTAAAATTTTTTAAGACCAGCCTTAAATCAGTGGCTTTTTTTCTACGCAATAAAAGATTTTATCATTAGTTTTTGCCTTTTTTCGCTTAAATCAGTTTACTTGGATTCTTTACTTTTCAGATTCGTATTTTTGAGCAATAAGCACGAGGTCACAGGTATCAACTATGCCGTCAAAGTTATAATCAGCGGCGATATAATATTCGTTGCTGAGTTTCTTTAGGTCTGCAAGCACGTCCATCAACTGCTTTATGTCCTTTGTGTTGACGTTGCCCTCACCCGTTACATCACCTCGGACGGCAATCGGATAATCGCCTCCCGAATATCTCAGCAGATAACCTGTTTTCAGCCTCCCGCTTTTCACTTCATCACCGTCAACATCATACACGGTCACACCGTCTGACATTGATTTTTTCAGCATTGCGATTGTGGTTTGATTTACAGCATCCGTAACCGCTCTATCGGTTTTAACTGTATTGATAATGAACTGCTCGCAGTCGTCGTGAAATGATTCAGATGCTTCGACTTTTTTCTCCTGCGTTTTCGTAGACGCCGACATTGAGCTTATTACATCATCAAGGTTACAAAAATCAACGGTGATACAATCACTTATGATGAATCAGGTAATCCTCTCTCATACCGTGACGGTATGACAATGACTTGGGAACATGGTCGTCAACTTGCCTCTTTACAAACCGAAGATAATAAAGTAAACTACAAGTATGACAGTAACGGTATGCGTACCCAGAAGTCGGACAGCAATGGCACTACCTATTATTACTATGACAGTAATAACAACCTTATCGGTTTAACTAAAGGCAACGATACTCTGCTTTTCTACTATGATTCCGATGGCAATGTTACTTCATTTACATATAACGGTACTATGTACTATTACATAAAGAATCTACAAAGTGACGTTGTAAAAATCATAAATCAGTCAGGCACAGTATGTGCAAGCTATGTATATGATGCTTGGGGTAATATCCAAAGTGAATCAGGCGAGCCGAACATCAGAAGACTCAATCCGTTCAGATATCGTGGTTATGTCTATGATGAGGAAACGGGACTATATTATCTCCAGAGTAGATATTATGATCCACTTTCTGGTAGATTTTTGAATGCGGATGTTTATTGTGATACGCAGTCGGGTTCTCCCTTGAGTACCAATATGTTTGCTTATTGCGAAAATAACAGTATAAGATATGTTGATTATTCGGGTAAAGCACTATCGACAAAGGCAATAACATATGCTCAAAAATATTGGAATTCTCGCAATCCTAATTATTATTATTACAATAGAGGAGATTGTGCTAATTTTGTTTCTCAATGTCTTTACGCAGGCGGATTTTCTAATATGACTGGTAAATGGTACAGCTATAAAAACAAAAATAAATGGAATGTTAGCGAATCTTGGCGTTTAGTAAAGAAATTGATGCAATGGTTAATGAATAGCTGCCATTACTCTGCACATACTTTTTCGTCTAAAAAATCTTTGTTGAATTATAAGAAAAATATTCATGTTGGCGATGTTGCGTTTATAAGTACAGGATATAATGGTTCAGTTAGTCATGCAATTTTGATAGGAAGAATCACTAAAAACAATATTTACTATTATGCACATACATCTTCAAGAGATGCAAGAAAAAACGGAAATGGTCTTGTTGAATATTTTGACAAAGCTCCAAAAAATAAGAAAGGTACAGTAATAATTTTTAATATAAGTAAGTTATAAGGTGAGATATTATTGAATAAAATGTATTTTTTGAAAAATGTATTTTTTGCGGTTATTTGTATGGCTTTTTATATAATTGAATTGTATTTTAGAGGCAATAATGATTCAATTCTTTTTTCACAATATAATTTTTCTGGCGTTTTTTTAGACAATATGTTGATATTAAATTTTATTTTGTTAATAGCATATGTAATATCTATCATATTGAGAAAAAAGTCTTTCGAAAATTTTTTTTTAGTTTTTGTAGCCATACTCAATATAGGTATCCTAATCTTTAATTGGCTGCCTGTATTAATTTATAAAATTTTGTTTTTAATAATCAATGTAGGATATCTTTTGTTAACTTTCATTGGAATTATCATTAAACATTATAATAATTAATAAATTTAGAAAGAAGTACAGGAGATGATTCTATACCTTGATAATAACTAATTCTTTTATATTGAACCAAAATTTGTTGATAATTATGTCAAGGCAAGCAAAAAAGAAAAGTTTTTAGAAACAATAAATACATATAAGACGATAAGTGAATATAAGGTGTTCGCTTATTGCCTTATGTCGAACCATATACATTTGTTGTTAAAAACAGGGAAAGAAGATTTAGATTTAATAGTTAAACGCATAGCAGGCAGTTATGTATATTGGTATAAATAAAGAAGATATGTTGATTATCAAAGAGATATTTAACGGTAAAGAATTATTTAGAGATAACCCTTCTTGTGGATTCGACGAGAATATTTCTTTATGTTTTGACAATATTACTTTCTCTGTTGCTTGCGATGGCTGCCCCATAATTAAGTATAAAAATAAATATTTTTATGTATCTGAAATTGAATTAGAACAGATACATAATATTATGGAAAATATGGAGCTAAATTCCCGTGCATTTAAACTCTATAAAACAGGGCAATCTATCAAAATGAGGGATAGGATTCTATGTTTTAATTATATCTATTATTCATTGAAATTTAACCTAAAGTGCAAACTGCCTTTTCCACCGGTATCTCTGTAACGTTGCTCGGTTTCAATTAATCCAGACTTTTTCAAATCTTTTATAGCCCTTCTTACTGTAGCAGGCGACAGCTTTATGTCGCCTGCTGTTTTTTACCTGATTTCAGCGGTAGACTTGTGAAAGAATATCGTCAGACTGACGGAGAAGATCTGTCGTATTTCCTTAGCTATGATTCTGTCGGAAATCAAGTAGATGCTTTTATGGGATGGGCTAAAAGAGTTATTGGAAAACTATTAAAGTAATTTGATTTTTGTTTCTACACAAAAATTTAGTATATTAACTACAATAGTTCATATGTATCAAAGGAGATTTTTATGTTTGAAAAATTTGATCTAATAAAACCTAATGAAAATTATAATGGTTACTATGATTACCAAAAAAAGTATTAAGTGATATTGAAAATGATTCTAAAAAAATACTGCAACTAGCAATACTACAAACGCTCGCTCCAATAGGAAACTATGAAGTTGCAATAGAAATATTAAAATACGCAAATGAAATTCTTGATGATGAAAGGGTTAGTTTAATAGTTTTTTTATTTCCTTGATTTGGCATGGAAAACCAACTATTTTTATTGATAAATTGATGTTCTTTTACAGGGTTTGTAATGATGAATATAAATCAATGGTAGATTATGTATTAGCATTACAAGCCTATTATGAGCATGATAACAATAAAACGATTCAATTACTAAAAAAATCAATAACTACATGTCAGAGTCATGTGAATAATTTTTTGTTATTAGCAAAGCACTGCGATAAAAATGATTCCATATATTATCTTAATAAAGCACGTAGCAATATTATAAGTAATGATAATATAACAGATGGAACAACTGAATACTTTACTGATCCGAATAATTATATTGGTGAATTTATCAGTGGATGTTTAATGCCTAAAGAAACCTTTGATTCATTAACTTCATAAGACAGGGGACGACTCTATATATTAAAATCTTTTTAATGTTTGTGCGAACAGGTGCTTTATACACGAAGCCGTGCTACTTTTCAGATTCGTATTTTTGAGCGATAAGCACGAGGTCACAGGTATCGACTATGCCGTCAAAGTTATAATCGGCGGCGATATAATATTCGTTGCTGATTTTCTTTAGATCTGCAAGCACGTCCATCAACTGCTTTATGTCCTTTGTGTTGACGTTGCCCTCACCCGTTACATCACCTCGGACGGCAATCGGATAATCGCCTCCCGAATATCTCAGCAGATAACCTGTTTTCAGCCTCCCGCTTTTCACTTCATCACCGTCAACATCATACACGGTCACACCGTCTGACATTGATTTTTTCAGCATTGCAACTGTGGTTTGACTCTCAACTCCGCAGAACACTCCCTCGGCTATCCAATAGCTATTTTCGCCGCTGACGATTTGAGCTTTGTTGTACGATTGCACCCGACTGCTTTCGTCAGCAATTACTTTTTGGCTTTTGTCAGCCTGAGGAATATCAAAAATTACGCACTCAAAATCAGCGGTGACAACAGCCGCTTCATCACCGACAGACAAAAGAAAATCGGCAGCTTTCACAGCTATGCTTCCTCCGCTCAGATTCTTAACCAAGCCACCGTCAACGTACAAAGCATCGCCGTTTTGCACGACTTGATTCAGGTTAGATGCGGAAATATTCCTGCTTGTATTTTCGCTGAGACTCACAAGTCTTTTACCGCTTGTAAAAACATAACCTTCGCCTGCATTTGAAATTTTGTCGTTGCTATTTACGCTTGCACAAAAGCTCTTGCCGTTGCCGCCGATTGAATAAATATCTCCGCTGTACAGCTTGACATACGATTTTGAGCCATTCACAAATAAAGCTTCAACATTTTCCGAGTTGAAGCTGTACTTAAACAACATTTTTCCGCTTTTGTTGTAGCTTTTCACATACGAATATGCACTGTCCGTGCAGATGACGAAGATTTCATTATCGCTGACGGCAAATGTCTGATTATATATATTTTTCTGAGTTCCGAGGTCGTAATAATTGCAGTTTCCGCTGTCCATATTCATCTGAACAACGCAGTAACTCTTTCGTGATTGCTCAACGAGTGCATAGGCTGAGCTTTCGTCATGGCACACAGAACGAATAACACCGCTGACGGTCACATATTTTGTGCTGACATCAGGCAAAACACGAGCAGAATAGAGTGTGTTTGTTGTGTATCCGAAAACATAAGCGTTGCTTTGTCCGCTGTACGCAAACAAATTTTTGCAATTTTCCAAAAGGTCAACGCTGTATGCAGCCTCGGAGCCTACACCAAACACAGAAGCCGTCAAAATCATGAGCAAAATCACAAAACAAAGAAATTTTTTTGTCATAGCAAAGTCGTTGCTTTAACCGATAGAAATAAACCGTCGGTTGCGAATTTTAAGCTCTTTATATTTTCGTTTTTCATAATTACATCTTCTTTTCTTTTAGTTTTAAACGGTATTCTATGAGGATATTCGGTGCTGAATTTAATAACGATAGCTTCTGATATATCCGTAGTTATACAGAATTTGCGGCATATTATTTAATATTTTGATTAATTTTAACATATTTTGTTGACTTTAGCAAGTATTTGACGAAATTTACACCACAAATTTTAACTGTTGACAAAATTTATATCGTTACAGCAAAAAAGACAGAGCCGAAGCCCTGTCTTTTTTATTCATATTCTAATTTACAAATTGGAAAAGCAAGACGGGTTGTAAGTTGTTTGTTTGTGCAGAATGGGTTATCTGCGGATGATGTCTTGCCTTTCTGTTAAGTATTATAACATTGTGCGATATTTTTGTCAACAGTTTGCAGGAGTTTTTGCGTTATTTATTTTCTCGATATTGACTTCAACGGCGAAGCCTTTTTCAATAAGCTCTGCCGCTCTTGCTTGTGTACAGTCAAAAACCGTACCTACCTTGCGATATATAAGGTTGTTTTGCTTGTCGTTGAAGTGTTTGATTACCTTCACTTTCATTTTTTCACCACCTTCCAAAATATAATGTAAATTAATAAATTTGTGTTGTTTTTACGAATTGCAATCTTTTAGAAGCAAGTTATAATAAAAAAGCACCTTGATTTCTCAAAGTGCTAATTGATGTATTAAATTCTCGCATAACAAAACCGCCTGCATAAACAGACGGTTTGAGTTAAGGTTATTTATACAACTCATTTCAAAATCATTAGATAAAACATTGGGTAATCATTTTGAGTTTGAGTTTTTTGACAATGATATAACAAAACCGCTCCGAAACGGGGCGGTTATTATTAAGGGCTCTATAATAAAAGTTGGGGTAAGAACAAATAGAGCCTACAAAAAATAAAAA
>CAZYGJ010000010.1:0-83136 GCA_964646975.1 uncultured Ruminococcus sp.
CAGACGGATATTGCTCGCTTGTACAATCTGTATCAATATCATCAACTTTGTTTGATACGTCCTCTTTTTCAGAAAACAAATTGTTCGCCCGCAAGCGATATAGAGCTTGCCGCCCATTATCGTCATTTTGCAAAGCAAGAAAATATGCATCCTCACTTATGTTATTCAATTCGGGTTTTTCTGTAACAGGAATTATTTTTGCCATTTTTCTTTACCGCCTTTTAAAACTTATAAAATCGCAAAGTAAACGTAAGTTGTGTTTACCTGGTTTTGTTGTATATCCGCCGTCGATGTCGAATACCAAGATACCACATTGTTCTCCCAAAAAAAATACAGCACATCTGTTGTTACTTGACCTGTATAATTCGCAAGACCCCCCGGGCGTGAAACCGTTGCACCATTTACAATGGCGAAACCACCACTTATGCTTGATCCTGTATTTATCGCTGGCATTACAATAAGGAGCTTTGCAGGCGAAGTAAATGATAATTCATTTTTATGATTTTTACCATGCTCTCCCGTTCCTACATAAGAACCTGTTACAACACGTGCAGCTCCACACTCTGCAAGACTTAACACAAACTCCGATAAATTGCTACAACCTGTACCTCCGCGATTTATTTGCAAAGTACCTGCGTTAATATCTTGTACATTATGTGTATGATTCTTTGCTGCCGCACCAACTTGTGTCGCTGTACAGTTATGCGGATTCCCTTTATTGTTTAAGTGATTCATTAAATTTGTTATAGCCCGTTTAATTTTGCCGAATAATACACTCATATTTTCGCCCGTATTTATATTCATTAAAGTGTTTGCTTCTGCGAAAGTTGGCGTTTGATCATCAGTACTTACATTTGGTACGTTACCAAGGCCTATTTGAGATTTTGTAACGTGATGAGGATTGCTACGATTTGCTGTATGATTATCAAAATCATCTTTTGATGTGTACACTAATGAGCTGCTTATCGCTGCAGATACATTTTCTGCATCTCCTATAAATATAACTGCAGCAAACTGCATCTCAATAATACGATCATCGCAAGCGGGCACATAATCTGCACAGCTTTCGTCTTCACAACCTACGGCATACAACAATTCTTTGCTGTCGTCAGTGGGGTCTTTTGCATAAAATCCTGCTTCTGTTATGTGAAATCCGCTGGCTATTGAACTGTTTGTAAACTCAGCTGTAAGAGTTACAAAGTCTTTACCCATTGTAATTTTAGATATCCCAGCAGTAATAATAGGGTTCACAAGCGTTTCTGCTTCAGCAGTATTTTGTTCAGGACCATTACCTATTTGAATTTTAGTGAACTCGATATTTTCTCCCGCCAAGGCACGGAGCAAAAGATTTTTCCCCTGGTCTGTTAATTTTGGTGTCACGATGTAACCTCCTCAAAAAGAATATAGTTATTTTTTTCCGAAAGTACACTGCCATTTTCGTCAGCGAGTAGATTTATACTACTTGTTCCGCTCCAAGTTTCTGTTGTTACTGACTGCTTAATAGAAATTCGAAACGCCGCACCTGTATAATGAGGTAATTTAATTTTAGATAGCAAGATCAGAGGATCTATGAGAACATTTGCGGCTATATGTCGTCGCATATCATCTAAAATATGCAGATAGTCAACCGAAACAGGCAAGGAAACACGGATGGTGTATTCGTTAATTGTTGGTAGTGAGATGTTTTCCCCACAAGCGGTTTTTAGCCAATTTACAAGCCAGTTATAGGTATAGACCACGCCATAGGTCCACGCAGCTTTCAATCTTCGCTTTCTATCATCAAGCGTATCTGAGGCGAGCGGTACAATGCTAAGCTCTTGTTCCCAAAGTTTTACACCCGGCTCAGTAGCTGTGTCAATAAATTGGTTATTCATTACGAGCTTTAATGCATCCCACGCCGCCTCAATTTCCGGTTGCTGTGCATCGGTTATTGCCACAAGCTCCATAACATTCTGTAACACAGGCGGTAGATAGTCAATAAGTTTCCTGTCAAACATTTACCACACCTCCTGATGCAAGCACAGGTATGCTATCCTCACCAAGTGTTATATTTTGTGTTGCATTATTTAGCTCAGTATTTGATATATCTGAAATGTAAGCGGCACATTCAGATAAAATACGGCTTTCGATCTGCGATATACGCACGATCAATGCGGCACCGTTTTCCCAAGCCTCTGCCAATTCATCAAAATATTTTGCTACTGTGTTATTTACGGCGGCTTTGGCATCATTCCAAACATAACCCGTAGCAAAGGTCAAGTGTGTACTTACTGCAATGGTTGTGGGGATAACACCCTCGACCTTTACAACGTGCCCAATAGGTGCAAGCCCCAAGCCCTCGCCGGCGTTTTGTGTCGGATCCATTGTTGTTTGCACAAGATTTATAAGCTCGGCTGACGGGGCGGCGTTATTTGCCGCCATAATAACGAGCTTAACTGTACCGCCCACTGTTAATTTTTTACCGAGTGCAGCCGTGTAAACCGCCATAAGCCAAGCCTTTGCATCTGTATCACTCATCGTGTTTATGTTGCTTGCAAACCAGGTTTGCACGGCACTTGAGGGAATAAGGGAGGCAGGGGCAATATCGCTGTTCCAAACTGGATGCACCTTAACGGCTGCAACGCCGTCAATACTTAAAACCTTTGCCTTGTAGTCAGCTTGATTACCACCAAAAGCTTGACTTTGTACTGCATCAAGTACACGCTGTCTAAATACCTCTGTTTCCTCCTCGTCATCGCCCGGGATAAGCAACTCGACCATCCTTGCGAAAGTAAGACCTGCAACGTACTCAATGGGGATAAGATCCCCCGTGCAGTCATTTGCCGCCAAGCCTGCAGTTTCACAAGCCACTTTATAACTTAGCCCTGCATCTGTGTCTTTATCGCTCATACGCTCGGTTACAATAAAGTTTAATTCCTCACACGAAAAGCGAGTGCCCACCGGCACCTCAATGTTAAACTCTGCACGGAACACTGCGGCACTTGCTGCTCTGGGCGAAAGTCCACGATCCTTTGCTCTTTCAATAAGGTAATCACGAGGAGCGGTGGTAATATACGTTGACTTAAAGACAAAATCAAGCCCAATATATAACTGTGCAAGTTCTGCCATTGATGGAGCAACGCCGTTATACACCATAGAGCCTTCCCTTTTGTCAAAGGTTGAGCTTATCCTTGCCAAAGCACTCGCAAGCAAATTTTCGTAATTTTGATCCTCAAAAAGGCTCATACATCAACCTCCTTTGTGGTTTCAATGTCGCCGTAAATAGAATGTACCGTAAAGGTTACAATAAGAGCCTTTTTGGTACTTTCAAATTTCCAACCGTCAACGCTGTTTATGCGATCATCTTGAATTAGAGCCTCAGTAATACGGCGTTTTACCTCGCTCATTACAAAATCTTTCGGCTGTCCGATAAGATTAGCCAATTCAACTCCGTAATCATACGAGTAAATTGGGTATTCGTAACGCTCCACCGAAAGAATTAAATACACTGCTTGCAGCAGTGCATCTACATCTGCGGTTGTACCTTTTACACGCCCTCTGCTTATATCCAGCTTGTAGGTATGGCTGGGTTGCTGCTCCATTGCAAACTCAACGAGATCAAGATCATCGCCTGTTTGCGGTAAGTATAGATTATCAGCCATTTAGTGCCTCCAATCTGTCTAACACTATAAATTTTTGCCCACCATCACACCTAAGTAAAATGACTTTTTCACCCACGTTAAGACCCAAGTGTATTTTAAATTTTTTCATTCCCTCGTAAGTATGACTGTGCTCTAATGTGCTTGCTAACGCACTCTCTGTATAACCGTTGTATGTATCATCTTGTGTTGTTACGCCTGAATATGCGTGCTTGTGCGTGAGATCAACGCCGCCCAACGCTGCTTCCGTGCAATGATTAACGGTTTCGTATACAGTATGATCACGCACAGCATTGGTAAGCAACAGTTGCGATGCCGGGATAACAATTTTTTGATTAATACTAATTTTTAGCGGCGAAGTAGAAACAACCTCACCGATTTTCAATGACATCGGATCTTTAGCGTTTACTGCATCAACAGCAGCTTGCTTAATCAGCATAATAAGGTTTTGTGCATCAAGTGACAAAAGTACCACCTCGCAATTTCAGCTCCATAAGGTGCTCACCATCCTTAAAACTGTGCTTTACACTTTCAACAAGCATAAAATTTGATAAATTCATATCGCCAAGCCCAAGGATAACAACAAGCAGCGTACCTGCTCGCACCCTTGTATCGCCCAACACGTTTTTAACGCTTAAAGTACGTGTTTTAGTGTTATAAAGTTTCAGCAAGGACGAAGCCATATTGTTAAGGTTTATACTGTCGTTGTTTACCTTTTCGACGTATTGCAGTACACCCCATTGCTTTATAGTGCTTGTATCTTTCACGGTTACAGGATCAGAGTCCTCACGGAAAAGTCGTATTTTGTTGTATGTGTTGCTGGCAATGCTTGATTTATAATCATAATCGCCTGCGGTGTCTTCGTCGATAACAAGCCCAAGTTTCATACTGCTTATGTTTGAAAGCGTGAGTTTTCCTGCTTTATCATACAACACATACAACTGCATTGTTGCTTTGAGTGTTTCATCCAAAGCAGTTTGGATTATATCAAAAAGGCTTTTGTTATCTTCTGTTCGACTTGCTATCGTGTATCCTGTATTCTCAAGAGTTCCGAGTTTTAATCCAAAGTCATTAGCAAGCATACGCACAACCTCAGTTGCGGTCTTATTTTCATACTGGAAGTAGTCTTTATTATTAAGGTAATAAAGCTGATCGTAAACCGTAACTTTGATTTTTTTATTGTTGCTGCCTGTCCTCGATTTTTCAAACACAAAGCCATAAAACAAAGGCGTGCCATCCACTGAAAAACGGCACGCATCACCTTCCGAAAATGCGAGGTTATCAGTTTTAATACACTCAAAAGTTAGTTTGCCCGGCTGACCCTTACGTTGCCACTCCACCGTTACACCGTCAATGATGGGTGGCATCATAATAGTTTTTTCGTGCTGTATAAATAATTCGTATGTCATCATGGTATTGTAAATACTTGCCCAATATATATAAGATTAGGATCTTTAATTTTGCTTTTGTTCGCATTATATATTTGGGTGTATTTTGCTCCGTCTCCGTAATATTTCTTTGCTATACCCCAGAGTGTATCGCCTTTTTTAACGGTGTAAGTTTTTGTACTTGGGGAGTTGCTTGTTTCACGTTTATTTTTAACAACCGCCGTTTTCTTCTGTGCGGTGTTCGTTTTATTGATGGCTGAGTTTTTGATAATAACCGTTTTGGTATTGTAATCACGATATTGCTTGAGTTTAATCTCAACACTTACATCAAGGCCGTCTGTGGCATTTTCCTCAACTGTGTAATCCTCAACGCTAACTTTGATATTTGTATCAAACAAAAGCTCGTCCGACGGAGTTGCTCTTGTCATAATAAGTTGAGTTGTTGTACGTTGAGTTTTCGCACGCTCAAGTAGAGTTAAATAGTAATCCGGGCGTTTGTTTGCAGTAAGCATCGGAAACACAAGCGGCAAAGTGATCTCTGTAAGCCCCGGGTATTTCAAAAAGTTAATTTCACCTTCATTCAAAAGGTTTACGGTACTGTTTTTACCTTTAATTTTTAAGGAAAGTTTTGCCGGTGTCTGCGGCATTTTCTCACCGAAAAGGTAACAGTTATAACTCAAATCAATACACCCCCTCGCTTGCCGTTACCAAAGCCTCAGCAACGCTATCGGTTAAATAACTAATTATGCCGTCAAGGTCAGCATTTGCTGCAACATTGTTTGTAACACCACCAAGATCAACACGCACCTCTGCGGTGGTAAATCGGTTAATGGCGTCCCGTTCAGCTATATCTCGCAAGTAAGAAAGCTCCTCTTTGCTTGTACCGGTGTTATCTGCCGTATCGCTCGTGTTTTGATCTATACTATCCAGAGTCCCGGCATAGTCAAAATCTGTGCCCATTGCTCCGTTTCCACTCGTACCAAGTCCGTTTAGCATATCATCAAAAATACCTGTAACTGAGCTCTTTATATTAGCACCCGCAGCGGCACCGGCATTGTAGGCATCTGAACCCCAGCCATCTTGAAATGTATCAAAGGTGCTCATACCTTCGCTCCAGCCTTTACCGAAATCAACGTCGTAAGTATCGAAAGCATCCCCAACGCTACCGTATTCGTGACTGTTCCACGCATCGCTTACACTGTCGTAAGCAAATGTGTTAAAGCCCTCTGCCCAAGCATCGCTTATACTGTTATAACTTTCTTTTTTATTGTTAAGTTCATCGATCTTTTCTGCCGCGAAATCAAGCCCTGACGTGTCTATATTTACGCCCATCCAACCGAGCACTGTATTTGCAAATTCGGCAAGCTTTTTTAGACCTTGCATTATGATATTAACCATACCCCAAAAGCCTTGTTGCACGTACACCCAAGCATTATTGAAAGCAACACCCACATTGCTACAAGCGGCTTTGAGTACATTCCATATACCCATACCGAGGTTTGCAAACCAAAGCCCCGTATTTTTGATAATCGCCCATACAGATGCTCCGAGGTTTGCAAACCACATACCTACATTTTTAATAACCTGCCATATGGCAAGTCCGAGATTTGCGAACCACTTACCTATGTTTTTGATGCTATTCCATATCGCTATAGCAACATTTGCGATCCACAAACCGATGTTTTTGAAAAGAGCACCGAGCCAATATACCGCACCCACAACCTGTTCAAAGAATATAGCTATGAGCACGATAAGCACAATAATAAGTGCTACCACCCAAGTGATAGGACATGCCATTATTGCTGCATTAAGCCCGTACTGTGCCGCTGTAGCCGCGAAAGTAGCACCAGTTTGCATAGCTGTTGCGGCCGCAAAAATACCCTTGGCAACAGCGGCAATGGTTTCAATAGCGGTTATGGTAAACACCGCTGCTTTGTATAGCAACAACGCACCGACAATGCCCATAATAATTGGACTTATCCAGCTCCAATTATTTGCCGCAAAGTTATACACCGCACATACGCCATCAAAGATAGAGACAAGCACCATAGACATAACCGAAAATGAGTTAATCAGTCCGTTTACGGTCGTTTGCACCCGTTCACTGTTTGCAAGTTGGTTGATTTTTGCAAGCACCGGATCCAAGGTTTTAATAGCCCTGTTTTTCATCGATGACCATATATCGCTCCAAGTCTTGGGCATTCTTTCAAATTTTGCATTGGTTTCATCTGCACAAGCAAACATTGCCGCCTTTACTATATCTGCAGTAATTTTACCGTCTGCTGCCATATCTTTTAGTTGCCCTTTGGGTACATCCATATACTCGGCGATGGCTTGTATAATGTTGGGGGCTTGTTCAAGAACGCTGTTGTATTCCTCACCACGGAGTACTCCGGACCCCATAGCCTGCGTGAGCTGCAACATAGCGGCATCAATGCCGGCGGCTGATGTTCCTGCAATTTTGAATTGTTTATTTACCTGCTCCATAAAAGCGATAGTTTCTTGGTTACTACTGAAAGCATCGCCTGCCATCAGCCCTAACTTTGCAACTGCATCGGCGGTTGCCAGATATGAGCCTCTTGATCTTTGTGCAGAAGCGTAAATCATATCGTTAAGTTCTGCGGTAGTCTGTAACCCGTCATTCATCATGGATAAACGGGCATCGGTCAGCGTTATGGTGTCGGATAGATTTACCAAACCGGATAGGCCCTTCATACCGAGGTATGTGGAGGCTATACCTTTAATCTTTCCGAGCAAGCCGTTTGCCGCCGAGGAGCCTTGCCCCAAACGCTTGTTTAATTGGTCTTGTTGGTTGTTACATTTGCGGTAACTTTCCTCCATTTCGTTTAAGGCTGCATCTGCCGCCCCAAGTTCCTTACGGGCTTGAGCGATATTTGCGGTGTTAAAACTTTTGCCGGATGCACGCTGTACTGCCTCAAAACTATCAAGCACGGAGCCCATAGCCTTATTTATACGGCCCAGCACTTTTGACATTTGGTCGTTAAGCACGAGGGATGACTGCACTCTGCCCATATTTGGTGCACCTCCTCTTTTTGAAAATAATGGCGGCACCGGTTAAGGCACCGCCATTATTTCCGTTTCTTCCCTATCTTTCCTTTTCTTTTTGCTTGGTCTGCCTCTTTCTTTTCATTCTGTACCCGTATATCAATGGCGGCTATAACAAAAGCACGCTCATACGGATCAAGTGCTAAAAACTCAGAGGGTTTCCAGCGGAATTTGTGGAGAGCGTAGTAGGCGTAATTCGCCTCCGGATCACCCTCCAATATCAGTTTTTTGCATCGTCAACAAGCTCGCCCTCTGCGGTAAAACCGCAAAGTTCCGTAATAGCGATAATAAGATCGTCAAATTCGGCGGGGGTGAGCATTGTGCCGATGAGCTGCTCCGCACCCATAACGCCGTAACTTTCCAAAAGGGTTACATCGTTAAGGTCGGGGAACACAACACAACGGGTGGCAAGTTTTGCCTGATACTGTGCCGTGTCCATTTCCTGTGTGTACTGTCCACGTTTACCCGCTACAGGGACATTACGCAAACAGTCTTTGCGAAGCTTTTGGTTTTCTGCTGCTGTAATACAGGTGATCTCCCACTCAACCGCCTTGCCGTTTTCGTCAACAAAGCGGTTGGAAAGAGCGATTTTGCGGTTGTCAACCTTTTTTGCGTTCTGTGCCATAAATGCACTTAATGATCTTGCCATAGGGTATATACCTCCTTAAATTATCGGTTTACATATATGAGGGGTTGCTGAATTTTTCCGGGCGAGTATAACCACCGGCAAAGCCGCTGATTTCCTGCTCGATAAAATCATCCTCGGAGCCTGCCATCGAAAGCAGCACATCGCCATCAAGTACGCAGTCATTATAAATTTTTGTACTGCGGCCAACAGAGGTGGCGGGATCCTCGTTTGAGGTCTGGATCGTCAGCGTAGGCATTACACCGGTTTTGATGAATGTATCGACAATGTCATCAAAAATCTCGGTGCACTTGTAAATTGTCATAGAGAACGAAAGCTCAACGGTGGTAGGCTTTTTACCCATAATCACGCTGCCCATACGTGGCACATCCTGCGTGGAAACATTGGCTTTGCCCTCAAAGTCCTTGCACATCAACATTGCCATACGCTTACCATTATAGGTCACAAATACCTCCGCAAACTTTGCAACAGGTGCGTCATTCGTAGCCATCACGTTATTAGTCATTTATATTCACCGCCTTTTTACTGAATAATTACGCTCATATAGAGCTGGTTCATAGCGTTCACGATGTTTAAGCCATCAAGTGTTATCAATAACGATCCTTTGCGTTCTCCAATATCAACACTTACCGTTTCTGCATCAAAATCTTCAATGGCTCTGATTATTTCAAGTTCTTGTATCAGTTTTACAATGTCATTCCAGAGTGCTGCACGCCCAGAAGCATCGTTAGGAACAATGCCAATATAGCGAGTGTTGAAAAGACTTGCTATATCATTTGCGATTTGATCACAAACTCTTACGGTTTGATTGTTTTGAAAAATCTCACCCTTTTCCGCCGTAAGCGTTACGAGCGTATTAATATCCTCAAGCACACGTACTGTGCCATTTACGTTGTGGAACATAAACTTACCTGCTTTAATAGCAGCCTCAAGCTCAGCTTGCGTGTGATTTGTATCAACAGTTAATTCACCGTTATAAACGCTGTTTGTTAAAGCCTTATTCACAGCAGCTGATGCTTGTACACCTGCGACCCAATATACGAGAGCGTCGGTTGTCCTGTCATCTGCGGTTGCAGTATTCCAAACACCGATAACACCCTCCGTGTCAGCTGTCGGTTTAATTGCACAAAGTTGAAATTTAGAGCCGATTTCTTCTCTCATACGCTTTGTAAAATTCACAAAAAGCGCAACCGTGTTTGCATCGTTTGCCGGACAGCATAGAGCATTAAAAGAATAGTTCTCTATAGCATCCAAAAATGCTTGGTAGTGTTCGCCCGTAATGCTTGTACAATCTGCACCACCTGTCAACGGTACACCTGCCTCATTTGTGGTAAGTGCCTTACCCGTTTTAAATGTTACAAAATCATTTGCAACAAGTTCCTCAACATTCTGCACACGCTGTTCGTCAACGACAACGCCATCAAGTAATGTGCTAACAATAAAACTGCTGTCATTGTCAACATCTGAAGCGATTTTAATCGTGAGCTTGTTTCCTCTTACACCACCGCATTTAGCGATTGCGTAATCATTGCTTGCCTTTGCGCTTGTGCCGAGGCGATAACAATACAATTTTGTTGCGTTGCAGAATATTTCACGCAGAGCAAGCATTTCAGGGGCATCATAATCATACCCGAATATCTTTTTAGCGTTTTTCTTAAAATCCGTTGCCGTTACTTCAAATACAGTATTTTCCTGACCCCACGACAAAACAAAGGGAGCAGCAACGATACCCCTGCTTGAGAGCGTAGCATTAGATTTTGCAAGACCTGTAAAATTAATATATGATCCCGGCAATACTTTATTTTGAGTAGTCCAAAATCCGCCACCTAACGCCATATTAGATCACCATACCTTTCAAATAATTTTTAATCATTCCATTCACCTGTTCACAGGTATATATGTTGTTTTCGTCAAGCAGTGCACCGATCAAATCTTTTCTGCTTTCATATTTGTCAGAAGCCATAAGTTGTGCTTTTGTATAAGCGGGTGCATCCGTCGTGACTTCCTTGATTTTCTTTTTTGCCATTTTATTGCTCCTTACTCGATTATTAGATCACCCATTCTTTCAATATCTTCCGATTTATACACAAAATGCGGATAGCCTACCAAGCAATGCAGTACATCATCCTCAATATTTGTTTCAAAGGATAAGCAGTGTACTTTATCGCCATCCGGTGTTTGAATGGTGTTGAGTATCTGCGGCAAGGAGTTTGCTACTTGTAAGCATTCTGCACGCCCACCGACCTTACCAGCGTAATAAATTACATCAAACACGGGTTTACGCTTCAAGCGTTTGCCCATTTGTTCGGTGTGGGTTGCCGTAAGAGGTAATACGTTAAAATCGCCATCGCATAGATCCTGCTTTACCTCGCCGCCGTGTATTCTTGCTTTGGGATAAAACCGATGCAGGGCAAGCGTTACGCCGTCATATATTTGGTTAAAATTTATTTCAGCCATTAAAAACCTCCTGCAATAGTTTATCAAGTTTTTTCTGTAACACCGCCGGAGCGATGCTCTCAAGGTCATCCTCCGAAAGCGTGAGAAAATACTGCCCGTTTACCCAGCCTTGTTTTAGGCGTTTACCTATCGCCGGAACAAACCGCCCCGGTGTCTGCCTGTGCCCAAACTCCACATAACTTGCATACTCAACGGGGTTAATAACCCGTATAATGTAGTAGTTGCCGGATTTTTCAACCGGCAGACTTTTGGCGTAGGCAGCAGGCGAGGTTTCCTTGCCGGCAGTCCAACCACGCCGCAGTGTGCCGCCGTTTTTGCCCGTTTCGGTAGCATACTGCCCAACGGGTGTGCGTGGAATAACCAAAGCAAGCAGACGGGCGGCAAGTTCTTTTGAGGCAACCTCGCAAAATTTGTTTAGGTCAACCTTTTGCAGTGCCTCAAGCCTTTTTTGCAATTCTTGTAATTGCTTAAAATCTGCATTTCCCCAGCGTGCCATTATGCCCACCCCTTAAACAATTCAAGCGGTATTTCTTGGTGTGTGGAATACACGCCCGGCTTACCGCTTTTTTCATATTCATTGGTGATGCCGTTTTGCGTTACCGTAATTTTTGAGCCCTCCGGAATAACCACCGCACGATCAATGTAAAGCGTAATACTTTGCATAACCGCAGGTGCAGCGTTTTCCGTTTGGGTTGGTTTCACGGTAGTAAAGGAAATGCGGCAGGGCTCATCCTTGCAAGTGTCAACCTCACTTACAACAACACGCCCGGTGTTTTCATCGGTTGTGTCGCAATTACGCACTGTAACCGTGCATTTGCCGTGCCAAAGGCTTTTTATGGCAGAGGCATATAATTTACCGCCTACCATACAAACCGCCTAAAACGGGCAAATAAACACGCCGGAGGGTTAATAAGACTGTTAAGCAGTTTATCAAACCTTGCCTCCGGCGTATTGCTGCCGTCTGTTTGTCCGGAAAACTCAACCGAAACATCGCCCTCGGTAATCTTTTTGGCTGGAGCTGAAAAATCAAAACCATCGCCAAGCCCACCCGTGGCCTTTTTGTCAAACAAGAAAAGCCCGGCGGTCATATCAACCCAAGTATAATGTAAGCCCTCCGGTATATCCGTGCGGTTGATGTTCGCCTTTATCTTTTCGGCGGCACGGTTTATGGCATAATTGAGATCGGGTACATCGCTATCCTGCACGGTGTAGCCAAGCTGCGACAACCGCAATACAACATCTTTGTAAATATCCATTGGCTGCACCTCCTCCCGTTATTAGCCCCTGGAGTAAATTCTCGCAATGGGGATCGCTTTGTGGTTGATGTAGGATCTCTGCGATACGGTGCTTTCACCGGTGTGAACAAGTACCCAGTTTGCACCGTTTGCAAGTTCCGCATCGGTAGGGGAATTGCTTGCTTGGCTTGCCTTTTCGTAGGAAATGCCAAACGGCGCAAAGCACTTACGCTGGCGAATATAGAGGGTGTCCTGTCCACCGTTCTTTGCCGGATCTCTGTCCATTTCATACGGCGTTTTTGCTCCAATGTCCTCGTAGGAAATTGCACCCTTGCCAAGTACAAAAGTGGTGTAGCGAGTGCCGGGTACAACATACGTATTAGCGGCGGCCGCTGTGCTGCCAAAGTACGGTGTAACATCGGAAAGTTTGATCTCACCAGCCGAGGGCGAGGCTGCAACCACCTTGAGTGCCCCCTCGGTGCTTTCGGTAGCAGGGAAATAGCCCTCCTCTGCGGGCAAATCGTCATCAACAACAACGAGCTTGCCGTTCCAAGTACCCAACTCAAGACTGCGGGAAATGCCATCTTTATCGGTGTACTTGAGGCGTTCAATGAGGTTAAGGTTTTCCAAACCGGTGCTTACATCACTGTGCATAAACACAAGCGAGAATTTCTTTTTGTTAGCACCGCAAGCCTTGTTTGTTGCGGAATTGAGGGTTGTGGCGGTCATTGCACCGTCAACCTCTGTGGTATGCTTTGCAACAAATTCCTTGCTCTTGGCATCGGCGCTCATTGCAAATACGCCCTTGAGCACTGCGAGGATCGTGTTCTGGTCAAGGCCATCCTTGTACTCTGCGATCTGTGCAGCAACGGCATCCATAAAGTCCTGCCCACCGGTGATGTCATAGCTGAAATCTCTTTCAACCCACGCTTTTGCACGGCCTACCACAACAACGCCCTGCTCAAAGGTCTTGAGGGAGGTTGCGGTGATGTCGGTCTGTCCGTCATAGTTTACGGCATCGCCATCAAGCAAGCCACGCATAGCAATACGGGCGTAACCGGTGCCATCCTGGCCCATAAACACGCTCTTAATATCGGGGTTTGCGGCAAGGGCTGCCGACTTTTTGATCTCGTTCATTTTCAAGTTGGGAACGGTACCAACCTTGTACTTGAAAGCCTCGGCATTAAAGCTCTTGGCATCAAATTTCGTGTTAGACATAATTCTTACCTTGCCTTTCTTTTATTTTTTTTATTATTCGAGCTTTGCTCCGGGGTTAGCCTCAAGATAAGCGCAAAGCTCATCGTAGTTCATATCTTTTGGCTCTTTTACGGTTGCGGGCGGTGTCTTACCACCTGCGGCATCGGGCTGCATACCCTTAAACTGCTGCTGTCCTTTATCGTCAGCGGCGTTAAAAAGAAATGCAGTTGCATCGGCTTTTGCCAGTGTTTCAATTTCGGCGGTAAGCCCCTTAACGGCTCCGCTTTCGTCTAACTTGGCATCCTTGAGAAAATCGGCAAGCAACGCCTTAACGGCGGTGTTGTTCTTTGCACCTGCGGCGGTGAGTGCTGCCTCAACGGCACCATCCAAACGCACTCGTGCAATTTCTGCCTCATAGTTCTTTTTAGCCTCTGCGTTTTGTGTTTGCAGGGTAGCAATTTGCTCCTGCAACGCTGCGGCATCGCCTGTTGATTTACGCAAGGTTTCAAGCTGCGTGTCGCGCTCACGCACCTGTGCCTCAAGATTTTTCAAAGCATCGTTTTTTGCATTGAAATCTGCTTTTGCCACAAAGTTTTTGCCGATCTCTTGTGAAATCTTTTTTTCGATGTCCTCGGTGTAGTTATCTCCGAGGATGTCCTTCAACCAACTTAACATTTTTGTGAACCTCCTTGTTTTCCTTTTTGTCCGGCAAGTCCCGGTAATAAGTGCCCCTCGCTTATATTCCGCAGAGGCAGGCGGTATTTTTGTATAAAAAAAGCACCCCCGTAACCAACATTTCAATATCAGTTAAAGAGTGCTTTGTTTCTCTGTTTATATTAATCTTTATAGTGGCATCTATCGTCATACCAAGCACCGCAATTTTCTTTTTGGCACTCAATAAACGCAACGGAGTTGTTCTGTAGTTCAGTCCAACTATCCTGTTCACCATCTTCGTTATATTCTATTTTCGTTTGGGTCACAGATTTCGTATGTACAGCGTATGGGCATTTCATCTTACCACCTCCATTTGAATACAACAAAAGCACCGTGCATTTTCAGCACGATGCTTTTGTTGTATAGATTTCAATCACCTTTTAGCGATGGGTTCTCATCGAAATAGTCATACAGCAATTTTATGTCTTGTTTCACAAGTTTGAGATCTTCGGGAGTAAATAAATCGTCATAATTACCTGTAGAAAAATCCTCTATTGCATACCATACATTGTATGCAAGACTTTCGGGATCATCGTCCGCTATTCCACCATTCGCTATAGCCCACTGCATCCCGGAAATAAGCATAATGAGCTTATCCATGCCCTCTTCGTCAAAATCTTCCGGATAAAAAGTCATAAGTGTCCCTCTCACGGTTTTATCTGCGGGTTCGGGAGACTTGTTTTCGGTACAAACTCTGTCATATTCTTTTGTATAATAATCCTTGATTTTTTCGTAGCCTTCCTCGTCATAACAAGACGCCTCAATGTGTTTTAACATCGCTGTTTGCCTTCTTTCTGTATTTCCAAGTTTTACCGCCGTTTGGATCACCGTTATATTCTTTTTTGCCAGAGATAACATTTACAGTAGCGTTTGGATAACGCTCCTTGAATTGTTTAACCACATTCTTGCAGCTTTTGCAAATGTGTTTTTCGGAGAGAATGGTTATACTAAAATTATCCTGCGTATTTTTCTGACTTGCAACAAACTCTAAGAATTTTGCTTCTGTGTCATACTGCCTTTTAACACCATCGCCCAAATCAAGAACATCAAAAATGCGGTTTTCTGATAAGCCGATGAGCGGCAAGCTACCTGTATAGGCTTCAGAATAAATATCAAAAGCATTTTCAACACGGCTGTGTGAAAAATACAATTCGCCATCGAGCTCCATAACAGCGGCATTTCCGCTTCGTGCTATGTTTTTTATGCGTTTTTTGTCTTTGCCTGTAAATTTAGTTGCATCGAAACCGGTTTGTTTAGTGCACCAAGCTGCGTTATCAAGTTCAATTATCTTTTCAGTTGAAACAGCACCGTTAATTTCGTAGCGATTAACAGTTCTGTATTGATATTTTAACCGCTTCCATTTTTCTGGAACACCATATTTTACATTTTGATAATCTTCAAATGATTTCGGCGTAACATCACCGATTGTTGCCTTGTACCGTTCATACTGCACCTTATCGGCACTTTTATTATGCTCCATTTTTCGCATTTTGTCAACGGTACCGGTGCCGTGTTGGGCATCCTGCTTCTCTTTCCATTGCTTGTATGTGGTATCTTTCGGCAATTTGAAACGCTCACCGTTTTTTACATCCCGTGCGTATCTTTCGCCCAAGCCCTTCATATCCGCAAAATAAGGTGCGGTGCAACAACGGCACCACGGGTGGAACGGTGGGGCGGTAGAGCCTGCGGCAAAATCGCTCATTTTGAACACCTTGCCATCCATATCGCCGCAGATATTGCAGGTTTTCGCATCAAGTGCACTTATTACTCTGTACTGCTCCACGTCAAGCTCGTTGAAACAGTCTTTTTGTGCGGCACTTGAGAAATACGCACTTTCGGTCATTACCACACGCCCGGCATTTTGCTTTGAAACATTAAACCGCTTTGCTATTGCCTCAATAGCCTTATCCGGTGCCTCGCCCGTGGCAAGCATCCGTGTAAGTTCTTGGTTGACGGTTTCAACCAACTTGGTTTTATCTGTCCAGCACCTTGCCGTAAAGGTTTGGTTGTCAACAGTCCAAGGGCGTGAAAGCACCTTTTGCACGGCGTTTGTGTTTAACGCCTGCATAGTCCAACCCACGCCAAGCCCACGCTGTACCTCAAAAGCGGTGTGGTAGTAACTTTCGGTATAAGACAATGCCGAGGCTTTGCTTGTGGTGTCTATTCTTGCCTGTGTCAACTCCTCGGCTTGCTGTCTTAACTGAATTTTAAGGCTCTCAAGGCGGGAAATATGCACCCGTGCGGATGCGTTTTCAAGTTCCTTTGCCCACGCACCGCTTATGGCGTGCTCTTTGCCCGCTTTTATATATTCCTGCACGGTCCACTTAAACTCTTTAAGTTCGCCGGCGGTAAGCAGTTTTTGTGCCTCTGCGTAGGAAATACCGCCGTTGTTATCCGCAAAGCGTTGGTACCACGCACGCATTTGTGTGTCAATTTGTGCAATAGCGGCATCAAACTGCTGCTCAAGGTTTTTGGCATAATCGTAAGCTTGATCTTTTAGGGCATCCTCCATAATCTTAAAGCGGCGTGCCCAATAATCTGCATTATTCATTTACGGCACCGCCCTCCGGCGTATTGCCGGGAGGCGTATTCTGCCCATTACCGCCTGCCGAGCTTTCAAAAGCGGCACGGTAGGCATCTGCCTCGGCGGCTGCCTGTTCTTTTTCAGCCTTTAAGCGTTCCATTTCCTCCTCCGGATCGTCAACCCACGGATGTTGTTTCAAAATGGTTTCATCGCTTATAATGCCCTTTGATTTACCGCAGTTGTCTATTGCCTCGGTTTCGTTAATCATAATATCACGGTTGAATATAACCGAAACATCCTCGCCGTCAAAATTGCCAACGCCCGTATTTGCAAGGTGGGCGTTTACGAAAAAGAGCAGATCCTCAAAAGCGGCTTGAAATTCGGTTTCCATACCGTTTGCATCAAGGTCAATATCCGAGTACATTGATCGTATATTCATTTGGTTTGGTGTGCCGTTCATTCGCTCATCTTTGGCATCGTAGCCTCTGGCATTTTCGATTATAGCCTTTTTCAGCAGTTCCATAACTGCCTTGTAGTTTTCGGCTTTAACCTCAATTTCCAAAGTGTCAACGGCACCGTTTGCACCGTCAGTAGATCTAACCTTAACCGCACCGTATGTGGCGAGGTTTCGTCTAAATTCGCCCAAGTCCTCACCATCGTAATTGTGAATAACAAGCACGGTGTTATGCACATCCTCCTCCATAGCGTTTACAAAGTTGGAAAGCATAAGGTTAAGGGCATCCTGCAAACAACGCACACGGCAAAGCAAAGGCAGCTCTCTGTGGTTAGCCTTAAAGCATACCAACGGGATCCTTGCCCAGTTAAGTGCACGGGGCTTTTTGGTCTTTGGATCAATAACGGTAACATAGGAGCCGGAGGTGGCATCCTTGTCAACCTCAAGCGTGCCCTTATTCCAGATAAAGCGATCCACACCGCCTGCGTGGAACACCTCCACCTTTTCAACAATGCTTTCGTTGCCTTTTTCGTCATATTCGTATATGGGGAAAAAGTGCACAGCACAGTCAAGATCGGTGTGTGCGGTATCGCTCCAAAAGGGCAATACCTCGTGTGCGGGCAGCATCGCAAAGGCAAGCGTGCCCTCGTCTGTGTAATGGGGGAACACCCACGCCTTACCGCCGGTCAATGCCTTTTCGGCAACAATATGCAATGTACGCTGTGCCTTATGTCCAAACACTTTTGAAAGTGCCTTGCCGTAATCGGCGTTTGAGGTATCAAAGGTAATCGGCTGTCCGCATAGGTAATTTGCCTTTTGATCCACTATTTTTGCATATTGGTTATCGATAAGGCGGTTATTTGGCAAGTTGTCAACCTCTTTAAGCGTTCCACCCTCGCCAATAACCGTGCGCTTGCGTTTCATAATCGGCTGCACACCGTCATAATACGCATCGCCGGCGATTTGGCGGTGGCGTTCCTCGGAGGTCAACCACTTACGGATCTCAAGCTCCAAAAACTGCTTATCGGTAATGCCCGGTACAATGTTTGCAGCCATACGGGCCTGCATTTCAATGGGTGGAGAGTAAAAATTTAATGCTTTCATTTGGCTGCACCTCCTCACTTAAAAGAATAAACCGGACCTATGGAGTATTCCTCCAGGGCGTACCGCATAGCGTCCATAAGGTGGTTAAAGTCATCTATGGGGCGGTTTAACTTTTTGCTGGTCTTTGTGTCCGTGTCCCAAGTGTAGTTGCCAATTTCGGTAATGAAATTTACGCACTTGGGGTGGATAAAAATTTTATAGTCTTGTATAAAGTCAATGCCGTTGTTTACGCTGTCCTTGCCCTTACGGGCTTTGCGTATATGGGCAAGCCCCAAAGCATAAAGGCGATCTATGCTTTTAGGCTCGGCACTGTCTGCCCGTATGTGCTCTTTGGCATAGCCTGCGGAAATAACCGCCTTTGCTATATCCTCATTGCTCATACCCGGTTTGTATATCTCGTCAAAAACCCATAATGTTTTGTTTTGGGTGTCTATCAAGCCACAAAATAAAGCCGTGGGATCGTTGGTATACCCAAAGTCAAGCCCAAACACAGACTTAATACCAGGCGTTTGCCTTACCTCGTCAATGCTGAAAAGGTGCTCCTCCCAATTTTCATATACCAAGCCATCCACGATGCCCCAATCGCCAAGCCCTGCGACACGGAAACGGCGGGGGTTATTCTGTTTCATTGTTTCAAATACCTTTTTATCGGCAGCATCCAGCCACTCGTTGCAAGTGTAGTTTGTAGTCATTGCAAGTATATCAGGGTCAGGTTCAGCATCAAAGAACCGCTTTTTCAACCAATGGTGCTCATTCCAAGGGTTAAAAGTAAGCGTTATTTGCTTAAACAGTCCGGGCGGCACCTCGCCTCGGATGCTTTCATCCAGCGTGTCAAAGTCTGCCTCGGAGCTTATTTCGTATGCCTCCTCGATCCATAGCCAACAAAGCACGCCAACCTCAACGGTTATTGACGTAACTTTCAGCGGATCGTCAAGCCCACGAAAAAGAATTTTTTGCCCCGTGGGCTTATAGGTCATTTCAAGCGGGCTTTCTTTTATATCCCACCACGCATCAACGCCGAGGCGGTGTATAGCCCATTTCAGCTCCGTAAAGCAACTATCTTTGAGGGTGCGATATGTTTTACGCACGCAAAGCAAATTTGCCTGCGGGTATTCCATAACTCGTGTGATATTGTTTAAGGCGGTTGTTTTTGACTTTTTAGAGGCACGGGAGCCTTTGCAAACCCGCTAACGATAACGGCCCTTAAAGTTCCAAAATGTGCCATAGCCCTTGCCCACAACATCGGGGAGGTATAGCCTGTTAATCAGCTTGCCGTTATTCACTCCACCACCTCCCATCGCTGACCGGCGGCGTGTTTTTGCCTAATCATCAAGAGCCTCACCGCCGGAAATTACCACCGGCACAGCACCGCCCACATCCACCTTGTCGGTAAATAGGCTGTGGCGTTTACCTAAAAGCTCCGCAGCCTTGAGGCGTTCCTTTTCATCCGGTGGCTTTTTAATGATTTTGGCCTCAGAGTAACCATCGCCATAACCCTCAACAACCACCACGCTTGCCTTGCTTTGCCCACGCATAACAGAGGTTAAATACTCCATAACCTCTGTGGCATCGGCTGTTTTCTTGCTGCTTATTTCTTGGAGCTTTTCCTCAATGTAGGCTTTTATTTTAACATTCTTTAACAACCTTGCACCTGCTGCACCTGCCACGCTGTCCTTTTTAACATTCGGGTATGCAGCCTTATACGCACGGCTTGCATTACAGTCAATGATATACTCATCCGCAAACTTTTGCTGCCTGTCGGTCATAGTGTATCACCTCGCTTTCATTGCAAAATTAAAGAACAGCAAGCGGGGCATTATGGAGGAATACCTCGCCGCTGTTCTTATCCAAGGAGGCATTGCCCTTGTGGTCAATACCCGCAGTTTATATTATACACTATGTTGCCGTAACAAAAGTAACAACTTTACTCGTTGCTCTTTTTTATGTACCGGTAACAAGTCATTTTCACGCTTGCCTCGGTATTGTTACCGCCCACACTGTACGCAATTTGCAACCAAGTCATCCCGTTTATAAACCGCAGTTGAAATATTTGCCGTGTCAAACTGTCGGGAATTTCGGCAATGTAACGCTCAAGCCTGTTACGCTCGTGTAGACACTGCGTTATTCTTGCGTGAATAATTGCCTCAAGGTCAACAATTTCTGCAACATAGCGCTCAAGGCGATTTTCAAAACTTGGGCTTTTAGGCGTACCATCACAGTTGGGTGATCCCGGTGCCAATGCTCTTGCCCGTAAAGCCTCCAACCGTTCTGTATCTCGCTCAATTTCACGGTTGAGGTAATATAACTGTGATAATTCTTTTAAAGTCATACCGTTGCCTCCCTAACTTTTTTAATACGGGCTTTTAACACTTGCATTACGGTTTCGTGTGTGCCGGCACGATCCCGTATGGTGTCAAGCACATCCTCGTCAACGCAACCCTGCACAACAAGGTAATGCACATAAACTTTATCATAAGGGGAGCCTTGCCGCCAAAGTCGGCACTTACCTTGATCGTTCAGTTCAAAGCTCCAATTTGGTGTAAACCAGATAATGTGCCTGCCGCCTGCCTGCAAGTTTAAGCCATAGGCACAGCTGCTCGGATGCACCAAAAGCACATCAACCTTGCCGGCGTTCCAAGCATCCTCATCCTCGGTGCCTTTGTAAACGCATACACGCAGTTTTGTTTTTTCTAGTGCGGCAAGGATGCGATCCTTATCGTGTTGGTAGCCGTAAAAGGTTATGCAAGGCTCACCGTTTAGGCTTTCCAAAAGTTCTGTATAAGCATCAAGTTTGCTATCGTGAATACGCACGGCTTTACGCTCACTATCATACATTGCACCGCTGCAAAACTGTAACAGTTTGCCGGTAAGCACTCCGGCGGTGTTGGCGGTTATGGTGTCATCGTCAATAGTAAGCAGCAGATCACGCTCAAACTGCTTGTACGCTTTTAGTGTTTTATCGTCAAGCACAACGGAAACATCGTGCTCTATGCAAGCAGGCAGCTCCAAGTAGTCCTCGGCTTTCATTGATACGCAAATATCGCTTATTGCGTTAAGCACTGCATCCTCGGCATCGCTTTTGGCGGTGTACTCCGTAAAATGCCCTCCGTGTGTGTTGGCATCAAAATACCTTGTACGGAATTGTGTTATATTCTTGCCAAGCCTTGCACCCTCATCAAGTAAATATATTTGTGCCCATAAGTCCATAAGCCCCTTGGATGATGGTGTGCCTGTAAGCAGTACAACCTTTTTCATAAAACGCCTAACAAGTTTCATAGCCTTAAAGCGTTTGCTTTGTCCGTTCTTAAAGCTCGTGCTTTCGTCAAGCACCACCATATCAAACGGCCACTCTTGTTTATAATAATCAACAAGCCAGGGGATATTTTCACGGTTAATAACATAAACATCCGCAGGTGTGTTAAGTGCTTTTATACGCTTGGTAGCAGTGCCGAGGACCGTAACCACACGCAGGTGCTTTAAATGATCCCACTTGTTTGCCTCCTTGCTCCAAGTGCCCTCGGCAACCTTTTTGGGTGCTACAACCAAAGCCTTTGCCACACTCCACTTAAAATATTTCAAAATGTTTATGGCTGAAAGTGTAATCGATGTTTTACCGAGGCCGGGGCGTAGGAACAACCCAACCGCAGGATCGTTTACGATACGCTCAATGCAGTACGCTTGGTAATTATGCGGTTTATATTCCGTCTGCCTTTACCTCCCTTACAAATTGCTCCACCTTTTCCGTGGTGTCTATCCGCAGCACCTTAAAACCTAACCGCTTTATCAAACCGCAAACATACTCTTGCAGTTTCCGCAGCTTTTTGCCGGGTGCTTTGGTTTCCACAAAGTATATACGCCCCGTCGGTATCAACACAATGCGATCCGGTACTCCGTTCTGTCCGGGGCTTACAAACTTTAATGCCCAGCCTCCCAAGTCTTTTTTAACCCTTTCGCACAATTCTTTTTCAACTGTCTTTTCAAGCATTGTTTTTCTCCTTTCTAACATTCTCGCGCGCACACGCGTATACACGCTCACACAGGCGGTTTGAGAGTATTTTTACCCTCTAACTCTCTATTTTTATACTCTATAAGAAAAAATGTTAGAATGTTAGAAAAGTAATAAAAACCCTTATTTTATGCGGTTTTTCCACCTAACAATTTTCTAACAATCGAAAAAATGAATTGTTAGAATGTTTCTAGCAATTCTACACGAAAAACAAATTGTTAGCAGCTAATTGTTAGATTTTATAAAGCCTCTTTGAGTGCCATACGGTCCAAAATACATCGTTCTTGCCGATCTACACCAGCCCGGCGTTGCAGCCATTATGGCATTGATTTCTCTTGTGTCGGTGTTTTTCATTTCCTTGGTACCGCCGCCGAAAGCCTCGCACCATATCTCAAGTGCACATATACGATCACGGGGAACAAGGTGCAGGCTGTCGCTGCCCATTGTCACGCCGCCCCAAAACATACGCCTTTTATCAAGCGGCCATTTACTCCAATCCTCCGGCACCAAACGATCCATAAATTCACGCACGATACCCTCACGACCGGATGCCTCTCTGTGTTCCTCTTGCTTTTCCTTAGAGGCATCCTCTGTGGCACCGGATAAATACAAAGGCTCACCCGCCTGCCAACGCATAAACGCCTCTGCCCACAGTTGATCTATTTCCTGATCAAGATCACGCCATACACTTTTGGTGTGCCTTTGTTCGCCGGTATCTATCGGCCAAAAGCGGCGGTTGCCGGTAGTGTCTTGCAGGTATTCGGCTGAGTTGGTAGTGCCAAAAAAGATGCAAGTACGGGGCAGTTCTTTTACATTACGCCCGTATGCCGCACGGAAACGGTCAGCACGCAGGCTCAAAAACTGTTTAATGCGGCTTACATCTGTGCGCCTAAAAGCATCAAGCTCCGATACCTCAACGAGCCAAACACCTTGCAGCAGTTCGCTTGCCTCTTTGCCCTCAAAGGTGCGTATGCTATCGTTAAACCAACCACGGCTCATTTTATCAAGCAGGGTACTTTTACCGATACCTTGCGGACCTGACAAAATGACCATATTATCATATTTGCAGCCCGGCATCATAGCACGGGCAACGGCGGCGGTAAACGCCTTGCGGGTTACGGCTCTGTTGTATGCGGTATCTTTAGCTCCGAGGTAGTCAATGAAAAGGGTATCAAGACGCGGTACGCCATCCCACTTGCCTTGTAAACCCTTGAGGTAGTCCTTAACATCGTTGAAAGCGTGGGCGTTGGAATGGAGAGAAAGGGCACCATCCACTTTGCCGTTGCCGGATATTTTGTAAACACGCTCAAGGTACCAATACAAGCCTTGGTTGTCATTGTCATCCCATAAACGGCGTTTATCTCGGTTATCCCACGGCAAGGATCCTAACACCTCGCCCCTGCCCGCAAATTCGTTAAGGGCAAACTTGCCTTTAAGCAGGGGATCGTGTTCCAGGATAATACGCACATTATCAATGGTGGCTTTTACGGCACCTGTCTGCACATTTTTCTCAAGTAGCACCATCCAATTTTCCGGCTCGTTATCTTCGCCGGGTGTTATGCCCTCAAAGTCCTTAACGGCACTTTCGTACCGTTCCTTGCTTATCAATGCGGCAACATCCGCAAGGGAGCATGCAAGCTCGCACATAGCCGTGTAAGACGGCAGGCGGTTGGTAGGGGAGCCTGCGGCCGCAGTGTCATCGGCATCGCCGTATTTATGTAGGCGTACCAAGTCAAAGGCGTTTACAAGTCTGCCTCCGCAGGGATCTGTTGCGTGGTGGCTGTATAAAAATTTGCCATCGTCATAAAGTACGGCACCGCCGGTGGTTGAGCCCCCAAGGTATGTGTATCTGCCGGGCATTGTATCAACCGGCTCATAAATACCGGGGAGCAGTTCCTCCATAGCACGCTGAATATCGTACACACGGCAAAATGCGCCTACAACGCCGTTTTTGCCCTCCGGATCGCCTTGCTTAACGGCAAGTTTGGTAAACTGTGCCTGCCCCGGTATGGCGGGCCACTGTGTCATATCGTGCCAATTTTCGTATTGTGCAAGCAAAGCATCGGCAGCTATAAAAGGCTTATCGCCAACAACGTACACATACTCACTGTCGGAGCAGCAGCTCGGCCAATACATAAGACGGCTTGGCTCAAAGGTTGTCGGATCGGCAAATTCAAGGCCTATATATTCAGCAGCCTTACGGGCAAGTGGCTCGTATTCGTCTGCGGTTACTGTCCTGTCTAGCGGCAAAAGCACACGCAAACGAGGTGCTGCCGGTTGGTGTTTTCGGGTACTGTAAACACAATACCCACACCCCAAAGCCTCAACTCTGCGGAGAACATCATCTTTATGCCCTGCCGGTATGTTGTCAAGGTCAGGGTTATAATATCACGCCCAGCAACATTGTTTGCTTTTCGGCGTGTTCCGTTAAGGGTACCGCCTACAAAGCCGCCAATGTCTTTTAATTCGTCTTGTTGGGCTTTTTTTAAGTTTAGATATTCTGCAAGGGTTTCCGTGCCCCTTGCCGGCACTTTTAACTTTTCCCATAGTTCCGATACCATCAGCGTTTGCGTGGTCCATAAGGTTGCACGCCTGCTTGCACCGGAGGCTATGGCGATTTTACGGTCATTTTGCATAGCGGTTACTCCTTACCACCCGCACCCACTGCGGGATATTCGTCTTTTGCCTCCCATATACTGCATAGCCGAGTGCCTCCTTGCTTAATCTTTCTTAAAGAATTTACCAACCCAACCATCAGCACCAAGGGGCAAGCCCGGTGCCCACGGAACGGGGCGGCTCATTATTTCAACTGTTTTTGCAAGCATTTCTTTATTGCTTGCAAAGGGTTTAATATCTATAACAACCTCATCGTGTATGTGGAATATAACCGGTAAGCCCTCTGCCTCCAGGTGCTCAATAGCCTGTGCCAAACAGTCACGGGCGATGGCTTGTACGCAATTTTCCACGAGCTTACCGCCGTAGGTTTCGATGCGTTTCCACTTTTTTGTGGTCTGGTCCATACCCATATACGATATTGAGGGGTTGCCCCATTGGTTTACACCTATTTGCGGGGCATTATAAAATAGTTTTCTGCCGCTTGGCAGGGTAATTGTCATATAGTCAGTGTTTTGGTTAGCATCCCATTCGTGTGCAAGTATAAGGCTGCTAACGCCAACACTGCCACCCTGTGTAATAACTTGAACGGCTGCGGCATCCACCTTATACCAAAGATCCCGTATGCGTTTGTTGGCATCACGCCAACGGCTCACAATATCTGGCAGATCCTCCTCCGGTATGCCCATATCAAGTGCGCCCATATTGATAAGTGCACCCGTGCTGCCTTGGTAACCGAGGGCAAGTTCTGCAACCTTTCCTTTTTGTCGGAGTGCATATTCGGGGTTGCCTTTTTTAATAAGTTCAATAGGTACGCCAAACATTTGCGATGCCGATGCCTCATAAATTTTGCCGTGTGTGCGGAATACCTCAAGCCGCCATTCCTCACCGGCAAGCCACGATATAACACGGGCCTCTATTGCCGAAAAGTCGGCATCTATAAGCACATTGCCGGGGGCGGCGATAAACGCCGTGCGGATAAGCTGCGAGAGCGTGTCCGGCACGCTGCCGTATATCAACTTTAAGGCATCAAGTTTACGCCCCTTTACAAGGTCACGGGCAAGCTCCAACGGCTCTGTATAAGTTCGTGGCAGGTTTTGCACCTGCACCAAACGCCCTGCCCATCTGCCGGTGCGGTTGGCTCCGTAAAATTGCAAGAGCCCACGCACACGCCCATCCGGGCAAACAGCAACCTCTATGGCATCATATTTTTTGGTGCTGGTCTTGCCAAGTTCCTGCCGGATCTCAAGCATACGCTGCACCTCCGGGCTATTGTCATCACGGGCAAGCATTTTTGCCACGGTGTCCTTGCGTAGTCCGTTTATTTTCTCGCCGGTTTCAGTTTCAAGCCAAGCAGCAAGTTGTTTTACACTGTTGGGGTTGTTTAGCCCGGATATTTGCACCGCCTCAGCGGTTAAGGTACTACGGACTGTTGCATCAAGCTCAAGAGCACCCTCAACCATCGCCATATCAACTGCCACGCCTCGGCTATTTATAATAAGATCCGTTTCCCATTCCTTTTGCACAAAGTCCGGTACCGGTATTGCTGAAAGCCGCCTCTCAATTTCCATTTCGGTAATTACATCCTGGCGGTTGTACTCTTTGAAAAGCTCCCAACGGTCCGGTGCGTGGCGTGGGTAGTTTCGTGTTCTGCCGCCGTTTGACTTTGACGGGGCACACGGTACGCAAAAATAGCGTATAAGAGCTTTGCCGGTACTCAACTTTCGTTTATCCTCCGGCAAACCTAAAGCCCGACCTGTTGCTTCCAAGCCTGCCGTATAGCCTGCGTATAAGCCGTGGAACATTGTGCAACGCCATTGCTCCGGTGGAAGCTGCCTGCCCATATATTTTGACAGGCAGCCCCACTCAAAGGGAGCATTGTATGCGTGTTTCAAACAGTTTGGATCAAGTAGTGCATTTGCAACCCAAGTGGGCAACTGTTCGCCCTGTGCAAAGTCGCATACTACCGGATCCGCACCGTTTAAGGAATAGGCAAAGAGGAGAATCTCAAAGTCGGGGCTCATTATGTAACTTTGGGCACCGGCTTTTTGTATCGGCACGCTTGAATATGTTTCAAGGTCAATACTTAAATGATCCATACTCTTTTACCTCCTGTTTCGTGAATATGTTTAGGGTATTTACCACGGCTGCCCTGTGATAGGGTTTACTGCGGGGCGGTTTGCCTGCGTAGGCTGCTGGGGCTGAACGGGTGCTCCGTAGGTCTGCGGTGCCTGTGCGCCATAAGGTACTGCACCGTAAGTGGGTGCGGCGGCAGGTTGTCCGGAAAAACTCTGCCCAAGGCCCTCAAAGTCGCTTGCGGCAGATGCACCACCGGCAAGAGCCTCGCCATCACGGGTTTTAAGTACGTTACCAAGCCCACAACCAACACCCTTGCTGCCTGCGGTATCGTAAGCAAAAAAGTTAATAGTTACACGGGCATACATACCACTGTAAATATCCGAGGGGGCAAGTTCGCAGTCAAGGTTGTCCATGCCAACAACTTGCGGTTTGTTTTTGGTGGATGCGGTAATAACATAATGCCCTTTGCACTCCTCACCAAAAGGCAAACCAGAGGGGCGTAACCCGTCACCGTCGTGTAATATCACTTTTGGTTGCGGATGTGCACCGCCCCACTTTTTGCTCACTCCATCATCATACGCCGCCTTGATTGATGCATTAATATCCGCAATAGTCGCTGTATCGGTCTTTGGGATAAGCAGTGTTGTGCTGTATTTGGGCTCGCCGCCCTGCTGCGATGCTCTCGGGGTAGTAAGGTTTGCGTATGAAAGACGTACCTCGCCTGTTAATACTTTGGTTGCAATGTTCTGATACATAGTTTTTACTCCTTTATCATTAATTTTCATTCTGTACATTGATGTTGTAACCGCTAAACACGGTTTTTGGTTTTAATCGTTTCAAAGTGGGCGATGATTTTGCCCCAACGCTCATATTTTGTTTTAGTTTGCTTAACTGCTGAAAGCAACTTTTTATTGTTTCTTTCGTTGTCAAGCCTGTAACCATTTTGGTATGCAACACTTGCTTTATGCCACGCCTCTTTTGCCTCCGCTTGTTTTTCCGGTAGGTATGTATTCAAAGTGCTTATGGTGTCCTCATTCCTCCACGGCTCATAGAACACATACCCAAGCAGTTTTTTAATTTTGATAAGAGACATTTGCTTAAAGAAAGTATCAAGATGTATTTGCATTGTGCACTGTTCCACCAAAACGGTTATGTCCTTATTCATTTGTTACTCCGGCAAAATCGGCGGCAGCGGGATTGTATGCCTCTCGCTTATCGGAAAGCAATGCAAGTGTAGGCTTACCAAGCGGCTTTACAACATATTCTCCGAGCAGACGGTCAAACTCTGCTTTGCCGACGAGTTTTTCAAGCTGTGTTAATGTCTTGGGCTTACGGTCAAAGATTATAGCCTCCTCATACCCTGCCTTGAGCAAAGTATCAACAGCATCATCTGTATTAGTAAAAGTGCGAATACTTCGCCCTGCAACGGCTTTCCAACCTGGAATGGTGCCGCCTTTAAGAATAGAGCCGAGGGCGTATTCCTCAAGATCGCCATACCACTTTACAAGCTCTTTGCCTCGTATCAGCAAATCGCCGATTTCCTCATCGGTAAGCGTACCTTCTCCAAAAAGAGGAGGTTTATCGCCGTTTTTAGGTACGCAGTTCTTAAATTCTTCAAGTGCGGTGTATTGCTCTGCACGAGCTCGGCATTTTGCTTTACCACGGCAAAAGCGGCAATGTTCACCGGGGACAAAATCTCCAATCCCTGTGTATGCATTTGCAGCAATTGGCTTGATACTTTCACCCCAAGCAAGCAGCTCATCAACCGTTATGGTTTCGCTGCTCGGTTCCGATTGGATGCGAGGTTGGTCTATTGTCATACAAACTTTTTGGATACGCTCACCAAACACAGGTTTGTACCGTTTCAAAGCACCAAGGGCGTAAAGCCGCATTTGCGGGTTGTCCTCTGCCGATACAGGCACGCCTTTACCGTGCTTGTAATCGGTAATACTTAGAGTATCGCCGCCGATCATAATACAGTCGCAAGTACCAAAGCCCTCAGGTACATACTCAGCAAAATCAACTCTCACTTCTGCGGCAACATTTGGGGTAGACGGGTATTGCATTGCTCTTTCGGTTAAGTGTTCAACATATAGATCCGAGGTCTTGTCCATTTCGGGGTTGTAATGCGGTTCCTTTTTCAATTTGTTAAGTCTTGTAGTAAACGTGCGGTTCGTGATTTGCGTAGTGAATTTCTTAATAACTTTTAGCTCACATATAGCGTGAGCCAAACGCCCCTCTTCTGCATATTCTGATGTGCTTTCGGGGAATTGTTCTTCAAAATGCGGTGCGGCCGTACATATAAGCCAACGATGTGCAGATGATGCACTTAGCAATGCGTGTTTTTCCGGTGTCGGCATCATTTATTCCTCCTCTTCAATTTCTGAGATTTCAACAAATTCAGCACCTTGGATTATCATCTGTGACACAATCTGTCCTACCGGTAATCCGGTAGCTCGGTACAGCTCCATAAGGACCTCGTTTGCTTTGCCGCTTATTTGTACACATCTACGCTCTTTCTTATTCGCTTTGTGTATTTTAAGTTCAATCTTGTTTTGCATACATTAATACCTTCCTGGTTAAATAACCGCACCGAGTGCTCTCAATTCAGTTGCAACGGCACCGTAGTTATCGGGTGCAAGTTCAGTAAGGCTTGCCACACCAAACTTTGTGAGCAACTGCATAAGCTGATCCATCTTTCCGGCATCAATAAGTGCCGAGCCTGCGGTGGCGATCATATCAAGCGTGTACTGTGGTGCGGCGGTGGGAACATTGGCCGGTGCTGTGTTAGCCGCAGGTGCCACGGGCTGGGCAGGTGTCGCACTCAAAGGTGCACCAGCAACCGACGTAGTAGGGTTTGCAGGTACTGAGGGAGTTGTGGGCAGCACATTTGGTGCACTCGGCGGAATAGCAGGCGTTGCGGGCTGCCCGGTGGGTACTGATGCAACGGGAGTTACATCGTCAACTGCAGGAATTTTACTCCTGTGGTCTAATGCAACTGCAAGGTTGTTGATTGCCTCTTCAAGGCCTTTTGCTGTGATTGTGATTTTCATTTCTAACATAAATTTTCCTCCTTGACAATTTCTAAAAAATTGTCTAAAATAAAATTATAAGTATTTTTCCTTTGACCGTTTGAGAGTTGCTGCTCTCAGCGGTCCTTTTTTTTCGTTTTTTGAACATTCTAACACCAAATCTATGCCTCTATCAAAATCTATATCGCTTTCTTCTGTATAAAAACGACTTTGACACACTGTGCATCTGTATAGACGCACTGTATAATCATCTGCGTGCTTAGTCTGCTTCACAAGTGCTTTTGCTTCGCAATACGGACAAGTCATTTCAATTCACCCCTTTTTTCTTTAAATAATCAGCAGTATAGTCAACTAAATCACTGCTGTGAGCTATTCGCCCTTCGTCAATCTCATCAACAAGACTTTTCACAAAATCTTTGATAGCTCGCTCGATTTGCTTATTCACGTTCATTTTCTTTCACTTCCTTTTTTCTTAAAGCAGCTACAACGCATTGCCCTGCTTCTGCTTGCACAAAAACAGTAATATATGCAAGCCTTGCAGGGATTTTTATTACCACTCACACACATCACCGTTCTCGGAAATCTTGACGATTTTTGTGATAACAGCGTCTTTGCCGAAGCTTAATCTAAATTGCTGTTTCAGCTCATCAACGCTGTGTGCTCTGATAAATGTGTCATAATAAACACGCAGCTCATGCTCTATGTACTCGTCAATAGCAGTATCTTTATAGTAGAATTTGACTTGATATCTTTTGAGCCGCTGTCGAGCTTTCCGCTCTCGCTCTTGTCTACTTCGTTCACAAAACAATATTGCTACAGCTATGAACGCTAACGTAAACAGTAAGCAAATATGTATTGCTTGCATTTTAATTCACCTCCTAAATCTTAATTCCAAAAAATTCTTTTACCTTTTCGGGGTAAAACAAGTATGTATACCGCTCTCCCCCGACTTTTAAGGCGGTACCAAACGGAAATTCACCTTGTTGAAGCCCGACACGCACGGTTTGCGGTGTTGTGTTCAGCAGCTCGGCAATAAATTGCACTGTTATCTTTCTGCTGTCATCTTCAACAAGCCATTCGGGCGTGACATTCAAGGCATTTGCAATAACCGTTAATGACTTTTTGCGTGGGATATTTTTGCCCGATAGATATTGACTGATACCCGACCTTGATATACCTGTTAGCTTAACAAGCTCCGCTTGGCTTATACCTTTCTCACTCATAGCCTGCTTAACCCTCTGAATGAACATATTTTCACCTCCTATTATCTGAGATTAAATACCTGTCTTATGTCTAAGCCTGCAAGTAAAGCCTACAGACTTTGAATTTCAATTAATTTCCAATCTGTGAGACCATTCATTTTTTTAGACAGTGTTTTATCGGTCAAATTCAAAGCCTTTGCAACCTTATGCTGTGAAAGTTTGTTTTTTCTTATTACCTCCCTGAGCAGGTCAGCCCGAAAAGATAATATTGTATCTGTACTTCTCATTCCCATCACCTCCTATTCGGTTGGTTTCTTTGCGTCAGCAAGGGCTTGATTTTGAGCAATTTGTTTACCAACAGCCATTCCTTTCAGCATTGCACACGCAAGATTTTTTTCTTCATCATCCATAGTGATGAGTATATTTGTAATTTCTTCACCAAGACTAAGAATGCTACTCTTTTTACCAGTTCCCATTATTTTCACCTCCTTAAAACCGTTACGATAATAGCCACGTTGCAAATGATTATAGCAATGTCAAGACAAATGTTTAAAGCACTCATGTTTTCACCTCTTTTATATATTGACAACAGAAAAGGCATATACTATAATCTTACTTAGGGGAGTTGCCGCTCCCCTTTTCAGATTAACTTATCAAAACATTTCTTTGATTAATTCAACGATTACTTTGATAAGGTTAAGTATTGCGGTTGCAAACACCAACTTTTCGAGTGTGCTGGGTTTGCGACCGTTTTTCTTTTTGCCTTTTGCCATTGTTTTTCGCTCCTTTGTTGACTTTGTATACTTATTATATCAAATGTATTCCCCTTTGTTAACTCTTTGATTATAATTTTTTTGTGTTTTTAAAATTAAGTTGACAAAGTATATTTTGCGATATATAATAAGGTAAAAGGAGGGGATAACATTGACCATTGCAAAAAGAATAGTTGAGATTAGAACTTTATTAAATCTAACTCAAACTGATTTAGCTGAAAAATTAAAAATAAGCAAATCTGCTGTATCACATATGGAACGTGGCGAAAGAAGTGTGACAGAGCGTACGATTTCAGATATATGCGAAAAATTGAATGTTAATCGTAAATGGCTAACAGATGGAGTGGGCGACGTTTTCACCGAAGCCGAAACTGAGAGTGTATTAGATTTATTAAAAAAAGAATATAACCTTGATGGATTAGATATTGAGATAATTCGTAGTTATCTCTGTATGTCGCCGATTGAACGACAAGTCTTTAAGGATTTTATCCTCGGAATAAAAAATGGAGAGTACTAAGCTCCCCATTTCCCGTTTTTATACTGGCGATATGCCATTCTAGTAATATTCAATAAATGTTTTAACAATTCGCTTGATTTAATCAAGTTAATGTATTCGATTATTTCGTTTTTTATATCATTGTCTGATGTCACAATACCAACTTCTTTCTGTATGTAGTACAATAATTATAGAACGTTTGTTCTATAATTACAAGACTGTTTTTTGCAACTGTCCTATAAACAGGACTTTGAACTTTAAAGTCTATCCATACTGGAATGTAAATAAGTTATGATGTAAAAAAATAAGAAGAAACATTGTCCTTTTAAATCTATCCATACTGGAATGTAAAACTCAAATAGATGTTTTTATAAAAGGTGATAAAATGAATAACTATATTATAATAGCCGGTGTAAACGGTACAGGAAAATCAAGTCTACGTGGTGTGCTGGAAGGACAAAACGTGCTTTTAGGACACATCATAGATGCCGATGCAATCGCAAAAGAAAACGGATTTGACAATATCAAAGCAGGAAAAAAAGCAATAGACGAAATCGACTACTGCCTTGAAAATAATATTTCTTTTACACAGGAAACTACCCTTGCGGGTCACAGAACGGTCCGTACAATCAAGCAGGCACGCAAACAAGGGTATTACATTACAATGTACTATGTTGGTCTTAATTCGATTGACGAAAGCCTGCAACGCATAGCAAACCGTGTAAGAAAAGGCGGTCATAACATTCCTTCTGATGATGTTAAACGTCGATTTGAAAAGCGTATTAGCTCACTCGGAAAAGTAATTCCCTTTTGTGATGAAATCATTTTTTATGATAACGAGAACGGCTTTGTAAAAGTTGCCGAAATCAAAAACAACAAATTTCAGTATTCTAACGGATATAAACCCGATTGGTTAGTGAAGTATAAGCAAAACTTAAATTTATAAATGAAAAAACCGCCCTGCTCGAGTACCAGTCGAACAGAGCGGAAACCGCCACACAGGGTGCACGGTGCAATAAAACGCAATATAATTGTACCACAGCCCTTGTGTTTTTGCAAGAATAAAGTTAGCGAAAGCACAAGGGATTTTTGCACCCTTTTTTCAAACGAAAGGAGCAAAATAATGAAATTGCCAAACGGCTACGGTACAGTTTATAAACTGTCAGGCAACAGACGAAACCCGTATGTTGCAAGAAAAACAATCGGTTGGGAGCAAGATGAAAAAACAAATAAGAGAAAACAGGTGTATGCAACAATCGGATATTATCCCGACCGTGCTACGGCGTTACAAGCTCTTGCTGATTACAACAGCAATCCATATGACCTTGTAATGTCAAACACAACCTTTAGCGAAATATATGAGCGTTGGAAAAAAGACGAATTTGACGAAAACACAAATAATTCTACGCTGAGGAACTATAAATCTGCATACAGCCGTTGCACATCTATTTATCAAATGAAAATGTCAGATATACGGCCCTATCACTTGCAGCAGGTTCTTGATAGCTATAATGATTTGAGCTATGAAACAATCAGCCGCATTAAAGTGCTTTTTAACAAGATGTACAAGTGGTGCATTGCTCACGATTGCATAAAAAAGAACTATGCAGAAAATTTGAAAATTAAAGTTAAATACAGCCCAAAGCCCAAAAATGCTTTTTCAACGGAAGAAATCAAGCTGTTGTGGAATAATGTCGGTCAGAATGAATACATAAAACTTGTGCTTATTCTCATTTATTCGGGTGTGAGAATTAACGAGCTGCTTAATCTGAAAAAAGTAGATGTAAATTTATCAGAGCAGGTGTTCTATGTCAGACAATCTAAGACCTCGGCAGGTATTCGTACTGTACCCATTGCCGACAAAGTTTTGCCGTTTTGGAAATCTTTCATTGAAAAATCAGATTGTATATATGCTTTTACGGGAATAAGCGGAAATCAATTGAATTATGATAATTTTAAAGTACGATATTACAAACCGCTTATGGAGCAGCTTGGTTTAAATCATACAATTCACGAAACAAGACACACTTGTATCAGTCAGCTCACAATGAACAATGCAAACCCCACTATGATAAAATTTATAGTCGGCCATAAATCAATTATGAACCTCACGGAAAAAGTTTATACGCACATTGAAAACTCTGAGCTCATTAAAACAATTAATCTAATTCCTTAGTCCTAAATAGGGATTTGTTAGTTGCGTGTTAGTTATTTGTTAGTTACGACCCTAATTTTTAGCAAATCCAGAACAACATAAAAATTGAACACCCCTGATAAACAGTGAATTTATCAGAGGTGTTCGCTAAAAAATGTTATGGAGCTGGAAACGTGACTTGAACACGCGACCTACGCATTACGAATGCGTTGCTCTACCAACTGAGCTATTCCAGCAAAAGCAATTTATTTATTCCAGAAGCTATTATACTATATTTGTTTCAAGATTTCAATACCAAATTTTAAAACTCTGAAAATCGGCTGCGTATAACAAACATACGCAGCCGAGCAAAGAGAGGATATTCAGTCTTTATGACAAGAATCTTTCATTGGGCAGCAACCACAATTACAGCCGCAGGAGGATTTTCCTTTTTTCTTGCTCTTTACAAGAAAGACTATAATTGCAGCAACTATTGCAGCAAGTGCAATACTGATTAATACAGTACCCAAATTCTGTGTAAACCATTCAATCATAATTTCACCTTATTGCTGTATGGCAATTACATTTTAACTTTTTGAGTAAGCTTTGTTGCTTCGCTGTATTTCTTAAAGAACAGCATATAAATCATAAACGCCAAAACAGCGATTGCAAAGATAAGTCCGATTATATTAAGGTTGCCTGTAAACACACTGCCGAACTGATAAATCATCAAAGAAATAGCATATGCAAACACGCACTGATAACCGATTGCAAACCAAGTCCACTTTGCGTTGTTCATTTCACGCTTGATTGCACCCATTGCCGCAAAGCACGGAGCACAAAGTAAATTGAACACAAGGAACGAGAAGCCTGCGATTGATGTAAATGACGCTGCCATTTCTGCGTAAACATTACCCGATGCACCGTAAAGTATACCGAGTGTGCCTACGATGTTTTCTTTTGCAACAAGTCCTGTAACCGTTGCAACCGCAGCCTGCCAATTTCCCCAACCGAGAGGAGCAAAAATCCAAGCAATTCCGTTGCCTATTGCCGCAAGGATAGAATAGTTAAGTTCGTCCTCCGAGAGCATACGGAATGAACCGTCAACAAATCCAAAGTACGATGTAAACCAAACGAGTATGGTTGAAAGAAGTATGATAGTACCTGCTTTCTTGATGAACGACCAGCCTCTCTCCCACATCGAACGAAGAACGTTGGATACTGTCGGAAGATGATATGCGGGAAGCTCCATAACAAACGGTGCGGGATCGCCTGAGAACATTTTTGTCTTTTTGAGCATAATACCCGAAATAATTACGGCTGCCATACCGATGAAGTATGCACTTGTGGCAATCCAAGGAGAATTACCGAAGATTGCACCTGCTATCATTGCTATAAACGGCTGTTTTGCACTGCAAGGGATAAATGTTGTTGTCATAATTGTCATACGACGGTCGCGTTCGTTTTCGATGGTTCTTGACGCCATAATACCCGGAACACCACAGCCTGTGCCGATAAGCATTGGGATAAAGGACTTACCGGACAAGCCGAATTTTCTGAATACTCGGTCAAGCACAAACGCAATTCTCGACATATATCCGCAAGCCTCAACAATGGCAAGAAGTAAAAACAAGACGAGCATTTGAGGTACAAATCCCAAAACCGCACCTACACCTGCAATTATACCGTCAAGAATCAATCCCTTTAACCAATCGGCTGCATTGAGCGAGTCAAGACATTGCTCTGCAAGCACCGGCAAGCCCGGTACCCATACACCGTATTCGGATGGATCGGGTTCATCAAATCCGTTTTCTCCTAAATACGCAACCGCATCCTTGAATGTCATTCCGACAGTTTCTTCCTCGTCGGCATCTTCGGGAATTCCATCATAATATGCAGTTAATTCGATATTTTCAAGTGTTTCTTCGTCCTGCGTCGTCAGAGTTGCGGAGTCGGAATCGGGCTTAAAGGAATTTAGCTGTGCAAGAACTGCATCTGAATCAAAATCCTCTGCCTCTGTGTCAACCTCTGCAAACGCAGACACGGCGTTAATTGCTGAGGTGTATTCGTCGTTGACCTCTTCGTATTGACTTGTTCCGATACCGAACAAATGCCAACCGTCGCCAAACAATCCGTCATTTGCCCAATCTGTTGCTGCTGTTCCGACGGTAACCATTGATATGTAATAAATAAGGAACATTACAACTGCAAAAATCGGGAGTCCGAGCCAACGGTTTGTTACAACCTTATCAATTTTGTCGGATGCCGATAATTTGCCCTTGCTGACCTTTTTGTAGCAGGATTTTATTACCGAGGCAATATAAATATATCTTTCGTTTGTGATGATACTCTCGGAATCATCATCCATTTCTTTTTCAGCGGCTTTGATGTCTTCTTCAACGTGAGAAAGTGTTTCCTTGTCAGCGTTAAGCTGTTCAAGAACCTTGTCGTCACGCTCAAAAACCTTAATTGCATACCATCTTTGCTGTTCTTCGGGCATATCGTGAACAACAGCTTCTTCGATGTGAGCTATTGTATGCTCAACAGGACCCGAAAAGGTGTGCATTGGAATTGTTTTTGTGTTTTGAGCAGCGTCAATGGCAGCTTCGGCAGCTTCCATAACACCTGTTCCCTTTAACGCAGAAATTTCAACAACCTTGCAACCAAGCTGACGTGAGAGCTCGGCAATATTGATTTTGTCGCCGTTTTTTCTTACAACGTCCATCATATTGATAGCTACAACCGTGGGAATTCCAAGCTCTGTGAGCTGAGTTGTGAGATATAGGTTACGTTCAAGGTTTGTACCGTCGATTATGTTAAGAATTGCATCGGGACGTTCACCGATGAGGTAGTTTCGTGCAACCACCTCCTCAAGTGTATACGGCGAAAGCGAATAGATGCCCGGAAGGTCGGTTATCACAACTCCGTTGTGCTTTTTGAGCTTTCCTTCCTTTTTCTCAACCGTAACGCCCGGCCAGTTGCCGACAAACTGATTTGAGCCTGTCAATGCGTTAAACAATGTAGTTTTTCCGCAGTTTGGGTTACCCGCAAGGGCAATGCGTAAATTCATAGTCATTTCCTTTCTTATTAAAATTAGCCTTGGCTAACTGCTTGGCAAAAAAATGATTTATTCAATCTCAATCATTTGTGAATCGGCTTTTCTAAGCGAAAGCTCATAGCCTCTTACGGTAATCTCAACAGGGTCACCGAGCGGTGCGGTTTTGCGAATATAGATTTCAACACCTCGTGTGATGCCCATATCCATAATGCGACGGCGTGTTGCACCCTCGCCGTGAAGCTTAACAACCTTGACGGTTTGACCGACTTTTGCATCCCTTAAAGTTTTCATTGTCATATCCTCCTTGTAATTTAAACCATAATTTTGCGTGCCATCTCATCGCTGATTGCAACTCTGGTTTCTTTTACCCTTACAATCACGTTACCGTTGATAGCGGAAATTACACTTATGCTTCCGCCCACAACAAAGCCGAGATTTTCGAGGTGCCTTTTCACCTGCGGACTGCCGCCGATTTTTTTAATTATGTTTTCTTCGTTTGGATTTGCAAAACTCAACGGCATCATATTTATTCTCCTTTACAGTTAAGGTTGGTTAGGTGCGGCTAACCGCACACCGAAAATTAAGTTAGCTCTCGCTAACTTTTATTATAATACAACTGCTTTATTAATAAGTCAATAATTTTTCTTCAAAAAATTTCCAAAAGGATGATTTTCAGCGATACAAACAATAAGTTAGTTGTCGCTAACCTAACGTTTTGTCAATTTTGCTTTGATTGCTTTAGCCATCAAATAACTAATGTACATCTTGACCTTGTTCTTCTCATAATTATTCCGAGCAGATTTTTCAAGGGCGTTTGCAAGCAGGCGGCGGTTGGCAAAACCGTTGTCGTACCGCATTTGAAAAAGCTTAGAATAATCATCAGACTCCTGCAAGCTTTCTTCAAGTGCAGCAGAAGTATCAACGTTATCGTTTACTCTGCTGTCGGAAACTCCTTGTCCAGCATTTTCAGAAACTCCTGTTCGGTCGGATTTTTGTCTATCATTTTTTCGATTTGAAATACTCTCTCGTGCGATGTCAATAAATCTGCCACTCTCATTGTTGTATCTTTTGAAAACTGTTTTATACATATGTGCATAATCTTGCAAAATTGCCTTGGCTTGCTTATCATTATAATTTTCCTCCGTCGTATCTATTATAGTTTGAGCCACGTTTATACTTTCATCATGAATATTATAATCATAATTCTCCAGCTTGTAAATAGCGATTATATGCGGATTAGAGCTGTCGCCCTCATAGCAAACCAATTTATAATTATTGGAGTTCTTTTCATCGGGTATCAGAATACCATTATTCCCGACACGGAACGCTTCTCTCTGATTTGATTTTTGCAAGGAAGAATAAAAATTTGCCCATTCTTTTTTATTAAGTGCCTTGCTGAAATCATAATCCGAATTACTGCTGCGTGCTTGATAGCGAATATCCGACTTAGCCTCATTAAACCTCTCGGATAGCGGTATAACATTGCCGTTGTCATCATAGGTTACCGGGTCGGCTGATTTGATTGTATATCCGCTTTCTTTTGCAGCTTTCTCAACAAGCCTTTGAGCCGTTTCAAGGTCATTGTTCTCTACGGCTTCGAGGTAGGCTGAATTACGCATTGAGAATTTTTTGTTTTCTTGATTAGCTTGGTTATTGACAGAGGCGTTATCTTGTGATATTCTTTTGTTAAAAGCCGTACCACTATTCGTTTTGGACGTTGAGGCAGGGGATTTTGCATCTGCTATAGTGGATAGGCTTTTTCTTTATTTATATATAAAAACGCATCTCTATGTATGCTATTTTTTATGTAACTGCTAAAGCCATCTTTACCATAATAACTTGTAACAAAGTTGCTGTTAACCTCAACATTATTAAACATCCCTTTTCCGTCAACCTTAATTGTTATTATTATAGGTGATTTATCCACATCCAGCATATCACTAACCAAAATAATGCTACTATTGTTTAATGAATCCAGTATCATTACAGGGTTTGCAATTTTTTCTGGGATACTTTTTAATTGTTCTTTTGTTACCCCGTGGTAATGTTTGACTTCGTTTTTTGGCTTATTAGCATTTTTTATGTAGATTAGAGCTACGCCTTCCGTATGCACTTGTAATTTTTGTAGTAAAGTAAAAACAGGAAAAGATAATGCCTTGCTGGGAGTGCCGTTTTTAACTGCCCCAGTCTTGAACAAGGTGTTGTCCTCTTTTTCTTGTATTGCAACTTCATGAAGATAGTAATTGTTTCTTTCGGGTTTACTAAAACTATTGACAAAGAGTCTCTTATCAGTTATTCGTATTGCACCTTTAATTTTCATTTAAAAACAAAAATCCCGAAAGCCACTATTCAAGCGACCTTCGAGATTTGAATAATTGGTGCGAGTGACGGGACTTGAACCCGTACGTCGAAGACACACGCCCCTCAAACGTGCCTGTCTGCCTATTCCAGCACACTCGCAAATTTAATGTTGAGCCTCAACTCAACATTTGCTATTATAGCATAGGCTTTAATAGATGTCAATAGTAAAATTTAAATTTTTTCGGTTTGCTCTGATTTTATAGATTATTAATATTTACATATCTTGTTGTCGAGAATCTTTTGCATTTTCTTACGAAGCTCAAGCCTCGGTTTTGCTTTGAAGCTCTCAGGCAATCCGACTGACTTATTATTCAAAAAGCGAATCCATAAGCGACTTTATGCGTTCTTTTCGCTTGTTTGTTTCTTCTTGGTCGAGAAAACAGCTTCCATCTTCAAAGCAAAGCACATCTCCCTCTTTTACGTTTTTGGGCAAGGAGGATTTGTCAAGTGTAATCATATCGCCGTTTTCACATTCAAGAACGGCTTTATCTTCTTCAAAGCGGTCGATTGTAAATTTTTTCATACTTATTTAGCCCTTTCTATGGATTTTACATTAGTTTCAACGTCTATATCCTCACCGTTTGACGTAATTAATATTGTTTGATCAATGTCTGTTCGATAAATTTTACAGTTGATTTCATTAAGAAATTGAAGCGTTGAGTCGTGAGGATGACCGTATGAATTATCCTTTCCGCAGGAAATTACGGCTATTGACGGGCTTACCTCTTTCAAAAATTCCTCGGTTGTTGATGTTTTGCTTCCGTGATGACCAACCTTGAGTACATCTACCGACATATCATCGAATATGGTGTCAAGCTCTTTTTTCTCGGCATCTCCCGTAAACAAAAAAGATGTATTACCGTACACGGCTTTCATAACAACGGAGCAGTTGTTCAGGTCATCGGAGTAAATCTTAACAGGAGCTATAATATCTATTTTTAAATTATCAACATCAACAATATTCATACCTGCTGTTGCAGATTTAATTTTTAAGCCCTTGTTTTTAATAGCATTTAGCAGGCTTTCGTATGTTTTTGTATTTGTGCTTACTTTAGGCATATAGATAGTGTCTATGTCAAAATTATTTACTATATAAGCCATTGAACCGATGTGGTCGGCATGCGGATGAGTTGCCACAAGATAATTGATTTTTGTGTAGCCAAGCTCAGTTATATAGCTTATAATTCCCTCACCATGATAGTTTTCGCCTGCGTCGATCAGCATACATTCCGAATTAGGCAATTCAAGAAAAACAGAATCGCCCTGCCCTACGTCGAGATAATGCACCGCAAAGTCACCAGACGGTGAATTTGCGGTGTTGTTATCTTTAATAATCGTATCGCAGGATGTGGAAAACAACATCAAGAGCAGTAACATCATTGCCGCAAGTGCGGACTTGATTTTGTTAAATTTACTGTTCATATTCCCTGTTTTGCATATCAAGCTGTTTTGCCTGTGTAGAGCTGATAATACTTTCCTTTTTGTTCGATAAGTTGGTCGTGTGTTCCTCGCTCAATGATTCTGCCATGTTCAAGCACCATTATACAATCGGAATTTTGAACTGTTGACAATCTGTGAGCGATGACAAAGGTTGTTCTGCCGTGCATCAGCTTATCCATACTGTTTTGAACGATTTTTTCGGTTCTTGTGTCGATGGAGCTTGTCGCTTCATCAAGAATAAGTGCAGGCGGATCGGCAACAGCAGCTCTTGCTATTGCAAGCATTTGTCGCTGACCTTGGCTTAGGTTTCCGCCGTCGGACTTAATCACCGTATTGTATCCGTCGGGAAGTCTGCGAATAAAGCTGTCGGCATTGGCAAGCTTTGCTGCGGCAACTACTTCTTCGTCGGTTGCATCAAGGCGTCCGTATCTGATGTTATTCATAATAGTGTCGGAGAACAAGTGCGTGTCCTGCAACACCACACCGAGCGAACGGCGAAGGTCGGATTTTTTGATTTTGTTTACATTTATTCCGTCGTAGCGGATTTTACCATCCTGAATATCATAAAATCTGTTGATGAGATTTGTAATGGTAGTTTTGCCTGCACCCGTTGAACCGACGAAAGCAATTTTTTGTCCGGGATCGGCATAAATGTCAATGTTGTGAAGCACCATTTTTTCGTCTGTGTAGCCAAAATCAACATCGTCCATTACAAGAGCCCCTTGAAGCTCCTTGTATTCGACCTCACCCGTTGCCTGATGAACGTGTTTCCAAGCCCACAAGCCTGTGCGTTCGTCGGTTTCGCAAAGCACACCGTTTTCACGCTTTGCGTTTACAAGCGTAACGTAGCCGTTGTCCTCTTCGCTCTTTTCATCAAGAAGATTGAAAACACGCTCTGCACCTGCAAGAGCCATAATAATTGAGTTGAACTGCTGACTGACCTGATTTATCGGCTGACTGAAGTTTTTGTTAAATGTTAAAAAGCTTACAAGCTTACCGAGAGTGAGTCCCGTTGCACCGTTGAGTGCCAAAATACCGCCGACGATTGCACAAAATACATAGCTCAAATTACCGATTTGTGCGTTTATGGGCATTAGAATATTCGCAAATTTGTTGGCGTTATATGAGCTTTGGAAAAGCTTGTCGTTAAGCTCTTTAAATTCTTCGATGCTCTTTTCCTCGTGGTTAAACACCTTGACAACCTTTTGACCCTTCATCATTTCTTCAATGTAGCCGTTTTCCTTACCAAGGTCATTTTGCTGAGCCAAAAAGTATTTACCACTCTTGCCTGCTATATTTTTTGTTACAAACAGCATTACCGCAACCATAAGCAAGGTTAAAATCGTAAGCGGAACACTTAGCACAAGCATACTTGCAAGAACCGAAATAATTGTTATTGCACTGTTGAATATCTGCACAAGGCTTTGGCTTATCATCTGTCTGAGCGTATCAACGTCGTTTGTGTATACACTCATAATATCTCCGTGAGGATGCGTGTCAAAGTATTTTATCGGCAAGCTCTGCATATGTGCAAAAATCTCGCTTCTGAGGTCTTTCATCGTGCCTTGGGTTACATAAACCATTATCTTTGACTGAACATACGTTGCCGCCGCACCTAAAAGATAGAAGCAAGCAACACGAGCAATTGCAAGCAAAAGCGGTGTAAAATCGGGTGTGGGCTGACTGAGCATCGGAGTGATGTAATCATCAATCAGCTTTTGAATAAACAAGGTACCCTGTATGTTTGAAAACACGCTCACTATCAGGCATATAAACACAAATATCATATGCACCTTGTAGCGTTTAAAAATAATTTTGAGCAAACGCTTCAAAACTTTCATCGGATTTTTAACCTTTTGCGTAGGCTGCATTGTATTTCTTCTGTTTGGACCCGGCATATTACAGCTCTCCTTTCCGGTCAAAATCTCCGCTGCCGCTTGTTTGAGCGGAATAGATTTCATTATAAATTTCACAAGTATCAACAAGCTGTTGATGTGTTCCCACAGCGTTGATTTCGCCGTCTTCCATAACAACTATTCTGTCGGCATTCTGCACGCTTGAAATTCTTTGAGAGATGATGATTTTTGTTGTGTTTGGAATCTCCTCGGCAAATGCTTTTCTGATTTTTGAATCGGTTGCGGTATCAACAGCACTTGTTGAGTCATCAAGTATCAATATCTTGGGCTTTTTAAGCAATGCCCTTGCAATGCAAAGTCTTTGTTTTTGTCCACCCGAAACGTTTGTGCCGCCCTGCTCGATTTTGGTGTTGTATTTATCGGGGAAGCTCTGAATGAAATCATCTGCACAAGCGAGCTTGCAGGCGTTTATACACTCATCCTCGGTGGCGTTTTCGTCGCCCCAACGCAAATTATCAAGAATAGTTCCGCTGAAAAGAACATTGTTTTGCAGAACCACGGATACTTCATCACGCAGAGTTTTTAAATCATATTCCCTTACGTCTTTTCCGCCGACCTTTACACATCCCTCATCAACATCGTAAAGTCTTCCGATAAGGTTAATAAGGCTTGTTTTGGAGCTGCCTGTTCCGCCGATTATTCCGATGGTTTCACCGGTTTTTATCGAGAGATTGATATTGCTTAAAACAGGTTTTTCGGCGGTTTTGTTGTAGCTGAACATAACATTATCAAATTCAATGCTTCCGTCCTTTACGTCAAAATCGGGGTTTTCGGGGTTTTTGAGGGTTGCTTCCTCGTTGAGAACACCCGAAACACGTTTTGCACTTGCAAGGCTCATTGTGAGCATTACGAAAATAAAGGCTATCATCATAAGATTCATCATAATGTTCATGCAATAGGTCAGCATACTTGTAAGCTCGCCTGTTGTAAGGCTGCCGCCGACAATCATATTTGCACCGAACCAGCTTACGGCGATAATCGACGCATAGATTGTGAGCATCATTATAGGCGACACGCTTACCATTGCACTTTCTGCCTTTACAAAAAGCTTGTAAAGGTTGTAAACGGCTTTATCGAATTTTTTAATTTCATAATCTTCACGCACAAAGGATTTTACAACACGAATTGCCGTTACGTTTTCTTGCACGCTTGCGTTTAAGTCGTCGTATTTTTCAAAAACCTGATTAAAATATTTGTAGGTCTTTGTAACAAGAAACGAAAGAACGATTGCAAGGAAAACAATGGCGATAAGATAAATTGAAGCAAGCTTTGCGTTTATCAAAAATGTCATTGTCATTGCACAAATCAAAGTTACGGGGGCTCTGAAGCAAATGCGTAAAATCATTTGATAGGAGTTTTGCAGGTTGGTTACGTCGGTGGTCATTCGAGTAACTAAGCCTGCGGTTGAATATTTGTCTATGTTTGTAAAAGAAAAGCTCTGTATTTTTTCAAACATCGCCTGTCTGAGGTTTCTGGCAAAGCCTGCCGATGCTCTCGCACCGAACACACCTCCCATTGTGCCTGCAAAAAGACCGACTGCGGCACAAACCGCCATCAGCGTTCCCATATAAATTATGTGCTGTAAATTGCCTTGGGTAATGCCCTCGTCAATCATAGACGCCATAAGTATGGGTATGATTGTTTCAACAACTACCTCAAGTATCATAAAAACAGGCGTAAGAACAGAATCTTTTACATAACCTTTTATGTGCTTTGAAAGTGTTTTTATCATATGAGTCTCCTAAGTAAAATCAATTGTTTTGAAGTCCGTATTTAAGCTTCTGCACAAGATAAATAAAGGTTTCACGCTCCTGAGAAGTCAAAACGCTGTTAAAGCGGTTTTCGTTTTCACAAATCGCCTTTTCGATTTTTGTGTGAATCTCTATTCCCTTTGCGGTCAATTCGAGCTTTTTGAGTCTTGCATCCGAATCCACCGACCTGCGGTTTATGTAACCTTTTTTTTCCATAAGCTTGAGGATATTAGTTACGGTTGAACGTGCTATGCTGAAATTGGACTCAATATCCTTTTGAAATACGTCTGAATTGCGGTGGTCATAAAGATAACCGATAATCCAGCCGTGCATTATCGTAACCTTATCGACACCCGCATTTGTTGCTGATTCAAACAGCTTGCGTTGCATTATATGATTGATTGCCTTCAGCTCATGACCAATGGAATCAATCATCATTGCCTCGCTCATGGTATCACCTCGATTGTTTTAAATAAAACAGTTTGATATAAAACTATTTTCTTAATTATAACACACCTAATCAATTTGTCAAGCAAAACGAAGGCTGTCATAAGCGTGACAGCCCCAAGGTTGCTATTAGTTTGTATAAAGCTCAGTGACATCGTGGATATTGATAGATTTATCGCCGTTAATATCGCTTGCAAACTTGATATATTCGTTTATGTCACTGTCATCATAGTCAATCACACCTGCAAGGTAAAGCTGAATTAACGCTCCGTCGCTTGTATCGCTTTTTCCGTCGATGTTTAAATCCTTCATAGAAGCGGGCATCGCTCCGCCGGACAGGACAAAATCAACGTTTTCGTCTTGAAAAAAAGATTTGCTGACTTCTTCATCTGCAGCGACAACATAAAGCCCTGCGGTTTCAAACGACATAATTATTTCGGCATTTTTATCTTCAAGTGCGGCTTTGGTTTGCTGCGAACGCTCGTTTTTAACTCCCATTTTTTTAAGAAAGCCGTCGAGCTTTTTTATGGTAGCCATTGTGTAATCATTATCAGATGAAGCTCTGTCGATATCAACTCGGTTTGCAAAATAGAAGCATCCCACAAGGGTTATTACATATGGGTTTGTTATGTCAAGACCACTGTATATTGCCGAAACCTTAAAATCGGTTTTGCCCTTTTCCGCAGAAAGCTTTGAATATCCGTTGATTATGCTGTATGCAAGCTCCATCCCCTCTTTTGAAATGTAGCTTGTATCAAAAGCCGACGCAGAAATCACCGCCGTAAATGTGAGCGAAAGCGAAAGAACAACACTTATAATTCTGCAAAAGAATTTTGATTTTTTCATATAAATACCTCCGTTTCGATAAAAGTATTATTACCGAAACGGAGTGAATTATTTTTTGCTTTTATTCTTAATTCTATGTTTTAGCTTTTTTAAATCGGCAAGCTTAAAAGCTTTGATTCGGTCGTGGTAAAAATAGTTGATTTCAGCTCCGAGCATAAGACAAACCATACAAAAATAAAGCCAAACCATAATAACGGCAAGACGTGTAAGGCTTCCATAGATTGAAAATCCGTTAAAATCATTTACATACACGGAAATTCCAAACGACACGGCTACCCACGACAATGAACATAAAAAAGCACCCGGAAGCTGAGATTTGAAGCCGTATTCCTTGTGGTCTGCTCTTGAAATATTGGGGAAATTTCGATAAAGCAAGGCGAATAGCACCACCAGATACATAAATATGATTATAAATCGGAAATGATACAAAACCTCAATAGCATTAGGTAAATAAGCAAAAAACGGCGACAAAAGCTTGTGGATAGTTGAACCGAGAACGATTATAACCAAGGTTGCGATTATTATTACAAACAGCACAACCGTGTATATCATTGCTCTTATTCTCAGATAAAGCCAATTTCTGTTTTCGGAAGCGTCATAGATTCGGTTAAGTCCGTTGGTTATTGCCTGTATTCCCTTTGCCGCCGACCAAAGTGTTACGATAAGTGTAATAAAGGATATGCCGACGGAGCTTTTATACATATCGGATAAAATGCTTGAAAAATATTCCACCATATCTTCCGAGAACAAAAACCTAAGAGCTTTTTCAATATACTCAACGGAAATATTCAAATTCTGAAGCATTGAAACAATAAACATTGTAAGAGGCACGGCGGACAAAATCATATAGAACGCCGACTGTCCTGCGTTTGCATAAATATTATCGTTATTAATTTTATCAATAAAAGGCTTGAATTTCAGATAAACATCACGAATAAAGGATACCATATTATTTTCCGCTCTTTTTCATTTGTATATTATATGAAATGCGAGTTAAAAGCTTTTCGCTGACGAAATGACGAAAGAAGCTTCCCGCTTTCATGGTAAAACCGGGGGTAATTATCATTTTGCCGACAAGCGTTTTGTCAACGGCATATTTAGCAGTAAATTCGGGAGTTATGCCCTTTATGCAAAATTTAACGTTGGCAACATTATTAAAGTCAGTCTGCACGGGCCCCGGACAAAGCACAGATACCTTGACATTGCTTTTGTCGCGGCGAAGCTCCTCATGAATTGCCTGAGTAAGACGAACAACGTAATTTTTGGAGGCATAATAGCTTGATAATGTAGGTCCTGCAAAAAATCCCGCCGCAGAACCGACGTTGAGTATGTAACCGCTGTTGCGTGCTGTCATATCCTTTAAAAACAGCTTTGTTAAAATATGAACCGCACACACATTGGTATGAATGAGCGAAAGCTCGGTTTCAAGGGGTACATCGGTAAATTTTCCGTATGCACCAAAGCCTGCGTTGTTGACAAGAAAATCAATTTTCTCCTCTTTAACAAGCTCATAAAGGTCAAAAGCAGACTGTTCGCATGACAAATCAAGGATTATTACTCTGACAGAAACGTTTTTTATTTGATTTTTCAATTCATTGAGCTTTTCGGTGTTTCGTGCAACGATAATCAGGTCGTAATTAAGTGCGGCAAGATATTTTGCGATTTCTTTGCCTATACCTGAGCTTGCACCGGTTATCAATGCTTTCATAGCTTACTCCTTTTCAGCGGTGGCACAAAGCCAGCTTGTGCCGCTCTTGATATGCGTTTGAATGTTTTGATAGCCCGCACGCACAAGAATTTCATAAATTTCTTCTTTTGATACAGCGGAAATATTCAGTTTTTGCTCAACTGTCTTCCACTTATTCGGCTCGTCATCGGTCTTGAGCATCTCAAAAACAAGCAACAGCTTTCCGCCACGCTTTAATACACGATATATTTCTTTTAAATCATTAAGCTTATCAGACCAGAAATAATAGGTTTCTACCGCTGTCACAGCATCGAATTTTTCATCCTCGAACGGAAGCTCCGACACAGACGCCTGCTGGATTTCTGCCTTGCGACACAAAATGTTTTTTTGATTGAGCTTTTGCGACTTTTTAACGCATAAGGGTGAATAATCAATTCCGAACACCTTACCGTTGCCGACTGCTTTGCACAGCTTCTCAACGGTTTTTCCGCCGCCGCAACCAACATCAAGCAAAACAGCGTTTGAATTGATTTTCAGATGAGCAAGTGCCCAATCGGTAAGCATTGAGTGACCTTTATTCATAGATTTAATCATAAGTTTGCCCCAAAAGCCGTTTGGCTTTGCTGCATTTTCAGTTAGCTTGTGATATTTCATTTCGGCACTTCCTATTATGTTATTATTTTTGTACTTTTGTCAGCAGGCACACGCTCTCAACGTGGGCTGTACGGCTGAACATATCGCAGGGTGTGATTTCTTTGGCTTCATATTCCCTGTCTGCAAAATATCTTAAGTCTCTTGCAAGAGTTGCAGGGTCACAGGAAACATACACAACTCGGCTCGGCGACATTTTTGATATTGTTTCGACAAGCTCCTCGCCACAGCCCTTTCGGGGAGGGTCAAGCACCACAACATCGGGCAACAAACCCTCTTTGCTCAATGCTTTGGCGGTATTTGAAGAATCGGAGCAAATAAATTTTGCGTTTTTGATATTATTGAGCCTTGCGTTTTCATATGCGTCCTTTACGGCGTCTTCGATAATCTCAACTCCAACAAGGGTTTTGCAGCTTTGAGCCATCGTCAATCCTATTGTACCTGTTCCGCAGTACAAATCAAGTAGAATTTCGTCGTTTGTGAGATTTGCATATTCTTTTACCTTATTATACAGCTTTTCGGCTTGTTTTCTGTTCACCTGCCAAAAGGAAAACGGCGAAATTTTAAATTTCAAGCCGCAAAGCACATCGGTTATGTAACCGTTTCCGTATGCAACTCTGTTTTTTGAACCTAAAATCACATTAGTTTTTTCTCTATTAGAATTAAATATTACAGTTTTGAGTTTAGGCAAAGCACCTTTGAGCATTTGAATAAGCTTGTCTTCCTGCTTTAGACCGTTGCCGTTAACAACGTAACAAACCATAAGCTCGTTTGTAACCTCGCCCATTCTGATATACAGATGGCGAAGTCTGCCCTTGCCTGTATGCTCGTCATAAATATCAACACCCGTATCGTCAATAAATTTTCGTGTCAACTTTATGACCTCGGAAAAAATTTCGGGCTGTAAAAGACAATCGTCGCAGTTAATTATACGATGAGAATGAAAAGAGTAAAAACCGATTTGCACATTTCCGTCTTTATCTTTGCCGATGGGAAGCTGTGCCTTGTTTCTGTAACGGCGAATATTATCGCATCGAATTATCGGCTTAAATTCCGTATGTATTCCGCCGATTCTTTCAACCGCATCAACAACCTTTTGATGCTTAAGCTTACATTCTTCATCATAATTTATGTGTCGCCAAACGCAACCGCCGCACCTTGAAAAGCAACTGCAATCGGGCTTGATTCTTGAGGGTGACGGCTCAATTATTTCTTCGATTTTTCCGAAAGCGTAGGTCTTTTTAACCTTGAGAATTCGCACTGAAAGCCTGTCACCCACTGCCGAAAGCGGTACAAAAACCGCAATTCCTTCTTCGGTACGACCAACACCGTTGCCGTCGGCGGTAGTCGAGTTTATTGTTAAATTAATAATATCGTTTTTGTTAAGCATAATTCTCACCATTTCCTATAATATTGTAACATTGTTATTCGTGTTTGGCAACAGAAAAAATTTCGCCTTTTGGCGTGTTTTTTGAATTTAGGTATTTATTTTTTGAAGATTTTATCTTATAATAAATAAGTATGAATTATAATCTATGAAACGGAGTATGGGATATGAATTATGATAAACTATTGGATGGAATTAAAAGAATACATTTTATCGGTATCGGCGGAAGCGGTATGTGTCCGCTTGCGGAAATTCTCAACGCCGAAGGATTTGAGCTTTCAGGCTCGGATATGAACGAAGGCGAGACGCTTGACAGAATTAAGAGCTACGGTATTCCCGTGTATATGGGACACAAGGAAGAAAATATAAACGGTGCCCAGCTTGTTGTGTACTCGGCAGCGGTTAAAGAAACCAATCCCGAAAGAAAAGCCGCAACCGAACAAAACATTCCCTGCATTGAACGAAGCGTTATGCTCGGAGTTGTTACAAGAAGATATAAGCGAAGCATTGCAGTTTCGGGTACTCACGGAAAAACGACCACTACGGCAATGCTGTCGCAAATACTTATCGGAAGCGGATTTGACCCGTCGGCAATTATCGGAGGAAAGCTTCCGTTTATCGGCGGCAACAGCTATGTTGGTCAAAGCGACATCATCGTTTGTGAAGCCTGCGAATATGTTGATACGTTTTTACAGCTTAATCCGTTTATTTCGATAATTCTTAACATTGATGCCGACCACCTTGATTATTTTAAAAATCTTGACAATATTAAGAAGTCATTTAATAAATTTGCATCTCAAACCACAGGCTTGCTTGTGATTAACGGTGATGACAAAAACACGCTCGACGCTGTTGAAAGCATCGGTATTGAAAAAATCACATTCGGCTTCGGTGAAAATTGCGATTACCGTGCGGTAAACATCAGTGCCGACAAGGGCGTTCACGAACAATTTGATTTGTACTGCAAGGGTGAAAAAATCACAGACATCAAGCTTATCGTCCCCGGAAAGCACAACATATATAATGCACTTGCGGCGGCGGCAACAGCTCACTATTTGGGGGCAACTCCGAAAGAAATATCGGAAAACCTGCACAAATTCGGCGGTGTTCACAGAAGATTTGAAATCTTAGGCACACCGTGCGGAATAACGGTTGCAGACGATTTTGCACATCATCCTACCGAGCTTACTGCAACTCTTAATGCGGCAATGAATATGGGATTTAACAAGGTTTGGGCGGTTTTTCAGCCTCACACGTTTTCAAGAACAGCTATGTTGCTTGACGACTTTGCAGAAGCATTGAAAATCCCCGATGAAGCTGTTATTTCGGAAATTTTGCCTGTTAGAGAAACAAACACATATAATATTCACTCCGCTGATTTGGGTGCCAAGATTCCTAACTCGGTTTGTCTTGATACATTTGAAGAAATCACAGAATATGTGTGCAAAAACGCAAAAGAAGGCGACCTAATATTGACTATGGGCGGCGGAAACGTTTATATGTGTGCAAATATGATTTATAAACAGCTTAAATACAACGAAGAAAACAGATAAAATTAATACCGCAGATTTGAGGTCTGCGGTATTTTTGCGTCTTTTTCAGTTAATATCAAGCATTACTGGATTGTGGTTTTCATAAACGGCATACTGCTTGAAGCCGATTTCTTTGGCTATATTCAAGCCCTGCTCTATTCCCTTTCCGACAAAATCAACACTGTGAGCGTCTGTTCCGAGTGTTATCAGTCTGCCTCCAAGCTCATAGTAGCGTTTGAGCAAGGCTTTGTCGGGCAATGTGGTTTTAAGCTCCTTGAAAAACCCCGAAACATTTATTTCGAGAGATTTATTATTCTTAATCAGAATTTTAAATATATCATCAATTCGTGACAAATGCTGTGTTAAATCGGGAATTTTACCTGTATTGGCAAGAATATAACGCAACGGATAGGTTAAATGTGCAAGGCTGTCATAATGCTCAAAGGCTGCCGTTTCTGCAAGTTCATTAAAGTAATCATTCAAAACTGCATCAATATTCAGCTTTTTGTAATCAAGAAAATAAAAATCATCGGTATCTTTAAGATTATGCACGGAAGCAAGCACAAAATCATAATTTCCGTATGATAACGCTCGGTTTGTCATAGCAAGGTCGTGCATTGGCTCGCCAAGCTCTATTCCGCAAAGAATTTTTATCTTATCACCGTATTTTCGCTTTGCCGCATCGGTTTCTCGGATAGATTTTGGGATAAGTTCATCAAAACAGCCGTATTCACAATCTGCTCCCAAAGCTATCCCCGGAGCTTCGCAATGATCTGTTATTGCAAATGCGTATAGTCCTTTGTCTACTGCGGTTTGGCACATTTCGTCAACTGAGTTTTTTGCATCAAAAGAATTATTTGAATGTGTATGAAGGTCAGCTAAAATCATATTTTTAATTCCTCCCAAAAAAATAATAGCATAATAAACATATTTATGCAAGTTTGGGCTTTACATTATCAAATTTTCATTATATAATATATGAAATAGTTTTAATAATGATAATTAGGGCTTATATGTCGACTTTTGCAAGAATTATTAATCGTTCTTGCAAGAGTCGACGTTATCAACGTTTGGAGGTTAATTATGAAAGCTATCATTACGGTTATAGGCAAAGACGCAGTAGGTATTCTTGCAAAGGTGTCCGACGCCTGTGCAAAAGCAGACGTAAATATTCTTGAAGTTACCCAAAGCGTTTTACAGGATATGTTTGCAATGGTTATGCTCGTTGAAATCGGCAAATCAAATATCGGATTTGAACAGCTCCGTGAAAATCTTAATGCAGTCGGAGATTCTTCAAACACCAAAATCCACATTATGCACGAAGATATATTTAACAGTATGCACAAAATATAAGAATTTGTTGACTGCGGACTGAAAGGACATATTATGTTAGAAACTAAAGATATTCTTGAAACCATAAATATGATTGACAACGAAAACCTTGACGTAAGAACGATTACTATGGGTATTTCGTTGCTTGACTGTATTGATGAAGATATTGACAAGGCTTGCACAAAGGTGTATGACAAAATCTGCCGCAGTGCCGGAGAGCTTGTTAAAACAGGTGAGGACATTCAAAAGGAATACGGTATTCCGATTATTCACAAGAGAGTTTCGGTTACTCCTATTGCAATGGTTGCCGCTCCCTGTCAAAGCAAAAACGTTGTTAAATTTGCTTATGCACTTGACAGAGCCGCTAAAGAAATCGGGGTAAACTTTATCGGAGGTTATTCCGCTCTTGTTCAAAAGGGCTTTGCAAGCGGTGACTATGCACTTATTGAGAGTATTCCGCAGGCTCTTGCCGAAACCGACCTTGTTTGTTCATCTGTAAACATCGGCTCAACAAAAGCCGGAATCAATATGGACGCCGTTAAAATGATGGGCAAGATTGTAAAACAGGCAGCAGAAATCACGGCTGACCGCAACTGCATCGGTGCAGCAAAGCTTGTTGTGTTCTGCAATGCTCCGGAGGACAATCCGTTTATGGCAGGTGCTTTTCACGGCGTAGGTGAAGCGGACACGGTTATCAACGTTGGCGTTTCAGGACCCGGCGTTGTGAGAGCCGCTCTTGCAAAGGGCGGTGCAGGTAAGGATATTACCGAAATTGCCGATATGGTTAAGAAAACCGCATTTAAAATCACAAGAATGGGACAGCTTGTTGCCAAGGAAGCAAGCAAACGACTTTGTGTTCCGTTCGGAATTGTCGATTTGTCCCTTGCCCCCACTCCTGCGGTTGGCGACAGCGTTGCCCATATTCTTGAAGAAATGGGTCTTGAGCGTTGCGGATGCCACGGAACAACTGCGGCTTTGGCACTTTTAAATGACGCTGTTAAAAAGGGCGGCGTTATGGCTTCGTCACACGTCGGAGGACTCAGCGGTGCATTTATTCCCGTTTCGGAGGACGCAGGTATGATAAGAGCCGCCGAGAACGGTTATCTTGATATTACAAAGCTTGAATCAATGACTGCGGTTTGCTCTGTCGGTCTTGATATGATAGTTATTCCGGGAGATGTAACGCCCGAAGTCATCTCTGCTATTATCGCAGATGAAGCGGCTATCGGTATGGTAAACACAAAAACAACCGCCGCAAGACTTATTCCCGCAATCGGAAGAAAAGCAGGTGATGTGCTTGAATTCGGCGGATTGCTCGGAAGCGGTCCGGTTATGTCTGTAAGAAAAGGCTCTCCGTCTGAGTTTATCAACAGAGGCGGAAGAATTCCCGCACCGTTGCAGGCTATTAAGAACTAAGATTTTCTCAGCTATTAGAGGTGATATTTTATGGAAAATATGATTAAAAAAATCGTAGACGCCGACAATGAAGCAAAGGAAATGGAAAAAAACCTTGCCAAAGAGAAAAGCGAGCTTAATCAAAAGATTGATGAAGAAGCCCAAAGCATCTATGACAAGTATATGAGCGACGCTCTTGAAACAATTAAGCAAAACGACTCTGTTGAAGAAAGAAACGCTGCTGACAAATGGAAAGAGATTAAGGCAAAGCATGACTCGGCTCACATTAAATTGCAGTCTGATTTTGAGAATAACTGCGATAAATGGGTTAATGAAATTGTCAGTCGTGTGATTGAATAACATTACTTTTATCTCTTGAGGAGGCGGATTATGCCAAACACATCTTTTGCTGTTATGACAAAGGCAAGATCCAAATTCGGCAAACGTCTGACCGAAAAAGACTATACAAGTCTTTTGGCGTGCCAGAGTGTTACCGAAGTTATGTCTTACTTGAAATCTTACACGCATTATTCAAGTGCTCTTGAAGAAATGAACGAACGAAATGTTCACAGAGGCAGGCTTGAGTCTTTGCTGAGACAAAATCTTTTTTATGAATTTGATTCACTTTGCAGATACGACTCAAACCTCAGCTCGGGTTTTTCGAGATATATAATTGAAACGATTGAAGTTGAGCAAATCATCAGGTTTTTGGTAATGCTTAATTCCAATTCAACGGAAAAGTTTATTTATCAATTCCCGTCGTACTTTGCAAGTCACACGGAAATTGATATTACCGCTCTTGCAAACGCAAAGAGCTATGAGGAGTTTTTGGACGCACTTTCCGATTCGGCATACTACCCCATTTTGCAAAAATATGAGCCGGATGAAAAAGGCAGACTTCCTGTTTCGAGTATTGAAAATGAGCTGTATGAATATGTTTTTACATCTCTTTATCAGATTATTACAAAAAACACCAAAGGAACCGAAAAAAAAGAGCTTACTTCAATGCTTTCGACAATTAATGATTATACGATTTTTTCTACTATTTTAAGGCTGAAAAAATACTATAAGCTCCCCCCCGAAGCGATTAAAAAAACTCTAATGCTCAAATATACGAAAATCAGCCCAAAGGCTATTGACCAAATGTGCAAGGCTGAATCGTCGGGAGAGGTTTTTGCGATTATGCAAAGCACCAATAACGGCAGATTGATTAACAAAATCGGATATGTTTATGCAAGCGACATCAGTCCGAGGGTTAAATACCGCCTTGCAAGAAAAAATATGCGTTTTTCTAACAATCCGTCCGTTGTTATGATTTCATATGTTTTTGTTACCGAAACCGAGCTGATGAATATTATCAGCCTGATTGAAGGTATCAGATATAATTTAGACACTAAAAAATTACAGTCACTGCTTATTTATTAAGGTTACTTAATACATTTACAGCCTGACTTATAAGTAGAGGTGATTATATTTGGCAATTTCAAGTATGCAAGCCGTCAGTATAATCGGTCTTGTTGACAATATGGATGATGTTATTACCGTTTTGGGTAAATCAGGCGTTTTCCAACCCGACAACGTAACCGATTTTTACGGCGACACAAAAGATTTTACTCATCTTCAAACAAAAAATATTTATGCCGAACCTTTGACAAATCTTAAAGCATCACTTAATCTTACCAAACGAAAATTTAAGGTTATTGACGTCAGCGACTACAATCCTCCGTTTGAGGAATTGGAAAAATTTGCCGTTGACACTTCACACGAGATTGACGCACTTGTTGACGATATGGAATTCGTTGCCCAACAGCTTTTTGAGGCAAAGGAAAACCTTGTTGAAACAAGCCATTTTGTCGGACTTGACGTTGGAATCGAAAGCCTGCTGAAGCTCAAGTATGTTAAGGCAACCTTCGGTAAAATGCCAAAGGACAGTATGTCAAAGCTCGATGCTTACAAGCATAACCCGTTTGTTGATTTCAACATTTGCACGGAAGACAAAACAAACTATTGGGGCGTTTACTTCACTCCGTTTGACAAAACCGATGAAATCGACAAAATCTTTATGGGCTTGGATTTTCAAAAGTGTGATGTGCTTGGTGTTCAGGACACACCGAAGGCTCATCTTGAAAAGATGAAGCTGCTTGTTCCCGAGCTTGAAGCAAAGGTTAAAGAGGCAGAAAAAAATCTTAATGCTTATATTACGAAGAACACCGAGGAAATCACAAAAAATCTTTCTAAGCTTGAAGAGCTTTACTTGTATGCCGGAATCAGGACAAAAGCCTTGCAGTATAACAAAAGCTTTATTATTGTGGGCTGGGTTCCGAGTGAGGCTGTTAAACCGCTGAAAAAGAAGCTCTCTAAAATTAACAGTATTGAAACCGAGTTTTCAGCATCAAGCAAAGATATTAAAAAAGCTCCGCCCGTAAAGCTTAAAAACTGCTTTTTAGCACGGCCTTTTGAGTTTTACACAGAGATGTACGGCGTGCCGAAATATAATGAAATTGACCCCACGCTTTTTGTGGCGTTGACCTATATTGTGATATTCGGAATTATGTTTGCCGACCTCGGACAGGGACTTTTACTCTCGCTCATCGGACTGCTGATGTGGAAAATCAAGAAAATGAAAATCGGCAAAATCCTTATCCCCTGCGGAATTTCTTCAGCGGTATTCGGAACGATTTTCGGCAGCGTGTTTGGATTTGAACATTTGCTTGACCCGATGTACAAGGCTGTTTTCGGACTTGAAGAAAAGCCGTTTGAAGTTATGGCTGCCGAAAACACAAACATCATAATTTTCGGTGCGATTGCAATCGGTATTTTCCTTTTGATTGTTGCGATGCTGTTAAATGTCTATACATCAATCAGGCAAAAAAATGTGGGCAGAGCGTTGTTCAGCTCAAGCGGACTTGCGGGTGCTGTTTTCTATTCGGCGGCTGTTTTTGCAATGCTTGACTTGATTTTCCTAAAGCTAAACGTAGTAAACCTTGCCTACATCTTGGGACTTATTGTATTCCCGTTTTTGCTGATATTTTTCAGCGAACCGCTGTCGGGGCTTGTGAATCGTGAACCGGACTGGAAGCCCGAAAGCTGGTGTGGGTACATTGTTGAAAAGCTGTTTGAATCTATTGAGATTCTGTTGAGCTATGTTACAAATACAATGAGCTTTTTGCGTGTTGGTGCGTTTGTACTTGTTCACGCAGGTATGATGATGGTTGTATTTATGCTTGCCGAAACCGCTGGCGGTGCCGGAAGCGTTGGATACTGGATTATTGTGGTTATAGGAAACGCTCTTGTAATGGCACTTGAAGCGTTGCTTGTATCAATACAAACTCTCCGTCTTGAATATTACGAAATGTTCAGCAAGTTCTATTCGGGCGAAGGAAGAAGCTATGAACCCGTTAAATTAATTACAGAATAAAATTTTGGAGGTACTTATTATGTTATTCAATTCAATTATGCTTACTGTTCCCGTTGTTTTTCTTATTCTTTCTGTTGTTGTGGCTGTTAAAGCCAACCAAAAAGGCAAAAGCAGAAAAAGAACTATTTTGATGCAGCTTGCATCCTTTGCGGCAGTTTTTGCAATTTGTATGGTTTGCCCGTTTGTTGCAAATGCAGCTTCCGACACAGCAACAACAACCAGTGCAACAAGTGCAGGTCTTGCATACATCAGTGCAGGTATTTCAATCGGTCTTTCCTGCATCGGCGGCGGTATTGCCGTTGGTAACGCTGCTCCCGCAGCTATCGGTGCTACAAGCGAAGATCCGAAGGCATTCGGTAAGGCAATCATCTTTGTTGCTCTCGGCGAAGGTATCGCACTTTACGGTATGCTTATCGCAATTATGCTTATCTCGGCAGCAGGCTGATAAATTTACGCTTTTTAAACCAGAAGATAAGGTTTTGATGTTATGAAATTTTATTTGATAAGCGATAATGTTGACACCAAAATCGGTATGCGTTTTGCAGGTGTTGAGGGTGTTGTTGTTCACGAGGAGGACGAGGTTCGCCGTGAGCTTACAAACGCTATGAACAAAGAGGACATCGCTGTTATTCTTATGACAGAGCATTTGGTGTCGCTTTGTCCCGATTTGGTGTATGATTTGAAGCTAAACCAAAAACGTCCGCTGATTGTTGAGATTCCAGACCGTCACGGCAACGGACGTACTAAGGACAGCATTACTAAATATGTTCAGGATGCTATCGGCGTAAAGCTTTAATTTATGCTGAAGCTGTGAGGTTATAATATGGAACTTAATGCAAAAACCGACAACTTTCTTAAAGCGATTTTGAAGTATGCTGACGACCAAAGAAATTCGATGCGTTCCGAGGTTGAGCAAAGAAAAGAGCAAAAAATCAAGGAAACCGAGCAAAAAGCAAAGTTTGACAGCGAAAAGCTGATTAAGGACAAACTTGAAGAAAAGAAAAACGAGCAAACGGGTATCCTTGCAAAGAAAACTCAGGACGGACAAAAAAAGCTGTTTCTTGAAAGAGTCAGAATGACTGAGGAAGTATTTAAGAAAGCCTACGACAAATTAGTTGAATACACAAATACACCCGATTATTCCGAAAAGCTGATTAAAAGTGCAAAAGAAATTGCAGCTGTTTTCGGCAATGAAAGCTGCGAGCTGTATGTTAATCAAAAAGATTTGGCTCACGCCGACACAATTAAAGCGTTGTTTGGCGGAAATACCGAGGTTAATGCTGACAAGTCGATTAAAATCGGCGGTATCAAGGGATATTGCGAAGGTTTGAATATCGTTGCGGACGAAACCCTTGACAGCAAGCTGGCTGACCAGAGAGAATGGTTTATCGAAAACTCAAATCTCAGCGTTCTTTGATTAACTGATACCGAAAGAGATGATAATTATGGAAAACAACAATGTTATTTACGGAATTAACGGCCCTGTTGTAACCGTTAAAAATGCCGACTGCTTTGAAATGATGGAAATGGTACACGTCGGCAAGCAAAATCTTGTTGGCGAAGTAATCGGTATTACCGACAAATTTACAACTATTCAGGTTTATGAGGAAACAACAGGCTTAAAGCCGGGCGATCCTGTTACGGGTACGGGTGCACCGATGAATGTTTTGCTCGGTCCCGGAATTTTGGATAATATTTTTGACGGAATCGAACGTCCTCTGAAGGCTATTGAGGAGCAATCAGGCTCCTTTATCAGCCGTGGTGCAAGCGTTTCTTCGCTTGACGACCAAAAGCTGTGGAATGTAAGCCTGAAGGTTAAGGTCGGTGACAGACTTGAGAGCGGTCAGATTTATGCCACTCTGCCCGAAACTCCGATTATCGAACACAGACTTATGGTTCCTCCGTCAATTTGCGGTGTTATTACCGAAGTAAAGCCCGACGGCGAATATAAAATTTTTGACACAGTTGCAATAATCAGGGATGACGACGGTGTTGAACACAAGCTTACGCTTTGTCAGCAATGGCCAATCAGAACCTCTCGTCCCGTTAAGGAAAGGCTTACATCGTCTGTACCTCTTATTACAGGTCAGCGTGTAATTGACACCCTTTTCCCCATTGCCAAGGGCGGAACGGCTGCGATTCCCGGAGGCTTCGGAACAGGCAAGACTATGACACAGCATCAGCTTGCAAAATGGTGCGACGCTGATATTATTATTTATGTTGGCTGCGGTGAACGCGGAAACGAAATGAGCCAAGTTCTCGAAGAATTTTCAGAGCTTATTGACCCTAAGTCACAACGCCCGATGACCGACCGTACCGTGCTGATTGCAAACACCTCAAATATGCCTGTTGCGGCTCGTGAGGCTTCGATTTATACAGGAATTACACTTGGCGAATATTACAGAGATATGGGCTATCACGTTGCTATGATGGCTGACTCAACCTCTCGCTGGGCTGAGGCTTTGCGTGAGATTTCGGGACGACTTGAAGAAATGCCCGCCGAGGAAGGCTTCCCTGCTTATCTTCCCTCTCGACTTGCCGAATTTTATGAAAGAGGCGGTCGTGCCGAGGTATTGAGCGGCAGTGAAGGCTCGGTTACACTTATCGGTGCCGTATCACCGCAGGGTTCGGACTTTTCTGAGCCTGTTACTCAAAACACTAAACGCTTTACACGTTGTTTCTGGGCTCTTGACAAGTCGCTTGCGTATTCAAGACACTATCCCGCTATTAACTGGATTCAGAGCTACAGCGAATATTTTAACGACCTTGACCCGTGGTTTAAGAGTAATCTCGGAGATGACTTTGTTGAATATCGCAACAGAATCAGTGCATTATTGCAGGAAGAAAATTCTCTTATGGAGATTGTTAAGCTTATCGGCTCGGACGTTTTGCCCGACGACCAAAAGCTTGTTATTGAAACGGCAAGAGCTATTCGTGTGGGATTTTTGCAGCAGAACGCTTTTCACGCTGACGATACCTTTGTCCCGCTTGAAAAGCAAAAGCTGATGATGAAAACTATTCTTCATATGCACGCAAAGGCAAAAGAAATAGTTGCTCAGGAAATTCCGATTTCAAGAATTATTGCTCTCGGACTTTTTGACAAGCTGACAAAGATGAAATATGACATTCCGAACAGCAAGCCGGAAATGTTTGATGATTATATCAAAGAAATTGACGAAAAGCTTGCTGAACTTGTAAAGTAAGGAGGAAACGCAGTTATGATTATTGATTATGTAGGCGTAAAGGAAATTAACGGCTCGCTTATCGTAATGGACGGTGTTAAGGGCGTTTCCAACGAAGAAATTGTTGATATTAAGCTTGATAACGGCACGGTCAGACAAGGTCGTGTGGTTCAGATTGAAGGCGAAAAAATTGTTGTGCAGGTTTTTGAAGGCACAAGAAGAATCAGCCTTAAAAACACAAAGACAAGACTTACGGGTCATCCTATGGAAATGCCCCTCTCTCCCGAAATTATCGGACGTGTGTTGAGTGGCTCAGGCAAGCCGATTGACGGCTTGGGTGACATTTTTCCCGTTAAGAAAGCAAACATCAACGGAACGCCGATAAACCCTGTATCGAGAGTTTATCCCAAAAACTATATCAATACGGGTATTTCTACAATAGACACCCTAATGACGCTTATCAGAGGGCAAAAGCTGCCCATCTTTTCAGGCTCGGGTATGACACACAACGATTTGGCTGTTCAGATTGTTCGTCAAGCAAAAATCAGCGGTGCCGACAGCACAAACTTCGGCGTTGTTTTTGCCGCTATGGGCGTTCAAAAGGACGTTGCGGAATATTTCAGAAAGAGCTTTGAAGAAAGCGGTGTTCTTTCAAGAGTTGTTATGCTTTTGAATCTTTCAAATGACCCGATTATCGAAAGAACACTTACTCCGAGATGTGCTTTGACCATTGCGGAATATCTTGCGTTCGAGCTTGATATGCACATTCTCGTAATTATGACCGATATGACATCTTATGCCGAGGCCTTGCGTGAATTTTCTTCGTCAAAGGGTGAAATTCCCGGAAGAAAGGGATATCCGGGTTATCTTTACTCCGACCTTGCATCACTTTATGAGCGTGCGGGTATGATTAAGGGACATTCCGGCTCGGTTACTCAGATTCCGATTTTGACAATGCCGAATGACGACATTACTCACCCGATTCCCGACCTTACGGGATATATCACAGAGGGTCAGATTGTTCTTGACCGCACATTGCAGGGTCAGGGATTTTATCCGCCTGTCAGCGTATTGCCGTCGCTTTCCCGTCTTATGAAGGACGGTATCGGTGAGGGCTATACAAGAGCCGACCATCAAGCACTTGCCAATCAGCTTTTTGCTTCATATGCTAAGGTTATTGACGCAAGATCGCTTGCTTCGGTTATCGGTGAAGAAGAGCTTTCCCCCATTGACAAAAAGTATATTGAATTCGGCAAGCTGTTTGAAAACAAGTTTGTAAATCAAGGATTTAATGAAAACAGAAGCATTGAGCAAAGCCTTGATTTGGGTTGGGAGTTACTGTCTACACTTCCGAGAGCTGAGCTTGACCGTGTTGACGACGCTGTTCTTGACCGATTTTATAAGGGTTAATTGCAGAAAGGAGATTGCAAATGGCTGTTCAGGCTGTACCTACAAAGGGTAACTTGATGAATACAAAAAAATCGCTTTCACTTGCCAAAAACGGCTATGAGCTGCTTGACAGAAAGCGTAATATTCTTATCAGAGAAATGATGACGCTGATTGAAAAAGCAAATGCTATTCAACAAAAAATCGACAACGCCTATGAAGAAGCATACATCGCTTTGCAAACCGCAAATGTAACCAACGGCTTTTGTGAGGACATTTCAAACTCTATTCCGATTGAGGATAGCTTGAAAATGGATTCGAGGAGCGTTATGGGAGTTGAGATTCCTATTCTGACCGTTGAACAGTACAAGCAACACGACTTTTTACACTACGGCTTACGCACAACAAATTCGGCTATTGATAACGCTTTCAATAAATTCACCGAAGTAAAGTATCTTACGGTTGAGCTTGCTCAAATTGAAAACAGTGTTTATAGACTTGCCGATTCTATCAAAAAAACTCAAAAACGTGCCAACGCCTTAAAGAATATTATGATTCCTAAGTTTGAAGAAACTGTTAAGTTTATTTCCGACGCTCTTGACGAGAAAGACAGAGAAGAATTCAGCAGACTGAAGGTTATCAAAAGAACTATGCAAAAAGACGTTGAAACTGCATAAAAAAGCTAAAGGCTGCATTCGATATGCAGTCTTTTTTCTTTATGAGAATATAACTAAAAACGGCAACAGATGATGTTCTGTTACCGCTTTTATACTAATTTAATTATCAAATCTATTTTACCATATAAATATAAAATAAGTGTAAACAAATTTGAAGTAAATGTATATAATGAATTTTTAAAATTTGTTCCTGAGTTTATATTTTTGTGTTATAATATTGGTAACAGGAGGTATATTATATGCTACAACTGAAAAACATTGTAAAAACTTATGTAACAGGAGATATGAAGCAAGACGCCCTAAAGGGAGTAAGCATTACATTTCGTAAAAACGAGTTTGTTTCAATTCTCGGTCAAAGCGGTTCGGGTAAAACTACGATGCTGAATATCATCGGTGGACTTGACCGCTATACAAGCGGCGACCTTGTTATAAACGGAGTTTCTACTAAGAAATACAAGGACGCTGATTGGGATTTTTACAGGAACAGCTCCATTGGATTTGTATTTCAAAGCTACAATTTGATTCCGCACCAAAGTGTGCTTGCCAATGTTGAAATGGCTCTGACGTTGGCGGGTGTTTCAAAAAAAGAACGCAAGCAGCGTGCTGTTGCGGTTTTGAAAAAGGTTGGCTTGGGCGACCACATTCACAAAAAACCAAATCAAATGTCCGGCGGTCAAATGCAACGTGTTGCCATTGCACGTGCTTTGATTAACAATCCTGATATTTTACTTGCGGACGAACCGACAGGTGCTCTTGACTCGGAAACAAGCTTGCAGATTATGGAGCTTTTGAAGGAAATTGCAAAGGATAAGCTCGTTATTATGGTTACTCACAACCCTGAGCTTGCTCAAGCTTATTCCACTCGTATTGTAAACCTGCTGGACGGTCAAATTGTTAATGACACTAATCCGTATGAAACCGATGAACCACCTGTTGAAAAGGTGAAGCACAAAAAAATATCAATGTCGTTTTTCACAGCTTTGTCGCTCTCGTTTAATAACCTGCGTACAAAAAAGGGTCGTACCCTGCTGACCTCATTTGCTGGCTCAATCGGAATTATCGGTATTGCTCTGATACTTGCACTTTCAACGGGAATGAATGCTTATATCGACAGCGTTCAAAAGGACACTATGTCGTCTTATCCGATAACGATAAGCGAAGAAGCAATTGACGTTTCGAGTATGATGGGACTGCGTGGCGAAATTGTGGGCGAAATGACCGCTGACGACACAAGCGATGATGAAGAACTAAACGGAGTTTATGCCGATTACAAGGAAATTGAAACCGAAGAAAAGATTTCATCGAGTATTGTTGAAAACAACCTAACGGAGTTTAAAAAGTATTTGGACGACCCAAACAGCGAAATTCAAGAGTATCTCGGAGAAAACGGCATTGTTTACAGCTATGATGTGAATTTCAGCGTATTTTCTCACGATGCTGACGGAAGGCTGATTGACAGCGACAGCAAAATCGGCGACAGCGTTGTTTCAGTGACGGAAGAACAGTCAAAGTTTATAAACAATTTACCGATTGCTTCCGTTATGGGTGGTGTATCGTCAACGAACTCGGCTAACTTTTCACAGCTTATGCCCGCAAACAACGGCAATACTGTCAGCCGTGTGATAACCGACAGTTATGAGGTTTTGTACGGTGATTGGCCTAAGGAATACACTGATGTTATCCTTGTTTTAAATAAAAACAACGGAATTTCGGCTGAAAATCTTTATCAATTAGGTCTTATTACAAAAGAACAGTATGACAATGCTGTTGATAAAATTAAAAAAGGTGAACAGGCGGATGAGATTAATTTTTCATACAGCGATATTTGTGAGCAAAAGTTGTATCTGATTCCTGCGTGTGACAGATATATTGAGAACGATGACGGCACATTTACTTATATTGAGGACTACACCCTGTATGAGGATAATTTGCTTGAAAATGCCGTTGAGCTTAATATTTGCGGTGTAATAAAGCCTGTTGACGACGCAGCAAACACTAATATTACCACAACAGTTGCGTATTCTTCTCTGCTTACAGATTATATCATTGAGCATACCGACGACAGTGCGGTTATTAAAGCACAAGAAAAGGACAGCAGTGTCAATGTAATGAACGGTATGAAATTTGAGTCACCCGATGATGAAGCAAAGGCTAATGATGCCAAAGAGTATTTAAGCTCACTCGGAATCTCTGAAAAAGCTACTTTTTACAGGCTTATGATGTATTATTCATCAAACAATTCGTCTGAAGCACAAGCATCCGCAACAGCAACGCCTGCGGCGTCAGCGAATGCGGGTAATGTGGCAATGGACGAGAACACAATGGCTTCTGCACTTGATTATTGGCTTGCAGGCGAGCCTGAGCAAGAGGTGCTTCTAAAGGTTTATGATGAATATATTGCAGGCTCAACGTATGAAGATAACCTGAAAGCGTTTGGCAAGGTGAGCTATGATGCTCCTACGTCAATCAGCATATATACCGATAGCTTTGAAAGCAAGGATTCTGTTGCCGACTGCATTGAAAAATACAACGAAACGGCAACTGAGGACACACGAATCACCTATACAGATTATGTTGCGATGCTGACCTCGTCGGTTACAACGATTATTAACGGTATTTCATATGTGTTGGTAGCGTTTGTGGCAATTTCATTGATTGTATCGTGTATTATGATTGGAATTATCACCCACATTTCCGTTATGGAACGCACAAAGGAAATCGGTATTCTCAGAGCCCTCGGTGCTTCAAAACGCAATGTTTCACAGGTATTTAATGCAGAAACATTTATTATCGGTTGTTGCTCGGGCTTGCTTGGCATCGGAGTATCGCTGTTGGGCTTGATTCCGATTAACGCTCTTATTCAGAGCATCAGCGGTTTAACAGACCTTGAAGCTTTGTTACCGCTAAGCTCATCGTTTATTCTGATTCTTATAAGCATATTTATTACGATAATCGGCGGACTTCTTCCTGCAAAGAAAGCGGCAAAGAAAGACCCTGTAATCGCACTCAGAACCGAATAAAAAAGCGGCTTCAATCTTTAATCGGATTGAAGCCTTTTTTTAGTTTAATATAATAAATGTTGAGGTAAGAACAAAATGAGCATATTAAATTTAATTGCAAAGGTTAAAGCGGCAGAAATCTGCCGCTTTGTTTATTTTAAATTACTGTTGTGATGATGAGTTGCTTAAATCATTATCGGTTTCAGAGCCTTTGCTGACTATGATAGTGATGTTAGTGCCGTACTCAACGGTATCGCCCTTTTGATGATTTTTGTAACCGATAACTCTGCCGCTTGCAAACTTATCGCTGTATTGATATTCGGGAGTTGCAAGCAAATCAAGCTTTGCAATATCTGCCGCTGCCTGCTCCAAGCTCATACCCTCAATATCGGGAAGCTCACGCATTTGTGGACCCTTGCTGACGGTTAAGCTGATTATAATTCCGTCCTCCTGAGAAACCTTAGAGCCTGCCGCCGGGCTTTGTGCCATAACCTCGCCCTCGGCATATTTATCGCTGTATTCGTCGGTGTATTGCCTCAAAACAGTAACCGAATCGGAGCTTTCTGCCGCTTCTACCGCCTTTTCATATGTCATTCCGACATAGTTAGGGATAGTAGCACCTGTCCACTCAGTGCTTTGAGTTGATTCTACGGTCGCATCTGTATTTCCGAACATACCTGCAAGAGGATTTTGCATTAGCCAAAAAACTCCGACAATACCAAGCACCAAAACTGTGATTGACGCCGCAATAACAATTATTGAGGTATGCGACATACCGTTTTTGCCCTTGCGGTCTGCCCCGCTTTTTGCAATATTCATACTTGCAGTACGGGAAATTTCATCTTGAATTGCCTTTGCTGTGTGTGCTACGGAAAGCTGAGAACGCATTTCGTCAAAATCTGTAATTCGATTTTCACGCTCAACCTGCAAGCCGTTTGCAAGTGCCGACACAACATGCGGTGGCAAATGCTTTACGGTTGTTGTACTCATAAGCAATCTGCTGTCTTTTCTGCGTTCGGGAGCACTCTTTGGAAGGTGACCTGTCAGTGCATAGAACAGGGTTGCACACAAGCCGTAAATGTCGGTGATGTCATCAAGCGGAAAATTATCATCATACTGCTCTGGTGCGGCTGCTCCTGAGAAAAGCTGAGATCTGAGCAATGTTCCGCGTTTTCGTTCATTTTCGGTTGCAAAGCCCGAAATCTTGATTTTTCCCGAAGATGTAATGTACATATTTTTGGGAGCGATGGCGTAATGACCTACTCCTCTTTTGTGCATAGCTTCAAGTGCTGAAATAACGGGCATAAACAACGGACGAGCTATGTCCCATTCAAGACTGCCGCTGCTACGCTCGACATACTCCTCAAAAGGAATCAGATTTTCATTTTCTTCAACAACATACACCGTGTTGTTTTCTTCAAAAATGCTGTTTATATTCATAAGAGCGGAAAGCTCACGCAGCTCGGAAAGAACACGGTAATAATTGATAAATTCTTCTTTGAGCTTGCCGTAATTGAGACGGTTTTCGTAATTAACCTTAACCTCGGTTGCACCTTGTTCACGGCTGAATAAACCAACAGGAAGGAACTCACAAACTATTACCACATCACCTGTCTGCTTGTCAAAGCTGAGGTAACGAGTGCTTTCGCCGTTTGTATCAATTCCCGTTCCGATTATATATCTGTTTGACAGCACCGTGCCGTATGGCAAAAAAGGTGCTTGCTGTTTAGATGAATTATCAAATCCACATTCCGGACAAATTCTGTTGTTGCCGATTTCCTGCATACATCCCATACACAATGACATACTAATTTTCAACTCCGAATTCATATTCTGTAAACAAGTCAGTCCATTAATAAATAATTGCCAAAAAGAATTATAACACAAAATTATTATTCTTTTCAAGATTTATAAGTGTCATTATAATTACAGTTTTGTTATTCTGACACCGATAATAAGATAAAAATGCATATGGTGGAGATAACGGGGCTCGAACCCGTGACCTTTTGACTGCCAGTCAAACACTCTCCCAGCTGAGCTATACCCCCATATAGAGAAGTGCATTTTTATTTATGTACTATATATACTTTTTAATTTGCCGATATTAACTAATGTTATAATTTATAATAACTATTGCATTTCCGTCATTAATTTTGATTTTGGAATCGTCCGAGGTGAAAATATTTGATGTTCCGAGTGAGGTGTCGCACGAAACAACAAAGCTATCAAGAGGATATTTTACACCACAATAGGAAACGCAAACGCTTTTGCAACCAAACGGAAAAAGCGAAAATGTTTTACCGCAAAGGTTATTAAAGCTGTACTCCCCTGCTTTAAGCATAAGGATTTTTTCGTTTTCAGAGAGCAAGACACCCTTTGCACCGCAGTTTTCAATATACAAAAGAGTTGAAAGATTGGCAAGGGTGTGGTCAAGGCGACCGCCGCAAGCACCTAAAATTATGATTTCATCGAAGCCTTTTTTAAGGGCAAGCTCAACGCAATGAGCGGTGTCGGTATCATCCTTTTCGGAATTGAGAGTAATGATTTCACAAGCATCGGGGAGCTTGCCGATATATGAATCGAAATCTCCGACAATAAGATTCGGGTTGATTTCAGCTTCTTTTGCAAAAAGGTAGCCTTTGTCGGCACAGATGACATAATCGCTGTGGCGAATTGTTTGCTTTATAAAGTTGATGTCGGTATCGGGTGAACCCGAAATGATTACGCAACGCATTATATCACCATTATTTTAATTGCCAAGATTTTATATCCTTAACCTCGTTATACATTGAAACATAGCTTTTGTGGCGAGTAGGCTCAAGCTTGCCGTCTGACAACGCCTGCAAAATCGCACAGCCTTTTTCACAAGTGTGTGAACAAGAAGTAAACCTACACTGACCGAGATAATTTTCAAATTCGGGAAAACAATATTGCAGGTCGTCTTTATCTATGATTTCATATCTCTGCAAGTCAACGGTTGAAAATCCCGGAGTATCGGCAACGTAGCAACCATCAAGGTCAAACAATTCAACCACTCGAGTTGTGTGTCTGCCTCTGCCGAGCTTTTCGCTGATTTGCCCTGTTTGGAGCTTTAGGCTTGGAAAAAGTGCATTGAGCAGGGTTGACTTGCCCACTCCGCTGTTGCCCGTAAAAGCAGTAACCTTGCCCTTGAGATATTCTCTTAAACGCTCGGTTTCATTGCAATCGTCGGGTGAACACAAAAATGTGTCTATGCCTGAATTACGGTAAATGTCAGCAATAGCCTTTCCGTTTTGAATATCGTTTTTTGAAACAACAACTGCCGGAGTCATATTGTTGTTGACCGCAACAGCCGTCATTTTGTCGATAACAGCATAATTAGGTATGGGATCTACCGTTGAACATACGATTACAAGAACATCAATGTTGGCAAGAGCAGGACGTTTGAGCTTGTTTTTGCGTGGAAGAATCTCGTCCAAGGAAGCATAACCGTCGTTTTGCAAGGTTATTATAACTTTGTCACCGACAACAGGGGAATTTCCGCTTTTGCGGAAGCTCCCTCTTGCCTTACATTCATATTCTTTATCATCGCATTGGACATAGTAAAATCCGCCAATCGCTTTTTTTAGTATTCCGTGCAATTTTTCCATAATTATCGTGTGATTTCTCCCTGAGGAACACTGTTATCCACGGGAGTTGAAGAAACCGGCTCTGTTGTATAGGCTTCTGTGGGCGACTCGGTAACCGGCTCTGTGGCACGCTGATATTCGTGTTCTACGGTATTGGTTACAGAAGACGAAGCAAAATCAACGGTGTATTCTCTGTAAACCTGACCGTCAAGCTGTACTACTACATTTGATGTTCCCGTACCTGTAATTTTCAAGGTATAGGTTTTGTTGTAATACGGCACTACGGTTTTTGAATATTGAGTATCAACAACTCCGTCAACTATTACCGTCATTTCAACCTGTGTATTAACATCGCTTGGCAAATCAACAAACACGTCAACCGTCTTTTTGTTCTTTTCGCCTGAGCTTACGGTGAGAGTTACAACTGTTCCTGCGTCAACCTTGCCGTATGCAAGCGGTGAAGAATAAAGCACGGTATCTTTTTCTTCCCTGCTGTCATTATCATAAACAGTTTCGACGGTTAGGTTGAGCTTTGTCAGCTCCTCTTTTACCTCGGAAAGCGTTTTGCCTTGTACCGAAGGAATTGTAACCTGTTCGGGTCGTGTGCCGTTTGCAACATAGATATAAACATCCGAGCCTATTGTGGTTTTTACGCCTGCCTTGGGGAATGTGTCAATTACATAGCCTTTTGGCGTTTTTGCGTTTTCAACATAGATTACCTGCGGAATAAGACTTTTGTCTTTCATCAGCTCAACGGTATCGTTTTCGGTTGAATTGGTAACAAAAGGCACAGTAACCTCGGTGTCGGTGCCGTTTACGGTTAATTTAATGGTTGAGCCTGTTTTAACCTTCATTGAACCTGCTGCAGGCTCTTGCTCAAGAATAACTCCCAAATCCTTGGAGGAATCATATTCGGATTTTACTTCAAACTTAAAATTGTCGGTGTTGTCTTCCTTTACGTCAACAAACATCTTTCCGACAAAATCAGGAACATCAACGTCTTTTTGTTGAGTTGAATTACAGCCTCTTACAAGAGCGATTAAAAAGAAGATCAAGCAAACGGCAAACGCCGATATTAAAACACCCTTGACTGCATAATAGGCAGGTCTATGCTGCTTAACGTAATCATCATCGTCATCGTTATCAGTTGATAGGGAATTTTCGGTAGCATTTGATTTTTCGGCATACTGGCTGTTTGAGGTTCTTTTGTCGGTATCCTTAAGCGAGCCGACAAATTTTGTGGGCTGTTGGTCAACAAAAGATGAGCCGTAACCGAAAACTATTGACGGATTAAGTCGGAAGCGTTCAATGTCGCTGAGCATTTCCGCCGCAGAAGTGTAACGGCTTTCGGGCTGCTTTTGCATTGCTTTCAGCGTTATTTGTTCAAGCCCGATGGGGATACCCGGATTGATTTCACGAGGACGCTTCGGTGTGGATTGAAGCTGCATAAGTGCAACGGTAACTGCACTGTCGCCGTCAAAAGGCAGCTTGCCTGTGAGCATTTCATAAAGCATTACGCCGACAGAATAGATGTCGGTTTTTCCGTCGGTTGCATCACCCTTTGCCTGTTCGGGAGCAATGTAATGAACCGAACCGATTGCCTGTTCTGTCATTGTGCGTGTTGATTTATCTGAAAATCGTGCAATGCCGAAGTCGGTCACCTTGATTGTGCCGTCCTGCAAAAGCATTATGTTTTGAGGCTTTATGTCACGGTGAACAATTCCACATTCGTGGGCGTGCTGGAGTGCCTTTAACACCTGTGTTGTAAGATGAAGGGCATCCTTCCACTCAATTATACCCTGACGGTCAATATACTCCTTGAGGGTGATTCCGTCTATATATTCCATTACGATATACTGTATCATATCGCCAAAGCTGACATCATATACCTTGACAATATTTTGGTGCGACAGCATCGCAATAGCCTTGGACTCGTTTTTGAAGCGACGAATAAACTCCTCGTTGTTGAGATACTCGTCCTTTAATATTTTAATTGCGACCTCACGGTCATCAAGCGTATCGGTACAACGATAAACATTTGCCATACCGCCCACACCGATAAGCTCGTGAATTTCATAGCGACCGTCAAGTCGTTTTCCAATATATTTATCCAAAAAATTCACTCCCTAATCAATAAATAACAGTTGCCGTTATGTTGTCGTTACCGCCGTTTTCCTTTGCAAGCTCAACAAGCTTATTGATGAGTCCGTCACCACGGTTTTCGTGGCAAATTTTGACCATATCGCCTGTTGAAACGCTGTTGGAAAGTCCGTCGGTACAAATAAGAAGTAAGTCGCCGTAAATAAAATTGGCTTCTATGTAATCAAGCCTAACCGAGGGCTTGATTCCGAGTGCACGGGTTATAAAATTCTTGTTTGGATGATTTTGAGCCTGTTCATAGGTTAGCTCGCCCCTGCGTACCATTTCCTGAACAACAGAATGGTCTTCGGTAAGCTGTTTGATTTTTCCGCCTCTGATTGCGTAGGTGCGGCTGTCACCGACATGAACAATGTGAACGGTAGTGTCCTTTACAAAGACAAATTCGCAGGTTGTACCCATTCCCGCAAGGTCGGAATCATGAGCTGCAAGCTCAAAAATTTTGATGTTGGCGTTTGCTACAATTTCCGCCATAAGCTCACCGATTTGCTCCTTTGTCATATCTTCTTTGTATAAATCGGTGATTTTGGTGCTTATGTACTCAACAGCGGTTGCACTTGCTATGTTTCCGCCGTTTGCACCGCCCATTCCGTCACATACTACTGCCCACACGCAGCTTGGAGAAATAACTCCGAAGCGGCAGTCATCTTGATTTTGCGATCTGACTAATCCTATATCGCTTTTGCTGAATACTTCCAAGTTATTTACCTCCTTTTTTATAATAATTTCGTCTAAGCTGACCGCAGGAAGCGTTTATATCGCTGCCCAAGGTTCGCCTTACGGTTGCCGTTATATTTTTTTCGGCAAGAATATCAATAAAAGACTGTTGCCTTTTTATATTGCTTTTTATGTAGCCCGTACCCTCTACTGTATTAACGGGAATCAAATTAACGTGGCAATTCATTCCCTCAAGCCTTTGAGCCAATTCTCTTGCGTTTGCATCGCTGTCGTTTACACCGCTTATCATTGAATATTCAAACGACACTCTCCTGCCGGTAGTTTTGAAATAGTCCCTGCAAGCCTGCAAAAGCTCATCTATTGAATATGTGCGGGCTATCGGCATTGTTTTGCGGCGAATTTGGTCGTTGGGAGCGTGAAGCGAAACGGAAAGAGTTATTCCAAAGCGATGCTTTGCAAGCTCATATATTTTCGGCACGATTCCACATGTTGAGAGAGTGATGTGCCTTGTTCCGATATTCAGCCCGCTGTTCGAAGACACAAGCTCGATAAATCTGATTACATTGTCATAATTATCAAGCGGCTCACCCATTCCCATAAGCACAATATTTGAAATGCGAACGCCCAAGTCACGCTGTGCCGCCTCGATTTGAGCAAGCATCTCGCTCGGACTCAGGTTTCGTGAAAAACCGCTTTTGCCTGTTGCACAAAACGTACAACCCATTTTGCAGCCGATCTGCGATGATATACAAATTGTATGTCCGAATTTATAGGACATTACCACCGCTTCGACACATTCGCCGTCATTAAAGGAAAAAAGGTACTTGACTGTATTATCATACCTTGAAACAAGCTTTTTTTCAATATTTGCAACAGAAATGTAACTACTTATTTCCAAAAATTGCCTTAAATCAGTCGGAATATTACGCATTTCATCAAAAGAAGTAATATTTTTATTGAGCCAATCAAAAATTTGCTTTGCTCTGAAGCGTGGAAAACCGTTTGAGGTTACAAAGTCGCTGAGCTCGGAAAGTGTCATTGATTTTATATCTGCAAGCACGGTGTCACCTCTTTCCCAAAAGTGCAATGTAGAAGCCGTCAGTTTGGGCTTTGTGCGGCATCAGGGTGATTTCGTACGGCTGTTCTTCAAAAGCTCGCATATCATCGCACGGTAATTTCAGCTCAACCCCGTAAAAATCCTGATGTTCGCTGAGAAAACGCTTGACGTTTTGGTTGTTTTCAAGAGGATTAAGCGTGCAGGTAGAGTAAACCAATCTGCCGCCCGAAGCAAGATTCTCAGCACTTTTGCAAAGAATTTTGTACTGTAATTCGGGCAAAGCATCTGAAATCAGATCATCCTTATAACGGATTTCGGGCTTGCGTGAAAGCACTCCCAAGCCACTGCAAGGCACATCGCAAAGGATTTTATCGGCAACGGGCAACGCAACCTCCGGCTCTGCACCGTCACGCTTAACTGCGGATATTGATGTTATTCCAAGCCTTTTCGCTCCGCTGACGATTAAGCGTAGCTTTGAATCATATAAGTCACAGGCGAGAATTTTGCCCTTGTTTTGCATATATTGAGCGGCGGTAAAGGATTTTCCGCCTGGTGCGGAACAGATGTCAAGCATTATTTCGTGAGGTTTTGGTGCCAAAAAGCCGATGCAAAGCTGGGACGATAAATCCTGAACGTGGAAAAGTCCGTCTTTGTATGCGGAAAGGCGTTCTATTGAGCCTGTGTTATTCACCCTTAAAACATTCTGCAAAATAGGCACAGGCTCGGAATTAATGCCGTTTTCTGCAAGCAACGACCGCAAATTGTCTGTGGTGGTTTTGAGTGAGTTTGCCCTGATGTATAAATTTGGGCGACCGCTCAAGCTTTTGAGCAATTCTTCTGTGTTTAATTCTCCATAAGAATTAAGCCAAAGCTTTACAAGATTTTGCGGAACGGAATATTTTATTGAATTATAATAAATTTTATCCGAACCGTCGGGTAAGCTGTATTTGACCTCGGCTCTTGTGATAGAGCGAAGGATTCCGTTTATAAAGCCAGAGGATTTTTGCAATTTATGCTTTTTGGCAAGGTTTACACTTTCGTTTACTGCGGCACTTTCGGGTATTTTGTCCATAAAAAGCAGTTGAAGTATTCCAAGACGAAGTATCATCCTTGTTTTTGTTTCTATTTTCCTTAAAGGAATTTTAGAATATTGCTTAATTATATAATCAAGCGTTAGCTTTCGCTCAAGCACGCCGTAAACCAAAGCGGAAACAAACGAGCTGTCAACAGAACCGAGCTTGTTTTCTTTGATGGCGTTGTTCAACGCAAGGTTTGAATATGCCTTGTCTTGTTCGATTTTCAGCAGTACATTAAGTGCAATGTTCCTTGAATTGGGCATAAATATCCTCTGTTATCTGTTTTTGTTTTTAGAAATAATTATCAATCTTAAAAGCTGCAAAATTGCCGTGAGTGCCGATGCTACATAAGTCATTGCGGCAGCTCTGAGGGTGCGTTTTGCACCGTTGTATTCTTCTTCGTTTAAAAGATTTGTTTCTCTGATACATTTTAACGCACGGCTTGACGCATTAAACTCAACAGGAAGCGTGGCAACGGTAAAAAGAACTGAAAAAGAAAACAAAACGATTCCCATATAAAGCAAAACGAATCCGATTTTTGAGCTAAAAAGCAAGCCCAAAATAATCAAGCCCCAGCTTGTGCGTGAGCCGATGTTTGCAAGCGGTAAAATTGCTGTGCGGATTTTGTTAGGCAAATAATTTTGAGCGTGCTGAACTGCGTGTCCTGCCTCATGAGCGGCAACACCGACAGCAGCAACAGTTGAACAATTATACACATTGTCGGAAAGTCTGATTACGTTTGTGCGAGGGTCAAAATGATCGGTTAGATTACCGCTGATATGCTCAATGCGAACACCTGTAACTCCGTTTTGACGCAAAACATATTCAGCAGTCTGAGCACCCGTCATATTGCGTGAATTGGGAATTTGGGAATATTTTGAAAACGCAGACGAAACGTTTATCTGACAAATCAGAGTAATTATGATACACGGCACTATAAAAATAAGATATGTTATATCAAATCCGTAAAACATAGCAGATTATTCTCCTTTATCTCCGATTGAAATTGCGTGGCCTGCCGCAAATGCGGAGGCAGTCATTCGCTTTTTGCCCTCGGGCTGAAGCTCCAAAATCTCAATAGCTTTTTCGCCGCAGGCTATTATAAGCGGTTTTACACTTATTATTGTGCCGTATTCTCCGCTTTTATCCACAACTCTTGAAGAATGAAGCTTGACTGTTTTGCCGCAAAGCTTGGCTGTTGCAACAGGCCAAGGATTTAATCCGCGAATCTTGTTGTGAACCTCATAAGCAGACTTTGAAAAATCAACGGGACATAGCGATTTGTCAATTTTGGAAGTGTGGCTTGCAAGGCTCTCATCCTGCTTTTGCGGAGTTATGCCGCCGTTTTCAAGAGCAGAAAGAGTTTCAAGCAACAGCTCGCCGCCGATTTTTGCAAGTCTGTCAAAAAGCTCGCCCGAGGTTTCGTTTTCACCGATTAGAGTTTTTGTCTGCATAAGAATATCGCCTGTATCAAGTCCGACATCCATAAGCATTGTTGTGATACCTGTTTCCTTGTCACCGTTTAATACAGACTGTTGAATCGGAGAAGCACCTCTGTACTTGGGCAAAAGTGAGCCGTGAATGTTGATGCAACCGTATTTCGGCAATTCAAGCACAGACTTAGGTAAAATTTGGCCGTAAGCCGCAACAACAATTACATCGGGAGAGAACTGCTTTACAGCTTCAAGTGCCTCATATGTTTTCATTGAATCGGGCTGAAAAACAGGTATTGAGAGCTTTTCGGCACAAATTTTAACATCGGGCGGCGTCATAATCATTTTTCTTCCACGAGGCTTGTCGGGCTGAGTAAACACCGCACAAACCTTGTGCTTTGAATTTGCAAGTGCTTCAAGTGCAGGCACTGCAAAATCAGGAGTTCCCATAAAAATAATGTTCATATTATTCCTCAATAGAATTATAATTAATCGTTCATATGTTCAATTTCCTGAGGTGAAAGCATACGCTTTGCCACCTGTTTAAAAACAACACCGTTTAAGTGGTCAATCTCGTGGCAAAGAGCTTTTGCAAGCAAATCTTTGCCCTCAACGGTAAGCTCGTTGCCGTTTCTGTCTTGAGCCTTAACCTTGACATACTGCGGACGTTTGGTAATTCCCCATTCTCCCGGAAACGAAAGACAGCCCTCTATTCCCTCTTGTTCACCGCTGTAAGCAATGATTTGAGGATTGATAAGCTCAATTACACCTTCGCCTATATCAACAACAACAACTCTCCTTAGCATACCGACCTGAGGTGCGGCAAGACCGACGCCGTTTGCACGGTGCATTGTTTCAGTCATATCTTCAAGCAGAATTGCAAGCTTGCGGTCAAATTTCTCTACCGGACGACATTTTTTAGTCAGAATCGAATCGCCGTCTTTAACAATATTTCTTATAGCCATTATTTCACCTTCTCAGCAAATCAGAGTGTTCATATCTGCATATGCCGTAACCTTGCCGTGCTTTGCACTGCTGCCGTATTTTATGAGCAGAGTTGAAAGCAAGGCTCTGAATTCGCTGTTATTCTTACATTTTATTATCAATTTATATCTGAATTTGTTGCTAACCTTTACCACAAGTGCGGGCGAAGGTCCTAAAATGCGAAGCGGCATTTTGGGGTACTCATTTTTTGCAAGATTTATGAAATCCTGCAAAAATGCCTTAGCGGTGTTGAGGGTTTCGTTTTGATTCTCACCGACAAAACCGACAAGACATATGTCTGCGAACGGAGGATACAGCATTGCCTCACGAACTTTGATTTCGGTGTTATAAAATGCTCCGTAATCCTGATTAGCTGCCAACGAAATTATGAGATTGTCGGGAGTAAAGGACTGAATTACAGCCATTCCCTTGTGCTTTCCCCTGCCCGAACGCCCAACAACTTGGGTGAGCAGCGAAAATGTGCGTTCATAGCTTCGATAATCGTCGGCATAAAGCATTTGGTCTGTGTTTAAAACTCCGACAAGCGTTACGTTCGGAAAGTTTAAACCCTTGGCAACCATTTGAGTTCCGATAAGAATGTCATATTCTCCGTTTGAAAATGCCGTTATCATCTTTTCGTATGATGATTTTGATGTCGTAGCATCGGTATCCATTCGCAAAATTCTTGCGTTTGGAAACAAATTTGCAATATCGCTTTCCGCCTTTTGCGTACCTGTTCCGCCGAATCTGAGCGACTTGCTGTGACAGGTCGGACACTCGTCGGTATACGGTATTGAGTAACCGCAATAGTGACACATCAAGCGGTTGTTGCGACTGTGATAAGTCAAAGAAATCGAACAATTCGGACAGGTTACAGGCTCTGAACAGGTGCGACAGGTTACAAAGGTATTATGTCCCCTTCTGTTCAGAAGCAAAATTGATTGATGTCCGTGTTCAAGATTGTATTCAAGATTTTGCAGCAACACATCGGAAAAGCCCGTGGCATTGCCGTTTTGAAACTCAAGGTTCATATCCGCTCTCACTACGTCGGGCAAAACAGCCGTTCCGTAGCGGTTTGGAAGAACGTTGAGCGAATAACGTCCCTTTTGGGCGTAATAAAAGGTTTCGATACTCGGAGTTGCCGAGCTGAGAACAAGCAAAGAATTGTTTTCAGCACAACGAAACTTTGCAATGTCCCGTGCGTGATAGCGTGGAGAGCTTTCGGATTTATAGCTGTATTCCTGCTCCTCGTCCATAATTATCAAGCCGACATCATCAAACGGTGCAAAGACCGCACTGCGTGTACCGATTACAATTTGAGCAAGTCCCTTTTTGACACGCTTGTATTCATCAAGACGCTCACCGAGCGACAACGCACTGTGAAAAACAGCAATTTTGTCACCGAATCTCTTTGAAAACAACGACACAAACTGAGGCGTCAGAGAAATTTCGGGTACCATTACTATAATTCCTCTTTTGTCGTTGATTACACTTTCAATCAGCTTTATGAAAACACTTGTTTTACCCGAACCCGTTACACCGTAAAGCAAGCTGACATGAGGCTTTTTATCTTTGTATTCAGCCAAAAGATTGTTGCAGGCATTTTGCTGTACTTCGGACAAAACAATCGGCGTCGGACTTTCGTCGGGGATACGCTTGTCAATTCTGAACACCTCTTCGTCATAGAGATGTACAAGCCCTTTTTTGCAAAGATTATCAATTACGCTTGCGGAAACTCCCGTGAAATAGCGAATCTCTTTAACCGAAACGCCGCCCGACATTGCAATCAGCTCTATAACCTCGCTTTGCTTCGGAGTGAGCTTCACGCTTTCAACATCGGCATCGGGATTTACGGCAATCATTTTTGTTACCGCATCGTTTATCTTGCGAAAGGCTTCGTCGGACTTGTAAATAACGCCGTCCGACACCATTTTTTCAAAAGCTTCGGTGCTTGTAACACCGAACACCTCTGCAAGCACCTCTGATTTGACGGGCTTTCGTTTTGAAAAAAGGTAATCATAAATCCTTTTTTGCTCGTCGGTGAGATTATCTCTTTGAAGCTCGGATATTTGATTTGCTCCGTAAACCGTGGTTACACGATAGTTTATTCCTGCTGGAAGCATTGTTTTAACAGCATCGTACAATGTGCAAAAATAATGCTCCTTCATAAAAAATGCGGTTTTCAGCATATCGGAGGATAAAACCGGCTCGTTGTCAATTTGAGAAATTATCTGCTTTAACCCATCCGCTTGCTCAAAAGTGATGCCCGTGACAATTCCCTGTCGCTTGCGGTTTCCCCTGCCGAACGGCACGATTACCCTTACTCCCGCCTTGCAGGTGAGTTTAAGTTCATCGGGTATTGCATAGGAAAACTCCTTATCAAAGGAATAAACCGTGTTTTCAACGGCTATTTTGGCAACTGAATCAAAGCTCATCTTCGTCGGGCTCTAAAAGATTGATCTCGTGATTTTTGATTTCATCAATCGCAAGAAGCACCGGCTTTTCCTCGGTTACGATCTTTTCGTCTTCAAATGTCTGAGTAATCTGTCTTGCTCTTTTTGCAACGCCAACTGCAAGTGCATATTTACTCTGTTTTCCCTCAAACAAATCATCAACATTTATTCTGTGCATAATAATTCTCCTCAATAATTGTAATATATATTAACGACAAAAGCCGTTAAATGCTTAGTTTGCGTGGATAATATCAAGAACCTCGTCAACAGCCTTGTTAAGCTCATCATTGACAACAACGAACTTATACTTGTCCTTGAGTGCAATCTCATCATTTGCTTTGTCAAGGCGTTTTCGGATAGTTTTTTCGTCCTCTGTGCCACGGTCACGAAGCCTTTTTTCAAGCTCATCCATCGACGGCGGCAAGATGAAAATGCTGAGAACATCGGGGTTTGACTGCATCACCTGTAAGCCACCCTGTACCTCGATTTCAAGGATAACCGTGTATCCCTGTGCAAGCATATCTTCAACTGCTTTTTTCGGGGTACCGTAGTAATTATCGCAATACTCGGCATATTCAAGAAAGCCGTTTTCACTTATCAGCTTTTCAAACTCAGCCCTTGATACGAAATTGTAGTGTACCCCATTGACTTCACCGTCACGCATATCACGGGTTGTGTTTGAAATTGAAACTCTTATGTTTGGGTCACGCTTTTTCAGTTCTTCAAGAATCGTACCCTTTCCGACTCCTGATGACCCTGTGTAAAGCACAAGCTTACCGCATTTATTATTGTTCATCATGTTCTCCGCTTTCCTCTGTTCTGTTTTGTATGGCTTCGGATGATACCGCCGACAGCACAACGTGGTTGCTGTCGGTTATAAGCACTGATTTGCACTTTCGTCCGCAGGTTGCGTCAATCAGCTTTCCGTTTGACTTTGCCTCCTGAACAATACGCTTCACGGGAGCTGAATCTGGAGCTACCACCGACACAAGCTTGTCAAGACTTACAAGGTTTCCGAAACCTATGTTAATCAGCTTCATAAAATCACCTTACTCTATGTTTTGAACCTGCTCACGGATTTTTTCAATCTCGCTCTTTATTTCGACAACCTTGTGGGCAAGCTCAGCATCCTGAACCTTTGAACCGATGGTGTTTGCCTCTCGGTTCATTTCCTGAATGATGAAGTCGATTTTTCTGCCGACAGGCTCATTGTACTCAAGAAACTGCGAAAGCTGCTCAAAGTGACTGCGAAGCCTTACCGTTTCTTCGGCAACGGCAACCTTGTCTGCAAAAATCGCAACCTCGGTCAAAATTCTTTGCTCGTCAATTTCCATATTATAGCTTGCAAGAGTTTGCTCGATGCGTTCTTTGAGCCGATTTTCGTATTCAACAACGGTTTTCGGAGAACGCTCCTCAATCTCGCCTACAATGGATAATATTGTGTTTGCACGGCTGAGAATATCGGCTTTCATCTTTTCACCCTCGGTTTCACGCATAGAAACAAAGGAGTCAAGTGCCGTTTGCGTTGCAGAAAGCACGTCTGCTATGATTTTTTCTTCATCCTCGGCGGCCTTGTGAACTGTGAACACATCGGGAAAGCGTGAGAGTAGTGTTACGGTTACGTCGTCCTCGACATTGTGATTCTCGCAAATCTCGTGCATTGCGTTGAGATAGCCCGACACAAGCTGATGATTCACCGTGACCTCGGAGGGAGTTTCTTCGTTTGCACCGATTGACACAAACACATCAATTTTTCCTCGTGAAACCCGTGAGTTTACATAGCTTTTCAGCTTGTCATCAAGAAAAGCATAGCCTCTCGGAGTGCGACACGAAAACTCAAAATAGCGGTGATTTACGCTTTTGATTTCAACAGAAATTTCACGTCCGTCAATTACCGTTTCACACCTTCCGAAGCCTGTCATTGATTTTATCATTAAAGTCAGTCCTTTCAAAACTTCTTTACTTGCTTATACTGAGTATTATACCACCTATGTGACTGTTTGACAATGGATATATTACAATATTGTAATATATTTCTGAAAATCACAGACGAAATAAGCAGTTGATTTATTCAGCAAAATATAGTATCATAATAATGTTATACTAAATTAAGGAGGTATCGTAAGTTGGACGATAATAAAGACTTTTTGACTTCAGAAAATGAAGCCGATGAAAACACAGCTTCCGACAAGGATACATACACCGAAGAAACAACAGTTTTAGACGATGATGATTTTGCGTACAGATCGCTTCCGCAGAGCTTGGATTTGCAAGACGAAGATACTGCTCAGTGCGTGCAGACTGCCGTAAAGAAAAAGCCTGTGATTCAAATTCCGATTATTATATCGGGCGTTGTTGTTGTTATTGCGGCATTGGTTTTGTTTATCATTTTTGCATTTTTTAATAAAAGCATTGAAGGCACTTGGGTTTATGTTCAGGAAGAAACTCAGGTTTCAGAATCAACTGAAGATGAAGCAAGCGTTATTAAGATTGAAAATTACTTTAATTTTGAAAAAGACGGCACTGCTTCCGTTACAATCGGCACAATTAAGTATGTGGGAACTTACAGCATAGAAACAGCCGAGGACAGCGATGAACAAACAATCACGATATATGTGCCGAATATGATTCAAGGCACATTCGGCATTAATGTTTCGGGCAACATATTCAGCGGCCGCACATTGACCATTTTTGATAACTCCGACACGGAAACAAGCGAGGAAAATCAAATTGTGCTTAAATCGGCAAAATACACCGAGCCTGAAATCAAGCGTGACGGAGAATTTACTCCAAACGAGGATTTGGTAGGCAAATGGGCGTATGACGACGGCTTGTATTACATCAGCTTTGAGTTCAGAGAGGACGGAACCGCAACATACAGCGAAAACAACTCGGTTGAAATCAACGGTATTTACAGCTACGACGAAACCGCGGTTACCATTACCTACTACACTATTGAAGAAACACCGATGAACGTTCCTTATGAGCTGAGCAACGGAACGCTTTTGATTAACGGTATTCCTTTTACAAACTTTGACAACGCAACTGCCGACGAACAATAATTTTGCACAAATGTACAAAAGGCTGTCTTACTAAATTAAGTAAGGCAGCCCTTATATTTTGTGCAGGTAACATACCGTTCATCTTGCGAAAGTTCTACCTCGTCTTTTGCGTTCACGTTTATCGGATAAGCTTCATCTGCTCGGCGGGCTAAAAATGTGCCACCGGCACATTTTCTTAACGCCCTGTTCAAGTCCTGTCAATATTATTAACAAAATAAAAAAGGCCATCGTTGATGGTCTTTTTCATTTTGGTGCAGGTAACATACCGTTCATTTCGCAAAAGCTTCAACCTCGTCTTTTGCGTTCACGTTTATCGGATAAGCTTCATCTGCTCGGCGGGCTAAAAATGAGCCACCGGCACATTTTCATAACGCCCTGTTCAAGTCCTGTCAATATTATTAACAA